>JAFQYM010000054.1 GCA_017406465.1 Kiritimatiellia bacterium | reverse complement strand
GCGAGTCGGCGGAGTTCCGGCTTGACACGATGGACGGGCCGCGCACCGCGCGGGCGGTCGAGACGATTGCCTATTCAACGGTGTGGAACAATGGCGATTCTGTGAGCGTGGCCTTAGATGGCGTGGCGGTCAAAGAGGCGAATGCGCCAGCGTCGGGCGATGTCGTCTGGAACGCGGCGCAGGCCACGCCCGGCACGCACACGCTTACGCATACATGCGGCGGCGAGACGCTGACTGCCGTGTTCGAGGTGGTGCAGGCTCCTCTGCCGCCGCCGACATTGGTCGCTGAATCTGCGGACTGGTCGAGCGGATCGATTACGCTGCGATGCACGGATGCAGATACGAGTGGCATAACCCATACATATATGCTCCAGTATTATGATGAGGGCACGGGCACATGGAAGGATGTTTCCAGTGTGCAGAGCGCATCTGCAACCGCGAGTTTAATCGATACGGCCTTTTCGTCGCGTCTCGGTGGCATCTCGCCTGTGAAATATCGCGTCAAGGACGAGACGGGCCGAGCATCGGCAGAGTGTGTGACGAGGAATAAGTATGGAATATTTGTGGGCTTAAGCAGATGGGCGTCTTCGGCATACAAGGAAAAGTTGGCTGATGTTGGGGGCGCAGGTAATGCGAGAAAGTTCAGACGACTTGCCGTTGAGCAAGGCTCTTTTAACAACACAAACATAACAACACTTGTTAACAGCGAAGCAAAGACAAATGCAGTAAGCAATGCTTTTGCCGATATGGCTATGAGGACGGTGGCGGGCGATATATGTGTGTTTTATTTCTCTACTCATGGCGGGGTTTCAAAGAACCGCGGCGCCGCAGTTTTGGCTTTCTATGATGGGCTTTACGAAGATATGGCCTTGGCATCTGATATTGCACGTCTGGACGCGGCGAATAAGGGCATAGCCGTGGTTGGCATTGTGGATGCCTGTCATTCTGTGGCGATGTATGACAACCCCAGCCTGGACTTTGACAGGACAAAATGGTATCTTGACAACGGATTAGCTCGGTGTTCACCGAATGTGGCGTGGTTCACATCTGCGGCAAGAGTTGAGGAGTCTTCATATGGGACTTTTAATATTTTCATGCTGGACTACGGCTGGGACAAGGGATGGGCAGGCACAGGTAATTCGTTGACATTCTTGGAACTCGCCCAATACACAAAGTCAAGATATGATGCCGTATTTAGTGGAATCGTTTTTGATCATGAATCATATTCTAAGGAAGTAAATATAGAAAATAGCACTATTCTTTCTCGCGTCATGGCAGGTAGATGTGGTTCGCATAGCGCAACTATACGGGCTCCTGCCCCGCCTCAGGGCGTGGTTGCATCACAAGGCCTGTGTAACACCCGAGTTGGTGTAAGTTGGAATCCTGTTCCAGATGCAGCTGGGTATGCCGTATTCTTTCGCGTGGGAGATGGAGAGTACTGGACCGGTTGCATTTGGGGACAACCTGCGTTCGAGCAATATGACCGTTGGCTTACTGCTGAAACAATGGAAAAAGAATACAGTTATAGTTTCAAGGGCAGAGACGAAAACAGTCCCGTTTCTTTTGCTGTCAAAGCATTTAATGGCGCAGGTGTGAGTGACTTGTCAGACATCGCAAAAGGATGGATGGATTACAAGAGTTGGTGGGGTGGCGTGAAAGAGTGGCTATTCGAATGTCATCCATCGATCGTTTCGGCTGCGGCTGGAGATGTTATTGTGGCAGCGGGGTTAACCGCGGCGTGTGGGACTATGACGGTTGAAAAATGCTATGCGCTCGGCATAGACCCAGAAGATCCGAACGACGACTTGAAGATCATCGACTTCAAGATGGAGGACGGGAAGCCCGTAATCAAACTCAACCACACGGAAGACGGCTCGGGCAATTCGTTCGCGGCCCGTGTCAGGACGCTTGGCAAGGAGAAGTTGACGGATGCGGAATGGAAGGAGGTTCCCGAAAACGGCAACCCCGACTTCCGCTTCTTCACGATCGATGTCGATATGCCTTAAGGCGTTTTGCCGCGATGCAATTATACCTACTGTTTCGCGCGGCAGATGTGCCGCGCGAAATGGTATAATATCGGAGAAAGCAGATGAAATATATTGCGACAGTGCTGTGCATGGTCTGTGCCGCGACGGTTCTTGCCGCGGCACGGTTATCCGTTGACGCTCTGCCTGAACCGGTGCGACCACTTGCGGAGGCGGAGACAAACGTCGTATTCTCGGCGGGTGCGCGGGGCGATAATATCTGGAACCTGTCGATTGAACTGGACGTGTCGGTGACATGAAAGAGCTGTTCGCCCAGATCGTCATGCGCCTCGCCCTGTGCGGCCTCGCAGTTTCGCTTGCTATAGTTGTCCTGCGCTCGCGCGTTGCCATCATCGTCGGCGAAAGGCTGCTTTCTCTTTGGCGCTCGATGCCCCCGCTGTCCTGCGTCGCCGTCTGCTCGTTTCTTATGATTGGCGTTCTCGTTGGAGGAGACAAGACTAACGGCGTTTTTAAGACAGGATTGACAGGATTTGTGGGGGTGGGTAATCTTGTAAATCTTGTTAATCCTGTCCAAAACAACATACCTGTCCAAACAACACCTCCCCAACAAAGATTCGCCGAGAAAAAGGCAGCGAATTGGAACATTCGCGGCGCGTGGAAGGATTCGTTTTGGCTTCCGTTCGATGACGGCTGGGTGTTTCCATGGGGCACGAACCATCTTTCCGGCGTTGAGGTCGTTTCGTGCGGACAGATCTGGCCGACGCCATTTGACACAAACGCCGTCGCGTCGGCTGGCTTGCCGTTCGAGATCGTGCGCGGACTCACGACATTCGGCTACGAGTTCACGCCGTCAAACTCCTATCGCTTTGTCTGGAATGACGCGGCGATCAACCGCGATACGAACAACCTTGTCACTGCCACGCTTGAACTGTTTCGCGATGGCAGCGTGTGTGTTACGACCAACGGCATCGCGGCATATCTGCCGCGTGAGCTCCCGTTTCCACACAACGGCTTCGGGCAGGACGATGAATGGGTGGCGGCGAACTTCACCAACGCGACTGAGATTCTTGCCGTCGGCTATTCTCAGTGGGTCGACGCGCAGGTGGGCGAAGGGCTGACGAACGGGCTCTACAAATTCACGGTAACGATACCTGGCGATCCCCCAGAAACAGTTCAGCTCGTTGTCGGCGACTTGTCGGTCGCGGTCACCAATGCTGGTGAATACGTTTTTCTTTTGGAGAAGGGGATTGATTACGAATATGGTATAATTCCTTTTATGACGAATGTTTCATATTCCGCAGTCGACGACGTGCCGCAGACGCGGGGCGTCGTGCGTGGGGGGCAGCGCTCTTCGCCCGGCGACGCGACGCACACATGGACCGTCGATGGCGGGTATGGGAACGAGCCGCAGACGGAATATGCATTCGGCCGCGTGTGGTGGCTCCCGTTCTTCTTCGGCTCGCCAGACGTGTCGCATATCGGGCCGGATGACGAAACGCAAACATTCACCGCCAACTTTGCCGACTGTCGTCAGCTGCCGGTCGCTTCATATCTTTGGACAGCCTCTGACGGCTTGACTGTCCATTCTCCGAGCGCGCAGACGACGCAGATAACTGTTGACTCGATGCCGAGCTGGGCGCAGGCGAGCGTTTCAGTTACGGCGACGATTGGCGACCACGAGCTCAATTCCTACCTCGACGGCTTTACCTACGGCACGAACTCCACGCCACAGGTGCATTTGTCGCTGGACCTGCCGGATGCAGTTCTGCTCAACAGCAATGAGGTTAGTGCGGCGAAGATTGCGGCAGTGGGATGGGCTTTCTCGTCTGATGCACCTACGAGCGGCATTGTTCGTGTGTCCTGCGTCTCAAGAGCGGACAAGGTTCTTGCACCTGGACTGGTGGGAGAGTGGACGGTCGACGACTCGTATTCCGTTGCAGCAACGCTGGAGGGAGTGGGAACAAGTGCTGCATTTGGCGATGTTGTGTTCAGGATGGAGTTCTGCGGCGGCGACGCCACGAACGCAGTGGAGAAGGCAACGACCGTCGTGCGGGTCGGTGACGTGCTTCTGCCATCTGCTCCTGCAGACGGGCTTGTTGTGCTTACGAACACGCCGGTAGCGATGCTTCTCGACTGTGAACCAGCTGGGTCTGGGCCTTTTCTCTCGACAACTTGGCATACGCGGCGGTTGAAGTCGGACGGGAGCTATGATGAATGGCAGCTTGCCGAATACAACCATCACGGGGCGTCTGTCGTATTTACGCCGTCGTTGGGCGGCATTTATCAGGTTCGCGCACTCGCATCCGTAGCGGCCGGCGGTGTTGATGAAAGATTTTATATTTGGGATGATGGAGATCTTGTTGACCCATTTGGACTCAAAGAAGCTGGCGATCTTAAGATGCTGGGAGTAGCAGATTGCCAGTGGCAAATTGATTTGCGAAACCATGCGCTTGCATATATTGGATCACGTCAATACTCACGAGCATCAAGCGTGTCCTCTCAATATGACTTCTCAGGAATGCCTGAAGGATCATGGAAGTGTAATATATTTGTTGCCCATTCAATAATGCGTGCCGGATTGCAAGTTCCTCACAATAGCCACTTTTTTAACACATACCCTCCTGTCGCAAATGATTGGGCGAATGGCACGGGAATAACAGGATGGCAGTTTCTTGGGAGAAGTGTTTACTTACAACCTGGATATGTGGTAGGGCATCCCGCCTCGATTGGAAGCGGCCATTGTGGAATAATAGATTTTGACGGAAGTGCGATAGCAGCTGGACGGCACTTTGTTAATCGACAATACGAAGATTGGCTGGACGGATCTTCCGGTTTTCACAAATATGGTGCCCATAGTGAATGAAAGGAATGCAAAAAATGAAGAGAAATGTTTTGGCGATATTTGCTGTTTGCGCGGCTTGTTCGGCGATGGCCGAATTCGAGTCGCTTAGAGCGGCTGTTGATACAGCGACAACCAATTTAAACCAAAAAACACTTCGCGTATTCACCGAAGGGGAAATTGGTGGACAAAGCGTTTGCAGACACCCAAGCTATCAGGTGTTGGCTCGCATTGTTTCGAATGATTGGCAGAATGTCATTGAACATATTGGCAACATTGCCACAAATCAAACGGAGCGATATCTGTTGCTTGCCGCAGGATTTCAGTACGGATGGGATTTCCATTTGCCGTTCTTTAACAAGGTCGTTGATGAATGTCTTGCTGGGAATATATCGAGCAATGAAGTTGCATGGTTTGAGGCCTATTCGACAAAGCCAGGACTTGTCGATCAGTTGTATTACCGTAACACAGATCCAGCGGTTACGAATCTGCTTCACAAATTGATTCAAGTTGACGGAGATACCAATCGCTGGATGTCTATAATGGCTCCAGATGCACAGGAGAAAGTGCAAGAATACATTGATGCAGGAATTTTGTATATTCCAGAATGATGATCCTTATCTTGAGTCAAACCTACCGGATTAAAGAATATGACTGCTGAAATACTCGAGTTCGCGATGCTGTTCGCCTTCGGCTTCTCGTGGCCGTTTGCGATCTGGCGCACATACAAGGCGAAGCGCGTCGACGGGAAGTCGCCGCACTTCATGGTCATCGTGATCGTTGGCTATCTTTGCGGAATTGCCGCGCACGTTGTCGAAGGGACGAAGCTCTGGCTGTGCGCCGTCTATCTCGCCGACATTGCCCTCGTCTCCACCGATCTCGCGCTCTACGTCATCTACTCGCGCCGAGCGAAGTCGGCTTCTTGAGCCGCCGCGACCTTGCCTTTGCCATGTTCTTATGGTATCATTGACGGCATGAAGACGAAGACTACGTGTCTGCTGCTTGCCCTTGCCGCGGCGTGGGCGTTTGCGGATGAAGACCCCGCGACGCGGGAACACCAGTTCTTCAGGACCTATGGTCCTTCTCCGCTCTTCAAGGACAACACCTTCGTGGGCGAGGCGGTCGAGGACAAGGCGTTGCCAGACGCCGAAGCGTGGAAGACGCGCGTGCCACGCGCTGTTTGGGACGGTCATCCGCGCGAGGTCGCCGCGTTCGCGGATGCGTGGCGCATGGTAGGCGAAAAGCTTCACAAACCCGAGAAGGGAACGAACTTCAAGCGCAACTACGTCTATACACCGTTCGGGAAGAGCGTCTTCGTCTGGGGTTCGTGCTTCATCACGATGTTCGGCCAGTATGCGTCGAACGTCTTTCCCTTCATCTGCCAGCTTGACAACTTCTACGCGGCGCAGGATTCCGACGGCTTTATCCCGCGACAGCTCGGCATCTACGACGGGCGCAGCCAGTTCGAGCGCAGCGACCTCTCGTCCATCGGTGGCAACATCTTCGCGTGGGCCGAGCTCGAGTGGTTCCGCTACTCCGGCGACAAGTCTCGTCTTCGCCGCGTCTATCCAGTACTTCTCGCCTACCACGAGTGGATTCGCCGCAACCGCACGTGGAAGGACGGCACCTACATGAGCTCTGGCTGGGGCTGCGGAATGGACAACATCCCGCGCTTCGACACGAAGCGCTACTCGGCCGAGTTCCACCACGGCTTCATCTCTTGGGTCGACGTCACCTTTCAGCAAGTCTTCAACGCTAAGTGCCTTCTCGCAATCGCCGCCGCGGCAGATCTGCCGCGCGACGCGAACCTCGAAGCCGAGATCATCGCCTTGACGCGCCTTGCTAACGAGCGCATGTGGAACGAGGAAACCGGTCTCTACCACGACCTCAACCGCGACGGCTCTCGCGGGAAGGCGCGTCACATTGGCGCGTTCTGGGCGCTTCTCGCCGGCATTGCGCCGCCTGCCCGCGCGCGCCGCCTCGCCGCCGCGCTCGAGGATCCCGCGACCTTCGCCGCGCCGTGCGGCACGCGCTCGCTCGCGAAGGGCGACTTCGGCTACGAGCCGGACGGCGGCAACTACTGGCGCGGAGGAGTGTGGTGCATCACCGACTGGATGGCGGTGAGGGGACTCGATGCGTGCGGGCTTTCAGATGTCGCGCACCGTCTCGCGTGTCGCCACGTCGCGGCGGTGGCGCGCGTCCACGCCGACACCGGGACGATCTGGGAGAGCTACGACCCCGAGCTCCTTGCGCCCGGTAAGCTCTACGGCCAGCTGGTCCGCCGCGACTTCGTCGGCTTCTCGGGCGTGACGCCGATCGCGATGCTCATCCGCGACGTGTTCGGGATGGATTTCACGCCCGGGAAGGTGACATGGAAGGTTCGCCTTCTTGAGCGCCACGGCATGGAGAACCTGACGCTTCCCGACGGCAACGTCGTCTCGCTCATTTGCGAACAGCGCAAGTCTGCCGACGAAAAGCCGGTCCTGAGCGTAAAGTCGACGCGTCCGATTGAAGTCGTCGTCGAATGAATTTCCAAAGGAGAATAAAAATGAAAACTACATTGCTTAGATCATTGACATGCGTTCTCGCGACGGCCGCGCTCGCGTCTTCGTCGTGCGGCGCAGAGCAGACCCGTGCCGAAAAGATACGCGCCAAGCTCGACAGCGCAGATCGCGACTACGTGTTCGTAACGATGCACCGTGGCGACTGGCGCAGCGCGCCGGAGAATTCGGTCGGAGCCATCGAGGGATCGATCGCGAAGGGTGCGGACATCGTCGAACTCGACGTCTCGGCCACAAAGGACGGTGAATACGTCCTTCTCCACGACGGCACGCTCGATCGTGTCTCCAACGGCAAGGGCAAGTCGTCAGACCTTACTCTCGAGGAGATCGGCCAGTATCGGCTCAAGAGCTCCAACGGAAAGGAGCTGACCGACTACAAGATCCTCACGCTCAGGGAGGCGCTCGCCCTCACGAAAGGCAAGATACTAGTCAACCTCGACAAGTTTCCGCGCGACCCGCACGGCATCGCGGAATACGTGAAGAAGCTCGGTATGGAGAAGGAGGTCATCCTCAAGGGCTACTTCATGCCCAACGATCTCAAGAGGGCGATGAAGGAGCATTGGGCCGGCGTTGAGGACGGCACGTTCTACTACATGCCGATCCTCAATCTCAACTTCAGCGGGAAGATGGAGCATAAGTCTGACGAGGCGTCGGCGAAGTCGATAAAGATGTTCGAGGCGTGGCAGGCGCAGAAGCGCGCTCCCGGCGCGTACGAGCTTTGCATCGCGAAGGAGACGCCGGTAGTTGTGCTGGAGCGCCTAAAGGCGATGCAGAAGGACGGCGGCCCGCGCATCTGGATAAACACGCTGTGGGACAGTCTCTGCGCCGGCCATACCGACGAGCGCGGCTTCAAGGGCGATCCCGACGGCAGCTGGGGCTGGGCGCTTGAAAACGGCGCGACGATGATTCAGACAGACCGCCCCGTCGAACTCATAAAGTATCTGGAGTCCAAGGGCAGGAGAAACCTCTGATGAAAAGACCGACAGTCTGCGTCATTGCAGCCGCCGCCTCCTTGATCGTCTCTTGCGCTGCGGCAGGAGAGCTCGTCATCCTCCAGCCGACTGGCGAAGATGCCGTGTGGCTCATGTCCAAGCGCAAGATGGACTATCTCTCGCTGCCGCTCGCGGAGCGCGTGAAGAAATTCGCGGATGCTGGCGAGCGCGGCATACTTGCCGCGGAGCCGAACGCGCCGACGCCGGTCCTTGTCTCGTGGCGCTGGTGGGACGGATTCTCCGGCATGTCGACGGTTCAGCCGGTCTTCGAGGTCGCGCTTCGCCGCTGTTTTTCGGACGGTTCCTCGGCTCCCGTTGACTTCGCCTGCGCGCGAGAGACGTATACCTTCTTCGACAACCTCGAGATCGGCACGACATACGAAGTCGAGGTTTCTGCAATCGCTGGCGGTCGCCGTCTCGCGACTGCGACGCGGAAGTTCACGACCGACGCGACTGCGCCGCGGCTTATCAATGTTCCCGGCATACCGAATGTGCGCGATCTCGGCGGGCGCGTTGGCCTCGATGGCAAGCGCATGCGTCAGGGACTCATCTACCGGACGGCCGGGCTTAACGACAATCCAGAGGACATCGACTTCCTCACATGGGCACAGTGCCGCGCCGAGTTCGACGCGGGCACGCTCACGAATCGTCCGTGCTGGCAGGCGGGCCATATGGCGAAGATCTACCGCGGCGAACACGATGCGAACGACTGGCACCGCGTGCCTATCGCTTCCGATCGCGGGCGCGAACGGCTCACCGACGCAGCGCGCAAGATAATGCTCGACAAGCTCGGCATTCGCACCGATCTCGATTTGCGTGGCGCTGGCGAGGTCGCGGGAATGAAGGTCTCGCCGCTTGGAGATCGCGTGAAGTGGGTGAATGTAGCGATGACTGCCTACGGCGGGCTTGAGAAGCCGCGCGGCAAGGAACTCGTGAAACAGTGCTTCGATGTCTTTCTCAAGCCCAAGAACTACCCGATCGCCTTTCACTGTATCGGCGGGCAGGACCGCACTGGCACGCTCGCGTTTCTCATCGAGGCGTTGATGGGCGTCGACGACGACGAGCTGAACAAGGACTGGGAGTGTTCTGGCTTCACGAACGCGGGGAACTGGTTCCGCCACGAGACGCTCTTCAACCAGATCTACGACGTGATCAACAAGTATCCTGGCGCGAACACGCGCGAGAAGGTCGAGGCGTATTTGAAGGACTGCGGCCTTACCGATAGTGACATCGCAATGCTGAGGGCGATTATTCTCGAATGAAAGTGGACAGGCGATCATTTTTTGCTGGTGCGGCCGCGCTTGGCGCGACTGCGCCGCTCGGCGGTCTTGCCGATGAAGCGCAAGGCGCATCGTCCGCCGTTCGCCCTCATAGCTTCTTCGCTCGCCGCAAGTACGACCATGTTGTCGTGGGCGGCGGCTTTGCGGGAGTTGCCGCCGCTCTCGCCTCGGCGCGCGCAGGCGCGAAGACGTGCCTTCTCGAGCGCACGAATGTTCTCGGCGGACTTTCGACGCAAGGGCACATCATCGTCTTCATGCCGCTTTGCGATGGCTACGGCAGGCAAGTCACTTTCGGGATTCCCGAGGAGCTGCTGCGCCTGCCGATGAAGTATTCCGCCGCGAAGCCGAACGGCGCGTGGGTCGACAAGAAGGGCACGAAGAAGGAGCTCTCGGACAAACGCTACGAGCTCGTGTTCGATCCTGGTCCCATGATGCTCGGGCTTGAGCGTGCGCTTGTTGACGCTGGCGTTGACATCTTCTACGACTGTTCGGCGGAGAATGTCGTCCGGGAGGGCACTCGCATCGCGGAGCTTGTCGCCCGTTGCGGCGCACAGCGTATCTTGCTTGCCGCAAACGCGTTTACCGACGCGACTGGCTCTGCGACTCTTGCGTGGCTTTGCGGCGCGTCGACTGTCGGCGGTCGCACGGGAAACATACCGTGCGGCTGGTACTACGTCGTCGACGGCGAAAGGCACATACATCTTAGGTGCGGCGCGGGGAAGACGATGAGGAAGCTTGATCCCGCAGCGGCGCGCGACTATGCGGGCGATGATGCGGACGAACGTTCGCGCCACGCGATCGCGTCGCGTCGCGCAATCCTGCTCGACATCGAGGAGGAGAACAAGCGCCGCGCCGCGCTTGGGCAGGAGCCGCTTCATGTCTTTTCTATTCCGACTTATCCTACGCTTCTCAAGCTCGCGCGTGTCGCGGGCGAAGGTGCGTCTGGTGCTGTCGTCGGCATCTTCTCTGATTGGCGCATGAAAGGTCCAGTCTATCCGCTTCGCTTTGGGCAGCTTCTCGTGCCGGGCGTTTCAAATCTTCTGACAGCAGGGCGCTGCATCGCATGTGCCGACGATATGTGGGATGTCGTCAGGTGTCTCCCCGCGTGTTGCGTTTCGGGGCAGGCGGCTGGAACTGCCGCGGCGCTTCTCGCGAAGGGTGGCTCCTTCGAGTCGCTCGACGGCGAGGAGCTTCGCAAGCGACTCGTCGCGTCTGGTGTGCGACTTGACGCCGAACTCCTGAAGCCCGATCCCGAGTGGAAGGGCGGCGGCGAGATGCGCGAAGAGGGAATTTTCTAAACGAACTTGAAAGGAACGACAATGAAGACGATTGCATTATTTGCAGCACTCGTGCCGATGGGCGCGGCGTTTGGAGCGTGGACTGTCGAAGGCGGCGATGTCTCGCCTGCCGAGCCGATTGCGTTTGCGAAAGTCGCTGGACACTCGCACCACTGCCGCAAACCGGGAGTCTCGGAAGAGACGACGGACGCGAATCTCTTTGCGTGGACTGCGAAATACCATGTCGATGCATTCGGCGTCGGGAGCCCATGGACAATCAGCAACCAGGTCGTCTACTCAAAGAACGAGCGCGCCGACCGCGACCGCTACTTCGGCGGACTTAAGAACGACCAGATGGAAGAGATGATGGATGTCGCCGGAAACAACGCGATGCTCGCTGGGCTCAACGCGCGCGGCGGCGGCACTCTCTACTACCTCGACAACGAGACGCCGAAGTCTTGCTTCGGGCACATGTGGTATGTCGGGTTCAAGCAGACCGTTCCCGCGTGGCACGACTACAGCCAGGACCGTCCTTGCTGGTACTCCGACTACGACAACGACACGGCCGAGCGCAACGCGCTTACTGGCGACTACCAGAGGCGCCGCACCTACGCGACGATCGTCGCCGAGCAGAGGTCATACGGCGCGCTCGCGATCTGGGCTCACCCGACGAGCTGGTGGACGAAGGACGGCAAGAACAAGGGACCGTTCGTCACGAACATCGCGACTGACATGATTCCGCAGCTGATGCGTGACGGCTATCTCGACGGCATGACGGTGCAAGGATACGATCCGTATCACGCCGACTACCAGAACCTGTGGTTCGCGCTTCTCGACCTCGGCTATCGCGTGCCGGGATTTTCCGAACTCGACCTCTCGCCGAGCCACGGCATCGAGGAGAAGGGCACGATGCTCTTCAACTGGATTCCTTTCCTCAAGCGCCCGCTTACGATTGATGTGATCAAGGCGGAGTTCCGCGCCGCGCACCACACGATGTCGAGCGGTCCCGGACTCTACATGAAAGTCGACGGTAATCTGCAGGGCGCGGAACTCGAGAGCGGCGCCGGCAAGACTCACAAGGTCGAAGTCTTCGCGTGGCCCGCCGATGGCGAGAAGACGCTCTCGCGCGTGCAGCTCCTCGGCCGCGGCGGAAAGGTGCTTGCCGAGAAGCGCGACTTCGCGGGCGGGCGCATTTCGTGGACGATTGCCGGCGACGCGGAAGGTGGCTGGCTTGTCGCGCGCGTCTTTGGTGAGAACGACGCAGACTTTGCCGAGAAGCGTCAGCAGATTGTGAAGCACTGCGCGCTCACGAATCCCGTCTGGCTTCGCACCGACGCGTTCCGTGCGCCGAAGCCGATTCCCGCTCCTGACCCGCTTACGATCCGTGAAGTGCGCGAGCTCGAGGACTTCCTCCTCAAGGGAGAGTTCCGCTTCGACCCGCGCGTAACGAAAGAACTCGAGCCCGGCATGGTCCCGGTCTGGGCTTTCCAGATCGACAAGGTCCGTGCAGCGCTCGAGCGCGCCGCAAAGCGTCCGCTTGTCGTCGCCTGCGTCGGCGACAGCATCACCTACGGCCACGGCGCGTCCAAGCGCGAAAAGACGGCCTACCCCGCGCAGCTGCAAGCGCTCCTCGGCGACGGATGGACCGTTCTCAACTTCGGGCATAATGCCCGCACGGCACTCGACGAGGGCAAGGAGTGGAACGGCCGCGGCGGCATGGGCTATCGCAAGTCGCCCCAGCTGGCGAAGGCCCTCGAGAGTCGCCCGGACGTCGTCCTTTTCATGCTTGGTACGAACGACTCCAAGCCGGTCAACTGGAATGACCACGCGGACGACGTGAAGCGTGACTACGAGAAGCTCGTCGACGACTTCCTCGCGCTCACGAACGCGCCGGTCGTCGTTATTGCCGCCTCGCCGTTTGTCAAGAAGGACTCCTTCTCGATCCGTGAAAGCGTCGTCGGCGGAGAGCTCGTTCCGTGGCAGCGGGAACTTGCGCAACGGCGCGGTCTTCCGCTCGTTGACGCCTATTCCGCCACAAAGGCCGCCGCAGCGACGTCGTACATCGGCGACGGCGTCCACCCGAACGACGCGGGCTATGGCGTCCTTGCCGAGGCGTTCGCCGCCAAGCTACGCGAACTCGAGCCGAAGCTCCGCGCTGCGAAGAAAAACGCGCCATAGCCGATTGGGCTAATGGCGCGTGTGTGAGTGAGGAATGAGCGTCCGCTAGAATTCGTAGCGGACCGTGAACATGTAGCAGCGGCCGGCGCCAGGCCAGTAGGCAGTGCCGTAGGTCGAGTAGTCGCAGTAGTTCTTGTCGAACAGATTGTCGACCGTGAACGCGAGCGTCAGCCCGTCGAGGCCGAAGCATGTCGGACTGTACTGGACGCCGACATTGAAGAGACCGAAGGCCGGGATCTTCTTGTATTCGTTCGCGAAGTCTGAAGTCGAACGGCAGTCGGTCCTGTAGCGGTAGCCGCCGAAGACGAAGCAGTCGTTCCACAGCCACACGCGGCCGTTCGCTGAGACGACGGACTTGGCGACCATCGGAACGTCATTGCCGTCGAAATCGCCTCCGTCAAACTCGGCGTCGACGAAGCTGTAGGCGAGCGAGACGCCTGCGACCTTGTCCTTCTCCCAGCTTGCCCTCAGGTCGAAGCCCTCGCGCATGACGGGCGACGGCGAGTTGACGTTGTCGCCGAACCCGGGATAGCCGAAGCTCGTGTAGGGGAAGAGCGGATTGTAGAAGATTTCGTTCTTCGTCCGCGAGACGTAGGCGTTTCCTGCGACGTTGAATTCCTCGAGGAACGACCAGTCGAAGCCAACGTCTGCACGCCAGCCGTGCTCGGGCGAGAGGAGGTCGTCGCGCGAATAGTACGCGACCTCGTCGATGAAGGGCATCCTGTAGAAGTTCGAGAACTTTGCGTATGTCTTGAGCCCGTCGACCGGTGTGAAGTTAAGTGCGGCGTCCCACGCGGTGAGGTCGTAGGCGCGACGAGGATCGGCGGCCATCGTGCACTTGTTCCAGCTGCGCTCGTAGCGTCCGCCGACCTCGAGGGCGATGTCCTCGGTGATCTTGAACGTGTCCTGCGCGTAGAAGCCCATCGTCTGGCGGTCGTACTCGTACTTCGAGTGGCTGTAGCCGTAGGACGAGGTTCCCCAGTTCGCGGCATCGTTGCGGTCGTATCGGAAAGTCGCGCCGACGATCAGCTCGTTGTCGAACGCGCCGATCTTCGTCGTGTTTATCCACTCGGGCGTGAACTCGTAGGAGTAGATGTCGTAGTCGGTGTACCAGTACCCGTAGCCGCGGCTCTTGAGGTGGCGGCGCGAGAACGTCTGCGTGAGGCGGACGGCGTTGTCGTCGTTGATCACTCCGTAGGCGGTCGCGTTAAGTCCGTACGTCGTGCGGCGGTAGAAATCGCCATAGCCGTCGGAATGGGTCGGGTGGTGCTTCCAATCGTCGCGCGAGAGGTAGCCGGGAAGGTCGCTGTCGACGTCGGACCAGAACGCGGAGAGGCGAATGTAGGAGCCGTTGTCGAAGTTCTGCTTCACGCCGCCGCCGGCGTAGTAGGAGTCGAAGCCGCTGTCGTGGCGGTAGCCGTCGGAATGATCCCAGCCGCCGTTGACCCAGTACTGCGTGCCCCAGTCCTTGACGCCGCCGCGAAGCGACGCGCTTGCGCCTATGGTGTTCCAGCTTCCGCCGTGTAGCTCGATAGCCCCATGTGTCTCGTAGTCGTTAGGATCGGTGATGATGTTGATCATTCCCGCCGATCCGACGTCGCCGTGGAGGACGTTCTGCGAGCCCTGCAAAATCTCGATGCGCTCGATTGCGCCGAGGCCGATCTGCGCGAGGTTGGGCGCGTTCATGTCGGGGCTGTTGAGTCGCTCGCCGTCAACGACGACGAGGAGACGTCCGAAGCCGTTCTCGCCGTAGCCGCGTGGGGCGAGCTGCGCGAGCGCGGGGTTGTTCGCGCCGAGGTGCGCGAAGTCGAGCGTCGCGCACTTCTTCTGGAGCAGGTCGGCGACATCTCTTGCGCCGCTCGCCGCGATTTCTGCGCGGGTGATGACCTGGACTGTGCTTGGGATTTCGTTTGGGGTCTTGCCGATGCGCGAGGCCTCGACAACGACTGGAGGCAGTTCTGCCGTCTCAGTCTCGTTCGTCTCTGCGGCGTATGCGCCGAGCGACATGGCGGCAACCGCCGCCGGGAGCAGTTTGTTCATTTTATTCTTTCCCCCTCTTGCGAGAGTACTTGAGGTTTACGGGCGGGGCCGCATTCCGACTTTGACGGCTGCGCGACAGCGCCTGGATTTCACAGGACTTTCCGGCTTCCACCCTTTGGTGTTAGAATTATACCATATTTAGCTTTGCGTTGTTGCCGATGCTCTGTGCTGGTGTATGCTTGCCTTCCAGTGTGCGGTCACGGTCGGGGCAACCGTGCTCCCTGTGCAGGGCGGCCGATTTGTGCGTCCTTCGCCCCGCTCGGCGTATACATATACGCCTTCGGGGGCGAGTCCTGCACAACTCGCCACCCCCTGCTTCGGTCCGCCCGGCGTTGGTCCCGACCGTGACCGCGCTTGGCACCCTCGGGAGTTCGGCGCGGTGCTCGGGGGCTCGGCCTCTCTCACGCTCCCTGCGCCTCCGCTCCCGTCGTCTTCGCGGCGATACGCGCCGCAATGCTTCGTCGCCGGGATACCGGCTTCTCGCCTTGCGACGTGTCTCACCGCGCATCCGACGAACCGCGTCGTCGCATGTCGCTCAGTTCGGCACTCGCCCCCTCGTCCCTTGCCTCACCTTCCATAAGGCGCGTTTTTCTTCGCAGCATCTGCGCTCGCCGACGTCCCGTCAGCGAGCTTAATCCACGACAAATGTGCCGCGACGCCATCCGACGCTATATGACCCTAATCGACCCTAACTGCTTCGCGAATAATTTCGTCCGCGCCATAATCTCATTTCGCTGTGCTTGATTTTAGCATGGCAGTTTCGCTATAATATGCCCAACGCCGTTGAGAACGAGGAAAGTGAAAGAAAACGTCGAAATGAGCGATAAAAAGAGCAACGCCAAAGGGGTGTCTCCCCATTTGATCCTCTTTTTGGCGCTTGTGTTCCTTACAGGAGGATGTCTATTCCTTCCCGTTCCACACAAGCGCCAGCATATTTACGCAACGCAAGGAACGGTCATAGGCAGTGACACAGGCAAACCCGTTGCTGGCGCAAAAGTCACGGTGGCCGCTGGACGGTATACACAGGAAACAGTAACGGATTCAGATGGCCACTTTGCAGTAGACGGCGAACAGGGCTGGCACATGATCGCTTGGATTGCAACTCCGTCGAGTGGGTCGCTTCTTCCTACGCATATTGATTTTGAAGATGGATGTCTTCATGTTGTCGTGATCTCTGCTGCAGGATATCCAAAACAGTCTTTTTGGATGGGTACGCCTATCGCAGGATATAATTACATTTACCCGTTGGAGACGCACTTGCCGGAGAACGAATCTTTTTCTACAAGACCTCGTTTCCCCCTTGGATCCGATGGTAAACCATTGTTCTCCGAGGCGGAGAAATGGTATTAATTGACTATCTGGGGACAGGCACTGCGAAACCCCTATAAAACGCCTATTTGTGTGTTAGATGTCAGTTAGTGTCTGTTGTGATGGCTTGAAGGGGTTTAACATGTGGTGAGGAAGCGGAGCGGCGTGCGGGAGCGAGGCCGAGGTGCGACGCTACGCGACGAACTCGACCAGAGGCACTGGAAGGCAAACCAACACAAGCAAGCAATAGCACACCAACATCCAACGCGAAGCATTGCCAGCAAAAGCGGCAACGCCATCGCCCGCAGTATGATATAATATCCCGAAATGAAAAAGGGGAAAGACAACAACCAGGAGAATCTTCCGCCGAGTCTGTTCGACAACCTCGACATTTTCGCGCCCGCGCCCGCGGAGCCGCCGAAGAAGGAGGGAAAGAAGTCGAAAGGCGAGACGGCTGCCGCTCCGCTGCGGCCAAAGCCGGGGCTCACCGGCCTCGGGCCGATGCAGCAGCTCTACGACTTCAACTTCCGCCAGTACTCGGCGTACGTCATCTGCTCTCGCGCGATTCCTGCGGTCGAGGACGGCCTTAAGCCGGTCCAGCGCCGCATCATGCACGCCCTCTACGAGCAGGACGACGGTCGTTACACCAAGGTCGCCAACATCGTCGGCCAGACGATGCAGTACCACCCGCACGGCGACGCGTCGATCGGCGACGCAATCGTAGTCCTCGCCAACAAGCTGTGGGGCAAGGGCAAGGGATATCTCATCGACGGCCAGGGTAACTTCGGCTCTCTCCTGACGGGGATGCCGCACGCCGCGGTCAGGTACATCGAGTGCCGCCTCACCGAGCTTGCGAAGAAGGAAGTCTTCAACCGCAAGACCACCACCTACGTCCCCAACTACGACGGCCGCAAGGAGGAGCCTGTCTACCTCCCCGCGAAGATTCCTCTGCTCCTTATGATGGGCGCAGACGGCATCGCGGTCGGCCTTTCGACTGCGATTCTCCCGCACAACTTCATCGAGCTTCTCGAAGCCGAGATCGCGCTCATCCAGAAGAAGCCGTTTCAGCTCTACCCCGACTTCCAGCTCGGCGGCCTCATGGACGTGAGCGAGTACCAGGACGGTCTCGGCAAGGTCAAGGTCCGCGCGAAGATCGAGAAGGACGGCAAGAACAAGCTCGTCATCACCGAACTTCCGTGGGGCGAGACTACCGACTCGCTCGCCGAGTCGATAGAGGACGCGATCAAGAAGAAGAAGGTTCCCGTCCGCAAGCTCCACGACCTCACGAGCGACACGGTTAGGATCGAGCTCGAGCTCCAGGCGGGCGAGAGCCAGGAGAAGGCGATAGTTGCGCTCTACGCGTTCACCAACTGCGAGAAGTCGATCTCCTCGCGCCCAGTCGTCCTCGACGGCGGACGTCCGCGCCTCATGAGCGTGACGGAGATACTTAGAAAGAACGTCGACCGCCTGATGGAGCTCACGAAGCGCGAGCAGGAGATCCGCCTCGGCGAGCTCGACGACCTCTTCCACGCCCGCACGCTCGACCGCATCTTCATCGAGGAGCGCATCTACAAGCGCATCGAGCAGGAGAAGACGATGGAGGGCGTGAGGAACGCCGTCAGGACCGGCTTCGTCCCGCACATGAAGGAGCTTCGCCGCAAGGTCATAACCGATGACGACATCGAGCGCCTCCTCAAGCTCCAGATCCGCCGCATCTCGCAGTTCGACATCAACAAGAACCGCGAGGAGATCGAGGCGATCGAGAAGGAGGAGCGCGAAGTTAGGGACAACCTCGTCCACCTTCGCGCGTTCGTCGTGAAGTACCTGAAGGGCCTCATCAAGCAGTACGCGAAGAACTATCCGCGCTGCACGAAGGTCGAGTCGGGCGCGTTCAAGGAGGTCGACGTCCGCGCGATCACGGCGAGCGAGCTGACGATAAAGTGGGACAAGGAGAACAACTACGTCGGCTCTGGGCTGAGGAACGGCGACGAGCTCTTCAAGTGCTCGTCGCTCGACGAGCTCATCCTCGTATGGAAGAGCGGGCGCTTCCGCAAGGTGCAGCCCGAGGACAAGATATTCGTCGACAAGGACCTTCTCGCCGTCATGCGATACAACCAGGAGAAGGACCGCGACACGCTCGACTTCACTTGCGTGTACGAGGAGGGCTCCTACGGCTTCAGCTACATCAAGCGCTTCCGCTTCGGCGGGCTGATCCGCAACAAGGACTACTTCCTCGCGCCGGAGAAGCCGAAGTCGAAGATACTCCTTCTCCAGCGCGGCTGTCCCGAGACGCTGTACGTCAAGTACAAGCCCGCGAAGGGGCAGAAGATCCACCAGCAGCACTTCCTGCCGCTCGAGCTCGTCGACCGCGTGAACCGCGAGACCGGGAAGACGGAGAAGCAGGAGGTCGTGCCGATCCGCTCTGCGACGGCGAAGGGCAAGCAGCTCACGACAAAGCCCATCGCCCGCGTATCCGGCGCGAAGGGCTCGTGGTGGGACGATTCCGAACCGCCGTCGAAAGGCGTCCTCGACTGATCGCGCATAGCCCTGCAGCTGGCGCTGGCGCGTACGCGGAGGGGGTGTTTCGGCTTTGGGCTAAAAATCGCCAAGCCGCCCGATGGCTCGCGGGGCTCTCGTTCGGCTCCAGGGTCGCAACGGCTTTCGCACATCAGACAATGAGCCGAGTTTAGCCTGCCGTGCCTCGGCGTCTATCATTGGTTGCGTACGCAAGTCCATCTTACGCCTGCGACCTTCCGCCTACCTCACCCGCGACCATCGGCTCGGCTTGGCGATAGACGTGCGGCAAATAACGCATACCGCCGAAACACCCCCTCCGCTTCCCCGCGGCAAATCCGCCGCAAAATCCCCCTTGAATCCGCATTGGGAAATCTGGTAGAATATTCTCGTTAATGACGTGGAGGTAATGATGCCATATTCAGTATTGGAAAGAGAAATCAAGAAGCTTGACGCCGAGCAGCAGAACTCGGTCGTCATGTTTGTGCGTTTTCTCCTTTCGCAGAAAACCTCTGTGACGCCTTGCGTAGATGAGGGAGTGAAAGCGCGCGTTCGCAGGGGTGCCCGCTATAGAAAGGGGGGTAGTGCCTCTCAGCCCCAGACCGCGAAAATTGATTTCTTTGGTTCGCTCAAGGACAAGATCAAGTTCATTGCTCCGGATTTTGATGAACCGATTGAGGATTTCGCGGAGTATATGTGATGCGCTATCTGCTTGATACCCACGCTATTCTCTGGTGCGCGCAGGGTGACGACAGCCTCCCGGATAGTGTTCGCACCATAATCAGGGACGAAGAATGTTATTATTCCATCGCTTCATTCTGGGAGATTGCAATTAAACAGTCGCTCAACAAGCTCGACATCGGATTGTCGTTAGTAGACCTTGACAGACAATGCCAGATGGCGGGTTTTCGGCGCATGGCTATTGATGTCGTTCATCTCGAACGGATAAAGACTCTTCCTGATATACACCGAGACCCTTTTGACAGGTTACTTGTTGCTCAGGCACTCGAAGATGGCCTTGTCATAGTAACTCGTGACAGGATTATTCCTCGGTATCCAGTGCAGACTGTTTGGTAGCGCGAATCGGCCATTTTGATGGGGGTGCGCCAGACCCACCTCGCAGTCGAAAATTTTCAAAATCCCGCCCTTGCGATTTGCAAGGGCATTTTGCTATAATTCACTTGTTCGGTTGAGGGGCGGGCGAAACCGCCGCGATATCGGCGTTAGATTTCCCGCGTGGTTGGGGCGAAGAACAGTAGCCAACCGCCGCGTTTGGGATGCGTCGAGAGAAAGCGTGAGAAACTATCTCCTAAAGGACGCACTAAGAGGACACTGCTGTCCGTGCAGTTTCGCCTCCTTCGGTGTATCCTTTAAGGTCATTCTCACGCACCTCTCTCGATGCATCGGAGGAGGTGTCTATTTTCCCGCACTTGCTTCCGATGTCTGACGAATCGGGAGAAGCACGTTGCGCTTTCTGTGCCGATGGTGTCAACGTGCCGATAAAGAGACGCGGGAATTTGGAAGAAAGAAAATACGGATGACGAACTCGAAGTCTAAGTTCTTTGGTCTGTTGGCCGGAGTCTGCATCATACTTTCCTTTTTCACTCTGGGTTCGTCTTTCGTGCTTCGCCGGTTTGATCCTGCGCATGGGAACGTGAATCGCAGCAAGGTTTATCAACGCACGCTTGTGGAGGGGCTGCGCGTTTCGCGGCATGGTTGCCTCGGGGTTGACTTCGTGGAATGCGGTTCTTGCCGCGTCGAGAAGATGAGAAAGGGTCCGCTTACGTTTGGTGGAGTCAACGTGCTTGCGATAGACGACTTGAAGGTTGTGATACCTCCTAAGGGAGATGGATGGAATCCGAGTACGGCGCGAAGTGACGGAAAACATTCTGCCGCACGTGACATCGCAAGACGCCTTGGCGTCTCGGACGGATTCCTGAAGGACAACGGGCTTCCGCTTAAGTTTTCGGGGCTTCGCGTCAAGTCTCTGGCGGTGAATCGTCTCCATGACTATGACAGCCAACCGGAGAAGGTCTTTTGCGCGGCAAGCGGCGAGGCTGTGCGCGGCGGGCTTTCGCTGTCTGGATGCACGGTGTTTGTAAACAACCCGGACGGCGAGTTCGTCGGCAAGGCGATGATTTCCAGGTCTGGGGACGGATTGCGCCTTTCATGGCGAGGCGGAGAACTTGATATTTGACAAACTTTGACAAACAACAACATAAAGGCAGGAATACATAATGAAAAAACTAATGACGATTGCGTGTGTGCTCTGGGGAGCAATGGCAATTGCAGACTTCAACTCTGCGCTTTACTGCACAGACCTGACGTTTACAACGGGCGGTGACGCCGAGTGGTTGGAGCAGTCGGACGAGGTGAAATCAGGCATAACGGCGTTGAGGAGCGGGGATGTGTCCGACGGTCAGTCTACATGGCTTGAGACAACGGTGTCCGGTTCAGGTATGATTTCGTTCTGGTGGAAGGTGTCAAGCGAAAATAGCTACGATATTCTCAGTGTTGAGATTGATGGCAACCAGAAAGACAATATCTGCGGCACAGGCGGAAATTGGACGCTTAAGGGCGTCCCCGTATTCGGCAATGGCGAACATGTAGTAAGGTGGATGTATGAAAAGGATGGTAGCGTAACTGATGGTCAAGACTGTGGATGGCTAGATTCTGTTTCCTGGACGCCGGCACCAGAATCAATGACTATCACCTTTGAGACGAACGGTGGTAAGGCGCTTGATCCGGAAGTGGTTGCTCCAGGTGCGACTTACGGCGAACTTGCGGTTCCCGAGCACGATACGCTGACGTTTCTCGGCTGGTATCTTGACGATGCTCTAACACAGGGGGTCTCTGATGAAGACATTATCCCGTTCGTAGATGCTACGCTTTACGCTAAGTGGGGCATCCCTGTTGAGACAATGAATACCGTGGACATCAGTTTTTCTACCGAAGGCGGCTGGTGCGTGAAAGAGGGAACAGGGCCGAACGGGGAGGATTCAATTGTGTCGTACGCCAATGGCCAGTATTGGAACGGTGTCAATGGCTTGCATGCTGAAGTGACCGGTGCCGGAACGCTTACATTCAGGATTAGGCCCACGAATGATAATGACAGTTGGCGGTGGCACTGCGATATGTGTGTCAATGGCAATTACGAGCAAGTGTACACATCATACAGCAATGGGAAATGGCAGGACTGCGCAATTATTATTAGAGGCGAACCTGAAGATGTGCAGCTTATAGAGTGGTATACGGAATCCGGTAAGACTGAGTTGTCTGATTTCGTCTGGACGCCGGCACCAGAATCAACGACGATCTCATTTGAAACGAACGGAGCTGGCGATTTTGACAGCATTGTAGTTGGCGCTTCCGATGATTGGCGGTATTCAGACATATTGCCATCGCTTTCCCGAGATGGATACATCTTCGTGGGATGGTATTTTGATCCGGAATTCACGAAACGCTTGGATGAATATCAAACTGTTGGATTTGACGATGTTACATTATACGCAAGATGGGAGTTGCCCGTCGAGGTAATGAACACCGACGATATAAAGTTCTCGGCATCCGAGGGCAGCTGCTGGTATGCCAAGGAATCTCCGGATGCCAACGGCGGCTATGCGGCTACAAGGTGGTCGAGCTCATTGGGGGTTGAAGATGAATTCCTAAAGGTGAGTACTGTCGGATATGGGTATTTAAGTGTGGACGTGAAGGTCAAAGGTGGCTATGGAACAAGCCTTAGATATCTCGTTAATGAGGTGGGTCCCAGTCATATTGACGTCGGTATTTTTGGGGTTGATCATCTGTCATTGATGCTTGCACCGGAAACGGCATTGTTCACTAATGAAGTGGCGTTTTCGTTTCACAATTACTCCTTTGACGATTTCGTAATGCTATCTAACTTTATGTGGACGCCAGCTCCTAAATCAATGACTGTCTCGTTTGATTCCGCAGGAGGATGCGATGTCTCGGCAAGGGCTTATGCGCCAGGCGATACTTTCGGCGAGCTGCCTCTTCCGACGCGCGAGGGATGCACTTTTCTTGGATGGATCAACGGAAACGTTATGGGTGGCGTTGCTGTCAAAGAAGATGAGCTTGTGCCGTTCAACGATGTGACTCTTGTGGCCAAATGGTCGGCCAGCGAGTTTACCGCTTTGCCTGTTGCGTTCACGGATGTCGCTTTCAGTCCGCAGGAATGCGGACGTCAGATTGTGGCGCCGGATGGTAGCTCGTTCGTCGAGGTTCTTTTCGACTTTGAAGATGACTGGATGGCGACGGCAGATTTGACGGCAAACACGACGTGTGGCGGATACCTTTCGTTTGAGGTTGGCATTAGGGCGGATGCATTTGGTGTTCAGGCTCCGATTGTCCTCATTGACAACAAGGCGGTATGTGACAAGAAGGCGGAGACGGGGCGAGAGCTTAACTGGACTCGCTATAATATAACAGTTCCGGAGGGGAATCATGTCTTGCGGCTGGCTTTTACGGCATGGGATATCTGGGAGGACGGGATACCACTTTCTGCATGGATTAGGAACATCGAGTTTGAACCGAAGGCTCCACAGGCGGATGTCTTTGCGTGGGCTGACAAGCTGGTAAACTACCGCAGTTGGATTACAAATGATCTTGGGCGGTTTGCGCAGTCCTATGCGACAAGTTTTTCCGCCGACGAGACGGACTACGAAGCTCGGCTGTTCCATGCCGCGACGGTTCTTGCGCAGCTGGGCGAGAACGAGGCGGTAGCCAGGTATGCGGCGCAGTTTGGGTGCACACTTGATTATTTCGGATTGAAGGCATCGGCCATTGGCGAAATGGACATTTCCTCGTGGCCGGGTGTAAACGAGGTCGTTGACGAGGCGTTTGCCGTGGCGCTCCCTGCCTTTGAAACCGCCCTTGCTGACGTCACGTCTATTCCGTCGGACTGGGCAGGTTCAATAAGGCTTGCGGCGGATAAATTCCACTTG
Source organism: Kiritimatiellia bacterium (assembly GCA_017406465.1). Lineage (GTDB taxonomy): Bacteria > Verrucomicrobiota > Kiritimatiellia > RFP12 > UBA1067 > UBA1067. The sequence continues at coordinate 11,035 of JAFQYM010000054.1, read as the reverse complement.
GATGAAGACGTTTATCTTGATTTTGGAGACGTGATGGCCGTTCGCGCGGCCCTGGAAGCCGCAATTGGTTTGCTGCACTTCGCGAAGGGCTATGATTGGACAGTGGACTACGAGAGCGCCGATGCGGCTCGCATGGAGGTTGATTCCAATCGCCGAGTTTACAAGTTGATCACGGAGCAGACGAATTTCATGGCGAAGGTCCGCAATGAAGGTTCGCTTGAGGACTCTAAGACATGGATGGGAGCCGCGTTTCGGAGTGCCCTTGATGCGGCGGCGTTCATGCGTGCTCGGCCCGTTGAGGGTGACATGCACTTTTTCGAGTATGATCCTGCGCTCGCCGATGAATGGGCAAGGGCGACCAACCTCGTCTCCAAGGCTATTGCATCGCTTGATGGAGCGCAGGAAGTCGACGTCGCAGAGGAGATTGTCGGCAGCTATGGCTCGTGCAACACGGCTCTATTGCCGAACGATGGTCTAATGCAGATATATCTCGGGGCTTTGTTCTCTGGAAAAATTACGCAGGATCTACGTCCGGCTGTAAGTCTCGATGGAGATGAGATGCTTGTGATTGATTTTGCCAACATGAAGGATCCCACTATTGCCGGCCTTTTGCCTGATTTTGCCATTGAAACCTGGCCAGGCATTTACGATTCAGCGACAAACGGCGTGCATGTGTTTTCAAGCGAAGCCGTTCCTGAAGTGTTTGATGACGATGACGTGGCGATTGCCCTAAAGGGCTCGAAGGATCCAGAACTCAAGAAGAACATCGTTGATGCCGAATCCTACGAGTCGTACAGGGAATGGGCGCAGACTGTTTGTGCGTCGGGCGGCTCATCCGCAGCCGGAACACGGGCCGTGAAAGGGTCTGCAAACACGTGGCTATCGTATGCGCTTGGCGCGGATTCCCTCATTGGGAAGGACCTTGAGCCAGATGACGTCAAGATCGAGTCGTTCTCGCCAGCATCTACCGACGGGTCGTTCGAGTTTGTGGTGGGCATAGACGGCGTGAATGTCGGTAGTGGGTTTGTCGAGGAGTCGATCTTCAAATCAAATCTTAAGAAGGTAATAGGAATCGAAGGTGCTGCAACACTTTCATCGGAGTCTTTCTCGTCCGACAACATTGACATTTCCATTGAATCTCCAGTAGGGGGCAAGGTAAGGTTGACAGTTACTCCGCCTGACAATGCGGGAGAAACGTTTTTCATGCGTGTGAAGGTAAGATAGTGCGATATGCCGCGCAGTTTCACTTTGCGCAGCATTTGGCACGTCCGAAGGGCTGCATGGGCATCCGATTTTGGGCGTATCCCCCGGGCGATAGCGAGCCCCGATAGCGGCTGAGTAGGGCGCGGCGGATTTGCACCCCGCATTGAGCTCGCCTTCGGCGACTCCGCTTCGCTCCGGGGGATACGCGGCGCGGTTAAGCGAGCTGACGGAACGTCGGCGAGCGCAAGGGTTGCGAAAAGAAACGCGCCATAGCGGAAGGTCGGGCTAACGGCGCATGTGTGAGGAGCGAGCGTAGGGGAACGGCGCGACGACGGTTCGCGTGATGCGCCAGCGGACGCGCACGAGACGAGGAGGCGGTATCCCGCCGACGAAGTATCGCGCTGCGGATGCTGGATGCAGCGCGCGGGGGAGCGATCAATATTACCGAGCGAAGCGAGGGCACCATGGCGTAGGTGGGCGGAGGCGAAGGTCGCGTAAGAGGAGCGGTCTTGTCTCGCAGGCGTAAGAGGCGCTTGCGTACGCAACCAGTGATAGACGCCGAGGCACGGCAGGCTAAACTCGGCTCTTTGTCTGATGTGTGGGAGCCGTCGCGATGACAAGGCCCGACGGGTTAGGCGAGCCTTCGCGCAGCTCACCGGAGCAATCTTCGACCGTGACCGCACGCTGGAAGGCAAACCAGCATAGTAGTAGCCACGAGCAGCCAAATTCAACGCGAGGCGTGACGAAAAAAGTGTATCAGACCTTTTCCCAGCGGTTGCCGTTTTTGTTGGAGCGGAGAGCCGCCTCGACGAAACGCATCGTCCGGACGCCCTCATGGGCGCCTGGGAAATCGTGGGGCTTTCGGTCGCGCACCGCTGCGCAGAACTCGCGGTAGATGTTCGCGAAGCCCTCGATGAAGCCCTCGTGGTGCCCCGCCGGTATGCGCGAGAGCGCCTTGCTCGCCGCCGAGAGATCGCCGATGTACGGGGCGTTCCTCTTGTAGATGCGCTCGGGCGCGAAGGGGTACTTAACCGAGAGGTAGTTGTTCTCCTCCTGGTTCCAGTAGAGCGACGCCTTGTCGCCGTAGACCCTGAGTCGCACTCCGTTCTCCTCGCCGGTCGCGACCTTCGAGACGGTGAACATCGCCTTTGGCTGGGAAGACTTTGACCGCGCGCCCGAGCGAGTGAGCGAAGCGGAACGAACGCCGGCGGGCGCACCCAGCCGCAGAAGCATCGACGCGTCGTCGTCGAGACGGTTCCCGGGCGCGAAGGACGAGAGATCCGCAAGAACCTCCTTGACCTCGAGCCCAGTCACGTGCTCGATCAGGTGGAAGCCGTGGACGCCGATGTCCGCGACGACGCAGCTCGGCCCCGCCTTCTTCGGGTCCATCTTCCAGGCGTTGCGCTTGTCGAGCGGCTTCGAGAAGTCGATTTTCCTGAACGACCCCTGGCTGTATTCGAGGACCACCTTGTCGATCTTGCCGAGCTCGCCGCGCTTCACGAGGTCTCGCGCGAGCTTGACCATCGGGAAGCCCGAGTAGGTGAAGGGGATCCCGAGGACGCGGCGCTTCCGCCGCGCGAGGCGCTCAAGCTCCGTCGCCTCGGCGAGCGTCATGGAGAGGGGCTTTTCGCAGAGGACGTCCATCCCCGCCTCGAGCGCGGCCTTGGTGATCTCGTAGTGCGAGCTGTTCGGCGTGCAGACGGCGAGGAAGTCGATCTTCCCCCTGCTCCGCTCAATCAGGGCGTGCCAGTCGTCGATGTGCGAGTAGCACCCGTCGACGAGGTCCGCGAGGTCGTCCATCCTTATCGCCATGCGGTGAATCGGGCCGATGAACGATCCCTTTCCACCGCCCACCATAGCATACTTTAGCCGTCTGTCGGCAGTTGCAGATTTCATGTTCGTGATTATATCATTTTTCCCTGACTCTGGGCTTGGGGCGTGCATTAAATAATCTGTGTGAGACAATGGCGCATGGCGCAGAATCCGAAGATTTGGTATATTATCCGCTTCCATGTCACTTCAGGAGAATTCGGAATGATGAAGATCAAGGTTGCAGGACTCGTTTTTGCGCTGTGCGCGCTTTCGGCGTTTGCTGATGACATAACGGTGGAGAAGTACCCCGATGCCGACGTTGTGCTTGTCGACGAACGCGTCGATACAGTCTATCAAGCGGACGGAACCTACGTCACGACGGAAGAGGATTGGAAGAAGGCGCTTACCGAGCGCGGCCGCCGCTCGCTCTCGTCGCTCTCGATCGGATACTCGCTCCGCTACGGGAAGGGCGAGATACTCCTCGTCGAGATCATTGACGCCGACGGGAAGGTCCGCGCCGTCGACTTCGCATCTACGCTGAAGGAGGCGACCGACAACTCCTCGACCTCTGCGAACATCTACGACCCCCTCGACAAAGTCCTCTCCTGCTCCATCCCCGGGATCAAGGTCGGCGAGACGCTCCACGTCAAGACGCGCCGCACTGTGACGAAAAGCCGCGTCAAGGACCAGTGGGCCGACATGGAGATCTTCGAGTCGACGATGCCGATAGTCCGCACGTCCGTCAGGATCGACGGCCCTCTCTCGCGCCCGCTCAAGAACATCGCCGTTCGCAATCCGCTCGGCAACGTCGTCTCGTCCGTAGTCACGAACGGCGAGCGCGTCGTCTACAGCTGGACGGCGGAGAATTCGCCGCAGATGTTCCCCGAGCCCTCGATGCCGCCCTACTGGACGCAGGGCCAGAACCTGCGCGTCTCTACGGCAGCCAACTGGCAGGAGCTCTCGAAATGGTACTGGGACGTCTCGGTTCCCCACCTTGAGAAGACGAACGCCGCGATGACTAACAAGGTCGAGGAAATCATGGGGGGCGTCGGTGCAGATGCCGCGCCAATCGACAAGGTGCGCGCGATGTACAAGTTCGTCTCGCAGGAGATCCGCTACATGGGCCTCACGATGGAGGACACGTCTCCTGGCTACGCGCCTCACGACGTTGACCTCACCTTCGACAACCGCTATGGCGTATGCCGCGACAAGGCGGCGCTGCTCGTCGCCATGTTCAGGATCGCGGGATTCGAGTCTTATCCCGTCCTCATCAGCGTCAGCGCCGCAAAGATGGACAACGAGGTCCCGACGCCGTTTTTCAACCACGCGATCGTCGCCGTGAAGTTGGATGGCGACTACATCCTCATGGACCCGACCGACGAGTCGAGCCGCGATCTCTGCCCTGCGTATCTGGGCGACTGCTCGTATCTCGTGGCGCACCCAGAGGGCGAGTCGCTTCGCACGGCTCCCGTCGTGCCGCCTTCGAAAAACGCCGTCACCGTCGTCGGCAGCGGGCGCCTTGGCAAGGACGGCTCTCTTCTCGCCGACCACTCGATCTTGTTTTGCGGCATCAACGACAATGCCTTTCGCCGCCATCTCCTGTCGCTTAAGCCCGAGCAGCGCCGCGAGCTTTTCGAGCGGGCGGTAGAGGGCGTTTCCGCCGGAGCCGAGCTGATGCGGTGCGACATAGAGCCAAAGGATCTCCAGGACACGACGAAGGAACTCAAAGTAAAGCTTCTCGTCAAGTACCCCGAAGTCCTGCTTCGCGGCGAGACGCGCGACGAGCTTTCCGTTCCCTCGCTTTCCTCCGCGCTCGGCGCGGCGAACTGGCTTCTTTCCGGACGCACCGCACTCGAGAGCCGCAAGTATCCGCTAAAGGTCTCTTCGACCGCCCTTGCCGACGAAAAAATGGAGATCGATCTCGCGGGCGCGGTTGGCGCGACGGCGTCGATGCCTGACGACGAGACGATAAAGGGCGGCTATGAGTTTACCCGCACGTTCAGGCGCGACGGCGACAAGCTCGTCTTCGAGCGTCGTCTTTCGATTGGCGCTGTCGAGTTCTCGCCTGATGAGTACCTTAGCCTGCGCGAAAGCATCAAGCGCGTCGAGGCGGCGGAGCGTGAGCGGCCTGCGTTCGCGAAGGACCGCTTCGCCAACGCGAACGAGCGCATAGTCTCCAGCGTCAGGACCTACGACTTGTCCGGCGATTCGTCATGGGTCTCCACGAACACGGTCGTGAAGGAGATTCTCACCTACAAGGGGAAGAAGAGCGCGGCCGAGCTCAAGTTTTCGTACAACCCGTCGTGGAAGACCGTCGAGCTCGTCTCGGCGAGCGTCTCGAACAGGAACGGACAGGTCGTGTTCGCGGGGCCGAAGGAGACAAGCGTCCTCGACGCCGACTGGGTCTCTTCCGCGCCGCGCTACCCGGCGTCGAAGCAGCTTGTCGTCAACCTTCCGTCCGTCGAGATCGGCAGTGTCATCTCCTACACGGTAGTCACGACAGTAAAGGACGCGCCTCTTCCGTTCTACGCGAACTTCTACTTCGACACGTTTACGCCTACCGACTTCCTATCGGTGCGCGTAGGCGACTGGAAGCGCGAGGTGAAGAACCCGCGTCTTCTCCCCGACGAGAAGATGCTGCCTCCCGGCGTTCTGTGGCGCGATCATGACAGCGTGTCGCTCTGTGACTTCTCCGCAGCCGCCGCGAAGTATCGCGCGCTCGATCCTGAACCTGTCGATCCCAGGGACTATGGCATCCCGACCGGCATCGTCGAAATCCGCGACTGGATGGCGCGGCACATCCGCCGCGTCGGACCAAGCTTCGGCGAAATCCGGCTCGAGGACCATGTCGTCGCGCCAGAGGTTGTCCTCAAGGAGCGGTACGCGACGCGCATCGGGTACATCCGCACGCTCTGCGCGCTTTTGAAGGGCGCTGGCTATGACGCCGACATCGTGTTTGCGGGCGATACGGCAGATTCGTCCATGGCCGTCCTCATGCGCGACATGTACGAATTCCCCAATGTCTCGCGCTTCTCGTCCGCGCTTTGCCGCGTCAAGGTGAAGAAGGGCGGCTTCCTCTGGTGGGGCGGAGAGACGACGACATATTATCTTGGGGCGGAGAACGAATACACGCCGCTCGGCGCGACGGCTTTCCACAACTCGGCTTTCCTCGACCCGCAGACCGGCTGCTTCGCGACCGTTCTCGCTTCGGACGACGGGCTCTTCGATGCCGAGAACGATACGCTGTCGTTCTCGATTCGCGAGAACGGTGCGGTCGATCTCGACTACTCTCTCGAGCAGTACGGCGCGGCCGTCGGCTCGGCTCGCAAGCGCTATGCCGAGATGCTGCCGGAGATTCGCTCGCGCCACTTCCAGCAGATGCTCGGAAAAATCGCGCAGTCCGCGAGCGCGACGCGCGAGCTCGTGACGGACACCGAGGGGTATCCGTTCACGCTTTCGTTCTCGGCGTTCATTCCCGACATGGCCGTCGTCTCTGGCGACGCGATCTCGTTTGAGGTTCCGCAGCTCGCGGCGCATCCCTTTGGAGTCACGGGAACTGTGCGCGAGCTTCCCATCGGAGTCGACGGCGAGGAGACGTTCGAGACGAGCCGCTACAGGGTCGTGTTCCCCAAGGGCTACACCGAGGTGGAGAGCCTGCCCGAGTCGCTTGAGATCCGCAACCCCGCGAACCCCGGCGAGCTCTGGAGCGGCACCGTGGTCACTTCGGAGGTCAAGGACGACGTTCTTTCGGTCGACATCGTCGTCACGCGCAACATCCGCCGCGAGACGATGCTGCCCGCCGAGTACCTCGCCATGCTGAAGGAGTGGAACCGCCTCGCCGGCTCCAAGGCGAACTCGACGATCGTCGTCCGCCGCCCCGGGATATGATATAATACGGCCCCATGAAGAAGAGGACAGCAAAGACGCCGAACGAGGCGAAGATCGCGAAGCTCGTGAAGGAGCTCCTCGTCGAGCTTGGTGAGGACCCCGCACGCGACGGACTCAAGAAGACCCCCGAGAGAGTCGCGAAGTCGCTTTCGTTCCTGACGCGCGGCTACAGGCAGGACATCGCCAAGGTCGTGAACGGCGCGCGGTTCAAGTCGGGCACGAACCACATGGTGATCCTGAAGGACATCGAGCTCTACTCGCTCTGCGAGCACCACATGCTGCCTTTCTACGGCAAGTGCGCGATCGGCTACATATCCCAGGGCAAGGTGCTTGGCGTCTCGAAGCTCGCGCGCATAGTCGACATGTACGCGCGGCGGCTTCAGATACAGGAGCGCATGACCGAGGAAATCGCGAACGCGGTGATGGCCGAGACTGGCGCAGAAGGCGTCGGCGTCGTCATCAAGGCGAAGCACCTCTGCATGATGATGCGCGGCGTCGAGAAGCAGAACAGCGAGATGACGACCTCGGCGGTCCTCGGTACGTTCAGGACCGACGAGAAGGTGCGCCAGGAATTTCTGTCCCTCATCAAGTGAAAGGACCAGCCATGAAAAGGCTTCTTACGATCCAGGACATTTCATGCGTAGGGCAGTGTTCCACCACGGTCGCGCTTCCGCTCGTTTCCGCGTGCGGCGTCGAGTGCGCCGTCCTTCCGCCCGCGATCCTCTCTAACCACACCGGCGGCTTCAAGTCGTGGACCTTCGCCGACTTGACGGGCGAGCTTCCCAAGGTCGAGGCGAAGTGGGTCGAACAGGGAATCCGCTTTGACGCGTTCTACACGGGCTATGTCTGCGAGAGCCACATCGACCCGATTCTCTCGATATTCAAGACGTGTGCCGAGAAGGACGCGGTTCGCGTCGTCGATCCTGCGATGGCCGACAATGGCGTTCTCTACGCCGGCTTCGCGCCCGATTTCCCCTCCAAGATGGCGCGGCTCGTCGATGGTGCAGACTACATTCTCCCCAATCTTACCGAGGCGGCGCTGCTCGTCGGCGAAAAGCCGGTTCTCTCCGGCTATACGAAGGGCGAGCTTGAGTCGCTTATCGCGAAGCTTCACGGCATTGGCGCGAAGAACGTCGTCCTCACGGGAGTAAGCTTCTCGCCGGACGAGCTCGGGAGCGCCGTTTCCGACGGCTCGACGGTGCAGTACGACTTCAATCCGAAGCTTGAGAAGATGAGCCACGGCACGGGCGATGTCTATGCGTCTGTCTTTGCGGGCGCGGTGCTGCGCGGCAAGACGGCGCTTGAAGCCGCCGCGCTCGCGGCCGACGTCGTCTGCGAGGCGATCAAGGCGACCGACGACGACCACTGGTACGGCGTAAGCTTCGAACGCGCGATTCCCTTCCTCGCGCAGCAGCTTGCCTGAAAGTCGCGGCGCCGCTTGTAGCATAGCGGTGGCGCGGAAGCGGAGGGGATGTTCCGGCTTAGGGCTCGCTAGCTTTGCCGCGGATACGCGGCAAAGCTCCGGCGAAAAAGGCGGTGGCGACATCGATTTCGCGGCCTTTTACATTTTGCCAGTGCCGTCAAGCCTCTCGGCAAAATGACGACGCGTCGAAATCGGGTCGCTTCCGTCTTTTTCGCCGTCGCGTCGCATTGCGCCGAAACACCCCCTCCGCTTCCGCGCCCTAACTCTATCCGATGTTACGCCGACTCTACTCTGTCCCTAACCGACTCTAACTGCCCCTAATCCGACCCGCCACTTCACCGCGCATCCGATGAACCGCGCCGTTGCATGTCGCTCAGTTCGGCACTCGCCCCCTCGTCCCTTGCGCTCACCTTCCATAAGGCGCGTTTTTCTTCGTAGCTTTTGCGCTCGCCGATGTCCCATCAGCTCGCTTAACCTCGCCCGCGTATCCCCCGGAGCGAAGCGGAGTCGCCGAAGGCGAGCTCAATGCGGGGCGCAAATCCGCCGCTGCCCTATCCGACCTTGACACTACTGACACTATCCGACCCCAATCCGACCCTGCCATCTCCCCGCGGCAAATCCGCCGCGTGGAGCCGACAAGACTTGATTGCCACAGTAAATTACCACAGTAGCTGGAGTTTGTGATATACTGTTCGACATGAGACGGTGCAGGATAAATCTTCCAGATCGGTGCCAGCGCCTGATCAGCCGAGTGGCACACCGCGCGTTTGAAGGGTGCAAGCTGCGAATCGAAAGGGTCGCGCCGCTATGACAAGGAAAACCTACTGTGGCAATTTACTGTGGCAATCAGGTCTGACCCTGTTGGCCCCCAACAACAAGCGATAGATAATGAAAACGATTACTGGCTGAAAATGAAGATGGACTTTTGATAGGCTATGACCCGAAAAAATACATAATGTTGCTGAGCCGCCCCCAGTTAATGAAGAAGATTTGCCGTCTTGTCCAGTTTTGAAGTGAAGGGATATTGTATAATGGTACACCAAAAACTTAAGTGGATTGTGTTGTACGCACTGGCAATGACAATTGTTTTGTCTTTCGCAGTGCAAATGGTTTGCTGTTCCCTCTCGGCGTCGCGGAGAGAGAATATAGCATTGCGCGATCATAGTGACAAGCTCGCGTATGCAGTCGCTCTTGCTAATGAATTTCTGAGATCAAACCATACAAATGTTGTTGAAGACTATGAAGAAATAAAGATCATTCATATCAAGGATATGAAGCGCTTTGTTTTTGTGTTGCGTGAGAATGATGTCACTGAATTCAAAACAAAAGACGGACGATCATTTCAAGCGCACTTGGGGCCGTATGGAGTAATTGTTGATTATGATAAAGAACAACACAGTTGCTTTTTCTTGCCTCAAGGATGAATGTCAAGTGAAAAGCTTCTGCGACAACTGTAGTTTGTCTGATAGCAAATAGTCTTGAACTCATTAAGGGAACAGAAGACAAAAGGGTCGGGCTTTCTGTATAAGTTTTACTGTATATGCTCGACTGTAGAATGCTGAGAAGTTGAGCTGTGAGGCTTTGTGAATTGTAAGATGAAATTTCGGATAACAGTAATTGCCTGCGGGACTGCGCTGCTGATTGCGGCGGCGGTTGGCGCTGTTGTTGCATCACGCAACCGCCGCCAGCCTTTGCCTCCGCCGGATGTGCCAGTCGCGGCGTCGCCCGCAGAGGTGCGCGTCAAGGCGGTTGAGCGCAAGCCAGAGCCGTCGGATCATGAAGTCATCGAAGCGTCCGCTGCCGTCGCAATCGTCTGCGGGGCGGATTCCGCGACTGCCGACCGATACGAGGCGCGGAATGACGCGCTCAGGTCGATTGCGCGGAGGCGGATATGGAAGATTGGCGAGATGGACGCAGACCACGTGACGGCCTGGTCTAAAGGCGGTGCTACTGACATCTCCAACTGCCAGATGCTCTGCAAGACGCACAACCGCGCGAAGGGCAATCGTTGAGGCGAAGAATTATGGTAAAATACCCGCATGAAGTTCGGTGCGGCGATTTTGATGGTGGCGTTTCTCGCTCTCTCAGCTTTTGCGGGGGCGAGGGTTGTCGTGTCGTCGCTGCCGGAGGCGGTGCGACCGCTTGCCGAGGTTGAGACGAATGTCGTGTTCTCGACAGGAGCGGCTGCGGACAACAAATGGACGCTGACGATTGAGCGCGATGCGGCGGTGAGCAACAGCGTAGAGGTCGTGTTTGGCCGTGACGCGAACGAGGACGGCGTACTTGGAATCGAGGAAGGGGAGATGTCGGTCGGCTGGGACTGCGGGGAGTGGTTCTGGCGCGACAGGCGCGCAAACACGGCATGCCGCGTTGTGGGAACAACCCAGCGCCTTGACATGGTGCTATACCTACGCCGAGACCGCGCGGCGAAGTCGTTGACATCATCGGTGTTTCCGTCGGTCGTGTCGCCCACGTGCTTCAACCCAGACTGGAACCTTGCCCGCGTTGTCTCTCGCGGCGCTGAAACCGTTAATGTCGCGAGCAAGGTCTCGATTGACGCGCTGAAGTTGAGGATCAGGTGACATGGCGGCGATCTTCCAGACTGTGCTGATGCGTCTTGCTTTGTACGGGCTCGCGGCTTCGCTCGCCTTGATGCTGCTTCGTTCGCGCATAGCCCGCGACACCTTCGCGCGACTGCTTTCCGTCTGG
>JAFQYM010000053.1 GCA_017406465.1 Kiritimatiellia bacterium | reverse complement strand
GGCCATTGAAAAATCCCTGAAGGAACGCGGCGCTACGGACGAGATGCTGGCGCATGGCTATTATTTTGTCATAGCGAAGACGCAGAATTCCGAAAAGGGAAGTCTCGATTCAGAGAAATTCCATTCCGCCGTGTTTGGATTTGCCAATGTAGCAAGCGGAACCATGTTGACCAATCTGCTTAATGCGGCTGCGGCCTCTACTAACGAGCTGGACGTCTCGGATGCGATTCTGGCCTATCACGGACGGGAGCCGGGCTCGAAGTCTCTTTTGCAGTGGTGCATGGACGAGGCAAGTCAGACGAACTGCCCGAGGCATGTACATGCAACAATCTGGGAGTGCCTTTCCAAGAGCATGAAGGTGGTTGATCTGCCGGGAGATGTTAGAGACGATATCCTGCAATTTTCACGTAAAGGAGTTTTAGGCGACCCCATGACTGCTTTTGAGGCAGATCGAATTCTTTGCGTGCATGATCCTTTGTATTCAAAGAGTCTTTTACGCAAGCAGGTTTCCGCTCGCATTTTGTCGCTCGGTGATGAAATGGTTACGCCCTCGGTTAAACGCTATTTCGAGGCTTTTGGGAAAGAGGTTGATAAGTGATGCGGCATAGAATAGCTGCCTTATGTATTCTTTTGGCCGGCCCTGTCTTCGCAGGCGCCAACGACGTGAAGTTGGCTTGCTGGATTGTCGGAAATGACGGAGGCAACACTGCCTTTACAAGTGATGGTGTGTCAAACCTTGTGCAGGGAGTCAATGAGATATATTCACAAGTTGTCTTGACCTTTGTTATAGACTCGATATCCTATACAAACAATACATATCTGTCTGACTTGACATATACGAATGCAGCCCAGAAAGCAGCCATTTGCAACATAACGAACAATACCGGGGGATTGGAGCTCTACTTTATTCGGAGCTTAAACGGCCGGCCAACGGCATTTAACAGGAAGACAGGGATAGTAATTGGACCAAGGGCCAATGCGAGAACGGTGTCTCATGAAATTGGGCACTCATGTGGGCTTCCTGACATCTACAATTTTTATCGCGGAACCTCGCTGGCCGTTTATGGCGCCCCATCTAAGGATCGGATGATTGACGATTGGGGTTGGTATCCTTCGTCAGTTTCGCATTCAAATATTGTTGAAAGACTTTTAATGTATGGCTTTAGAAGTGATGTCAAAGCCGACATTCCCTATGGCGATGTCTTCGGACTTCACTACACAAATTCTTGGAATAGTGCATCACATACGTGGGACCGAGTATGGTTTTTGGACAACGCTCCTGTTGGCTTTGGGATTCATGGCAGTCGAAATCCAACCAGTGAATGAAATCGCGTTTACTATTTCTGGCTATTGTAATTGTCGCCGCGACGTTGGCTTGCACTTGTTGTGGCCATATGCTGACCGATATCACCAAAAGATAATGAAAGCGAGGTGTATTCACAATGAGGGCTGTAGCACGAATAACTGTCGCCATTTCAGCGATAGCGGTGTCGTTGACTTCTGTCGGACATACCTGCTCTGAGACAAACAGTCTGATCAGGTCCATGCTGTCTCCGCACCTTGTTTGTATGCGTTTACAAGGTGACAGGGTTGTATCACGACCGCATGCAGTTGCTCTGCAATCAGATTTCTTCGCTGGTGATGCAAGCTGGACCTCTGCCGAAAAACGGGAAGTTTTTGATTGGTATTTGAACAATCTCAGCTTCACAGCCTCAAAAGCGTTGTCAGGGACTCCTTTTGACGATGGTCGCCGGAATGCCCTTGCTGAGGCAGCCATTAGACAATGCGCGGCGATGTCGTACACTAATGCATTGCCAGCCGTTGAGGCATATGCCGTTGGCGACGATATGTCAGCAAGAAAGGAGTCGATGGAGCTTGTCTTCATGTGGCATGGCCTGGACGAGTGGCTTGTGTCATTTGCCAACGAGGTCGTTACCAACTTGACGAAGTATTCAGATTCGGAACGAAACCTTGTAGGTAGAAAGTTCTGCGGCGAATTGAAGTCGTCGTTTCAAGAGGGAATGACAAATTCGCCAGCATGGAATGCCGGAGTGCAGGCAATGTATGAAAACAGGACCAGCATCGCGTGTGCAGTAGCTATTGATTCTATGCTTGTGGACTGCATCCCCGAGTATGGAACAAGCACGAATCGACTCGCGTGTGCAAATGCAATTGTCGCAAGCACAAATGCATGGGAGAACTGCCGCGCGTATTTTGAGAATGTTACCAACGCCATCAACGAACTTGTGGCCTATCCCGAAACGAACCTGCCGGATTGAAGTTTGAACGAGCTTGCGGGGACAGACCCCGCGATGCACTTTGGCCAGAGACTAGGGTGGCGCGGGTGAGGTAGTCTGGGGAGAGGCGATAGCCGGTGCCGCGGATGGTTGTGATGACGTTGGCGTGGCCGATGGACTTGAGTTTGCGGCGGAGGGTGCAGACGCAGGGGGAAATGATGTCGCTTCCTGACGGCTCGTTGTTCCCGAAGACAGAGTCGAGGATGATATCGCGTGTGGCGACATTGCATGGATGCTCAACAAGGTATTTCAAGAGCAGGCGCTCGTGGTTGTTGAGAGTCGCTGATTTGCGACCTGCATGGACGGTATGCCGCTTGAAGTCGAGCATTATCATGGCTACTTTGCGCTGGGATTTTGCGCTCGCTCGACGATAGGCGTAGAAGGCGCTGCGCCCATCATCCCCTTCGCAAACATATCCTAACTTCGACAGGGCCATGTGAAGCCTGCAAAGCGCATCGCGCCTGCGCTCATGGATCAGTATGCCGGTTTTTATTTTTTGCATTTCTGTGCGGCTCCTTGTCTAAGTCACCAGAGGTTGTTCTTCCAGAGAAGCTTCAGCATGAAGTCAGAGGACATCTCGTGCCGGGTCGTCAGAGCCCAGGTGTGATGCTGCTCCAGTTGCGTATCGGTAAGCGACGGGAAGAACTCGCTCGCGTACCAGATCCATCCGGATCTGACCATGCCATAGAGATTCGTGTATGCCGGAAGCGTCACTTCGTCGGATATCCGCACGAGGCGCATGATGGAGTTGGATGCCGCTTCCCTGCTCGAGAACGCCGTGTCGAATTCCATCATGAGATGTGCGGCGACGAGATCGTTTGAGTTGACAGCAAACCGCGCCTGCGCGAGCTCGTAGACGTTCGAGTAGTTGCCCTGCCTCCAGTCCTGCGTGACGGCTTCGACAGTGTTTGAGGAAGGCGCTGCGCAGAGTGTCGCAGCGGCGATCGTCGCGAGTGCAGAGAGGATTGTCGTTGTCTTGTGGTTCATTTGTCTCGTCCTTTCGTTATCTATGTTTCCTGTTTTGATTTTCTTTGGGGCATGGCATGGGGCATCGGCTAAAAGCCGAATTCGTCCAGACCCATGTTGATTAGCCCCGGGGAGATGAAGTAGAAGTTGTAGTCCACTGTGTAGGAGTAGGGGTCGTGGTTGTCCGCCGGCAGGTTGTTCGGCCAAAGCCGCCGGACCTTGTCGTCCGCCACGTTCCACATTGCCTTTGCGCAAGCGGCGCAGTTCGATGAGATGTTGACGCCTGGCGCAGCGAGCCCTGTGCCGCAGTTCCAGCTCAGTGTCGCCGTTGCATCGTTGTCCGTTCCTATATACTGCGACATGTCCTGCCGGAAGTTGCTGACTCCGATCAGCATCGATCCGAAGCCGACTGTCATGTTGCTCAACTTTGCCATTCGTGTTGGATAGCCGTAGAAGGTCGCGACTGCGCCGAAGCCGGTCAGGTCGTTTACCTGATTGTATCGCCATGTCGTTTTGCGCTGCTGGTTGTCCGGACGTCCGAGATAGTCGCCTGCGCCTTCGCGGACGAACCATTTCAACCCAAACATAGGGCTGTTCCGTGTTTCCCAGTCGTATTTGACGCAGAGGTTTGCCATGATTGTGCGCGTAATGGCGAGGTCGCTTATGAAAATGTCTTCGACTCCTGCCCCGCACACTGGAAGGACGATGTTGGCCTCCGTCCAAGGGGAGCCGCCGACTCGGGCCCTAAATCGGTAGACGCCGCCTTTCTTGGGATTTCGGAATTCTGCGTCGAAGGGCGATATCGAGACGAGTGAACCGCTCGCCTCTGGGACAGCCTCGATTAGCTCCCATTCGCCTGGAAGATCATACCCGAAGACTCCCTCTGGCTCGAGTTCGAGATGCATGTAGATCGTGAAGTTGGCGATGGAAAATCCGTTCGCGCCAAGTGTTGCAACATTGCAGAAAGGCACGACGAGATGCTTGTCCGGCGCAAGACTGTTGGTGATCGAGAATGGGCAGGCCGTCTCGCCGATGAAGGGCGGGGGATTGGGGCTTGTCCCCGCGACCGAAGAATCCACGTGGAGATATTTGACTGATGCGACCGTCAGCGACTGAGTCGCGGTGTAGGTCTCGCCGCATACCGTCACGCTTGCGGCAAACTTGACGTCGTCGACCGCTTCGCTTGTCGAAATGCCGTGCACGGAGAGAGTCTGTGCATCTATCGTCTCTATGGATACATGGTTTGCGCCTTCGACACACGTTATCGTTGGAAGTGCGTCCACGTTGTAAGGGGCGGAAAGTGAGGCGGACACGATGTTCGTCTCTCCGTTGCGCATGATGACTGAGGGCGCGGAGATTCTAATCCAATCCAGTGGACGGACCGGGGCGCATGTTCGCACGATGCCGTTTGTCAGCAACGCGAAGCAGCCGTCAGGATACAGCGTTATCGCGGCAGTAACCGGTTCGTTGGTGTTGGGCAGTGCATAGAAATGCCACCACCACATTGTCTGTTCTCCGTCTTCACCTTCGCTTCTCGCGAGCATGCTTTCGTCAGGTACGGCGGTGACGGCGCCGATTCCCGAATCGATCTCGGTGCCCGCGTCGCGAAGATTGGCGCGTATCTTGCCGTCGTGGAAGAACCAGGTATAGGATGACAGCATTGCATCCTTTCCGAACGGGAAGGGGAATCCAGGGAAGTCTGTCTTGTTCGCGCCGAAGGGGGATGACGCGCCGTGCACATGCCAGTTCCCGACGGGAACGGCGTTCGTCGGCAGCTCGACATCGGGAGCTGGTATCTCTGTCAGGACGCAGTATCCATTGATGACATCATTCGTGGTCAGCGTCGGGACGCCTGTGTTTTGAAGCCGTTGCAGAAGTGCGTTGTGTTGCATCATTGCCGTCATGCCGTTTTGCAGGGCGACGGGCGGTCCGTGGTTTGGCGACAAGAATTGCGCTCCGGCGTTCATTATGCCGTTTGTCCCGCCGCTGGCATTGTTGTTGCCGTTCGTGTTGGCTTTCTGCGCTTCGACTGTCGCGACTATGGCGATGATTAGGAAGATCGCCTGCATGGCGCGCGGCAGTTTTCGCATCTGGCTAAGACCAGAGGAAACGAGTCGTTTTGTGGCAAGCCATGCGAGGAATCCATAGAAGGCGAATCCAACGATTAACGCCACGAGATGCCAGTTCATGTTCATGGTCGTCTCCCTTTATCGTATTCTGATGGTGAACTGCACGTTCTCGACTGTTTCGGTTATCTCCTCCCCGACTTCGCCGAGCCCGCGCTTGATTATTTTGGCGAGGTTCCAGCCGGGATTGAAATTTTTCTTGTCGATGATGATAGAGGAACCGGAATGGCTGACGATGGCCTGCGTACGGTAGTCGGCGAGATACCGTCCTCCGCAGTCGGTGCCGAACGCAAGGTCGGCTTCATCGAACGACAGTTCGCCGTTCCCGTCGGAGTCGCATCCGATTGCGACAAGGACCTCGTTGGAGGTGCAGCATGTCGTTTCAAGACTGAGCGTGAACCGCTCTAGTCTCTGACTGTTGACATGAAGCACGATATTGGTCGACACTTCGGTGTCGGGCAAAGTCCCTTCGGGAAGCTGCGGCCATGTGAACGAGTTTGCTGCGCAGGCGACGGCTGCGGTGAGCGTAGCGATCAGTGCGGATATGGTTTTGTGCATAGCGACAGACCTTTTATACAATTTACTTGGAATTTTACCAAGTATTGTCGATTTGTATCGTTACTTGGAAGTCACGAACGGACGAAAGTCGTGACTTTGCGTGACATGCGGTGGTTGTCGTGTGGCCTTGGGACTGTTCCACGCAACGAAAAAATGGTAGAATAACCGCATGAGAAAAGCGTTGGTGATCGAGGACAACGCCTCCGAGGCGGCGGATTACACGGCGGTGCTCCGGTCCATGGGCTACGAATGCGACATGGCGCATGCTGGGGACATCGGGTATTCCATGCTTGTTAACGGGGACTACGATGTCGCCATCGTCGACCAGGTCTTGCCCGGCATGGACGGCGAAACCATCGTCAGAAACGCGCGGCGAAACGGGATTAAGACGATCATCATCTGCGCCAGCAACCACGTGGGTAAGGCCGAGCGGCTCGAGGTGGTGCGGGCGGGTGCCGACCACTATATCGAGAAGCCCGTTTCTGCAGACGAATTGATTTCGTATGTCACGGCATTAGTGCGGCGTGTCGGTGTCGAACAGTCTGTGATTGCCTATCGATCCATCGTTGTCAACAAGTCCGAGCGCACGGCGTTCTACAAAAACCAGGATCTGAAGCTCAAGGGCCAGGCGTTCGATTTCCTCGTGCTTCTGCTTGATAACCAAGGCAGGTTCGTCCCGACCAAGCGGATACTCAAGGAAATCTGCCCGGGCGCAAAGACCTTGGGGGTGGACGCCGTCAGGCAGGCGAAGATGCGCCTCAGCGAGCGCTTAGAGGCCTGTGGTGCGGGGAATGTCATTGAAACGAAGAAGGGCGTTGGCTATGCGATACTCTAATGATCCGCTTGCGCGCGCAATTTTCCGCAGGGTCGTAATCCTCGGTGCAGTGATCATGCTCGTGTGGATGCCATATCATGTCATAGACACGGACAAAAAACTTGCGAAGGAGGCGGATTCTGCCTATCGGCTGAAGGGCTTGGCAGAGTCCAAGGATGCACTTATGCAAGTCGTCCTCGAGGCGAGGAAGTCAACATGGATTCCAACGGCGTTGTCTGCCGTCACCATTGTTTTGCTGTTGCTGGCCGCGGCGTCCATATCAAAGCCGGTGGGGACTCTTCAGTCGTTCCTTCGCGAAGTTATACATGACTTGCGCGGTCCGGTGTCGAGCTTCAAGCATAATGTTGAGTATGCACTCGCGGGCTATAAGGAACCGAAGACTGCCCTGGAGGAAATGCAGGAGTCAAGCGAAACGCTGCTCGAGATGTTCGACATGCAGTCTGAAATCATCAGAAACTACAACGGCGAGGTCAGGGAGCCCATTGAGGACGTTGACCTGTCCGATGTCATCGGTGGCCTCGCCGATATGTTCGAGTCTGCTGCAGAGGCAAAGGGCGTGAAGCTTGGTTGCGATGTGCCGTCTGAACCTATAGTCGTTCGTTCGCACAGGCAAAAACTTCTGCGTCTCGTGAGCAATCTCGTCGACAACGCCGTCAAGTATACGGACAAGGGGTCGATCTCCGTCTCGCTTGTGCGAAAGTTCCCGGGCCGTGTTAAGTTGACTGTCGCCGATACGGGCATTGGCATGGCGAAAGATTGCCAGAAGCACATGTTCGAACGGTTTTATCGAGCCGAGCGGAGTTCCTCGCGCCCTGGCGACGGCAATGGCCTTGCCTATGTTGATTCTGTTGTCAGGCTGTACGGCGGCACGATAGACTGCAAGTCCGCCTTGGACAAGGGAACGACCATCACCGTGATTTTGCCCCTCGACATGACGCCACGCTTTTCGTTGTTGCGTTCCTGCGCTCGACTGTTTTCCCGGCGCAAGCACTGACTTGCCGGAGAAGGAATTTTCAAGGCAGGTTGATGACTTTCTTGGCGGGCTTGACGCCTGGGAGCGTCGAGTTGTTCTCGGCCTTGAGGCGCTTTATGAGCGCGGTGACGGCCGTTGTCCACTTCGCGGCGTGCGGAGGGTTGTAGCGCTTCCCGAAGGCGGTGAGGTCGCCGGTGTAGTGCTTGCGGATCGTCCCTGCCGCCCAGTATCCCTGCACATAGAAGGACTTTACACCGTCGCGGTAGCGGTGCGCCTTGTGCCCGGAATCCATCGGCCCGCCAACGCCGAACTCGAGCCCGGGGCGTCCGTTCTCGTGGCGGCGAATCGCCGCGAGGAGCCATGTCGTCTCGTCGCTCAGGTCGTAGTTGACGGCGATCTGGCGTATCATCTTCCACTCCGAAGTCGGGATAAGCGGTTTTTTCGGCATTTCTGCGGGCTTCGCAGGAGGTGTCGCAGGGGGCACCACGCTCTTTGCGGGTGCTCCTGCGCCGATCGCCGCCGTAGCCGCGAAAAACGCGAAGACAATATGCAGGCAGAATTTCACGCCCCAAATTATACCAAAAAAGTGGTATAATAGTCGAAACATGAAGAAGACAATTGGTTTGATTTCTTTTGGCGAAAGCGCCAAGTCGGCCATGTGCGCAATCGCGGCGATCTTTGCCGCGATGCTGTCGTCGTTTGCAGTTGCGGCGACTCCTGTCGAATGGGAGAATATCGATCCGGCACACCATCTCGCGGGGCGAATGGCGTCCAGCGGATACCTGCGCGGCAAAGTCGTGTGCGTCGACTGCCGCGACTACGGCGACAAGAGCGGCGTGGAGTCGATGCGCAGCATGGAGGAGATCTGGCAGTCCTTCAAGATGAAGCCGTTCGTGCTCATTGGCAGCCATCGGGGCGAGGCGGGCGCCGAGAAGATAAAGCGCATCGCCGAGGGGCTCAAGCTCACGTATCCGATTTACAAGGACGCAGACATCGTCCGTACGCAGGAGCAGAAGGACGCCGACCCGGAAAGGACGGGGTATCTCTACGTCATCGGCAGCACCGGCAAGGCCTTCTACCGCGGCAAGGACGAACGCCGCGTCCAGGGCGTGATCGCGAGCGCGCTTATGGCGATGCGCAGCCCCCAGACGCCGAAACAGTGGAAGTACTACATCGACTTCGACATCGACGTCCTCCCCGGAAGGGCGTATCTTGAGATAGAGGAATTCCGCAAGACGTTTCCGAAGGAGGCGGAGGTATACGACGACGTCTGGGCGAAGTTCAACGAAGACAAGGACATAAAGCGCGTCGCAAAGCTCGAGCGCATTGCCCGGCAGGCGAAGGACTACGATTTCAAGGACGCAAATGCGAAAAGGCTTAGCGTCGACAAGGTGGAGAAGGCGATAGAGCTTTCCGCCGACCTCAAGAAGAGCGAGAATCCGCTTGTTGCGCAGGAGGCGAAGAACTGCATCGCGGACTTGACATGGACGGCGGCTATGCTGAAGTCCGCTGAAGAGAAATCTAATGCACAAGGAGGAGAAAAATGATGACTAAGAAGGCAGCCATTGTCGCGGTCTGCGCGCTCTCTGCGCTTTTCGCGAGCGGCGCGGCGAAGTGGAAGAACCTCGACGACAAGTCGCACGTGAGCGGCCCCAAGTTGACGGAGACCGATCTGCTCGGCAAGGTCGTCCTCGTGTATTACTGGGATCTCTCCGAGGAGACGAGCGTCAAGTATCTTCCCGAGGTAGAGAAGGTCTGGAGCTCGTTCAAGACGAAGAAGTTTCAGGTCGTCGGCAACTACGTCGGCTCGAAGAACGACGAAAAGGTCAAGGAGGCGATCCAGAAGAACAAGGTCACGTTTCCGGTCTACTACAACTTCTCGCTCGATCCCGATCCCAAGGTGGGCTTTCAGAAAGCGCCGTTCTTCAACGTCGTAAGCCACAGGGGCGTCAGCGTCTACGGCGGCGCGGGAGTCAAGGACGGCACCGAGAAGATCGTGGATACCCTCAGCACCATCGGCATGCCGATATCACTCTGCGGCGACGTCACCTTCAAGAAGTTCAAGTCGCTTGAGAAGCAGCTTGCGCTTGGCAAGAACGTGTCATCTGTCATCAAGAACCTCGAAAAGCAGGCGAAGTCGAAGGATTCCAACGTCGCCGCCGAGGCGCAGGAGATAATCTCCGCCATCGATAGCGCGAGGGGCGATGTGAAGGAGGACATCGAGCTCTACCGCGAGGCCGATCCGGCAGAGGCGATTCGGCTGATCAACCTCTTCCTCAAGACATGGCCGAAGGACGACTCCGCGAAGGAGTATAAGGACGCGATAGCTGACCTGAAGAAGGCCGCCGCGGAGAGGGCGAAGGCAGCGAAGGAGAAGGCGAAAGAGAAGTGAGCATGAAGACGGACTTTCGCAACATAACAGAGATACTTGAGCGCAATGCGACGGAGTGGCCGAACGACGTCGCGCTCGTCGAGATAAACCCGCAGGAGCTTGAGGCCCGCCACACCACCTGGCGCGAATATTCGCTCATCGAGAGCTCTCCCATCGAGGCGTTCAGGAGCGAGATGACGTGGCGCGAGTTCGACGAGAAGGCGAACCGCTTCGCGAACCTCCTTTTGAGCCGAGGGTACAAGCGCGGCGAAAAGGTCGCGATACTCCTCATGAACTGCCTTGAGTGGCTGCCCGTCTACTTCGGCATCCTCAAGGCGGGCTGCATGGCCGTGCCGCTGAACTTCCGCTATACGGCTGACGAGATAAAGTACTGCCTCACGCTCTCCGACGCGGCGGCGCTCGTCTTCGGCCCCGAGTTCACCGGGCGCGTCGAGCAGATAATCGACCGCGTTCCCGCCGTGCGCGACCGCTTCTACGTCGGCGACGACTGCCCGACGTTCGCGATGTCCTACCGCGCGCTTCTCGGCTACTGCTCGTCGAAGTCGCCGACGATTCCCATGGCGCCCGAGGACGAGGCGGCGATCTACTTCTCGTCCGGCACGACCGGCTTCCCCAAGGCAATCGTCCTCCAGCACAGGTGCCTCCTGCACTCGTGCCGCGTCGAGCAGGCACACCACGGCCAGACGAAAGACGACTGCTTCCTCTGCATCCCGCCGCTCTACCACACCGGCGCGAAGATGCACTGGTTCGGCTCCTTCCTCGTCGGCGGCAGGGCGGTGCTCCTGAAGGGCGTGAAGCCCGAGTGGATCCTCCGCGCGGCGAGCGAGGAGAAGTGCACCATCGTGTGGCTTCTCGTTCCGTGGGCGCAGGACATTCTCGACGCAATCGAGCGCGGCGACGTCAAGCTCGAGGACTACCAGCTCTCGCAGTGGCGGCTTATGCACATCGGCGCGCAGCCCGTGCCGCCCGCCCTCATCAAGAGGTGGAAGACGGTGTTCCCGCACCACGACTACGACACGAACTACGGACTTTCCGAGTCGACAGGCCCCGGAGCCGTCCATCTTGGCGTTGAGAACATCGACCACGTCGGCGCGATTGGCGTAGCGGGATTTGGCTGGCAGACGAAGATCGTCAGGTCCGACGGCATTACGCCGGTGAAGCCCGGGGAAGTCGGCGAACTTGCGCTGAAGGGCCCCGGCGTGATGAAGGAGTACTACCACAACCCCGAGGCGACTGCCGAGATAATGAAGGAGCCGGGGTGGCTCCTCACAGGCGACATGGCCGAGGAGCGCGACGGATTCATCTATCTCGTCGACCGCGCGAAGGACGTCATCATCACAGGAGGCGAGAACCTGTACCCCGTGCAGATCGAGGACTTCATCCGCTCGAACCCGAAGGTCAAGGACGTCGCCGTGATCGGACTTCCCGACGCGCGTCTCGGAGAAATCGCCGCGGCAATCGTGTCCGTCAAGGATGGGATGACGCTCGCCGAGCAGGAGTTCAACGACTTCTGCCTCGATCTCCCGCGCTACAAGCGTCCGCGCAAGGTCATCTTCGCGGAAGTGCCGCGCAACCCGACCGGCAAGATCGAAAAGCCGAAGCTCCGCAAGATGTACGGAGCCGCCGGACTCGTCGCCCAGCAGAACGGCATCACGGCCTGAGGCCGCACCAAAGCGAGGCAACCTACATGGACCTACCGTCATACCGAATCGGAAAGACAGTGTTCGGCTCGTCCGCGTCTATTGCGGCGTCCTACGAGCGCTTCCACGTCCAGCCGATAGACGAGACGCGTCTTGCCCAAGATCGCTCGTCGTCTTTCCCGGCGAAACGACAGACGCTTCTCGGCGAAGCGCCTGTCGCGGGCATCGGCACCTTCAAGGGCAGCGAAAAGCAGACGCTCACCTTCGCGCCGCCGAACAAGCCGGGCTGGTGGATTCGCCGCATGGACCTTCCCGAGCAGTTGGACACCGCGGTGGACGTGGCGAACCTCTGGACGAGTGCGCAGAACCTCGTGCTAAGGTCGGGCTCCGAGCACAACTACCTCCGCATGGTCGAGCATATCATCGCGCTTAAGGTCGGGCTCGGCGTAGACGACGTCCTGCTCAAGGTCAACTCTGGCGATCCGCCGCTCTTCGAGCAGTCGTCGCTGCCGCTCATCAAGGCGATGGAGCACGCGAAGATCGTAGAGACAAATGAAGACGCGACGTATGTCACGGTAAAGGAGCCAGTCGCCTTTGGCGGCGGCCGCGGTGATTTTCTCCTGTTCCTCCCCGCGGAAAACGGCGAGAGGAACCTCCGCATCGACTGCGGCATTTCGTGGAACACCGTGATAGGCGACCAGAGGATTCTCTTCGACGTCACGCCCGAGACGTTCCGCTACGCGGCTCTCGCAAGGACCAACGCGACGCGTCGCCAGTACATCCTCGCGAAGACCGTGGGCAAGCTCTTCGCCGCGACGCGCAACTGGGGCTACAACGACAGGAACATCCTGATACACGGCAAGCGCAGGTTCTACACCGAGCCGCGCTTCCCTGTCGGCGACAAGTTCCTCGAGCCCGTCTGGCACCGTGCGACGCTCGACCTCATGGCGGCCATCGCGCTTATCGGCGGTTCCGACAGGTTTGTCGGCACGGTCGTCTCCTATCGCGCGGGGCATACGCTCGACTGCGATGCGATCCGCGCCCTCCGCCGCAACGACCTCTTTGCGTCCGTGTAACGCCTTTAACGTACGCGCATAGTGCTTTTGGAGGAGCCGTGTTTCCAGGTTGAGCGGCGGAATTCGCTGATCGTCATTCCGAAACGCTCTTTGAATACGTGGAAGAGTCGGTTCTTGGAGCTGAAGCCGCATTGTGACGCGACGGACTCGGTCTTCATAGTCGGATCCCTCAGGAGCTTCTTCGCCTTTTCGAGTCTTGTCCGCAGAATCAGCTCTCGCGGCGTTGCCTGCTTGAACTGGCGAAACCTGAGCGCGAGAAGCTGCGGCGAAACCTTGAGCCGTGCTGACAATGCGCCGACAGAAAGTCCATTCGCGGCTTCCTGCACAATAATGGTAGTTGCACGGTCGACAAGAGCCCGCCCCGTCGGCAGGAAAGAAGTCGATGCGCGCTCTATCACGCCTTTTGGCAGGCAGGGAATCCTGATGACGGAATTCTGCTTTCGGCCGCACATCATCGCGTCAAGCGCGGCCGCCCCCGCATAGCCCATTCGCCCGAAGCCTGGTTCGACGCTCGTGAGCGGTGGATTGGTGAAGCTGCATACGATGGGGTCGGCGTCTACGCCTATCACGGCTATCTGCTCTGGAATCGCCAATCCCGCCTTTCGCGCGTAGCCCATTATCTCGATGGCCTTGTAGTCCCATGCGGCCATTATGGCGGCAGGCTTCGGAAGCGCGGCGATCTCCCGCTGCGAGCCTCCGTCCGCAAGCACCGTCGCCCGTATGCCGTGTTGCTTGAGCTCTTCGACAAATCCCCGCGCTCTTTTTTCTGACCAGTACGGGGAGTCGGTGTGCGGGGCAAAGGCGTAGCTGTTGAACTTTCCGAGGCCGAGGAAATGCCGCGCGCCCATCGCGCCGACATCCCTGTCGCAGATGTCGACGACCGCGATGGCCTTTTTGCGCCTGGGGATAAGCCTGTGGCCTTGTGTGACGATCGGGAGCGGCGACTTTACAAGGGCATCCACAACGCCTGGCTCCGTAATGAAGGGGAAGAGTATCCCGTCGAAACCCTCTGCCGGCGCGCGTCTCACCATCTCGGCCGTCAGGACTTCGGGAAACGACACCATGTGAGTGTTCCAGTCGCCCTTGCTTTCAACAAACTTCTGGACGCCGGTGAATATGCAGCGAGAGGCGTAGTTGTTCGCCTCGGTGCACATGAGAACGCTTTTCATGGTAGAAAGTATAGCAGATTCTGTTTTCTAAAACAACACAAAGTCATTGTTTGAATCGACATTTATTTTTTGATAAAATCTAAGGTGAAACAAAGGAGACCTTCACATGAATATTATTCACAGATTGCAGATGGCGTTTTTCGGCGTATTTTCAGTGGCGATTTCATTGTTGCCGGCGCTTGGCGTCCAAATCGACGAGACGCGGTTTGAATACCAAGCCCCGATCACGATCTCCGGCTACGCGGGCGAGACGACGCTGACGGACTTCCCGATCCTCGTCACGCTCGCCACGGACGCGCCCGCCGGCTTCGGCCATTCCCTCTGCGCGGCGGACGGCACGGACATCCGCTTCGCGGACGCGGACGGCAACCTCGTCCCGCACGAGATCGAGTCGTGGAATCCGTCGGGGACGTCCTACGTCTGGGTGAAGGTGCCGTCCCTCGCCGGCACCGCGACCGCGCTCACGATGTATTTCGGCGCCGACGACCCGTCGCTGCTTCCCGCCGTCGCGCCGGCGGACGTGTGGTCGCAGTATGTCGTCGTCATCCACGGCGGCCCGTCGCTCACGAACGCGGTCGGCAACGCCGCCCCCGCCGTGACGGCGGGCTCCGACAAGGTCGCGGGAATCGCGTCCCCCGGCGTCGCGGGCGGCGGCATCCGCAAAATCGCGGGCAACGCGACCGGCGTCAACGTCGCGAATCCGTCCGGCAAGCTCGCCAGCTCCCAGCGGTTCTCGGTTTCTGGCTGGTTCATGCGCAACGGAAACGGCAAAGGGGGCACGCACATCCTCGCCGCGAGCCGCACGTCGGGAACCGGGACCTACGGCTTCACGCTGAAGCAGGACTCGGGCGCCTACCTCTCCGTCACCGCCAAGAACAACAACAACTGGACCTCCGGCCAGTATGCGCTCGCGGACCAGACGTGGGGCCACGTCGCGTTCACCTACCGGCGGAACGGCGCCCTCGCCTCCTTCTTCAACGGCAACCCGGACCAGACGCAGAGCAACCCCAGTTCGACTCACGAAAACACGGCCGACGGCTACTGGTCCTTCGGTTCGTATGCGGGCGGCGCGGGCAACAACGGCGACAATTTCGTCGGCGACATGGACGAGCTGCGCATCTACGACGGGGAGGCGTCGGCCGACTGGATCAAGGCGGAGCACGACAGCGTGGCCGCCCCGTCGTCGTTCGCGGTGCTCGGCGCCGTGGCTCCCACCGACCCGGACGCGCCGGTCTTCGGCGCATGCTCCGCAGCCGTCTCCGGCAATGCGGCCCTCCTTTCCGTCGAGCTTGCGTCGCTTTCGGCGCCGGCGGCGGTCTCCATTTTCTACAGCGCCGGCGGCGGGGCGACATTTACTGAGCGCCAACTCGGCACAATCGACTCACCGACGACGCTTGAGACGACGCTGAGCAGGCTCGGCGCTGGCTCATATGTCTGGTACGCCCGGGCTGTTTCGACAGTCGCCGAGACTGCCAATGAGACCCTGTCCGCAAAGCAAACCTTCACAGTCTCGCATGCAAAAGATCCGAAAAACTCGTATTACAGCTTCACGGCGACTGTCAAATACGACGGCGCCGCCGCGGCCGACGTCCCCGTCCTGCTGCGACTCGCCGAAGGCGAGGGCGGGATCGATGGGTTCCGATACGCGGATGTCGCGGAGTCCGGCCTCGAGATCCTCGACGCGGACGGCAACCTCCTTCCCTGGGAGCTCGACACATGGGACACGAACGGCGTCTCGCTCGTCTGGGTCAAGGTTCCGTCGTATGAAGACGGCGCGACGCTGACCGTCCGCTACGGCACAGACTTCGTCAACGCGACACCCGCCGCGACAAGCGTCTGGAGCGGCTACGCCGGCGTCTGGCACCTCAACGAGACGAACGCCGCGAGTGCGTGGGGGTCGTATCCGAACGCGACAGCGGCGGCCGGCCTCGACGGCGAAAAGGCCGCGGCGTCCCTCGCGGACGAACCGGGCCGGTTCGGCAAATCGGTCCGGATCAACGGCGCCGCGAGCGGTTCCGCCGACCAGAACTACGGCGGCGTGTTCGTGAACGATTCCGGCATGGATTCGCCGCTCGACTTCAACGGCAGGTTCACGCTCTCCGGCTGGTTCAAGCACACGGACAGCACCTACGCCTACGACGCCATTTTCTTCAAACGGCAGAGCAATACCAGCCCCGGATCGGCCTTCGCCGTCCGGATGATGAACGGAAACACGAAGATCAACTTCTGCGACGTCACCCTGGGCGGCGGAACCAGCAACCAGGTCTATGCCGTCGGAATGAGCGGCACGTGGCAGCATCTGACGTTCGTCTACGACGGAACGGACTTCTCCTATTACGAGAACGGGCGGCTGAAGGCGTATAGGGTTTCGTCCAAGGCATCCGACAACAACGAGCGGTTCTGCTTCGGCAACACCACGAACGGCTACGGCGAGGGGGCGGGCTACCGTGCCTGGCGGGGATGGATCGACGAAGTGCGCGTCGCCGGCGGCGCCCGGACGGCGGAGTGGATCGCCGCCGAACACCACGCGATGGCGGGCGAGGACTCCATCACCTACGGCAACGTCACAATGGTTAAGGTCTCTAAATCCGGGCTGTTCATCATACTTCGATAGAACACGATGAACAGACGATACAACCTTTCCGCATTGGCGATCGTTTTTGCGGCGTCCGCCTCTGCCTTCGGCAAGGATGCGGCGTATGCGTCCGAGGCGGAGGTGTTCCCGCCAGCCGACCTTGACGCGTTCCGTGCTCGCGGCGGCAGGATCATCATGTACGGCGGCCTCGATGACACGAGCTGCCCGGAGCTGGAAATCAGGAAATACTACCGGGACGCCGATTGAACACTGAAAGGAACAACCATGAAGAATGCCTTTGAACGAATCACGCTTGCAATCGGAATCGCGGTCTCCGCGCCTGCGTTCTGCGAGGACGCGGCGGCATTCCGCACGTGCACGTTCGAGCAGCCGATGGAAATCGGCAACTACGACGTAGAGATCGATCTCAAGCCCGGCGTCAATTTCGTGAAGTTCATGGGGCGTCGCCTCGCCATCGACCGCACCGAAGTCAAGGCGGGCGAGAAAAAAACTGTCTCGTTCACCGCTCGCGTGCCAGGGCCATACACCACGAAGAAGGGCGACGAGCGGCGCAACCGCAGTCTCAAGATCGAGCTCTTCAGCGACTCGTCGCGGGATGGCGACGCCGCGTTCTCGCCGCGCGTGACGCCGAACCAGTCGGCTCCGACAATCTACATCTGCGGCGACTCGACCGTCACGGACCATCGCAACGAACCGCTGGCGAGTTGGGGGCAGATCCTTCCGGCGTTCGTGCGCCGGGGATGGACGACCGCGAACTTCGCGGAGTCGGGACGCTCGATGAAGACGTTCGAGGAGGAAGGGCGTCTCGAGCGCGTCCTCGAGCATCTCGGGAAGGACGACTGGGTGATGATCCAGTTCGGGCACAACGACCAGAAGATAAAAGGCGAAGAGGCGGAGAACGGCTACACGAGGCGGCTTGGGGAATGGATCGACCGCATCCGCGGGAAAGGCGCGCACCCGGTTGTCGTAACGCCCGTCGAGCGCCGCGGGTTCCATCCCGCAAACGGCAGGCAGTGGGGAAAGACGCTTGCAAAATACGCCGAGGCGGCGAAGGTCGTGGCGGGGGCGAAGGGCGTGCCGTGCATCGACCTGAATGACGCAAGCTACCGGATGATGGGCGTGCTTGGCGCAGAGGGGTCGAAAAAGCTCCAGCGCATCTCCGACGACGGGAAGGTGGACAATACGCACCACGGCGTGTACGGCGCATACGAGATGGCGCGCATCATCGCATCAGGGCTTTCGAAGATTCCCGTGGCCCGAGATGCAATCCGCGAGCCCTACCGCGCGTTTGATCCCGAGAAGCCAGATCCCGAGTCTGCTGTCGCGATACCGCCGAGCGGGTCGTACTCCAACAGAAAGCCGGCAGGATCGTAAAGATGTCACCTGAAAAGCCTTGTGTCTGCCATGCAGAATGTGTAGAATCTAAAATTGTTTATGGTTCAATGCTGTAGAAATCAAAACCTGAAATGAGCAAATGAAAGTCAAATCAAACAGCATGAAGAAAACTGTTCTAGTAGCCGTTTGCGCAGCAATGGCCTTGGGCCATGCAAGCGCCCAACAGGAGGTTCGCGTCTCGCCCGGGAGCGGCAGCCTCGAGCACGCGCGCGACGCGGTGCGCGAAGCGATCAAGGCGAACGGCGGACGTGCGCCGAAAGGCGGGATATCTGTCATATTGGGAGACGGCACCTATGTGCTCGAACGTCCGATCGAGTTTACGGCGGAGGATTCCGGCACGCCGGCGTCGCCAATCACATGGCGGGCGGCGCATCGCGGGAAGGCGGTGCTTTCCGGCATGAGGCGCGACATTCGCGAGGTAGAGATCGACTGGGCAAAGCTTCCTGCGTCCCTGATTCCGGAGAGCTCGCGTTCGCATGTGCGCTGCTGGGAACTCGGCGGCGACGATCCGCTTCCCGGGTTCTACAGCGGCGGATGCTGCGCCCGTCCCGACCTCGACGACTTCGCAGTCTGCGTGTTTTCAGGCGGCGAGCGGTGCGAGTCCGCGCGCTGGCCCGGCAAATCGTTCGCGCGGACGGGGAAGCCCCTGGGAGAGGCGACGACGGCCAAGGATGCTTTCGGAAGCGAGAACAAGCAGAACAACACCGGCGTCTTCGAGGTCTCGGACGCGCCTTTTGAGAAGTGGGCGCAGGAACCCGATCTCTGGGCGTACGGCATGTACGGCATGGAGTGGAGCAACATCTCGTCTCCCGTCCTCAAGGCGGACCCTGTCGCCGGCACGCTGGCCGTGGAGCCGAGCAAGAATCAGTTTGGTTTCCGCGAATACATGCCGTTTTTCGTGTTCAACGCCTTCTCGTCACTTGACCGCGAGGGCATGTGGGCCATCGACCGCAAGGCGCGTCGCGTCTATGTGTGGGCGCGCGACGCCAATCCGCCGCTCATCGCAGGGGCAGAGGCGCTTTTGAAGGGCGAGGGCGTTGCGAACGTCTCGTTCGACGGATTTGTCTTCGAGGTCGTGCGCGGAGACGCGATATCCTTCAGCCATGCGAAAAGCGTAAGCATAGTGGCGTCGTGCGTTCGCCACATCAACGGCAACGCCATAGACTTCAAGAAGTCTCGTCTTTGCCGCGTCGAGGGATGCGACATCTACGATCTCGGGCGGCACGGCATTCTGCTGGACGGCGGCGACCGCATCACCCTGACGCCCGGGGAGAACGTCGCCGACAACTGCCACATCCACCACTACGGGCGCATCTCGCCTAACTACAATCCCGGCATCAGCCTGTCGGGGTGCGGGAACCGCGCCACCCACAACCTAATCCACCATTCGCCACACCAGGCGCTTGGCTTCGGTGGCAACGACCACTACGTCGGCTTCAACATATGCCACGACTGCTGCACCTTCACGGACGACGCAGGCACGTTCTACTGCTGCATGCGCGACTGGACGATGCGCGGCACGGTGATCGAGTACAACACCATCCACATGACGGGAAAGCAGCCGCGGACGAAGCACGTGCGCGGAATCTACCTCGACGACTGGTCGAGCGGGATGATCGTGCGCGGCAACATCATCAACCGCGCGCCGCAGGGCGTCTACCTCGGCGGCGGCAATGGGAACGTCGTCGCGCGCAACGTAATCTTCAACACGCCCGAGGCCATCTGCATCGGCTCTCGCGGCATGGATTCTTTTGCCAGGTCGACTACGCGGCACGGGTCCGACAGCTGGATATACAAGAAGTACATGAGGGCGAAGGGCATGTGGAACAAGTCGCCGTGGCTCGAGCGCTATCCGATGCTTCCTGAACTTGAAAAGCTCCCTACGCCGATCGACGCCCACAACGCCAACTTCAACGAGGTCTCGAACAACCTTTGCGTGGCGACCGGCGGCATAACCACGAACAACTGGGACGCGATCCGCGAACGTACGGTGATTGCCGACAACCTTGAGACGGACTGCGACCCTGGGTTCGTCGACTATGCCGGGTTCAATTGGGAGCTCAAGAGCGATTCGCCCGCGCGGAAGACCCTTGGCGGCGGCACGCGTTTTGGCGAAATGGGGCTTTACGACAGTAAGAACCGCTTCTCGCCCGCCATCAAGCACGGCGAGGGGATGACGCCGCCGCGGCCGCTCGGCGTCGAGAAGCTCTCGGCCTTGGTGGATGTCCTTGTGCGCTACAACAAGAGGACGCTTGCCGGGCGGACCGGCATCGAGGCAGAGGCGGAATGGAAAGACTACGTGCTCGATTTTGTCCCCGAGGAAAACGGGACGGCCGCGCTTCGGCTCAGCAATTGGGCGGATCGCGAGAAGACGGAATATGCCGATCTGCAGGTGGAGGGCGCGGAACTCAAGGGATCCGAGTTTCAGGGCGCATGCGAAGTCCGTTGGCTGAAGTTCGAAAAGGGGCGCAAGGTCACGGTGTCCTTGAAGGCCCGCCATGCGCCGAATCCAGGGTATGAAGCAAAATGAAAGTCATTTGCGGAATAGCTCTCTCGCTTCTCGCATCCGCTGCGTGCGCGGCCGGGCTGTCGCTTGACTACGATTCCCCTGCGGGCACGTGGAACGAGGCGCTGCCGATCGGGAACGGGCGGCTTGGCGCGATGGTCTACGGCGCGCCTGGCATGGAGCGCATGCAGCTCAACGAGGACACGCTTTGGGCCGGCGGGCCGAACTGCGCGACTGAGCCGAAGATGAAGGATGAGCTTCCGAAGATACGCGAGCGCATCCTGGCCGGCGACGCCGATGGCGCGAGGGCCTCGTTCGAGGCGAAGCGCCTCAAGGTCTCGAAGAACGAAAACTCCTTCGCCTACCAGACGATCGGGTCGCTGTGCCTCAAGTTCCCCGGCCACGACTTCCCCACTCGCTACAGTCGGTCGCTGTCGCTCGACGACGCCGTCGCGAGGACGGAGTATTCCGTCGGCGGCGCGACGTTCACGCGCGAGGCGTTCGCTTCGCTCGCGGACGACGTCATAGTCGTGCGGCTCAGGACATCGCGCCCCGGCTCGCTCTCGTTCACGGCGTTTTTCGAAAGTCCGTGGCAGCGGCTTGCGAAGTCGACGGACGAAGACGGCGATCTTGTGCTCTCGGGCAGCGGCTCGGCGATGCACGGCGTCGGCGGGAGCGTTCGCTTATGCACGCGGCTTAAGCCGACGGTGAAGGGCGGGACGGTGCGCGCCGACAACGGCGTCCTCTTCGTGGAAGGTGCCGACGAGGCGGTGCTATGGTGCTCGGCGGCGACGAGCTTCCGCGACTGGCAGGACGGGAAGTCCGTCGACGAACGCGCGAAGGCGGACCGTCTTCTTTCTGACGCCGTTCGGCTTGGATGCGATGCTGCGATGAGCCGTCACATCGCCGCCTACTCCGCGCAGTTTGGCCGCTGTCGCTTCGACCTCGGCCCCGACCCGTTCCCGGGACGCACAATCCCAGAGCGGCTCGCGTCGTTCAAGGAAACGCACGACCCCTATCTCGCCGCGCTCTACTTTGCGTTCGGGCGCTATCTCCTGATTTCCTCTTCGCAGCAGGGAACGCAGCCGCCGACTTTGCAAGGCATCTGGAACGAATGGCGTGAGCCGCCGTGGAACTCGAGCTACACGGTGAACATCAACCTGCAGATGAACTACTGGCCCGTGGACGTGGCGAACCTCCCCGAGCTCGTCGAGCCGCTTTTGAAGGCGCTGGAGGAATGTTCCGTGTCGGGCGCGCGGACGGCGCACGACATGTACGGCGCGCGCGGCTGGGTGATGCACCACCACATGGACATCTGGCGCACGACTGTGCCGGTGCATGGGCCGAGTGGAATCTGGCCTACGGGCGGCGCTTGGCTCGCCGCGCAACTCTGGGACCACTGGCTCTTCACGCGCGACCGCGCGTTCCTCGCGCGCACCTATCCCGTCATGAAGGGTGCGGCCGAGTTCTTCCTCGATGTGCTCGTTGAGAATCCGGCTACGGGCCGACTCACGGTGGTGCCTGGCATCTCGCCCGAGAACATCCCTGCGCCGCAGCGCAAGAGCAAAAACAACTGGACGGCGGGCGCTTCTTCCGACGCCCAGATTCTCCGCGACCTATTTGCCGCGGTGCTCGGGGCAGCGAAGGAGCTTGGTCGCGAGCAGGAGGATGCAGTAGTTCTCAAGGAGATCGCAGAAAAGCGCGCACGGCTCGAGCCGCTGCGAATCGGGCGATGGGGACAGTTGCAGGAATGGACCGACGATGTCGACGATCCCGAAGACCACCATCGACACGTGTCGCACCTCTACTGCGTCTATCCTTCGGCTCAGGTTACACCTAAAACGCCCGAGCTCTTCCGCGCCGCGCAGAAGTCTCTGGACGCGCGCGGAGATGTCGCGACTGGTTGGGGCATGGGCTGGCGCGTCGCGCTCTGGGCGAGGTTCCTCGACGGCGAGCGGGCGTATCGCGTCCTCGAGGAGCAGCTTGCCCCTACCTACGCGACGCTCGGCGGCACATACCGCGGCGGCACGTATCCAAATCTTCTCGACTCGCATCCGCCGTTCCAGATTGACGGCAATTTCGGTTGCGCCGCCGGAATCGCGGAAATGCTTTTGCAGAGCCACGAGATGACGGACGACGGCAAGGTGGCGATACGTCTTCTTCCAGCCCTGCCGAAAGCGTGGCCTGACGGCGAGGTTCACGGCCTTAGGGCCCGCGGTGGATATACCGTCGACTTGAAATGGAAGGGCGGCCAGCTCGTCTCGAGCAAGATATCGGGCGGCGATCCTAATGGATATGTGGTCGTCGGTCGCGAAGGCCAGCGCTGAGATTTTCGGTGAAAGCGAAACGGGCTAAAAGAACCGTGTCAGATTTTCCTCTTTGCGGCGAGTATAGGGCGTGAAGAGGAAAGTCGCTTTTCTTGCCTGCATCGTCGCCGCGCTCGCGGCGGTGTTTCTCGTCTGCTCGTGGATATTCATCGGCTGGAGCGACGAGGGGTCTGACGAATATCCCGGCGGCGCGATACTTCGCGATTCGTCGGGCAGGATCTTGCGTGTGACACTTGGCCCCGGCGATGTCGACTGCCGCCCGTTCTATGTTGCCTCTCCCGACGACTGGATCGTGAAGGCGCTCGTCGCGGCCGAGGACAGTTCGTTCTGGTCTCACCACGGCGTGAGGCCGATGAGCGTCCTTCGCGCGATGTGGCAGAACGTCAGTTGCAGGCGGCGCATCTCCGGCGCGTCGACTATTACGATGCAGGCGGTGCGGCTTCTTAAACCCCACCCGAAGAATCTCTGGTGGAAGTGGAAGGAGGCGGTCAAGGCCGTCAAGATGGAGCACGCGAAGTCGAAGGAGTGGATTATCTCGCAGTACCTGAACCGTGCCCCCTTTGGCTCGAACTTCGTCGGCATTGAGGCGGCTTCGCAGGGCTGGTTTGGCAAAAGCACGAAGGAACTCGGGCTTGGCGAAGCGGCGATGCTCGCTGGGATGGTTCAGGCGCCGACACGCTTCCGCCCTGACAGGTGGGGAAGCCCCGAGCGCCGCGCACAGTCGTTCAAGCGGCGCGACTATGTCCTCGAAAGGATGCGGGCGCTTGGCTACATCACTGACGAGCAGCTTGAGGGGGCGCGCTCGGTCGAGCCGGAAGTCCGCCGAGCGCCGAGGCCGTTTCTCGCGCCGCATTTCTGCGACTGGTTCATTTCTGAACATGGGCTTCGCGGCGGGCGAGGCGGAGTGGATGTGACGACGGCGCTCGATGCCGACATCCAGCTTTTGTGCGAGCACGCTGCTTCTGCGGCGGCGGAGAAGGGCGGCTTTTCGTCTGCCGTCGTCGTGATGAAGCCCGCGACAGGCGAGATAGTCGCGATGGCCGTGAGCGGCGATTATTTCGACGGCAAGGACGGGCAGGTAAACACCGCCGTCTCGCCCCGCCCCGCGGGCTCGACGCTGAAGCCGTTCCTCGTCGCGCTTGCGATGGAGCGGGGCCTTGCGACCCCAGACCGCCGCCTCGTCGACTTGCCCATCTCGTTCAAGGGCTACCGCCCAGCGAACTTCGACGGCAGGTATCGCGGCCTCGTCACTGTGCGCGACGCCCTTGTCCTCTCGCTCAACGTTCCGTTCGTCCGCCTTCTCGACGAAGTGGGGGTCGAGTCCTTTGCAGAGGAGCTTCGCGCCCTCGGCTTCGGCCGCGTTCCGGAGGATTCCGCGTCCTGCGGCCTTGGAGTGGCTATCGGCAATGTCGAAGTCTCGCTTCTTGAGCTCGTCCGCGCATACGGCGTCCTTGCGCGCGGCGGCGACGGAAGGTTCGCGCCTGCATGCGCCTACCTCGTTTCCGACATGCTTTCGGGCAACGAGCGCTCGCACGCGGCGTTCGGGCATATCGCGGATGTCGCGGTTCCGCGCTTCGCGTGGAAGACAGGCACGTCGAGCGCGTACCGTGACGCATGGACGGTCGCGTGGAATCCGGAGTTTGTCGTCGGCGTCTGGTGCGGGCACAAGACAGGTGGCTTCGGCGACAAGAGCGTCGTGGGTGCAAAGGCCGCCGCGCCTGTCGCATGGAGCGTCATGCGCCAGCTCTATCCGAGCGGCACGGGTCCCTGGTTTGAAGAGCCCGACGGCGTGATGAGGTGCGTCGTCTGCAAGAAGACAGGACTTCGTGCCTCGCCTGACTGCCCCGAGACGGAGGAGGGGAGGGCGGTTAGGGGTCGCAGTTCGCCGCGGCTTTGCAATATCCATCGGCGCGGGCCAGACGGGAAGCTGATCGAGGAGAGTCGCCCAGCTCTCTCTCTCGTGAAGCCAGAGGATGGTGCGCAGTTCCATCTCGTCTCTGGATCGCTTGAGCAGCGCATAGTCTGCCAAGTCGGAGAAGTGACGCCCGACACCCGGCTCTGGTGGTTCGTTGACGCCGCGCCCGTGGGCGAGACTGTCGGGCGCGGCGCATTTGCCGCGGAGATGTCACCGGGCGAGCATGTCATAACTTGCGCCACAGAATCTGGCGAGGCCGCTTCCGTCACGGTGACGGTTTTCGCCGATTGACGCACTGCCCTATTTTTGGCATAATTTCCTCAAACGCCTTTTCTCGAAAGCGAAGAGGGACAAACTGAAAGGACAATGCAATGAAGAAGTACGTTTGCAAAGTGTGTGGATATGTCTACGACCCCGAAAACAACAACGGCGTTGCTTTCGAGGACCTTCCCGAAGACTGGACCTGCCCCATGTGCGGCGTTGGCAAGGACCAGTTCGAGGAAATGTAATCGCCTCCTGGGGTAGGTCCTGAAATAGGATCGAAGACTCGACGCCTTGACGGGCCGTCGCAATTCCGCCCGCATTTTGGTATAATACCCCACTATCTGAAAAGTCCCGCGGCAGGCCGTCGCGGGGATAGTTGGAGAAATACATAATGTGCGCAAATTGCGAAAAAAGCGACTTGTCGCTGTTGACGCCTGTCTTTGAGGCGTTCGCCGGCGACGATCACGCCCTCATATCGATCCTGCAGAAGGCGCAGGACATCTACGGCTATTTGCCGACAGACGTGCTGTACGCCATCGCCGAGAAGACCGGGAACAGCCCCGCCAAGGTGATGGGCGTTGCGACGTTCTACACGCAGTTTCGCTTAAAGCCCGTGGGCAAGAACCTCATCCTTCTTTGCAAGGGCACGGCCTGCCACGTGAACGGCGCGGACTCCATCGAGAAGGCGCTCGTGGAGGAGCTTGGCGTGGGTGACGGCGAGACGACCGACGATGGGCTCTTCTCCATCAAGACGGTCGCCTGCCTCGGCTGCTGCTCGCTTTCGCCCGTGATGATGATCAACGAGGATACGTACGGCTCCCTCACGCCCGCCAAGGCCAAGGACATCGTGCGCAAGATCAGGGAGGCGTCGAAATGAAGCTTGTATTTGGTGAAGGAAGCTGCGGCATTGCCGCCGGCGCGCGCAAGGTGCGCGCGGCCGTGGAGAAGCTGAACGCGGACGGCGCCGTCGAAGTCGGCATCACCGGCTGCATCGGCATGTGCTACCTCGAGCCGATCGTGGACGTGTATGGGGAACCGGGAACGTATCCCCCGAGCGAAGCGAGCGCCGAAGGCGGCTCAATGCGGGGTGGGAACGGTGAACTGGGAACGGGGAACGGGGAACCGTTGCTCGCGAGACTCGTTCGCGTGCAGGAGAAGGACGCGGAGCGAATCTACAAGGCCGTTGCGTCCGGCGACCTTTCTGGAGTCGAGGACCTGGAGATTTCGGCAGACGACAAGGAGTTCCTTGAGAAGCAGACGCGCATCGCGCTCAGGCACTGCGGCCTCATCGACCCTGAGGACATCGCGGCTTACGAGGCGGTGGACGGCTACAAGGCGATCCGCAAGGTGCTCGCGATGACGCCGGAGGATGTGATTGCCGAGATCAAGACGTCCGGCCTTGCCGGACGCGGCGGCGCGGGCTTCCCCACCTGGTTCAAGTGGAACGCCGCCCGCAACGCCAAGGGCGACCAGAAATATCTCATCTGCAACGCCGACGAGGGCGACCCCGGCGCATTCATGGATCGTGCGGTGATCGAATCCGATCCGCACTCCCTCATCGAAGGCATGCTCATCGCCGCCTACGCAATCGGCGCCACCAAGGCGTTCGTGTACGTGCGCGCCGAGTATCCGCTCGCGATTGTGCGTCTCGAGAAGGCGCTTGCGGCCGCCAAGAAGGCCGGCCTCCTTGGGGAGAACATCCTTGGGAGTGGCTTCTCCTGCGACATCCGCATCAAGGCCGGCGCTGGCGCGTTCGTGTGCGGCGAGGAGACGGCGCTCATCGAATCGCTCGAGGGCAACCGCGGCATGCCGCGCCTGAAGCCCCCATTCCCGGCGGAGAAGGGCTACACGCAGGCCCCCTCGAACATCAACAACGTTGAGACGTTCGCGAACGTCGCGTGGATCATCCTCAACGGCGGCGCCGCGTTCGCCGCGATGGGCACCGATACGAGCAAGGGCACCAAGGTATTCGCGCTCACCGGCAAGATCAAGCGCGGCGGGCTCGTCGAAATCCCGATGGGCCTCACGCTCCGCGACGTGATCTTCGGCATCGGCGGCGGCATCCGCGACGGCGGCAAGTTCAAGGCCGTGCAGATGGGCGGCCCCTCCGGCGGCTGCATCCCCGAGCACCTGCTCGACACGCTCATCGACTACAAGGCGCTCGGCGCCACCGGCGCGATCATGGGCTCCGGCGGCATGGTGGTGATGGACTCCCACACCTGCATGGTGAACATGGCGCGGTTCTTCCTTGACTTCACCGCAAAGGAAAGCTGCGGCAAGTGCGTCCACTGCCGCATCGGTACGAAGCGCATGCACGAGATCCTCACGCGCATCACCGAGGGCAAGGGCAGAGAGGGCGACGTTGAGCTGTTGCAGGAACTCTGCAACGGCATCAAGGCGGGCGCGCTCTGCGGCCTCGGGCAGACGGCCCCGAACCCCGTCCTCACCACGATCCGCTACTTCCGCGACGAGTACGACGCCCACATCCGCGAGGCGCGCTGCCCGGCGCACGAGTGCGCGGCGCTGAAGAAGTTCGAGATCGATCCCGCGAAGTGCAAGGGCTGCACGATGTGCGCGAAGAAGTGCCCCGTGGGCGCGATCTCCGGCGAACCCAAGAAGCCGCACGCGATCGACCAGTCGAAGTGCATCAAGTGCGGACAGTGCGTGGCCACCTGCAAGTTCGGCGCGGTGGAAGTCAAGTGAAAGGATTTTTGAAATGGATACCGAACTGATTGATCTCATCATCGACGACGTGCCCGTGCGCGTGCCGGCCGGCACCACCATCTTCGAGGCGGCCAAGGCGGCGGGAATCGAGATTCCCAACCTCTGCTACCTGAAGGAACTCGGCCCCTACGGCGCGTGCGGCGTGTGCGTGGTGGAGGTGGAGAACTGCCCCAAGATGCTCCGCGCCTGCTCTGCGAAGGTCGCGCCCGGCATGGTTGTGCATACGAAGAGCGAGAAGGCGCTCGCCACGCGCAAGCTCGCGCTCGAGCTTTTGATGGGCGACCATGACGGCGACTGCCAGGGTCCCTGCAAGCTCAACTGCCCGGCCCACACGGACTGCCAGAAGTACGTGAAGGAAATCGCCGAGGGACGTTTTGCGGACGCCGTCGCCACGATCAAGGAGACTTTCCCGATTCCCGCAGCCATCGGCCGCGTGTGCCCGCACCCCTGCGAGAAGGCGTGCCGCCGCAACCTCGTGGAGGAACCGATCTCCATCGCGCAGCTCAAGTACTTCGCCGCCGACCAGGTGCGCAAGGACGGCAACGAGCATCCGATCAAGGTCGCCGCCCCCACTGGCAAGAAAGTGGGCATCGTCGGCGGCGGCCCCGCCGGCCTCACCGCCGCGTTCAAGCTCGCGCAGTGGGGACATGCCGTTACGGTATACGACCAGATGCCCGAGATGGGCGGCATGCTCCGCTACGGCATCCCAGAATACCGTCTGCCGAAGGCAATCCTCAAGGCCGAGACCGACGCCATTGCCGCGCTTGGCGTAACGTTCGTCAACGACTTCAAGATCGGTCGCGATGCGGACTTCGCGAAGTTCCGCTCGTGGTTCGACGCGGTAATCGTCGCGAACGGCGCGTGGAAATCGACGGCCATGCGCGTCAAGGGCGAGGAACTTCAGGGTGTGTGGGGCGGCATTGACTTCCTCAGGGCGGTCGTGACTGGCGAGAAGCCCGACATCGGCGAGCGC
This sequence comes from Kiritimatiellia bacterium, assembly GCA_017406465.1. GTDB lineage: Bacteria > Verrucomicrobiota > Kiritimatiellia > RFP12 > UBA1067 > UBA1067. Next base: position 6,794 of record JAFQYM010000053.1, on the reverse strand, counting down.
GTGGCGATTGTCGGCGGCGGCAACACCGCCATGGACGCCTGCCGCACTGCGGTGCGCGTGGGCGCGAAGGAGGTGTTCGTCGTCTACCGCCGTACCCGCAAGGAGATGCCCGCGGAGGACATCGAGATCACGGAGGCCGAGGAGGAAGGCGTCAAGTTCAAGTTCCTCTACGCCCCTGACGAGATCCTCGGCAAGGACGGCAAGGTATGCGGGATGCGCCTTCAGGTGATGGAGCTCGGCGAGCCAGACGAGCGCGGTCGCCGCAAGCCCGTGCCCGTTGCCGGGAAGTTCGAGGAGATTGCGCTCGACAGCGTGATCGCCGCCATCGGCCAGCGCAACGACCCCGAAGGGTTCGCGGACCTGCCGCAGACCCAGAAGGGTACGATTGCCGCCGACGAGGGCAATTTCTCCACCGCTCTTCCGGGCGTGTTCGCCTGCGGCGACACTGTCAACAAGGGCGCGGGCATCGCAATCGGCGCAATCGCGCAGGCCAACGAGGCCGCGCTCGCCGTCGACGCCTACCTGCGCGGAGGCGAGTACAGGCCCGTCAAGCCGATTCTCTCCGAGCGAGAGCTCACAGAGAAGGACTTTGCAGACCGTCCGCGCATCGCGCGGGCTAAGATGCCGCAGCGCCCGCCGGAAGAGCGCCGCAACGACTTCAAGGAAGTGAACCTCGGCCTTTCGCCGGAGGTCGCCCAGGCGGAGGCGAAGCGCTGCCTGGAGTGCGGCTGCCACGACTTCGAGGAGTGCAAGCTCATCCGCTACGCGAACCTGCTGCAGGCGGATGTCAAGCGACTGCGCGGCGACTACCACCCCGGCTTCGTTGAGCAGAAGCTCGTCACGATCGAGCGCAACCAGCGCAAGTGCGTGCTCTGCAACCTCTGCGTGCGCGTGTGCGCCGAACAGGCGAAGCAGGGGCTGCTGGGCCTCGTCGGGCGCGGTTTCAAGACTGTCGTCAAGCCCGAATTCCAGAATCCTGGCGCCACGACGGTATGCAAGGACTGCCACCTCTGCGCGGACAACTGCCCCACCGGCGCTCTGAAGGTGATTGGGTAAGTCGTAACCGACCATAGAGGAATCATGATGGAATCTGCGGGGACCGCGATGCCGGTCGCGTCTGATGCCTTGCGGGTGTGGTGTGTGCTTTGGTATAATTTTCCAAAACATGGAAGAACGACTGCAAAATGTCCTAAGCCACGCTGGCGTCGCCTCTCGCCGTAAATCTGCTGAGCTGATCGCCGCGGGGCGCGTCACGGTCGATGGCGTGGTGGTGAAGGAACCCGGCGAGCGCGTCGATCCGGCGACGGCGAAGATTTCGGTGGACGGAAAGCCGCTTGCGGCGGCTGAGGCGAAGCGGACGGTGATGCTCTACAAGCCCGTTGGGGTCTTGAGCTCCACGAGCGATCCTTTTGGCGGAAAGACGGTCGCGGAACTAGTCACTACGCCCGAACGCCTCGTGCCAGTCGGCCGTCTCGACAAGGATTCCGAGGGAATGCTCCTCATGTCGAACGACGGCGCCCTCACGCTTCGCCTCACCCACCCGCGCTACGAGCACGAGAAAACATACATTGTACGCGCCGCAGGACGCTGGAGCGAGGACAAGCTGCGCGTCCTTAGGGGGCCCGTCAAGATGCCCGACGGCTATGTGACTCGCCCTGTGCCGGTGAAGGTGCTCGAAGGCCCCGTGAACAACGTCACGACGCTCGAGTTTCGCCTACGCGAAGGGCGGAAACGCCAGATCCGCTACATGTGCTCCGCCGCGCATCTCGTCGTCGTCTCGCTTAAGCGCGTTGCCGTCGGGCGGCTCGCGCTTGACCCTGCGCTTGCCCCCGGCGAGTGGCGAGACCTCACGCCCGAAGAACTGGAGTTGCTGAAATGACGCACGAGGAGAAGGCGGAAGAACTTTTTAGAAGCGGCATGAACTGCTCGCAGTCCGTGTTCTGCGCGTTTGCCGACGAACTTGGCATGGACCGCGAGACGGCGGCGAAGGTCTCGTGCGGGCTTGGTGGCGGCGTTGGTCGTATGCGCGAAGTGTGCGGCGCGGTAACTGGCGCCACGCTCGTCCTCGGGATGCGCCACGGTCCCGACAAGGCGGCGACATATCCGCACGTGCAGGCGTTTGCGGAGAAGTTCAAGGCGGAATGCAGCTCTATCGTCTGCCGCGAGCTTCTGGCCGGGACTGGCGCGACCCAGGGCGGAGCGCCTGAGGCGAGGACGGAAGGGTACTACAAGAAGCGCCCCTGCGTCGAGCTCGTGAAACTCGCCGTACGGCTACTGGAGAAAGATTTAGCCGTGCAGAACGAGAACGTGTAGATCGTGTAGAACTTCTTTTCATGTGTTTCGTGTATTTCGTGGTCTTATTCCAAAGATGCAAGTAGTAAAGAGCGATGAAGAGGGGCTTGAGGCCGCCGCAAAGGTTCTGCTTGCGGGCGGCGTAGCGGTGATTCCGACCGACACGGTCTATGGCCTCGCCGCGCACCCCGACTTCCCGGAGGCCGTTGACCGGCTCTACACGATCAAGGGGCGCGAGGCGAAGAAGCCGATCGCCTTGCTTGCCGCGGATGTAGAAGTAGTCGAGCGCTTTGGCTACCAAATTACTGGCAAGGCCTGTGAGCTTGTTAAGCATTGGCCAGGCGGCCTCACGTTGATTCTTTCCAAATCAACTTTAAACTCTCAACTTTCAACTTTGAACTCAGCCGAAGGCTTTCGCGTTCCCGACCACGGCTGGACTCGGCGGCTTCTCGCGAAGTGCGGCGGGCTTCTGCGCGTCACGAGCGCGAATCTCTCGGGTCAGCGCGCGGCGACCGACGCGCCGGCGGCGCTTGCCGATGTCGGGCTTTCCGCTGACATCGTCGTCGATGACGGCATAAGCCCAGGCGGAGTGCCGTCGACTGTCGTCAAGGTCGGCCCCGAGGGGGGGTTAGAAGTTTTGCGCCGTGGCGGCGTCGAAATCTGATATAATCTACGAAACTAAAGGAGAGATGCAATGAAGTTGAATATTGATTCCGTATTGAACGAAAAGGACGCTTGGGCTGCTGCTGGCGTCGCGCTTCCCAAGTTCGACATCGCCGCTATGCGCGAGGCGACGGCGAAAAACCCAGAGTGGGTCCACTTCGGCGCTGGCAACATCTTTCGCGGCTTCATCGGCTCGCTTTCGCAGCGGCTCTTGAACGAGGGCCTCGCCAAGACCGGCATAATCGCGTGCGACACGTTCGACTACGAAGTGATCGACAAGATCTACGACGCGTATGACAACCTGACCTTGAACGTTCTTCTCAATCCCGACGGCACGACGACGCGCGAGATCCTCGCCGGAGTCGCCCAGGGGCTCAAGGCAAACTTCGCGGACGAGAAGGCCGCCGCGCAGCTGAAGGCGATCTTCCGCGCGCCGTCGCTCAAGATGCTTTCCTTCACGATCACCGAGAAGGGCTATCAGCTTCGCCGCACCGACGGCTCGCTTATGCCTGTCGTCGAGGCCGACATGAAGGAGGGCCCAGCAAAGGCGCGTCACGCGATGTCGATAGTCGCCGCGCTTCTTCTTGAGCGCTTCGGCGCAGGGGCGCTCCCAATGGCCGTCGTCTCGATGGACAACTGCTCGCACAACGGCGAGAAGCTTATGTCTGCCGTCCTCGAAGTCGCCTCGGCCTGGGTCAAGAACGGCTTTGCGCCCGCAGCGTTTCTCGATTACCTGAAGGACGAGTCGAAGATTGCCTTCCCGTGGTCGATGATCGACAAGATCACGCCGCGCCCGCACCCGATGGTAGAGAAGTCCCTCTCCGACGCCGGCATAGAGGGAATGTCGCCGATCGTCACCGAGAAGAAGACTTTCATCGCGGCGTTCGTCAACGCCGAAAAGCCGCAGTATCTCGTCGTTGAGGACAAGTTCCCGAACGGCCGTCCGCCGCTCGAAAAGGCGGGCGTCTACTTCTGCGACCGCGACACCGTGAACATGTGCGAGAAGATGAAGGTGACGACATGTCTCAATCCGCTCCACACGGCGATGTCGATGTACGGGTGCCTGCTCGGGTACACGCTCATCTGCGAGGAGATGAAGGATGCCGACATCGTGAAGCTCGTGAAGCGCCTTGGCTATGTCGAGGGACTTCCCGTCGTCGTTGACCCGAAGATCCTCTCGCCAAAGGCGTTTATCGACGAAGTGGTGAACGAGCGCCTGCCCAACCCCTTCATGCCCGACGACCCAAGGCGCATTGCGACCGACACTTCGCAGAAGGTCGGCATCCGCTTCGGCGAGACGATCAAGAGCTACATCCGCGAAGGGCGTGACCTCGGCTCGCTCGTCGCGATTCCGCTTGCGATCGCGGGCTGGCTCCGCTACTTGAACGGCACGTTCGACGACGGCACTCCGCTCGAGGTCTCGCCCGATCCGCTTAAGGACGAGCTTATGGCGAAGGTGAAGGAAGGGAAGATCCGCGAGATCCTCTCGAACCCGACGATCTTCGGCCTCGACCTCACGACGACTCCGCTCGCCGACAGAATCGAGGGCTACTACGCGCGGCTTCTCGAAGGCCCCGGTTCCGCCCGCAAGCTTCTCCAGGAAGAGCTTGCGTGAGCGTGCGCCGCGCCATCGCAACGACAATCGCCCTGTTGCAGGCGTCGCTTGCCGCGGCGGACGGTGCCTCGCCGTTCGACAATCTCCAGCCGCAGCCAAAACGCGTCGTCGCGGCAGATGGTGTCTGCGGCAAGCCTGCATCGGTCAAGTTCTTGCGTGGTGCGATCGAAGGCGTCAGGGAAGATCTTGCTGGCGAGGCGTACGAGCTCGTGATTGCGCCTGACGGCGTGACGATCCGCGCGTCCGACCAGCGCGGCGAACGGTATGCGCGGACGACTCTTGCCCAGCTCGCTAAGCTTGCGGACGGGAAGCTTCCCTGCGGAACGATAGTGGACTGGCCGCAGTACCGTTGGCGCGGCATAATGCACGACTGCGGGCGGAACTACCTTGACGTCGCTTTGATTAAGAAGATGCTCGACCTGATGGCCGCCTACAAGTACAACCTCTTCCACTGGCACCTCACGGACTACCACGGCTGGCGTCTCGAGTCGAAGAAGTATCCGATGCTCCAAGCGCCGTGGGCGTTCAGGCGCCAGCTGATGAAGTTCTACACGCAGGCGGAGTTTCGCGAGATCCTCGACTACGCTGCGGCGCGCGGCATCACCGTGATGCCCGAGTTCGACGTGCCGGGGCATTCGCTCGCGTTCCGTCGCGGGCTCGGCATCGCGCGCATGGACGACCCGAAGGTCCAGGGCATCGTCTGCGACCTCGTAGACGAGCTCTGCTCGCTCGCGTCGCCCGATGAGATGCCGTTCGTGCATATCGGCACGGACGAGGTCCATACGCCCGAGGAGAAGGCCGCTGCCACATTCTGCCCTGCGGTGGCCGAGCGCGTTCGCCGCAATGGGCGAATCCCCGTCGGCTGGCATCCGGGCGAAGGCATTACGGCGTCCGACGGCACGAAGAGCGTGAGAATGCTTTGGCAGGAATCCTACCTGCCTGACGATGACGAATGCGTGTTCGACGCTACGCGACTCTACTTCGGGCATCGCGACTGCATGGACATGATAAACGCCGCGGCGTTCTTGAAGCCGTTCAGGTTCGCGCACGACGAGAGGATGAACCTCGGAGTCGTCGCGTGCTCGTGGCACGACGACATGATTGGAGACGACCCGGCTGCGCTTTTCCGGAACAACATCTTCGCGCCGGCGGTCGTGATGCATTCTTCGCTCATGTGGGAGCGGCGCGATCTCGACAGGCCCGAGTACAGGGTCAAGCTCCCGAAGCCGGGCACGGAGGATTTCGCACTCCTTCGCAAGTTCGAGGATCGCATCGTCGCCCATCGCGACAAGGTGCTTCGCGACTTCGACATGCCGTTCGCGTTCGTGCGGCAGACTGACTTCAGGTGGCGCGTCTCCGACTCGGAAGGGCGCGTGGCCGCCGAGGATGTCGCGCAGGGCACGGTGTGCCTGCACCACTGGTGTGACGACGACCAGGACCTGGCGAACTCCTACGTCGCGGGGAAGACCGGCACGGCCACGCTTGAGACATGGATAAAGAGCGATTCGCCGCGCACGGTTGGTGTGTGGGTTGGCTTCACGCACTACTCCAGGAGCGGCGACCGCGGCCGCGGGCTCCCCGAGGACGGCGAATGGGACGCACCTTCGAAGGGCGTCTGCGTCGAGGTGAACGGGCGCGTCGTGCCGCCGCCGAAGTGGGCGCGTCCGGGGCTAAAGTACATCGCCAGGCATCCGGAGATCCTGTATTCGAACAACATCGTTGAACTGCCGTTTGCCGGCGAGGAATACTGGATGCGCGAGCCGATGCAAGTCTCGCTCGACGCCGGATGGAACCATGTAAGGATCGTCGTTCCGCATACGGCGAAGAAGTATCGGTACGAATGGGTCTCGACGTTCGTCCCGGTCGAGGGCACTTCGGATCATCCGCACGAGGTGGCTGGGCTCGGGTATTCCTCAAGGCCGCCGGACGGCTTTCCCAAGGCGGCTGGGCAAGTGGCGCCTTCGGCCTCCGCCTCACGAATCCTTCCGCGTCTTTAGACCCTGGAGTTTACCCATTTTTTGACTGTCAATGTGCATCTCACCCCGATAAATAAAGGATGATGTGCGTTTTCACAAGTGAAATGGGCGTTTTTCTCCTGACAAAAAGAAACTCCGAGCGTTAGGGCTCCCGCTACCGCTCCGCAGCTTCGCGATGTCTTAACGGCAATTCAGTGCGTCGAATTGTCTTCTTGAGCTGCCTTCGGCAGGGTTAGAAGACATGACAG
>JAFQYM010000052.1 GCA_017406465.1 Kiritimatiellia bacterium | reverse complement strand
GAGCGGAACCCTTTTAGGCGAGGCGGATTGCACAGGACTCGACCCCGAAGCCGTATATGTATACGGCGAGCGGGTCGAAGGACGGGCAAGGCGCCCGCCTCAAAGGGCGAGCACGGTTGCCCCGACCGTGACCGCACGATGTCAGGCAAACCAGCAACAAGCACCAATAAGCATCTGCCATCCAACGCGGAGCAAGGCGCCGTTAGCGATGGATGGAGCGGCGGACGATGGCGAGGGAGGCGGGAATGGAGACGGCAAGGGCGAAGACAATCGAGAAGAACGCGCCCTTCGCGATGATTGGCATCGGCACGACGAAAGTCGCAGGAAGCCCCCAGTTCGCCATTGCCGCGCGCGTACCCGTCGTGCAGAGCCAGCCAAGCGGCGCGCCAAGCAAGAGCCCAAGCGCGACACCGACAACCGCAACCCCAAGCGCCTCGCCTATAAGCACCTTCGCAAGCTGGAACCGCGTCGCGCCGACTGCGCGGAGAACGGCGAACTCGCGGCGGCGCGACTCGAACGACGCGACGAGCATCGCGACAAAACCAAGCGAAATGACGGCGACGAAGATGAACGGCACGCGCGCCATCGCGCCCACGAGGTCGTTTCCGTGCGCGAGCGTTCCGTCGGCAATCTCGTCGCGCGAATGGAGGCGCACGGTGTTGCCGCGAATCTCGCCTTCGGAATCCTCGCTCCACGCGCCGCCAAGCGCCTCGACAATTTCGCGCTCCACAATGCGCCCCGCAGGGAACACGCCGTTTGCGGCGAGGAACTCCGGCTCGTAGTCGAGCCACACGTGCGTCATCTTCACGAAGTCCTGCGGCCTTGCGTCGCAGGCGGCAAGCGTGTCGAACGAGACAAAGACGGGACCATCGGTGTTGACCGGCATCCTGTTCATTCCACGCACGAGGGCGCGGCTCGTCACCATGTGCCAGTTGAGATCGACTACGCCAACGACCTTGAGCGGAATAACAAGCCCGCGCCCGGCATCAAGCACGAGTTCGTCGCCGACGTTTAACTTGCGGGCGCGCGCCATCATCTCGGTTATCACGCAGTTGTCGCCTTCCGCAAGCGCCTTCTCCGCAGACTCGCGGTCGCCCTGCGAAAACCTGAAGTCCGGGAGCCACGCGCTTGCGAGGAGAAGCGCGTTTCTGTACTGCTTCATCGGCCCGCGCCCGCCACGACCGCCACCGCCGCCACCAAAGCCCTTCAGCTCCTCAAGCGGCGAGATGTTGACCTGAAGCGGCTGAAGCTCGCCTATGCGCTTCACGCCCTTCAAGTTGCGCAGATGCTCTATGTCGAAGCTCGAAACGCCGCCAGGGAGTATGGAGACTATCGCGTCTGGCCACTCGGGTGAAGGTATAAACGGTTTTGTTAGCGACGTGCCCCATGTCTCGACCGCGACAAACGCGCCGAAGCCGCACGCGAACGCGATGATCATTCCGAGCCGCCTCTTGCGCGGCGCGCGGCCCGACGCGGCCTCGAGCGGCCGAACTGCGAACGCCGGCTTTAGGGCGAAAAGTGCGCCAAGGACTGCGACGACAGGAGCGACTGCGACAACGGCTATTACGCCCTTCATGCCGATTGCCGCACCTGCGGGGAAAGTCTCGGCGTCGCACGCGACGTATGCGAAGAGCGCGGCAATTGCGCCGCTGATACCAAGTGCAAGCCCGGCAGCGACAAGCGCGAGTGCTTCACGGACGACCATCTTGGCGACACCGCCGCGCGGCATGCCGAGAATCCGCAGCGTCGCGATTTCCATGCGGCGAGATTCGATCGTGAGGAAGAGAGTATTCACGAGCAGGCAAAGCGCCGTAAGCGCGGCGGCCCAGAGAAGAAGCGGCTTTGCTCGATCCATGTTGCGCCCTGCGTCAGAGAGGAACATTGGCGACAATTCCTCGGCCGAAACCGGCTTGAAGTCCTGCCATTCCTCGTCTATCTCTGCAACGGCAGACGGTGGAAGGAACATGTTGGGATAGCCGCGCGCTGGACGCTCCCAGTCGAGGTAGCCAGCGAGCTTCACACGATACGCGCCCTTGCGGCCGACGAGAGTAAGCTCTTCGCCTATTGCCGGGAGGTTCTTCACGCGGCGCTGGGCGAAGAGCGCCTTGGTGACGAGAGCGCCGTCGAGCCCTGGACGAGTCGCGGCATACGCCATCATCGGCGGGCCTTGCAAGACGCGGCCATCGGGACGGAAGTCGAGCTGGAGCTGCACCGTGCGGGCATCGGCGTCGACAGGAACGGCCTTGATAAGCCGCTCGGCAATTGCGACCGCCTGGGCGTCGTTAGTCGCCACAAGCGACTGCGTGAACACGACTGCGCCAACAGCCGCCGCGATTCCGAGCGTCGCACAGATATGTCTAGCTTTCATCCGGCTCCTAACCCCTGTACGTCTCCAGATACCTCTTCGACACCATCTCCGCATCGCCCTCTGTCGCATATGAGGCGGCGATCCTGCCGTCTTTGAGGAAGTGGACCTTCTGCGCGGCTGCGGCGACCTGGGGATCGTGCGTGACGACAAGTATCGCGCTCTTCTCCGTCCTGTGCAGGTCGCCGAGCAGCGCGCAGATCGCCCTGGAAGACTTCGCGTCGAGATTGCCAGTCGGCTCGTCCGCCAAAACGACGTCTGGCTCCGCGAGGAGAGCGCGCGCGACCGCGACCCGCTGCTGCTCGCCGCCGGAGAGCTCCTCGGGTTTCTTTTTGAGGATGCCGTCGATGCCAAGCGCCGAGACGAGCGACGCAAACCGCTCTTCGTCGACCTTCGCGCCGTCGAGGCGAAGCGGCAGGACGATGTTGTCGCGCACCGTCCTCTCGTTGAGGAGGTTGAACGACTGGAAGACGACTCCTATGTGGCGGCGGCGGAACTTGGTGGCCTCGGAGTCGCCCATCTTCGCGACATCATTGCCGCCGACGAGAATCTCGCCCGCGTCCGCGGAAAGAAGCCCGGCGGCGAGATGGAGAAACGTCGATTTGCCGCTCCCGCTCGGGCCCATCAGCGCCTCGAAGCTACCAGACGCCATCTTCAGGGAAAAGTCCTTGAGGACTTCCTGCTTGCCGTATCTGCGGCACACGCCGCTTGCGTTAAGGGATTCCATCACTCCTCCATAGAGTCAATTTTGAATTTAGCCGTGTAGAACGTGTAGATCGTGTAGGATTTCTGCATGTTATACCTTGGCTTATCCTTTTGACATATTAAACGCCCCTATTCACAAAACGGTTCATACGCGATATAAGTAGCAGATCATGCTCGGCACAACTTCCCACCTTCCGCCTTCACCTACCGCGCACCTTCAATCTGCCGCCGCTTCGCCAGCGGGTAACAACAACTCGCCTAATCTGCATGTTGCAAATTAGGCGAGTCTGACAGTCTTCCACCACTTCTACTTCTCGTGCCTACCGGTCGGGCCGCGCGAGCCCCGTCCGTGAAAGTCCGTGGTTAACACCCTACCGTTTGCCGGACACGAAGTCGCTGAAGTCGCTGTCGCAGGAGGCGCCGACGGCCTTCACCGAATAGTAGTAGGTCTTGTCTGCTGCGCCACTTTCATCGGCGTAGGTCGTCTCCGTGGTGGTGTCGATCTCGACTGCGTAGTCGCTGCCGGTCCGCGTGCCACGGTAGACCCTGTAGTACGCCGCACCGTCGACCGGCTGCCACGAGACCGTCACCGCCGCCGCGCCCGAAGTGGTCGTCGCCGTGACGCCCGTCGGCGCTGGAATCGAGCGGAAGCCCGTCTCGACGGCGCTCTTCGCGCTCTCGGAGACCGCATTCGTCGCCGTCACCCAGTAGAAGTAGAGCGTTCCCGGCGCGGCGGTCGTGTCGTCGAACGAGACAGACGAAACGGACGACACGACCTCAGCCGCATCTGGATTGTTCGCGGTGCCGCGATAGACCTTGTAGCCCTCCGCGCCGGGCGTCGCGTTCCACGACACCGTCACGCCCGCCGCCGACGTGCCGTCCGTCGCGTACACGCCCGTCGGCGCGCCGATCTTGAGGCTGCCGGCCGCGCCCGCGCTGTAGCCGCTCGCGTTCCGGCCCTCGCCGTCCGCCGCCGCCACGACGAAGTACCAGTACGTCACGCCCGGCTCGGCGGTCGTATCGGAATAGTTGAGCGCCGTCTGCCAGCCGCTGACCGGCGTCTTCGAGCCGCTTGCCGACGCGCTACGGTACACGCGGTAGTGGCTGGCCTCCGCCACGGCGTTCCACGCGATCTTGACGCGGTCGGCGAAGCCGCCGTTCGAAGCCGTCACGCCTTCCGGCACCGCAAGGCGCAGATAGCCGACGTCCGAAGCCGACGCCTCGCCCTCGAAGCTCGCGCCAACCGCGACGACCCAGTAGTTGTAGGTGACGCCGTTCGCCGCATTGAGATCCATCCAGCTCGTGCCTGCCGAAGTCCCGACCTCGACGGCATCTTCCACGAACTCCGTTGTCGCGCGGAGAATACGGTACGAAACCGCACCCTCGACCGCGTTCCACGTCACCGTGATCCAGTCCGCGGACGTGCCGTCGGACGCCGCCACGTTCCTCGGTACGCCGATCTTGCGGCATCCGGCCGCGCTTGCACTCGTCATCCACTCGCCGCCGTTCGCCACGGAGACGATCCAGTAGTAGTACCACGTGCCGGGAAGTGCTGTTGCGTCAACATACGCCGTGTCTGTCGTGGATGCAAGCAACGTCGCCTGGCTGAAGTTGTCGACGGTCGAACGGTAGATGTTGTAGCCAACCGCCCAATCGACGGCGCTCCAGGAGATCGACACATCCCCGGCGGACGTCCCCGCCGTCGCCGCGACGTCCCGCGCAATGCCGGGCTCGCCCATCGTGACCGTCACCTTGAAGAAGCGGTGCTCCTCGTTCACCGGAATCACCCACGCCGTATCGGTCAGATTCGTCTTGCCCATCACCGTGTAGTGGCGCTTCGGCTCGGCGTTCGAGAGGTCCGGCGTCCACGAGACTTCGACCTCGTCGCCCACGACCGCGATATTGGCCATCAGCTGCGAATCGGGATTCCAGGGATCGAGTCCCGCAACCCAGGATTGCCAAAGCGGCATCCCGTTGTCACCCGCCTGTGCCATGAACTGCTGCAACGACGCAGGCGTCGAATCCTCGTCCACACACCCGTACGCGCCGAGCCATTCGACCGGCACCGCCGCGTCCGTTCCTTCCACAGGCACATTGCCCAGCCCCGTCGGTAGCGTGAACTCGTACGCGCCGATATCGACAATGCCGTTCTGGATGCGCGCATTGCCGCGAACGTCCGTCTCGCCCGAGACATACCTGTTGTTGCCCATGTCGATGCACGGCGAGTCTCCCAGCAGACGGAAGTCGCCGTTCGCCGCATCCACAAAGCGCGGATTGCCCGTGAAACTGTTGAAGGATGCCATGCGCGAGTCGATATTATTGTCCGAGGTGCCAGCGCTGTTTCCATAAACGATGCAGTTGTAGTTCGTGCTAACGGACACTCCGTCGACAAGCCATGCATGCGTCCCGCCGCTATTGTAGCCGCAACGGTTACCATAAATGGTGCAGTTCCGGCAGACAGAATGCGAAACACCGCCACCGGCACCCTCAGTCGCACGGTTACCATAAATGAGACAATTCTCCAGCACTCCATTATACGCTCCGCCGCCATATCCTGTACTCGATAATGCGCATTCGTTGTTAGCAACAACGCAGTTATAGAGCTTGACAGAATTAGCACCACCGCCGCTGATCGTCGCTGTGTTACCAATGATTTCAGAATCGTAGCAAGTCGCAGTGTGTACACCACCACCATGTTGGTACGCCTGATTACCAACGACAACGCATTTCGTGACAGTTCCAACATATACTCCGCCACCATGCAGGTATGCGATGTTGTTAGTAATAATACAATTATATAAAGTACCACCACGAACACCACCTCCTGTTTCTAACGCCACGTTCCCTTGGATGTAACAATTTGTTAACGCCGCCGAGAACACACCGCCGGCCGCCATATCCGCACGATTAGAAATCACGGAACAATTAATTAGTATTCCATTGTACGCTCCCGCACCTGTCGTACCGCAACTGTTGTTGACCAGATCGCAATTCGTCAGGAGGCCTCTATATGCGGCTCCGCCACAGTCTATTGTATTATTATCAGAAATGGTGCAATCATACATTACTGAATAGGCGACACCACCGCCATAGCGACGACCATGGTTAGCTCTGACGATACAATCGTAAAGCGTTCCACCTATAACACCAGCGCCATCTCCTCCACTGGTGAAGTTAAATGTGCAGCCATTCTGAATGGCGAACCCACGAATCACCGTGTTAGTCTTCCCTGCCGTTCCACCAGCCATCACGCACCTGTTCGTCGCGGCGGGGTATCCGCCGTCGATGATCGTGCTTGCCGCGCCATTTACCGATTGGATTGTGATTGCCATGTTATCCGTACGAATCGGCGCGTAAGTGCCGTCCGCGACGATGATCGTCATGCCGTCAACCGACTGGTCGATCGCGTGCTGGATCGTCTGGAACGGCTGCACCGCGCTGACGCCTTCGTTCGCGTCATTGCCGTTCGTCGCATCCACGTACCATGTGTCAGTCCACTTGGCGGAGAGCGTCACCACCGCGCCGTCGTTCGTCGCGATGTTGAGCACCTGCTGCCGGTTCGTGTAGGATACGGTCGCCGAGTCCCCTCCCGTCGTCCAACCCACGAATCCGAAACCTTCCTTCGTGAACGCGTTCGCCTTCAGGTTGGCCGCCGTGTCGTATGTCGCCGCCTGGTCCGACATCTCCCCTTCCGCGCCGTTCGGCAGGAAGCGGATCGTGTAGGCGTTCGGACGCCACACGGCGTAGAGCGCGAGCGTGCCGCCCGTCGCGAGGTTCGAGACGGATGCGCCGTCCGCGTAGGCCGCGCTCGTCGCCTGCGGGTTCGTGGACCAGCCGAGGAACGTGTAGCCCGTCCGCGTATAGCTTCCGTTCGACAGGTTCTGCGCCGTGCCGTAGGTGAAGCCCTGCGAAGCCATCGCGGCGCCCGTGCCGCCGTTCGCGTTGAACGTCACCGTGTACGGATTCGCCGTCCACACCGCGTAGAGGTTGACCGTCCCGTTCGCCGTCGCCGTCAGGTTGCTCACCGTCTGCTTGTTGGCGTATGCCGCATCCCAGTCGGCGGACGTCGCCCAGCCCTGGTACGTGTAGCCCGTGCGCGTGAACGCATTCGCCGTCAGCGCCTTCGCGGCATCGTAGGTGAACGACTCGTTCGCCATCGTCCCCGTGCCCCCGTTCGCGTTGAACTTCACCGCGTAGGTGTTTGCCTGCCAGACCGCATACAGGTTGACCGTTCCGTTCGCCGCCGCCGTCAGGTTGCTCACCGTCTGCTTGTCGGAATAGACCTTGCTTCCCGCAGCAGTCGTCGCCCAGCCCTGATAGGCGTAGCCCGTACGCGTGAACGCATTCGCCGTCAGGGCCTTCGCGACATCGTAGGTGAACGACTCGTTCTCCATCGTACCCGCGCCCTTGTTGGCGTTGAACTTCACCGTGTAGCCGTTCGCCTTGTATGTCGCCGTCAGCGTCACCGCGCGTCCCGGCATCTTGAACGTGGTCGAAGCGGACGTCTTGCTCGTCACGAGCGCAACATCGGCCGCAGTTCCCGTCCACTCCTTGAACGAATATCCCGTCGGCGCGGCATTGGCGACAATCGGCACCGTGGTGTTCGCAAAGCAGTTCGTGCTCCCCGTACCACCTGCGACTGTCAGCTGGTACTTCACCCGATAACCAGAATCGCTTGCGCTGACCGTCCTGTACTTGCCATCGATTCTCGACTGCACCCAATACCAATGGGTGTTTGTATCCTGCACGACATGCAGATATGTATTTGTCGTCGGCCAGGCAACTTTCACCGCATCATCAAAACTGGAAGTTTCACTTGTCCATACGCAGTAATTCTCCGTACCCGGCACGGCAGTCCATGTGAGACGGACGCCAGCCGGATCAGTTCCATCCGTTGCCGACAGGTTCACCACCTGGTTCTGGCTGAAGTTCGCGAAGTTGACGACAACGCGGAGGCCGTGGATCGTACCTGCGGCAGATGGCGAATATCTCAATCTGTGCGCACCTGAACGGCAATGCGAGGAATAATTGCCCCAGGTACCACCACGTAAACTTCTCTCGGAACCAGTTTCGCGGCCTACAGGATCGGTTGCGACACTTGTTGCTGCCCCGAACCAGTCCAGGCAGAACTCGCCTACGTTACCGTGCATATCATAGAGTCCCCACGCATTGGGCAGGTACGAACCAACCTTAGCCGTGCCCGTCTCATCCGTACTACCATTGTAGTCGTACGAATTGTTGTATGATCCGCTGTTGTAGTAGTAACGTCCAACCTCGGCCATATTGGCGTCAACGCCGGAAGCCGCAGAGAGATTCTTGCCTGAATTCAAGGCCGTCGTTGTACCTGCACGGCAGGCATACTCCCACTGCGCCTCGGTCGGGAGGTCAAAGAGACGACCCGTCTTTGCGCGCAACTTGCCCATAAAGCTCGCTTCGTCCACCGCATTCATCTGCGGCCACCACTTGCCAAGGTCTGCACCGCGTATCTGGTTGTAGGAAATATTCTCCACAGGGCGCGCAGCATAGCAAACCGTGTTCGAGAACCCGCTCGGACGATCTCCCATCACAAGCTCCCACTGGCGCTGGGTCAGTTCAAATACGCCAATGTAGTAGGAATGCGTCAACGTCACCTGATGCGGCGTCTCATCGCTATCCAACCGTCCAGCCTCGCCAGTCGGCGCACCCATCGTGAACGTGCCTGGGTCGATGCGGCGGAGAACGAGCTTCGTCGTCTTGTACTCGTCCGTCCAGCCGCCGGACGGGATGTCCGTGAGGTTGCTGACGGGATACGACGCCGCGTTCGGTCCGCCGCTCAGGTCGATGACGAGATACGACTGCAGGTCGTCGTACTCCGCCGTGAACGAGAGGTTGCGCGTGGGCATCGTGAACGTGTTCGTCATGCTGTTGGCGTTCGCAAGCACCGAGACGTCGCCCGTCCAGCGCGTGAAGGCGTAGCGCGGCGAACGGTCCTCGGCCGCGACCGTCACCGTGTCGCCCTCGTAGTAGATCGCGCCGCCCGTGCCGTTCGCCACCTGGACGGTGAAGTTCGTGTCGTCCGACGCGGAATACTCGTACGCGCCGATATCGACCGTATTGTTGTCGATGCGCGCGTTCCCCGCGAAATCCACCGTGTTCGTCACATACGCGTTGTTGCCGGCGTTGATGCACGGTGAGTTGTACCGCAAACGGAAATCCCCCGCCTCCGCGCGAATGAAATGCGGATCGTTCGTGTAGCAGTTGAAGGACATAACGCGAGTGTCGATTTCATTGTCCGTCCCAGCCGTATTGCCATAAACGATGCAATTGAAGTTGGTTGCGCTCGGCACACCGTCCCAAAGCTCGCTGCTCACACCGCCACCGCGGCCACCACAAGAATTGTCGTATATTGTGCTGTTTATCGCAATGGCGCTGGCTATGCCGCCACCATTTTCATTTGGTGCCTTGTTTCCATATACAATGCAGTTCTGCAATTCTCCGCGGAACACACCGCCGCCCCAGCGTCCACATTCATTATCGGCGATAATGCAATTATAGCACTTGCCGCTACTAGTGCCGCCGCCATGAATTGTTGATTTATTGCTCGTGATTTCCGAATCGTAAATAGTCGCACCATACGCACCGCCGCCCCAGCCATACGACTCATTGCCGACGATAACGCTTTTTATAACGGTGCCGGCGCGCACACCGCCGCCATTCTGCCATGAGACATTATTGGTGACAATACAACCATAAAGGCTGCTTCCATTAACACCGCCACCGTGTTCCAGCGCCTCATTACACTGAAAAACACAATTCGTAGCGAAACCGCCATACACACCGCCGCCGGTTTTTTCCGCACGGTTTGAGATCACCGAGCAGTTGATCAACACACTGCCATTGGCACCCGCGCCACTTGCCTCGCACCTATTGTTGGAGAGCAGACAGTTTTCAAGCTGGCTACGATATGCGCCGCCACCATCGGCCTGCGCGTCGTTATCGCAAATCGTACAGTCATACATCACGGAGTGTGCCACGCCGCCACCACATCCGCCAGCATGGTTAGATTTTACAACGCAATCGTACAGCGTACCGCCTGCAACACCAGCGCCGTTTATTCCGCTTGAAAGTCCGACAGAGCATCCATTCAGCATGGTAAATCCGCGAACAACCGTATTGGTCTTATCGTTATTTCCACCCGCATACACGCACCGATTCGTCACCGCCGGATATCCACCGTCGATGATCGTACGCTCCGCGCCGTTCACCGACTGGATGGTGATCGCCTTGTTGTTCGAGTTGATCGGCGCGTACGTGCCGTCGGCGACGATGATCGCCATTCCCTCCACCGACTTGTCGATCGCGTGTTGGATCGTCTTGAACGCCTGCGACGCGCTGTCGCCCTGGTTCGTGTCGTCACCAGCCTCGGCATCGACATACCACTTGTCCGTCCATCTGGCGTAGAGGTTTATTGTCGCGTTCGCCTGGGTGGAGAGGTTCAGCACCGACTGCTTGTCCGTGTAGGCGACAGTCGTCCCGTTCGCAGCCGTCATCCATCCGACGAAGGCGTATCCCGCGCGCGTGAACGCATTCGCCGTAAGCGACGCGCCCTGTCCGTAGGTGCAGGCGAGCTGTGCCGTCGTGCCGCTGCCGCCGTTCGCGTTGAACTTCACGGTGTAGGTATTCACCTGCCACACGGCGTAGAGGTTGACCGTGCCATTGGCGGTGGACGTGAGGTTGTTGACGGACTGCTTGTCCGTGTAAGCCGCGCTCGTCGCGCCGCTGGAGGTCGCCCAGCCCTTGAACGTGTAACCCGTGCGCGTGAAGGCGTTCGCCGTCAGCGCCTTCGCCGTGCCGTAGGTCATCGCGAGGTTCGCCATCGTCCCGGAACCGCCGTTCGCATTGAACTTGACGGCGTACGAGATAGGCGTCCACTTTGCCGTCACCGTCTTCGCGCCGAACCCGCCCGCGGCGATCTTCGTCGGATTCCATCCGCTGAACACATAGCCCGTCACGTTCGGCAGTGCGGCGAACGTGATGCTGCTGTCATAGTTGTACTGCGTCGGGTTCGTGTTCGTCGCGCCCTTCGTGTCCGCATAGGTGATGGCATAGTTCGCGAGGTGCTTGAACGTGGCCGAGTAGTTGGCCGTGCCCGCCGTATAGGCGAGCTTCCAGTAGTTCGTCTGCGACGTGTTGGGCGTCCACGAATAGTTGCCCTTGCTCGACAGACCCGACACCGCCGTGCCGTTGACCTTGAGCGTACCCGACGACGCCCCACCCCAGGCGACATCGTAGGCGAGGGATTCCGTCGTCTTCACAACACGCGTCCCCGTGCGCGTATCGAGCGCAACCGCCGAAGCCGCCTTCGCCGCCGACATGGATTTTACTGGGCGGATGGGATAGCCATTGGGGCGTCCTGTGTTTGACGCACCACCTCTGGATGTTGCCGTCCAACAAGGACGATAGCTCGTATTCCCCTCAGCAGTTGCAGACCACATGTAAATAGTAGTGGTGGCACTTGTAAGATTAGTCGTCGACCCGTACCCTCCCAACGGGAAAAACACGCTGTTGCTGGAATAGAGTCCCTTGCCCGTTACGGTATAGCCGACAACATTGTTGTTGGTCGTCCACGTCCAGGTACAGAGATCCATCAGGTTCTTGAGTTCGGACGCCTTCGGCACGCGCCAGTCGTCGCCCCACTGCTGCGCCGCCGCGTCGTATGCGGGAAGCAGATTGCCGTCCGTGCCTACTGCGCCCATCGACTGCAGCTGCGCGAGCGACTTACCGTATGTCGGACAGTTCGCCGTGCTGAAGCTGAAGTTGTTCACCGAGCCGTCGCTTGCGACCCATTTGGAGTTCTGCCACTTGTAGCCGAGCGTATCGCCCCACCAGAAGTAGTAGCCCGTCTCCGTAGGCGAGTTCGCGCCGACATTAGTCTTGGCCCACAGCGGACCGTTCTCCCAGAGCTGCACGCCCTCGTGCGTCGCGCCAAAGACGCCACACACCCAGGCCAGCACCGCGCCAAGCGCCATAATCTTTCTTTTCATCGTTTTTTCCTTTCTAAAACCTTTCATGCCGCCTCCTTTGCTTTGAACTTTCGTGCGTCCGCACAAAAGTTCAAAGTCCCACTGTCAAGCAAGCCATTGACGCCGCACGCCGAAAATGCTATCATACCATCAAACTTCCAGTGCCAGACAAGGATTCTTCCATGTACGATAGCAAGATCAGGAGAAAATGGTTCATCGACTGGCTCGCAAACTGGCGCGACAAAGACGTCATCAAAGTCGTGACCGGCATACGCCGTTGCGGGAAAACCACGCTTTTTGAGCTTTTCCGCAAACAACTTGTTGAAAGCGGACTTGCCGCAGACAGGATAATCGCAATCAATTTCGAGGATCCCGACTGCGCCTCCTTCGCAGGCTGGCGCGAGGCATGGGAGTTCATCAAGCCCAATATCAAGCCAGATGGCAGAACATACGTTTTTCTCGACGAGGTACAGAACGTTCCGGGGTTCGAAAAGCTCGTTGACGGGCTTTACTCCCGCAAGAATCTCGATGTCTATATCACCGGCTCGAACGCCAAGTTCCTCTCCGGCGAACTGGCCACGTTCCTCACCGGACGCTATGTCGAAATACGCCTCCAGCCACTTCACTTCACGGAATATATCACCCTGTTCCCCGACAGGGACGCGCATTCCGTATTCAACGACTTTCTGCGTTTCGGCGGCTTCCCGTTCGCCGCCCAGCTTGCCAACGGCTCGCGCACTCAGCTCGACTACCTCTCCGGCATCCTCGATACGGTTCTCTACAAGGACGTTATGGCCCGGAACGGCTACCGCGACGCCGCCACGCTCAAGCGCATCGTCCGTTTCCTCTTCGACAACATCGGCAATCTGCTTTCGGTGAACAAGATCGTCGGAATGTTCAAAAGCGAGGGCTTCTCCGTGCCCCACGCGACGCTGGACACCTACATCGACGCACTCTGCCAGACATTCCTCCTCGACAGGGTGGACCGTTACGACATCAAGGGGCGTCAGTATCTCAAGACAACGGCGAAGTACTACGTCGCCGACACGGGGCTTCGCCGCACCCTTCTCGGAACGAAAGGCGAAGACTTCGGCCATCTGCTTGAAAATGTCGTTTACCTTGAACTGCGCCGTCGGTTCCGCGAAATCTATGTCGGGATGCTCAACAACGGAGAAGTCGATTTCGTGACGCTCGAAAACGGACTCCCCCTCTACTTTCAGGTGGCGTACACGGTCCGCGACGAAGCCACGCTCGCGCGCGAACTCGCCCCGCTCCGGGCCATTCGCGACAACCACCCCAAGTTCCTGCTCACGCTCGACAACGACCCGCCGCTCGACCATGACGGCATAAAGCGGATGAATGTTGTCGAATTCCTCCTCGACCCCAAGTCGCTGGAAACTCTCTGACAAACCACGGACTAACACAGACGCGCCACTCCTCATGGAGACGCGGCATCTTGCCGCGTGAGATGGAAACACATTTGGACGCACCGAGACGGTGCGTCTCCTTGTGTAGCACCCAGCACAAGGCACCCCGTTGATAGTAAAACCACAGACCAACACGGACGCGCGGCGCTTACGCTTGCGCCATTCCGAATCCCACAATGCAAGGGGCATTATGGCTGAGCCGTAACTCACCCACACACCTCCCCAAACATCGTTATTCCAAATTCATTCATGAACTTCAACACAGTCTTCAACGAAGGCGTCTTGCCACCCAACGTTTCAGCAAGATAATTGAAGTTAATTGAATCCGTGCAAATTCTTTTTTCTCGGACAAAATTCTTGAACGCCTTATCCAAATCGCAGTTGTCCTTAATTGCTTCTCTGTAGACGCTTATGATATTTGCAACCTCGTTTATACACTCGTCCAAGAATCGACAATCGTCTATTTTATTTGCAAGTACCAATGCTTCCACTGTTCTGTAAAGTGGCAAAACAATATCGCGGTCTTTCGCGTTTCCACTTTGAACTATATGAAGAAACTCCACCCATTCAAATTTCATCGTAGAAGATGACTGTTTCGCTTGCATCCTTCTAAATTGGCGATCAAAGTCTGCAAGCTCTTCGAGACGGCGTTTTGTATTCTGAATTTCTTCTGTCAAATCTTTATGCTTAATGTATGATATTATCGGCACAGCAAACCCAACAACAGTTACCACTATTCCCAAAATAGTCACCAATATGGCTACCTGACACATAAACCTGTCATGTGCCGTCTTCAACTCCTCATACCGATCCTTATACTCTTCCTTCGCGTCATTCACGGCCGCCTTCAATTCTGCCCTTACCGCCCTATCAAACGCCGTATCCCCTACCGGCGCCATGGTAACCACATTCACAGAAGCTGCTGGTTGGCACTTCTCCGCCGTCGCAACAACAGCATTCGTATCTGCCACCACCGCGAAATTCACAGCTGTTACTGCGAACACAATCAATATCATTCTACTTCTGCTCTTAAGAAATGACATATTAGCACGCTCCTTATTTCAGAACTCTTTACAATCTGGCATTTTCGATACTGACTGCTTCATTCTATCAATCTCTTTAATCCCAATTTCTGTCAATCGGTACTGATTAACACCAATTCTTTCTGCAAATCCAAATTCTATTTGCTCAATTAATTCATCCGCCTCAAAAGGATCAATGTTAAATTCCTGCATAATCTCATTTCTGGACATCGTGACAATGTTTCGGTTATCCATGTGAAGTGACATGAACCACAACAAGTGACCAACATGTGGTCCACAACTTGCAGCTTGGTGTTCTCCATTCATTGATTGAATCCTTCTTGAAATGATTTGCATTTACTGGTTTATACTTCAAACCACCCAGTCTTTCAGGCGATCGCTCTTACCATCCTTTTAGATGATCATTGACAATACGAAGCTTTCTCTTCGCTCCATCAATAACCTCTTGTGAATTATCTGCATATTCCGCATCACCAACAACACTCACACAGGCTTCAATCGCAACAATTGCATTTTCAATGTCACCATAGAAATCATTGACAGTATTTTCTTCAAGCACCTGTGGGCGTAGTTCAGTTAGAAATATCTTCGCCCTTGCAAACAATTCTATGAATTTAGATGTTGTGACAATACTTTTCACAGCATCTTCCTGCAAAAACATTTCTTCAAGGGCCCTAAATGTCTCTTTGATTTCTTTCCGTCTTTCTTTTGCCATTGTAAGTTTCTCCTTCTATGTCATCAAATGCTTCACGCCGTTGGTCCGCAGTCATAATTTGCTTGTCGAGTAGAAAGCGTTGACCCATCGATTTCCTCAGCTATTGATTGGCACTTATGACAGGACGAATCGAATTACCAAAATAACGGAACTCGGATCCATCTACGGTAGCCTTCCATTCATCTGTTCTGCTATTATATACCATGATCAGATAACTGCTATAATGATCATGACCCGAAGTGTCGTCACGTGCTGTAGAACCATAGCAGTACCCTGTTGGGCTTCCACTCTCAAATTGCGTCCCTGAACCACATCCAGCCAAAGGCAAGAAAATGGATCGAGAAGCATAACTTCCAACACCAGTGAAAAGATATCCATCGACGCCATTTTGAATTGTTTTAACAAATGTTGTATTATTTTTTAGATCGATCAATTCTTGCCGAGTAGGTATTCTCCATGGCGAACCAAGTTTTTGAGTTGCCGCATCATATCCTGCGGCAAGATTTGAAGAAGAATTAATGTATCCACTGCTTTTTAATTCGGCAATAGATTTGTTGTATGTCGGGCAATTTGCCGCTTTGAAATTAAACCCACTAGACGAGCCATCGCTTGCGACCCATTGTGAGTTCTGCCACTTGTAGCCAACCGTATCACCCCACCAGAAGTAGTAGCCAGACTCCTCTGGCGTGGTCGCTCCAACATTACACTCCGCCCAAAACGGCCCATTCTCCCAAAGCTGCACTCCTGGATGCCACCACACAGCATACAGATTCTTTGTTCCAGATGTCGCGAGATTCTTAACGGTCTGTCCGTTCGTGTATTTCGCCGTGGTTGCATCGGCAGTGTCCGCCCACCCCTTAAATGTCCATCCCTTTCTCGTAAACGCATTTGCCGTCAGCGCCTTTGCCGTGTCGTAGGTGAAGCTTTCGACGTTCATTGAGCCGGAGCCGCCGTTGGCGTTGAACTTGACCGTGTAGGTGTTGGGCGTGTAGGTCGCCTCGTACGCCACGTCGCGCGACGGGATGGTGAGCGTCGTGCTCGCGGAGGTCGCGCTCGCGAGAATGCCCGTGTCTGCCGTGGTGCCCGACCAGCTCGCGAAGGTGTAACCCGTCTTGGACGCAGCAGATATCGTCACGGACTTGCCCTGGATGAACGAGCCGGATCCCGTGCCGCCCGTCACGTTCACCTGGAAGTTCTTCTCCGTCACCTTCGCGGTCACGGCGAAGGAGGAAAGCGTTACCTGCCCCAAGTCGGCGAAGGCGTCCCACACGAACCGCCGCGTGCCGGGCTGGACCTCGAGCGTGCGGTTGTTCTCACTGGGGTTGCCGACGTAGAACGTCCGCGCATTGAGATTCGTGTTGCCCTTGGTGTCCTTCACCTCGAACGAGACCGTGCTCAGTCCGCTCGCCGCAAAGGTGACGTCTATGTCAACGAGTCCGTTCCACGGATACCGCTGGCGCGCCGTCACCGATGTGACCTCGAGGACAAGCTTCCACACCGCATAAAGATTCACCGTGCCGTCCGGCGTCGCCGTGAGGTTGCTGACGCTCTGCTTGTTGCTGTAGGTCGCCGTTGTCGCGCTCGCCGACGTTGCCCATCCCATGAACTTATAGTTCACGCGCTGGAACGCGTTCGCCGTCAGCGCCTTGGCCACATCGTAGGTCATCGCGAGGTTCGCCATCGTGCCCGTTCCGCCGTTCTTGTTGAACTTGATGGTGTAGGCGTTCGCCTGCCACACCGCATAGAGATTGACCGTGCCGCCGGAGGTCGTCGTAAGATTGCTGACGCTCTGTCCGTCGTCGTATGCGGACGTCGTCGCTGACGCGCTCGTCGCCCAACCGACGAACGTGTAGCCGGTGCGCGTGAATGTGTTGATAGTAAGAGCCTTCGCCGTGCCGTAAACGAAACTCTCGTTCGCCATTGTGCCAGTGCCGCCGTTCGCGTTGAACTTCACCGAGTAGGATTGTCCGTCGTATGAGGAACCGCTGCTTGAGCCACTACCAGACCCTGATCCGCTGCCGCCCGACGAAGAGCTTGCGCGATAGCCGGTGTTGGATGAACTCGTAACATATCCAGACGACTTCTTTGCCACAATCCAGTAGTAGTATGTCTTCCCGGCGACTGCGGTCGTATCGGTATAGGATGTGCCAGTGACCGTCTCGACCAGAATGCTTGCATTGTCCATGTTGGAGGAATTTCCGCGCACCACGCGATAGCCCGTCGCGCCGCTCTGCGCAGACCATGTGATTATGACGCCCTCCGTCGAAGTGCCGTCCGATGCGTTGATCGTGAACGACCCGCCGGACGATCCGCCGCCGCCGCTGCCGCTTGCCGCAGTGGCCATGCCGCTGATCGCATGAGCGCCAGAGCTGTCCCAAGCCTCGACCCAGTAGTAGCAGGTGTCGACTCCGGCCTGGCTGTCGGTGTAGGTAGTCCCCGAAGGAGTGCCCAGCGTTGATGCGGAACTCGACGACGCGGTCCAGCTGCGCTTGACGACATAATAGGAAGCGCCGCTAACCGACGTCCACGCCAGGCTTACGGACGTCGAGGAAGTCCGTGTACAGGACGTTATGCTCGGAGCCGAAATGGCCAGGGCGTTAAAGCCCACGAGCGCCAGACCCAGCAGGATCAAACCGCGAATTTTGTTCATCATCTCTTCATTCCCCCGCGCCTTTCCTTTACGAGGCCTGACACCCTCGGCGCAGAAAAGAAGAGTGGCGTGCCTTTAAATCCATGTCTTGTAGAGGCATCGCCAAACGCCCGTAGTTAAACACGATTATAAGACACGCCACGTGATTGCACACGCGACGCATCTCACATACTCGGCTTAACTACTGAAAATTGGCGATTTTCTACAAAGCCAAATACGCAAGATTGCGTACGTCGGCGGATGTTGCCACCCGCCCTTGGCGGACTCCGCGTTTTGCGTGCCGCCGGTCCCGGGCCATCCTGCACCCGGGAGTATGGGAAAGATCAACTGCCCTACGGTTTCTCGCAAGACGGTGAAATTATACAACATTCTCCCTTCCGCCGTCAAATAGCAAAATTAAAAAATCAAGCGCGGTGAAATGAGATTATGGTGCGGACGAAATCGCATATCCCCCGACGACCGAAGGGAGGAGCCGCGAAGCATATCCACCGACCGAAGGTCGCTGCCGAAGGCAGTCGCTAGAGTGGTGGCGCTATGCAGGGTGCGGATGTGTCGCGGCAAGGTTAAGCGAGCTGACGGAACGTCGGCGAGCGCAGATGCTGCGAAGAAAAACGCGCCTTATGGAAGGTGAGGCAAGGGACGAGGGGGCGAATGCCGAACTGAGCGAAGCGAGTGCCGAGAGTACGCAGAGTTTTCGGGGTGGATTTTAGCCGTGTAGAACGTGTAGATCGTGCAGAAAAGAAACACACAAGCCAGCAGCAACGCGCAAACAGGCGTTTTACAACGGTTTCGAGGGGTCCCCCGGTTTCAAGTGAACAAATATGAATTAGGGACAGTTTGGGTCGATTAGGATCAGAGCAGATAGAGTCGGGTAGAGTCAGTGTAGCGTCGTATAGTATTAGGGCGCGAAAGCGGAGGGGGTGTTTCGGCGGCATGCGGCTTGTTCTCGGCTGCACTGCTATCGCCGCGACGAGCCGATGGTCGCGGGTGAGGTAGGCGAAAGGCCGCAGGCGTATGAGTGACTTGCGTACGCAACCAGTGATAGACGCCGAGGCACGGCAGGCTAAACTCGGCTATTTATCTGATGTGCGAAAGCCGTCGCGGGCCTGGAGCCGAACGAGAGCCCAGCGAGCCATCGGGCGGCGCGGCGATTTGAACAACTTAAGCCGAAACACGCCGCGCCGCGTAGGCGCCGCCATCTACAAACTTGCGATTCGCGCCGCGAGCCGGGGGAGGCCGGGGTCACGCGCGCCAGCCGTCGCAAACGCGGCGTATTCGCCGCGGTGAGCCGCAATCCAGTCGAACGCCGCATCGAGATTCCCGACGAGCTCGACGCGAGCGGAATCGAGCTTCGCCGCAAGCGCGTCGGAGTTTATCGAGCGGTCGGTCGTGCCGCCCGCATCGTAAACGGGAAGCAAAAGCAGCTTGTCCTGCGGACGAATCACCTCGGCGAACATCTCGGCGAGCGCATCCATCATCTTGCGCAAGGGCGCGTAGCCGTGGGGACGCCAGACGACACAAAGCCCGCCCGGATATCGCTCGGCAAGCGTCAGCCACATCGCGCGCAGCTTCTCGGGGTTGTGCGCGTAGTCGTCGTAGACACATTCGCCATATTTCTGCAGCCGGCGCTCCACGCCGCCAAAACTCTCCATCGCCTTCTCCGCCTCGGCACGGTCACAGCCAAGCGCGACGGCCATCCTGACTGCGAGAGACGCATTCTGACGGTTGAAGTCCTGCGGACGGTAGGTCTCGCCGCGAGCGTCAACGACGGGGCCAGGGCAGTCCTTCACAAACGCATCGAAGACTTCGTCCATCTCCTCCTTCGAGTAATGGTCGGCTGAAGCGTTCGTCACGATTGCGGCATAGGGGCTAAACGCGACGAGGGACTTGTCGCTCTCGTCTACCTCTGCAACGGCATACTCTCCCTTCCCGAACTTGACTGCCCCCTGCCAACCGGGAACATTCGCGCCGTTGACGCACATCGGGTCGAGCCCGCATGTCGAGAGGACGTGACCGAGCATCGCGGTGACGGTCGACTTGCCGCAAGTGCCGACTACGGCGACGAGCTTGTAGCCGGAGAGCGCGCGGGCGAGGGCCTTCGCGCGGTGGGTCACGGGGATTCCAAATTCCTTGGCACGCGCAAGCCCGGGATTCGTGTCCTCTATTGCAGTCGACACTATCACCTCGCCGGTGGACGCGTCGATTCCGCTGCCGTCGTCGGGGAAGCAGCGGACGCCAAGAGACTCAAGAAACCTTATGTTCGGGGTGTCGAGATTGCGATCGGCGCCGGTCACTTCGTCGCCGAGACGGACAAGCGCCGTCGCGAGCGCACTCATGCCGACGCCGCCGATTCCGATAAGATGTCGCTTCACTGCACCTGTATCGTGCGCTGCTCGTAGTGCCCGGGCTGCCAAGTCCTGAGAACAGTGCCGTTCGGCTGAACCGTGTCAACGTAGCGGCCCTCGACCCAGACGTTCTGCGTCTGGTAGACGGGCTGCTGCACTACGACGGGCGCAGACTGCACGACAACAGGTTGCTGAACGACGACAGGCGCGGGAGTCACGACAGTCGGAGCTGGCGTCATGACCACTGGCGCGGGAGTCGACACTGCGCTTGCGACAAGCCCGCCGAGGAGAGCGCCGCCGACGATGCCAGCTGCAATCGCACCACCGCTACCATGGTGGTGGTGATGATAATGGTGGCTTGAGTGAAATGGGGATGGTCTATAGGGAGCATGCCCCCTGGCGAAAAGCGTTGAAGCGGCGACAAGCGCCATCGCGAAAACAATGATCCTCTTCATGGTGGCATCTCCTCCTTAAAAGTTTGTGTTCGTGTAAATTATACCATAATTCCGCCGTCGCTTGGCGGGGATCACTCGAACTGGTATGTCTGGCCTGGCATCGGCGCGACAACATTGCGGATGCCATGCTCCTTGAGGATGTCGGCCATCGCCGCCACCTTCTCCGGCTCGCCGTGGACAGCGAACGCACTGCGCACGTTGTCCTTCACCTCGCTTATCCAGTCGATTAGACCTGCGCGGTCGGCGTGCGCGGAGAGCGCGTTGATGATCTCGACGCGGGCCCTAAGCGGAACTTCTTCGCCAAAGACCTTGATCGTCTCGCGCTTCTCGACGATGCGGCGACCGAGCGTGTTTTCCGCCTGGAAGCCGCAAATGAGGATGATGTTGTCCTCGTCCTGAACGCAGTGCTTCAAGTGGTGGAGAACCCGCCCGCCTTCGCACATGCCCGACGCCGCGATGATGATCATGGGGCCGGGAGTGTCGTTGAGCGCCATCGACTCCTCGGGCGTGCCGACGAACACCATGCCCGGGAACTCGAGCGGGTCCTTGCCTTCAGCAAGCATCCTCTTCGCCTCGTCGTTGTAGACTTCGCGGTGCTTCGCGTAGATGCGCGTCGCCTTCTGGGAAAGCGGCGAGTCGATGTAGACCTTCACCTCGCGCGGCACCTTGCCCTTCTCGCGCAGCTTGTTCAGGTAGTAGATGATCTGCTGCGTACGGCCGACCGAGAACGCGGGAATGAGCAGCTTCGCGTTATGTCGGTCGATGTACTTGAGATACTTCTCGAGGCGTAGCTCGACGTCGTCGGCCGACGGGTGGAACTTGTCGGCGTAGGTCGATTCGATGATGAGGATGTCCGCGCCAGCGGGATACTCGTAGTGGCGGAGTATCGGCTGGTTCGGCTGGCCGAGGTCTCCGGAGAAAAGCAGGCGGTGGTTGTGGCCGTGGTCGGAGCGGATGTCGAGCTGGACGAGGGCGGAGCCGAGGATGTGCCCAGCGTTGAAAAACTCGAGCGTTATTCCGCGGCATATCTCGCGCGGCTCGTGCATGTGCGTCGGGACGAACAGCTGCATCAGCGCGTCGACGTCGCTCTCCTCGTAAAGTGGTTCGAAGAGCTTCTTGCCTTCCTTGCGGCGCTTCTTGTTGATGTATTCGAGGTCGCGCTTCTGGAGAAAGCAGGAGTCTCTCAGCATCACGTCGCAGAGGTCGGTCGTGGACTGCCTTGCAAACACGCGTCCGCGGAAGCCCTGCCTTACGAGCTGCGGGAGGTTCCCACTGTGGTCGATGTGCGCATGCGAGAGAATGACGTAGTCGATCTTCGCTGGGTCCACCGGAAGGTTGCGGTTCTTCTCGAACGCCTCCTTGCGGTGGCCTTGGTACAGCCCGCAGTCAAGCAGTATCCGCTTGCCATTGGCCTCCACGAGATGCATTGAGCCGGTCGTCGTCTGCGCCGCCCCGTAGAAAGTTATTCTCATGCCATGATTATATCAAAATTTCCCCCGTCCGGCTATTGCAAAACGCAAATGCGGACATGGCCCGCGGACAGAAGAAACGATCTCGCAATAGCCACGCGTCAAGCGCGAGAATCGACATCCGTGACGCGATCACGGCGGAAGCAGAACATGCGCGCCACGAGAACGGCGACTGCGCCGACAGCATACGTCCCCGCGAACATGGCGATGCCGTGCTGGTAGGAGAAGTGCTGGCCGACGTATCCAAGGACCGCCGTAGCGGGGCAACCGATCAGGAACGCCCCGCAGAGGTACACGCCCATCGCGGCGGCGCGGTAGCGAGGCGCCACGACCTCGAAGAGCCCCGAATAGAGCGAGCAGTCGAAGAGCCCGCCGCCGATGCCGAAGATGAACGTCATAAGGCAGCAGAGCCAGAGACTCGGCATATAGACCATGGCTGCCATGGCGGGGGCAGACACCGCAAGCCCAATCCACAGCATGTTTATGCGGATCGCCGGAAAGCGATGCGCCAGACGATCCGAAAGACGCGCACCGGACGCGATCCCAATGAACGAGCCAATGTAAAACCAGATGACCGAATGGAGCGCCGCGGAAGACGCCGATAGCGCAAAGCCGCCGTCGGCCTGGGCCTGGCGCATGAAATGCGGAAGGAAGGTCCTGAAGCAGTTGGAACCGAACACGAGCATGCCAAATGCGAACGTCAGGAGGAGTGCCGTCGGCTTGGAAACCATCGCAAGCGCAGCGTCCTTGAAACTCGCACGCTCGTCCCCGCCCTTCTTGACAAGCGGCGGCGTATCCCTGAGGAGGAACATGAGTGCAACCGTCCATGCGACGCCGACCGCGCCAAACCCCCAGAACCCCCAGCGCCAGCCGTCTGCCGCAATCGAACTGAACCATCCGGCCAGCGCACTCGCGAGGATGATCCCGAAGTAGAGCCCAGTCTGGTAGATGGAAAGCGCAGTGGAGCGCGTCTCGGTGTGGTACTGCGCGATGAGGGAACTTGCCGACGCAGGGATCATGCACTGTCCAATGCCGTTGAAAAGTCCGTACATGACTAGCATGCCCACGAAGCCGTCCACGTATCCGGTGCCGAACACGCTAAGCGAGAACAGCAGCGCGCCGACCACGACAACCCACTTGCGCCGAAGCATGTCCGCAGCGATTCCCGCAAGAGGAACCGCGAGCCCGTAGGCGAAAAGAAATGCAGTACGGGTGAAGCCCCACTGGGCGTCGGTAGGTCCGGGCAACGAGGCCTTGATGTCGGTGAACGATGCATTGAACACCTGACGCGTCGCATGCATCAGGAAGTAGGTGAACGCCAGAAGCCCCAGCATCACCCACTTGTAATGTTTATCGTTTCGTGTTTCCATACCGTTCCCCGTTCCCCATTCCCCTATCTTCGGGCGAAGAACTTCACAAGACGCTGCACGTGCGCCGCGCACTCGTCGATTATCGGGTCAGCGAGCTTGTCGGGCGGAACGAACGCGCCGTTCAAGTCACCGTAGACCTTGAGCGTCGACTTGATGTACGTATCGAGGAACTCCGTCGCGATGTTGACCTTCGCAATGCCGCTCTCGATCGCTCGGCGCACGTCCGCGAGCGGAGTTCCGCTGCCGCCGTGGAGGACGAGGGGCGTATCCGGAAGCGCCTCGGCAATCGCGGCGCAGCGCGGGATGTCGAGCTTCGGCTCCGCCTTGTAATAGCCGTGAGCCGTTCCTATCGACACCGCAAGCGCGTCTACGCCAGTGTCCTTCGCAAAGGACACCGCCTCGTCCACATCGGTGAGCGCCGTCTCGTCGCCCTGCGCGACGTGCCCGATCTCGCCCTCGCAAGTGCACCCAAGCGCATGCGCGTAGTCGGCGACGAACTTGGTCCACTTCACGTTCTCGTCGTACGGCGAGCGCGAGCCGTCGTACATCACGGAGGTGTAGCCCCACGCAAGCGCGTCCTTCGCCTGCTTCACGGTCGAGCCGTGGTCGAGATGGAGCGCGACGGGAACCTTCGCGCGGAACGCGAGCCGCTGAAGAGTCCCCACAAGGTCGTATGCCTTCCCCGTGTCGAAGAGGCGCATGTAGAGCTGGATGATGACTGGCTCGTTCTCGGCCTCGGCGGCCTTGAGGACCGCGGCGGCCGTTTCGTAGTTGGTGATGTTGAATGCGCCGACGGCCTTTTTGGCCTTGCGGGCGCCATTCAGCATCTCTTTCATGTTTACAAGCATGACGCAGCCACCTCTTCCATCGTGACGACGTTGAGCTTGCCGTACTTCGCGAGACACTTCTTCGTGTAGACCGAGAGGACGACGATCCTGTCCTTCTTCGGATTGTCCGCACGCGCGGCGACATACTCCGCAAGCGCCTTGACGAGCGCTGGATTGAGCTTGTCGAGGACAATCGCGCCCTCGCCGCAGCAATACGACTCCTCGTCGTTCGTGCCGAACGGCCTCAGATCCGCCTTGAGCGTCTTCAGCAGCCTCTCGGGGCATTCGCAGCCGTCGTAGTTGCGCATGAAGTCGTCCGCGAGATAGTAGAGCTCGCCCGCCTTCTTCGTGAACTTCACCTTGGCCTGGTTGAGGAAGCCGGCGAAGCAGAAGACCTTGCAAGGGAGCTTCACGCCGAACTCCGGGAAGTCCTTCGTGAGCGCGTCGAACGCTGCGGGGTTCGAGACGACAAGCGTCTTCACGCCCTCGGCCTTAAGGAACGCCGCGAACTTCTCGGCCGCGGCCTTCGCCTCGGGGAGATACCCGAGCACCTTCAGCACTTTGCCGATGGTGCCGCCCGTGATCGTCTTCGGCGCGACCTTCGCCGCCGCAAAGAGCTTCTTCGCCGCCGCGACAACCTGCTTGTCGGACGCAGTCGTCTCGTCGAGGAAATAGGCGACGTCGCCCTTCCCGGACGCGCTCCAGCCGACCGTCTTCGCGAACTTCGCGGCGAGCTTCTTCACCGCCTCGGGCGCCTTGCCAGCTTCAACGACATCGGCGCGTGCCGCAAGAGCGAGTCCGTTCTCGTCGTAGTGGTTGACGCAGTGGTGAGTGCAGCACGCGGAGAGCTCCTGGCGATAGAGCGCGTCGACGAAATCGGAGTCGTCGAACGAGTTCGTCCCGGTCTTGAGGCCGTAGAGCATCGCCGCGCGGACGCGGGGCGTGTCGACCTCGGTGCAGCGCACCTGGCCGATCGTCGAGAGGTGCCGGCACATAAAGCAGAACCGGCAGTTCATCATCGCTTCTTCGTACTTGTCGATATGCATTTGAAAACTCCTTTCCTTACCAGCAGCCAGGAAGCCCCATCTTGCCGGGGTTCATGATTCCGTTCGGGTCGAGCTTCGCCTTGAGGCTCTCGAGAATCGGCATCGCGGTGCCGTAGAGGTCCTTGACGTAGCGGCCGAGCTTGAGCCCTACGCCGTGGTGCTCGTTGATGACGCCGCCTTCGCGGATCGCCGCGCGGATCGCCTTGTCCCACACCGCGTTGTAGAGCGCGGCCGCCTCCTCGGCGTTCGGCGGAACCTTGTCGCCAGGGAAAATGAAGCGTGCATAGAGCATGCAGCCCCAGTCGTACCAGTGCGAGAAGTGTCCGATGAAGCGGGCATCGGGAAACTCCTTGTTGACGACCTTCTTCATCGCCCAGTAGACGTTCTCGATGTGCGAGAAGTCCGCAACGGTGTCAAGCGTACCGAACGCCTGCGGAACGTGGAACATGTAGCCCGGATAGAAGAACTTGTACTTGTTCTCCCACCACCACTCGCCGCCCTTGGAGCCCAAGTCCTTGCCGTGGAACTCCTTCTCCATGATCTCGCGGGCGTACTGCATCTGGAGATCGACGATCTTCTCGCGACCGTCGAAGCCGAACACGAGGTACGCGCCCTTGTCGAGATTGATGCCGAAGACCTTGGATACGTGGGTCTTCGTCTCGGTCTCGTCGTAGAGGCGCATCGCGCAGGGCCCGAGGCGCGAGCGCATGAGCGTCTGGCCGGCCTGCATCGCGGTGTGGAAGTCCTTGAAGATGTAGGCACGGAACTTCCGGGCCTCGGGCTGGGGATGAATCTTCAGCGTCACCTCGGTGATGACGCCGAGCGTGCCCTCGCTGCCGAGGAACATCATCGTGAGATCGGGGCCCGACGCATGGCGCGGCACCGGGAGCGTGCGGATGATCTCACCGGTCGGAGTGACGACTTCAAGCGACATCACCATGTCCTCGATCTTGCCGTACTTCGTCGAAAGGACGCCAGTTCCGCGGTGCGCGAGGAAGCCGCCGATCGTGGAGCACGAAATCGAGGCGGGAAGGTGCATCGTCGAAAGGCCCTCCTTGTTGCAGCCCCACTCGAGGTGCTTCGTGATGATGCCGGTCTGCGCGGTGACGGTGAGCGCCTCCTTGTCGATCTTGATGATCTTGTTCATCCTCTTCATGTCGAGGACGATGCCGTTGTAGATCGGAAGCGCACCGCCCTGCGAACCCGAGCCGCCGCCCCACGGGACGACGGGGATCTTGTACTGGTTCGCGATCTTCATGACGCGCGCGACTTCCTGGGTCGTCGCGGGATGCACGACGAAGTCGGGCTTCGGGCACTCTCGGCCGCGGTCGTGCCACATCTCTGGAATCCAGTAGTAGTCGATGGAGTGGCCGAACTTGTCCGCGAACTTCACGTCCACGAACTCGTCGCCCACGACGTCGGTGAGCTCCGTCCGAATCATCTCGAACATGTAGCTGTCAGGCTTGATCTTCATTTGAGTTCCTTCCGTAAGCTTTTATGGGCACATTATACAAAACTTGCAGTGAGAGTTGGATGGTATATTCTGATATTTAATGAGAAGAATTGAGAGGCGTGGAAATCAACTCGTAGCGCGGCAATCGCGCGAGTGGAACGCCTTCAAGCCGCACCGTCTTGGGACCATCGTGCATCTCGCCGAGGTCGTCGCGCCACTTCCCGGCGGGAAGCTCGACCATCTTCGCATCGTCCGGCGTCAGCACTGGCGCGACGAGCCAGCGATTCCCAAGCATAAACTGCTGCATAGGGCGGTTGAAGCCCTGGTGCGGGAACTCGTATTCCATAGCGCGCACGATCGGCTCGCCAGTCGTCGCAGCGTGCCGCACCTGTTCCATTATGTAGGGCGCGAAGTCTACGTGAAGCTGCGCGAACTCGCGGCAGAGCTTCACGCCCTCGGGCGAGAGGTGACGCGCCGGGAGAAGGGAAAACTGCATCATCGGCATAAGCGACTGCAGCGCGGCAGAACGGACAAACAGCTTCTCGTCTATCTCCTTGCCTACGAACGAGACCTCGAGCCCGCCGCCGACCATGTCTGCGACGAGATAGGGGCAGCCGAGGAGACCCGCGGAGACCACCTGCGGGATCACCGTGTCCTGTGCGCCCTTGCCTGTCCATGCGTGTGCGCGGTCGTTGAGGCGCGTCACGAGTGGGAGACCGCCACACTTCCAGCTCACGCGTATCTCGTGGTACGGAAACTCGCGCGCTGCGAGCTCGGCGTAGAGCCGCGTGTAGTCCACCGGTTCCGCGGACTCGTCGTGGAAACGGCAGTCCTCGATGAAGAAGCTCGGATCGCCGGCGTCGAACTTGAAGCCCTTGATGCCGTATTTGTCTGCAAACTCGTGGAGAATCTTAGCATAGTACGCGTTCGCCTCTGGCTTCGTGAGGTCGTACACAGCACTGATGCCGCTCCACCACCTTACCACCGCCGCCGCCTTTGAGCCGGGTGCCTTGCGGTAGGCGAGGTAGTCGAGGCAGTCCAGCTTGTCGTGGTAACGGAGCTTCTTGTACTCCCGGCTGTCGGGCGAGACGAAGTGCGCGGTCCAGATGAGCGGAATCCATCCATGCGACCGGATGCGGTCGAAAAGTCCCTTTGGATCGGGAAAGTCCTTCTCGTAGAACTCGTACGATCCCTGGTGCGAGAGCCATCCGCCGTCCATCATGTAGACGCCGCACGGAAAGCCGCTCTTAGCAAGCTCGTCCGTGTATTCGTCCGCCGACTTCTGGTTCACGCCGTTCATGAATATCTCGATCCAGTTGTTCCACTGCGGAAGCGAGAAGAACACGTCCGGCGGCGTCTTCCCCTCGAAGCGCATGTGCGCCTTCGCGGCGGCGAGATACGCATCCTTCAGCGTCTTCCCCGCGACGACGGGATCGATCTTCTCCACGTCCGAATCGAGGACGAGTCTGCCGCCCCTGAACTCGTAGCCGAACGGCTTTTCGCTCCAGACATACCTTCCGCAGCTCGACACGAGAAGCGGGGACGAGGTGTGTCCGTGGCGCCTGAGGTCGATCCGCCTGCCGTCCGCCGCGCCGTAGGGCTGGTTCTGTCCGTCGCCTCCGGCTCCTCCCCACCACCTTTCGCCTTCGAGGAGTGGAATCTCCGAGACAACAGGCTCGGCAAAGAGACTCGCGCCAAACACGGCGCAAACTGCAGACGCAAAAACTCCCTTCATTATTTCTCCTTTCCCTTCCTTGGACCGTAGACCGGCGCGAGCGCGTCGTGAATGCGGCGATAGCAGGTGAAGAGGTGGTCGTATTCCATCGCCGCCGCAGGGTCGGGATCGATTGTGCGCTCGACATGCAGGCACTTCGCGACGGCGGCCTTCACGTCCGGGAAGAGTCCAATCCCAACGCCCGCAAGAAGACACGCGCCGAAGCTCGCATCGCCCGGCGTCGGAACGGAAACGGGACGGTTGAAGACGTTTGCGACAATCTCGCTCCAGAGACGCGAGCGCGCACCGCCGCCGATGAGGAATATCCGCTTCACCGGAAGCCGCATCTCCTCGAGCGTGCGGAAGCAGTCGCGGAGCGAGAACGCGACGCCTTCCATAAGCGCGCGCGCGAAGTCGCCCCTAGTCGACGAGATCGACACGCCCGTGAAGGAGGCGCGTAAGTTCGAGTCCCAGTAAGGACACCTCTCGCCCTGGAGATAGGGATGGAAGAAGACGCCGTTTGCGCCGATTGGCGAAGACCCGGCCTCCTGGTCGATAAGGGAATAGAGGTTTCCCACACCGGAACTTTCAACTTGCGGCGCGTAGAACGCGTCGCGCAGCCATCTCATGCACAGCGCCGCGGCGTTTGTCGCCGAAACCGAATACCACATGCCAGGCACGATATGCGAATACGTGAGCGTCTTCGGATGCGGGTGCGCCTCGGCGGTCATCGAGTTGACGTTCCCCGCCGTCGCGAGCTTGATGATGAGATCGCCCGGCTCCACCGCCCCTGCGCCGTAGTCCTCCACCGCGCTGTCGGAGGAGCCGCAGACAACCGGCGTTCCCTCGGGAAGCCCCGTGAACGCCGATGCCTCAGCCGTCACGCGGCCCGCGAGGTCTGTGGGCGCGATGAGGCGGGGGAGTTTGGCCAGACTCAATCCGGCCAGCTGGACAAGATCGTCGTCCCACTTTCCCTTTGCCATGTCGAAGAAGAGCGTGCCCTGCGCCTCTATGCGATCTGTCGCGGCCTCGCCCGTGAGCAGGTAGCGCACGTAGTCCTTCACGAAAAGGATGTGCTCCGTCTTCGCGAGCGCCTCCGGCTCGTTCGCCTTGAGCCACATCATCTGCGGGAGGGTCCATGTCGGAGCCGGCATCTGGTAGCACGTCGAGAACACCTTCTCGCCCCAGCCCGCCTTCAGCGCCTCGCACTCCGCGGTCGCGCGCTGGTCGGTCCACATGATCGTGCGGCGCACGGGACGGTAGCCGCCGTCGAGCAGCACTGCGTTGTGGGTCGAGCCGTCAAGCGCG
>JAFQYM010000051.1 GCA_017406465.1 Kiritimatiellia bacterium | reverse complement strand
GTCGTCCGGCGACCAGTCGTTGCGGTAGATGAAGCCCGGCTCCACGCCGTTCGTCTTGAGCTTCTCGAAGAGGATGGTGTTCGTATCGGACCTGTTGACGCTCATTCCCGCGCCGATGAGGCCCTTCTTGATCTGGTCCTCCACCGAGGTCGAGCCCGCCTTGAGGACCGTGTTGAGGTTTCGCAAGCCCGTCGGCTCCTTTGCGCCCGCGGCCGTCTCGACGGACTTGCGCGCACCAAGCGTGTTCTCGTGAAGGCCTGCGTCACTCTCCTCACGGAGCTTGTTGATCGCCGCGTCGATGCGGCGCGCGGCGGCGGCCGACAGGTCCTCGGGCGTGCGGCACGCCGCAAGGTCAACGTCCTTGAATGGCTCGTCCTTCAGTTTCTGGAACACCGCCATCCTCTCGTTGTCGGACAGTTCGAGCATCTTCGGGGAGGTGGCGATCTGGCGGCTAACCTCGCCTATGAAGCGGTTCTCGCGGATGGGCACGAGCTTGGAGAGCGTCTGCTGGATGTCGCAGGCGCGCAGCGACTTGTTGAGCTGGCTGCGCGCTCCGAGGACCGTGTCGAAGGCGTGGGTTCCGAGCGAGCCGTATTCCTTCTCGAGCGCCGCCTTGAAGGCCTGCATCGTCGCGTTGTTGGCGGCCTTCCCCTGGGAGAAGAAGTAGTTGCCGAGGCGCGCGGTCGCGTTCTTGCCCTCGCCGCTTACGACTATGTCGCGGTTTCCGTAACGCGTCTGGCCGATCAGACTGCGGAATGCATCAACATTCAGTGGCATAACTCTGCTCCTTTTATTGTCCTATCCGCACATTGCGGTTTCCACGCCCTGTCTACACGCGAGCTCCGAAAAGGTTACATCGCCGCGTTGGACTTTTTGGATTTCAGGCGCGGATCATCGACCCCGGAAAATGCAGATTATGTTCGACATTCTCGCGAGAAACGACGTCCTCCGCGTCCTCGCCCGAGAGACTGCGGCGGATTCTCTCCGCCCAGATGTCGCAGAGCTGGAGAATCTTCTCCACTGTATGGATGAAATCCTCGACGTCCTTCCCCGCCTCCTCGAGGTCGAAGAAGTAGTTGTAGACGACCGTCTCCGACTCCGGCTCGATGGCAAAGTAGCCGCCCGCGGTGTCCCTGCCGAAGAGCCCGCCAACAAGCAGGTCGCGATAGACCGCGCGCGACGCCTCCGCCGGCAGCGCCGCCACCTCCACAAAGCAGAGCACCCTGCCCGTCGCCTCGACGTACTGCAGGTTCACATTGTACTTGTCGTCGACGCGGACACTGACCAGCCCGGTGTCGTCGGGCGCAAACGCCTCTATGCCGGATGCCTTGCGCACCTGGTCAAGAAAACTCTTGTAGTCGTCGATGCTTGCCATGTTCCCTCGCATTCTCAGCCAAACGGGTCCGGAAGTATGGACTTCCAGCGAACCTTCGTGTTTTGTATTATACCATAAATTCGTGATAAGTTGCTGGTTGAACCCGACACCGAGTGGGCAATATCCAATTCAATAGCCGCAGGACATGATATCCTGCTCAAGCCGAAGGTCACGGCGATGAGCGCGGCGCGGACGCGCAGCCGTCCCTTTTCATCAAGTTCGTCGAGCATCGCGCCGAGATGCTGGGTGACCCTTTTTACCCTTCTGAAGAAATCCGAAAACCATGATTGACTCCTTTCCTTTTGCAATCGTTTGCCTAATAGGCTACCGAATTTTCCCCGCGAATCAAGCGCGAATCGACCAGCCGTAGGCGCCGATCGCGTCGGCCACGGCGGCAACGTAGTCCGCCTCCTCGTCTGTCACCTTGCCGTCCTGCGCAATCGTCTCCTTCAGCCCGGTAAGAAGCTCGCGCTTCGCAAGCGGGGGCAGATGCATGAGCGAATCGAGCGCCGCAAGAATCTCAGTCGCATCGTCGTAGGGCTCGGGCATCGGCGGCAAAGCGGGGCCAAAGAGCGAAAGTTTCCGCCCTGCCGCCACATAGCCACCCTCGGGGTCGCCGCCAAACGACGCCACCGTTGCTATCACGCGCGCGGCGACGGGAAGAAGAGTCTTCGCCGGCACCATCTTCGGGATGCGTCCGTCCGAGAGAAGCCGACGCCTGACGGACGCCATGACCATCATCTCGAAGGAATCGTACATTCCGTCCTCCTGGACGACGCGCTCCGCCTCCTCCGCCCAGTGGCGACGCTGAGATATCGACGCACCGTCCCGAAGCGTGTTGACGCACCTGAGCGCGAGCGTACGCCGCTCGGCCGCAGAAATCTCCCCTACCCATCCCTCCGGCGCTTGGCCGCGCAGAAGCGCGATGAGCATCCCGCCGGCTTTCGCCGGACTCCGCGCTGACGCGAGCACGGCGGGCTGCACCTTCGCATCCGCGAGCGACACGTCCGCCGCCTTGAGCCCCTTCGCGCGCGCGATGCTCTTCGCGAAGTTCTCGTTCGCCGCCCTCGCGCGCGCGCGGCGCAGCGCCCGCATCTTCTCCACGCGCGACTTCACCAATTCGTCCGCGGCAGTCTCGCCGCGCGGAGAGAGACGGCGGATGCGCTCCTTGACCGGCGGATGGGTCTCAAAGAGGGAGTCGCCTGTCGACGCGAAGAGCATGTGCGAGACATCGCCCTTCCACGCACCGAATGCACGGCCGCCGCCAACCACATCCGCAAGGTACGTGAACCTGAGCGCATTCGCAAGCCCCTCTGGATTTCTGGTGAACTGCGCCGACGCGGCGTCCGCAAGGAACTCGCGCTCGCGCGATACAGCACACTGGACAAGCCGCGCGAAGAAGGTGCCGATCGATCCGACAAGCCACAGCGCGATGCCGGTGAGGACATATATGACGAGGAGCGGCAGCGGACCGCCGCCCTTGCCCTTGCTTTTGCCGCGCGGAACCACAATGACGCAAGAGCCGTCTTCTCCGTCTCCACCAAGCAACGACAGCATGCCCTTCCCAAAACGCGAGACGGAGGAAATGCCAGCGACAAGCGCAGTGAGACGAAAGTTAAGCCGCATGTCGCCGTTCAGGATGTGGCTGAACTCGTGCGCGACAACACCCTGCAGCTCATCGCGCGTAAGCCACTCAAGCGCACCGCGAGTCACGCATACAGCCGCCGCCGAGGGGTTTGTCCCCGCCGCAAGGGCGTTGACTCCGCCCTCGTTCTCAAGAACCCAGACAGTCGGCATGTCGAGTTCGGACGCAATGGACATCTCTTCGCAGACATTGAGGAAACGATCTCGCGCAAGATCGGCGTCGGCGTCAGACGAGACCTTGCCGCGCTTCAGGCGCGTCGCGCCAATTGACTTCATCAACATGTCGCCGGAAGAAAGCCCCAAGAACTTCGAAAGCGTCGCGATGCCGATAAGGAGAAAGGAAAAGACGAAGCAGGCGGCGACAACTTGCGGATATGCGTGGCAAAACGCCGCAATGCCGGCCTCGGTCGCATCACGTGCCAAGTCGGCATCCCCGAAATACAGCCAGACACCCCAGCAGGCAAGCAAAAAGACGAAACCCGTAGCCACGGCTGTTGCGATGATTGCGACAGCCGCCAGCGGAACGAGGCGGAATGTTCGGGTACGCGCCGCCTGCTGGAGCGCGAACGGATCCATCAGAACTTGACCTGCGGCGCCTCGCGCTGCGCGGCGGAGTCGGTCGACTCAAGGAGCGCGGCAGGCGCGAAGTTGAAGATGCCGGCGACGATTGAAGTCGGGAATATCTCGCGCTTCGTGTTGTATTCCGTCACGGAGTCGTTGTAGGCCTGGCGCGCAAACGCGATGCGGTTCTCGGTGGACGAGAGCTCCTCCATCACGCGCGACATCTGCCCATCCGCCTTGAGCTCGGGATAGCGCTCGACGACGACCATGAGACGCGAGAGGACGCCCGCGAGGCCAGACTCCGCCTTCGCGAACGCGGCGCTTGCGCCGACATCGCCGGGCGCGGCGGCGAGGGCCTTCGCGGCACCTGCGGCCTGGTTGCGCGCCTCGATGACGGCGGTCAGCGTCTCGCGCTCGTGCTTGAGATATCCCTTCGCAGTCTCGACGAGGTTGGGGATCAGGTCGTAGCGGCGACGGAGCTGCACGTCTATCTGGGCAAACGCGTTCTTGAACCTGTTCTTGAGAACGACGAGCCCGTTGTACAGCCCGACCACCCACGCGATGAGCACGACGGCCAGTACGACGACGACAAGCAATGCGATAAGAATTCCGTTCATCTTGTTTCTCCTTGTTCTTTTGGGTTATTATACCAAATCTTTATACGCGCGGCCTACGCAATCACGACGCGCTGACTTTGGGCAGCACGGTCTTGAAAAGCCGCAGAAGAATGAGCATCACAGCACCGGCAATGAGAAGCGGACGCATCGCCGCCACCTGCGGGAACATAAGCGAAAGGACGAGAAGCGCAGTGAGCTGGAGATAGACGATTCCTCCGACAAGCGCGCCAACGCGCCGCTTCTTCTCTGGGTCATCCTCTTCGCCTTTGGAGTAGAGCGTCACCGCCCAGATGTAGGCAAGCCAAATGACGCACGCCACTGCGGCAGGCTCCAGTAGCAACGCGGCATCCATGCTGTAGACCGTATTCGCCGCGACAACCCCGCATCCAAGGTTGAGTGCACGACACACGCCCATCAGAAAACTCCACTTCGTGCGATTGTAGAGGACGACAGAGACCAGGAGTGAGAACGCCATCGGCCACCACAGCCCCGGCAGGCGGAAGCCAAGCGCGACACCGATTGCTGCCGCAAGGCACAGGAACCGGGCAAGACACGCCACGCCAAGCGAAATCTCGCCGTTGGGAATCGGCCGTCCCTTGTCTGTCTTCGCACCGACGATGTCGTTGTCAACAAGCCCAAACAGATAAAGGAACACACTTGCACCTACAAGTGCAGCCGTTCTACTTGCAGACAATCCGAGGCCCGCAAAGCAGGGCCAAAGTGCCACACCGACAAGAACATCGCCCGGCACCGTCGGCAAATTTACGACGCGAAAAAGCTTAAGCCACGC
Source organism: Kiritimatiellia bacterium (assembly GCA_017406465.1). Lineage (GTDB taxonomy): Bacteria > Verrucomicrobiota > Kiritimatiellia > RFP12 > UBA1067 > UBA1067. Next base: position 11,879 of record JAFQYM010000051.1, on the reverse strand, counting down.
AAGGAAAGTGGAGGAGTGTGTGAGTGGAGGAGTGGAGGATTCGCTCCCCGTTCCACATTCCCCATTCCCCACAATCGCCTTCACCTTCTCAAGCGCCCTTCCCCTGTGGGAGATCGCATTCTTCTCTTCAGCGGAAAGCTCGGCAAAGGACTTGTCGTATCCATTCGGGATGAAAAGCGGATCGTAGCCAAAGCCCTCGACCCCTGCTTGCTTTTCGGCGATGTGTCCAGGGCAGTGTCCGTGAACGACAAGTTCCTCGCCCGACGGATCGACCAGCGCGCAGCAGCAGGTGAAGCGCGCGGCACGATCTTTTACGCCCTCGAGATTCTTAAGGAGAAGCGCGTTGTTCGCAGGAGTGTTCGACGGTTCGCCCGCATAGCGCGCGCTATGGACGCCCGGTGCACCGCCGAGCGCCTTGACCTCAAGACCGGAGTCGTCGGCCATGCACCATTCGCCTTTGTGCTTTTCGGCAATCGCTCGCACCTTGATAAGCGCGTTGCCGGCGAAGTCTGGCGCGTTTTCCTCGACGCCCTCGGGGTCGTCGGGAACAATCTCGAAGCCAGGAAGAATCTGCGATATCTCGCGTATCTTGTGCTGGTTATGTGTCGCAACAAAAAGCTTCATCTCAATCAATCCTCTCCAACACCAGTCCTGCGTCTTCAGGCGCATCGCGTCCAATTGTAAACGCCTTCAGGAGGTCTGCGGCCGCACGCTCGAGTCCGTCGGGCTCGCGCGAGCTCTCGAGCGTCGCAAGAGGCGAACCGACGGAGACGCGATCTCCGCGCCTCACGGCAAGCGTTATGCCGGCGAGCGGATCGATCTTGTCGGTCTTCTCCATCCGTCCCGCACCAAGCGCGAGCGCGACCTTGCCGACCTTCTCCGCGTCGATCGCGGTGACGAATCCAGACTTCATCGCCTGGATCTTGAACTTGAAAGTCGGCTTCTTGAGCCGCCGCTCGAACGCATTGAGATCGCCGCCCTGCGCGACGACCATCGCCTCAAACTTCGCGAGCGCCGAGCCGTCGGCAAGCTTCTCGCGGCACATCTGCCGCGCCTCATCGAGAGAAATCTCCTTGGTGAGCGCGACCATCAGCGCGGCAAGCTCCACGCAAAGCTCGACAGCCGGATCGCTGGCATCCTCGCCACGAAGCCACTTAAGCGCTTCGGCGACTTCGCTCGCGTTGCCGACCGCGCGGCCGAGCGGAGCCGACATGTCGGTTACGAGCGCCGCGGTCTTGCGACCCGCGGCCTTCGCGCCGTCGACAAGAGAATGCGCTAACGCCACCGCCTCCTCGCGCGTCTTCATAAACGCGCCCGAGCCGCACTTCACATCGAAGACGAGAGTGCCCGCACCCTCTGCGAGCTTCTTCGAGAGGATGGACGCCGTGATGAGCGGAATCGACGCGACAGTTCCAGTTACATCGCGAAGAGCGTAGAGCTTCTTGTCGGCAGGCGTTATCTCGTCGGTCTGCACCGTCATCGAGACGCCGACTTCCTTAACGATTTTCTGGAAATCATCGAGCGAAAGCGAGGCGTTGTAGCCGGGGATCGTCTCGAGCTTGTCGGCTGTTCCGCCAGTGATGCCAAGCCCGCGCCCCGTGAGCGAGGGAACAGCAACACCACATGCGGCGACAAGCGGCTGGATGACGAGCGACAGCTTGTCGCCGACGCCACCAGTAGAATGCTTGTCTGCGGTCTGGACATCCCATTCGAGGCAGCGGCCCGACTTCATCATCGCTTCGGTGAGGTCGGCCGTCTCGCGCTCGTTCATCCCGCGACAGCACACGGCCATCGCGAGCGCAGACATCTGGTAGTCTGGTATCTCGCCACGCGTGAAGCCGTCGATGAATTCCCGTATCTCCGCGCTGCCGAGCGCATGGCCCTCGCGCTTCTTGTCCAATATCAGCTTTGCAATCATGTAGACATTATACCAAATCGCGAGCCGCGCGGCGGCCATTTGATGTCCTGCAATCAGGGCAATGCGACGGCGTCGCCGGTCGAGACGAGAAGAAGGACGGTTGAGACGCGCTCGAGCGAAAGGCCCGCGAGCGAGGCGACTGCCGCGCGATAGGCCGACATCTGGCCTGCGTAGGCCTCGCGCATCCTCGCGGCGAACTCTTCCTTCGTCTCGCCGCGGCGAGGCATATTCGTCTTGAAGTCGTAGACGGTCGCGCGGCGCGCGGCACCTTCGCCGCGGAACACTACGCGGTCGAACTGGCCAGACTCCCACTCCGCGCCGACAAGCCGCTCGTAGCTGCGCTCGCGCCAAAGCGCCGCAGCGTTGTCGCCCTTCACGAACGCGTCCGTCCAGCCGTTCGCGAGGATCTGCCGCTCGAGGTCGTCCTTCGGCGCCGAGGGGTCGATCCACTCTATTGCCTCCAGCTGCGCGTGGACATCCGTTCCCCTCTGACGCGCCGCCTGACGCGCTGAGCCGTCGGTGAAAAGCTCACCCGCCGACATCCCCGAGCGTAACGCGAGAGACGGGAGACGGCGACGAACGCTCTCGCGCTTGCCGCGCACGAATTCCCGCGGCACATCTGCCGCGGCGGAGCGCTTTGCGGGGCCCGCGACGAACTTCTCGTACCACTTTGGATCGCCGACCGTGTCTGGCAGCGCCTCGCGCACGAAATCGGAGATATAGACCGACGAACCGCTTTTCGCGGGCGGGCGGCATACGATCGTCATCGCGTTCTTCGCCCGCGTCATCGCAACGTAGTAGGTGCAAAGTGCCTCTTCCTCGACGCGTTCCTGCCGCGCCGCGCGCGCATCCGAAAGTCCCGGCAAAATTTTCGACACCTTCGTTCCGGGGTCGGGAAGAACCCAGTCGTCTGCAACAAGCGCACCGTCCGACGACGCGTTCAACGCATCGGGCTCGTAGAGCGGAAGAACGACATAGTCGAAGCCGAGCCCTTTGGAGCGGTGAATCGTCATTATCTTGATCTTGCCCGGCTCGGCGAGATTGCGCTTCTTCTTCGCCGCGAGGAATTCCGCGAAGTCGGAAAGTCGCGTTCCCGGCTCAAGCCCAAGCTCAAACTCGGCCGCCGCGCGCAGCATGTCGGTGAAACGCGCTTCAGTAAATTCGCTCCACGCTTCGGCGGGATTTTCGGGAAGGCGCGCGCGCAGGTCGCGGAAGGTGCGCACGAGTCCCTTCGCCGTGAACGACTGCGCGGCGAACTGCGACACCTCGGCGGCGGGAGGAACGCCGTCGGGGTAGAGCGCCGCCGCGAGGGGAGTAGAGGAGAAATGGTTGTACGCCTGCTGGTAGCCAGGGTGGTCGGCGAGCTTCACGAGATCGACGAAGCCCTGCAGGGCGGGCGTATCGAGAATCGCGCTTTCGCCTTCCCACACGACGCCGGCCATCCCCTTGAGCTTAAGGTACGCGGCAATCTTCTCGCCCGTCGCGTTGCTCCTTACGAGAACTGCGGCGGCAATCGACCGCTTCACTGGATCGACGGCGGCAAGGGCGTTGAACACCGGCTCCAAGTAGTCGTCAAACTTCGGACTTGCCGCGACAACCGCCTGGACGAACCCAGGCATATCGGGCTTGGCCGATACATGCTCGTCCGCTTCCCAGCCAGGGAACTCGCCGCGCAACCGCCCGCGCACGAAGACACGGTTCACCGCCTCTACGACGGCAGGCGACGAGCGGTAGGTCTCGTTTAGCTTGCGCGTTTCGTAGGCGTTGCTGTCCGCCGCCTCACGGCTGAATATCCCGACATCGCCGTTGCGCCAACCGTATATAGCCTGCTTCCTGTCGCCGACGATGAAGACCGACTTCTCGCCGTCAGACTCCTTCGCCTCTTCGACGAGTGGCGAGAGCGCGGCCCACTGTTCGCGGCTCGTGTCCTGAAATTCATCGAGAGCCCATGCGCGGATCTTCGCGTCGAGGCGGTATTCGAGCGCGAGGCGAACGTCGTCCGGGAGAGACGCGACGAGGCGCGGCACATCGTCGAAGACGAGAAGCCCCTTCCCGCGCACCTTGGCGTCGTAGTCCTTCTCGTATTCCGATATAAGGCGATAGACGCCGCGTGCGAACTCAAGCCGACGGCGCACGACGAAGCCGCAGACGCCAATGATGGCGGCTCGCACGGCTCGCGCCTCGGCACCGCCGAAGGAATACGCCTTTCGGTTGAACGACACGTCGATTGTCGCGCCCGAGAGGAAGCCGTCCATCTCGAAGAACTTCTTTGCAAATCCCTTGAGCCCGTCGAAACTGCCGCGGAAGTTCCGCACCCATTCGACGAACTCGGGCCACGAGCTTGAGTCGCATATTCCTACGAGATCATCGGCGAGCCGAGAAAGCTCCTTCTCGTCGGTCGCGGCCCATGTCGGCGACTCGCCCCATATCGACGACGCGTCGCCCCATGCGCGTTCCGACTGGTTTGCGCGAACGAGCGACTGCCACTTCTTGACGAAGTCGCGATAGGAGCCGATGAAGCTCCTGACGTCCTCGCCGTTCATGGCGAGCGAAAACGCGTCGGTGAACGCGCGGCGGGCGGACACATCGGTACGGCGCAGGATCGAGAACGACGTGCGGGCGAGTTCCTGCCCGGCGCGGTAGTCGTCCATTATCTCGACGCCGCCGTCAAGTCCGAGTTCGAGGGGGAAGCTCCTCACGATACGCATGAGGAAGCTGTCGAGAGTCCCTATCTGCGAGAGGTGCTGCGTCGCAATGACCTTTCGGAGAAGTGCCGCGCAGGAAGGGTCACCCTTCGCGCGTTCTGCGAGAAGCGAGACGAACCGCTCGAAGATCTCGCCCGCCGCCGCACGCGAGAAGGTAAGCGCGACGATCTCGTGCGGCTCGAGCCCGCCCTTTACGAGCGCGATCAGCCGCTCGGCAAGCGCCTGCGTCTTGCCAGTCCCAGCCGATGCCGCGATAAGCACGTTCGCCTTCATTGTTTTTATGAAACCACCGAAACTCCATATTGCGGGAAGCGGTGGTCTGTAGTAACGACAACCATGTTGCCAAGCATCGCCGTCGCGATTATGAATCGATCCGCCGGATCGCGATGTATATCGGGAAGTTCCGTCGCCTTGAACATGACTTCCTCCGACAGAGGCACAAGCGACAGCGAATATGCATTCATCAGCTTGTGCATAAGCGCCCTCGGCTCAAGAGGAAGTTCTATGCCCCCTTGCTTCCATTTCAGCGATATCTCCCATTCCGAAATTGGACTCACATACAGTATGTCCGCCTCGCGCATGGCCTTCATCGCGGAGCGCGAGAACTTGCCGAACTCGCCGTTCGCGAGTTTGAGGACTGCGCACGTATCAAGCAGTAGCGGACGCATCGCAGGCCTCCCAATCGGATGACGAATCATCGAAAAGGTCACATTTCACCTTAATCTTGCCAGCGAGCCCAGGTATCGGCTTGAACGACCTGCGCGGGCTTTCCAGTGGAACCAGCCTGGCGACAGGCCGCCCGTATCGCATTATCGTAAATGCGACCATGTTCTTCTCCACCTCAGAAACAAGGCTTGAGAAGTGCGTTTTCGCTTCGTTTACATTCATTGTCAACGGCATTTGGGGCCTCCTGTCCTTTGGTGGAGACAGTTTAGCAAATCTTGGTTTGTTGGTCAACTATGTCTGGGTGCACGGCAAATCCGCAGCAGGAACCACCCCCACGACTCATATCAGTCCTTCACTGTCATCTTAATTCAGAATAATATGTCACTTGCTCTCTGCATGCTCTAAACTACCTTGCCGTCGTCGGTCTTGGCAAATTCAACCTCGGCCTCTTCCTCAAGATTCCGCTCCTCGGCGTCCTGCCGACTATCGGTGGCTTCGGTGGACTTGCCCCATGGCCACAAGAGGAAAGATTTCTTCGGCGGAACGGAGCCATACTCGTTCTTCTTCTTCATTCCCGGCCATAAGCCGATGACAATCGGAGCCGCATCGCCGACCACTTCCCATATATCGCCCAGCGCAGATGCCCCAGGACAATTCCTGACGACATTACTGACAACGACATTGATGATCACATACAGCACAATCCACCATCCGGACAGACCTATGTCGTGCAAGCGCCTGCACACCGCGTCACATAGCCAATACAGCCCAACGGCAAAGGCAAATGCGACAACCCCAATTGCAAGCGCCTTTCCGAGACCATTCAATTCCATGCCCACAAGGGCTTTTACCAGCAGAAAGACGAACACATAGTAAACAGCTAGAACCAAGAGCGTCTTGAGCCAATACTCGCGACGATTGGCGCGTCTATGCCAATCACCGCAATCGCACTCAGCCGACTTGCCGACTTCCTGCGGCGTTCCGTTCGAGTCAACGCTATCCGCCACGACTTCTGCGCCGCAGTAGGGGCAGCAGAACCGCTCTTCTCCGCTGTCGAACAGCGACCTTCCACATGACTTGCAAAACATGGCGCACATTATACCAAATTACGCCACGGACAAAATTGACTCAACCAGCGCAAGAAATATGCCCTATGCGCTAGCCCTCAATCCGGCGGAGCTGGTCGGCGATCCATGCGGGGGCGACGCTTTCCTCGGGGGAGTTGAAGATCCAGTCGGCGAAATCCCACCGCCACTCGGACGTGTCGGTCGCAGGCCAGAAGACGCCGCGCTCGATGCCACCTACAAGCTCCTTCACCTTCGCTTCCGCGTCGGGAACATCCGCGCCAGAGAACGACTCAGAATAGCAAGTGTCCGCAACTGTCTTGGCGAGGATGCAATACGAAGCCGTTATGCGCTCGCGCTTCGCTTCTGGGAAGTCAGGATCGGCGTCGAGCATCGCGCAGTAGAGCGGAAGCTGCAAGCTCTTCCAGACGCGGGTGCCGTCCTTCTTCGTCTCGAACGCCGCGGCGCGCGCAGCGCTATCCCACGTCTTGTAGTCGACGACGCACCACTCGCCGGTCCGGTCGTTGAAGTCGATGCGGTCGCAGCGCCCTGCGACGAGCGTGTGTCCGTAGGCGACCTTCATCTTGCGCTCCGTCGCCATGACGCGCCAGCCGTCCGCCGCGCGCGCGGCCTGGAGCGCGGCAAAGCGGCGAAGCCGCCGCTTCACGCTCTCGCCCTGCAAGGCGACAATCGCCGGAATCTCGAGCCCGAAGCGCTCCACGAGAATCGAGTCAACCTTCTCCTCGAGCACCGCGGCGATTGCATCGGCGTCCGTCGAGTCCTTTAGCTCGCCCTGCCCCCACGCCTCGAGCGCGTCATGCGCGAGATTGCCGAACTCCGACGCGTCAAGCTCCTCGGCGCGGTAGTCTTCGCTCTCGTTGTAGGTCTTGCGGAGAAGGTAGGTAAAGGGGCAGTGCATGTAGAGGTCGAGACTCGACGGAGAAGTCTTGCGAAGCTCGGCGTACTCTGGCGGCACCGGCAACTTTATCTTCCACCTGTCGGGAAGGTCGGCGGGCGGCGTCTCGCCTGTTCCGGCGCGCGTAGCATATAGCGCAATCACGCGGCGAACAAGTTCTTCGTCGTCCTTGCAGTCGAAGAGAAGACGCGAGGGCTTCATCACATCGCCCTTCCCGTCTACGGAATGGAAATGCACCGTCACCGCAGCCGTCTCGCGGCATGCGAGCGTCATCGCGAGAATCGTCTTGTCGCGCGCCGTCCGCGCCGTGTTATCGGCAAGACCGAGCCCGCGGCGTAGCGAATCGGGAAGAAAGGCATGGCCCACGACAGACTCCGGCACCTTTCCCTCGGCAAAGCCGGAGATCGCGACCTCGTCGGCGTCTAGGAACGGAAGCTCAAGCCAGCCGTCTGTCAGGATAGTATCGCCCTCGTCTGGCTCGAGCGCGTAGGTCGTCTCGCCAAGACGCCGCTCGAAAAGCTCGAGCGCAAGATCGCGCGGAACGTCCTTTGCAAAGCACTCGTCGATAAGGTCGTTCACCGCCTCCGCAGCCGCCGCAAACTCGCGCGACCGCTCGTCGCGTTCGTCGAGAGCGAGCGTCGAAAAAATCGAAGCGAGTATCTGCCGCATGCCGCGCTTTCTGAGCTGCACCTTCACAAGTTCGAAAATCGCGCGCAGCGTATGCTCCGTCTTCGGCGCGATGTCGTCGACCTTCGCGGGGATGAGCTGCTGCTGGCGGTTGTCGAGATCGACGAGAGCCGCGGTGAGCTTCGCGTCGTCTATCTTCAGTTCTGCCTTGAGCCAGCGCCTGACATCGCCGCCGCGCACAAACGCGGAGAAGACGGAATAAGAGGACGTTCGCGCAAGTGCGGCAAGCTGGTGGGCGAGGTGACCGAGCGAAGAGGTGGAAAGCGCCATCGCAGAAGGATTGTGAACCTTTAGCCCCTTTGCGCGTAGCGCGCCCTGTATCTCGGGAAAAGTCTCGGGGTCTGCGAGGCAAAGCGCGGGAAGCGCCTCGTCCGGCTGGACCGACGCGAAGAGCGACGCAATCTTCGCGGCTTCGCTCGCCGCGGTTCCCGAGGCGGCGATCTGCGACATCTTAAGTTCTGGAGCGGACGAGACATCGGGAACGAGTTCCGTCACGGGAAGGCCCGACTTCTCGAGGACGAGGTTCATCACAGGAAGCGGATCAAGAACGCAGGCGACTACGGCTTCCTCGATGCCAGGAAACTCTATCGGCTTTGCAAGCTCGTCCTTGAGCACCGCAATGCGATCGCGCTTACCGCGCAACTGAAGAGCGGCAAAGTACCGCGACTCAAGACCGGCGAGCTTTTGCCAGCGCTCGATCTCGACGTCTGCAAGATCGCCAGTGAGTATCGAGCCGACCTTCTCGGCGACATCCGAAAAGGAAAGCGCGTTCGCGCCGAGGATGCGGCGGATGTCGGCAAGTTCTGCGGCGACGTCAAAGCCGCCCTTTCCGCCGTTCGCCTCCCTGAGCGCAAGCAGTTCGTCGGCGCGTCCTGCGATGTCGGGGGCGGAAAGGTCTACGAGGTGTGCGGGAGTCCTGACGAGAGGAGGAACGACGCCCGCGGGGAAGTGCCGCGCAAGCGCGTGGCGAAGGCGGCGGCCGCTCTGCGCCGTCGACACGACGACGAGAATGTGCGCAAGGGACTTTACGCCGGCCGCGTCAGACCGCGCCCGTGCGGCAAGGAAGTCCGCCACAGCGTTCACGGCCTTTCGCCGCGCATCAAATGTCTCCACCCGCCTCACACCCATATACATTCATCTTTCCTGAAACGGGAAAAAGAAAACCGCCTTGCGGCGGCTTAAGATGGTGCTCGGGGCGGGACTCGAACCCGCAAGGAGTTACCCACATGCACCTCAAGCATGCGTGTCTGCCAATTTCACCACCCGAGCAGCGAAACGGGAGATAGTATACGCTTTCTGCGCTCAGAAATCAAGGGGGTAAATGAGAAAAAATAAAGAAGGCGCACCCTGTCCGGATGCGCCCCCTTTTTGCCCGATAAGGCAGGCATTACATCATGCCTTCCATGCCGCCGGGCGCGCCGTGGCCGCCGCAGCCGCAGGCATCCTTCTTCTCGGGGATGTCGGTGACCATGCAGTCGGTCGTGAGCAGCAGTCCCGCGATGGACGCGGCGTTCTGCAGAGCCGAGCGCGTGACCTTCGCCGGATCGACGATGCCCGCCTTGAGCATGTCGGCGTACTCGCCAGTGCGGACGTTGTAGCCGTTCGTGCCAGTCGCCTTCTTGACGTTGGCGATGACGAGCGCGGCTTCCTGACCCGCGTTGTTGACGAGCTTGCGGAGAGGCGCCTCGATCGCACGGGCGATGATGCTCGCGCCAACGGCCTCGTCACCTTCGAGCTTGAGCGCCTCGATCGCCTTCTGGGCGCGGAGGTACGCAACGCCGCCACCGGCGACGATGCCTTCCTCGACTGCCGCGCGGGTCGCGTGGAGAGCATCGTCGACGCGGTCCTTCTTCTCCTTCATCGCGGCCTCGGTCGCGGCGCCGACCTTGATGAGCGCAACGCCGCCGGCGAGCTTGGCGAGACGCTCCTGGAGCTTCTCGCGGTCGTAGTCGGAAGTCGTCTCCTCGATCTGGCGCTTGAGCTGCTCGACGCGGGCCTTGATGTCGGCGGACTTGCCGAGACCCTCGACGACGGTCGTGTTGTCCTTGTCGACGACAACCTTCTTGGCGCGGCCGAGCATGTCAATCGTGACGTTCTCGAGCTTGATGCCGATGTCCTCGCTGATGAGCTTGCCGCCGGTGAGGATCGCGATGTCCTCGAGAATCGCCTTCCTGCGGTCGCCGAAGCCGGGGGCCTTGACGGCGCAGACCTGGAACGTTCCGCGCAGCTTGTTCACGACGAGCGTCGCGAGCGCCTCGCCCTCGACGTCCTCTGCGATGATCATGAGCGGACGGCCGGACTTCGCGACCTGCTGGAGGAGCGGAAGCATGTCCTGAAGGCCCGAGATCTTCTTCTCGAAGAGGAGGATGAACGGATCCTCGAGCTCGCACTCCATCGCATCGGGGTTCGTCACGAAGTACGGCGAGAGGTAGCCCTTGTCGAACTGCATGCCCTCGACGACGTCAAGGGAGCTCTCGAGGGTCTTCGCCTCCTCGACCGTGATCGTGCCTTCCTTGCCGACCTTGTCCATCGCCTCGGAGATCATCTTGCCGATCTCCTCGTCGCCGTTGGCGGAAAGCGTCGCGACCTGCGCGATCTCGTCGGCGGTCTTGACCTTCTTCGACTGCTTGGCGATCGCGTCGACGACGGCGGCAGTCGCCTTGTCGATGCCGCGCTTCAGCGCCATCGCGTTTGCGCCGGCGGTGAGGTTCTTGAGCCCTTCGCGGTAGATCGACTCCGCGAGGAGCGTAGCGGTCGTCGTGCCATCGCCCGCGACGTCGTTCGTCTTCGAGGCGACTTCCTTCACCATCTGCGCGCCCATGTTCTCGAACGGGTCGGGGAGCTCGATCTCCTTGGCGACCGTCACGCCGTCCTTGGTAATCTGGGGCGAGCCGAACTTCTTGTCGAGAATGACGTTGCGGCCGGACGGGCCGAGGGTCGAGGTGACGGCGTTCGAGAGCTTCTCGACGCCTGCGAGTATCTTCTGACGCGCTTCGGCGTCGAACTTGATTTGCTTAGCCATAGTGGTAATTCCTTTTTGTTTTTTGTCATTCGACATTCGGCGTCCGACAATCGGTGTCGGCTGTCGGTTGTCGAATGTCCGTTCCTTTTACTTCTCCAGCACTCCCAGGAGATCCTCTTCCCTGACGAGCTGCAGCTTCTTGCCGTCGAGCTTCACTTCGGTGCCGCCGTACTTCGGGAGAAGAACGGTGTCGCCCTTCTTGACGTCGAACTTGATCTCCTTGCCGTCCTTGTCAAGCTTCTTGCCGACGGCGAGAACCTTGCCCTGCATGGGCTTCTCCTTAGCGGAATCGGGGATGTAGATCCCGCCGACGGTCTGTTCCTTTTCCTCGATCGGCTCAACGAGAACGCGATCGCCCAATGGTCTGATGTTCATTTTGTGTTTTCCTTTCTTTCCAAATTATTTCATCGTGAAGTCTGCGTCGACGACATCGTCGCCGCCCTTCTCCTTCTTTGGCTCGTCCTGCGGTGGAGGCGTGCCGGCCCCAGGAGGCGGCGTACCGGCGCCGGCCTGCTGCGAAGACGAATACATCTCCTGCGCGACTGGCTCCATCGCCTTCATGAGCGCCTCCTGCTTCGACTTGATTTCGTCGATCGGCGCAGGCGGCTGCTTTGCAAGAGCGTCCTTGAGCTCCTTGAGGGCAGCCTCGACCGGCGCCTTCTTGTCGGCGGAGATCTTGTCGCCCGCGTCCTTCAGAGTCTTCTCGACCTGGAACGCGAGGCCATCGGCCTTGTTGCGCTCCTCGACCTCGGCGTGGCGCTTCTCGTCCTCCGCGGCATGCGCCTCGGCGTCCTTGCGCATCTTCTCGATCTCCTCCTTGGAGAGGCCGCCGGCGGCGGTGATCGTGATCTTCTGCTCCTTGCCGGTGCCCTTGTCCTTCGCGGAGACGTTCAGGATGCCG
>JAFQYM010000072.1 GCA_017406465.1 Kiritimatiellia bacterium | reverse complement strand
AGCGCATCCCCTCGAAAAAGGGGGCGAAGTGGGCGTTCGTTCCGGTGATGCGAAAGCTCATACACCTGATGAACAGGCTGGCTCGCGATCCCAAGTTCCAGCTCCAGAAGAAACAAGTGGCATAGACATCACGGACAGCAGCGGCTTCTCCGCGTCGCAAGCCGTCCCGGCGGACGGTTTCCCCTCCTTTCACCCTCCTTCTCCCCCGCACCCCCTCATCTTCCTGCTTTCCAACCCTTTCCGCTGGCGCAGAAAAATTACAGTTGCTGTCCCCACGACGATCAATATCTATGGCGTAGGCAGGCTGATGCGGACTGTTCCATCCCCAGCCTCGTAGACGCATCCCGTTTGCTCGCAAACAAACTGGAGAGCGGCCCGTAGCGACATCCAATTCGTCATTGGCCCAATTGGAATTATCGAGATCCCAGGTTGGTCAGGACGTGGTGGCGCCACGCGCCGTGCAGCGTCTTCCGCGCACGTAAACATTATCCTGCGTTTCTCCTTCGGCAGCTCCGGCGGACCAAAATCTTCCGATGCCTGCGTGAGAAATTCCGCGGCTTCCTTCATGGTTACCGGCGCGTAAAAAGCTATCTGCGGAATCTGCACACTCTCAAGCCGCCGTTCCGCTGGAGAAAGCGCCGCCAGTTCCCGTTCCTCCTCCGCGAGAGCCTCACGCTGCGTCTTCATCTCTTCGTGGGTAGAGATGTCCTCTATTAAATTGATGTCTACGTCCAACGGACTGTCTCCGCCAAAAAGATCCACATACGCCACCTTGGCTTGCGACAGATTGGCCAATGCATCTCCGATCCACCGCTGTGATGGCAGCGCCAAAATAAGACTCACGTCATTTGTCTTGATTTCCTCCGCAGCCGCTATCTGGCGCAAACGCCCGTGGTCGGCCGTGACGGGCTCGCCTTCGACCGCCTCCCCATCGCACGCCGCTTCCTCGCTGTCATCTGGATCTGCGCCGTCATCAGGATCCGCGGCATATTCGTAGCGAAAACTCTTCTCGTCGAAAGACACTGTCTTCACGCCATACTGACCGCATTCGTAGGCGAACGCCGGATGCAGAATGGCCACTGTATAATTCTCCAGCTTGGCACGCTTTATACTTTCGGCAACCGGCAAGGGAGCATAAGGGGAACCGCAGATGCAAAACTTCTTGCAGTCGAGAAATTTCTTCGCGGCAGCATCCATGATGCCCCGATTCAAGCCAGACATCCAGACATAGGGATTGCCTTCGATTCGCCAACATTTCTGGTCCAGCGGAACCACTCGGAGCTCCGGATTGCGACGGCGCGCGGCATTTACGAGTTCCGCCTCAAAAGGAAGGCCTATCGAAAAGTATACGTCCGCATCGGAGACCGTATGAACATCCCACTCCGTCAGATTATGCGCGTCGCAGCACTCGTCCTTCGGCAACAGCGACCTGACCTGGTATCCAGCCTCAGCCGCATCCGCGCCTAAAGCGAGCCGCGCGACGAACGGAATCGGCGTCATGGCCTTCTTGAGCCCGTCCTCCTTTAATGCAGGAGTCGCCACACACCCAGCCAATGCCACAAAAAAGCAGAAACCAAATATCTTCTCCATACTGGGTTCCCTCCTTAATCCCTCTGCGGCGCGCAGTCTAGGGCGGCGTCAGGAGCCAACAGGGTCAGACCTGATTGCCACAGTAGATTGCCACAGTAGGTTTTCCTTGTCATAGCGGCGCGACCCTTTCGATTCGCCGCTTGCCCCCTTCAAACGCGCGGTGAGCCACTCGGCCGATCAGACGCTGGCACCGATTTGGAAGATTTATCCTGCACCGTCTCATGCCGAACAGTATATCACAAACTCCCGCTACTGGGGCAATTTACTGTGGTAATCAAGTCTTGTCGGCTCCACGCGGCGGATGTGCCGCGGGAGCGGGTGCCTTGGAGATGCGCCCCTACCAAGGCGGCGCGACAGATTTGCACCCCGCATTGAGCTCGCCTTCGGCGACTCCGCTTCGCTCCGGGGGATACGCGGGCAAGGTTAAGCGAGCTGACGGGACGTCGGCGAGCGCAGATGCTGCGAAGAAAAACGCGCCTTATGGAAGGTGAGGCAAGGGACGAGGGGACGAGTGCCGAACTGAGCGACATGCGGCGACGCGGTTCGTCGGATGCGCAGTGAAGTGGCGGGTCGGATTAGGAGCAGTTAGAGTCGGTTAGGGACAGAGCAGAGTCGGCGTAGTATCGGATAGAGTTAGGGCGCGGGAGCGGAGGGGGTGGTTCGGCGCAATGCGAAGCGACGACGAAAAAGACGGAAGCGACCCGATTTCGACGCGTCGTCATTTTGCCGAGAGGCTTGACGGCACTGGCAAAATGT
>JAFQYM010000050.1 GCA_017406465.1 Kiritimatiellia bacterium | reverse complement strand
TTTCTCCTTACTTGTCTTGGATTAACTCCGATGGTTGACAAATTGGCCTCCGTTACCACTCCGGCTCGCTTCGCCCACTCCAACCATCAATCTTTGCAATGAGCGTATTTGAGCTGGGGATTCCCCCAGACCCCTTCTGCCAAAGGCAGTTAAAAACACATCGCAGTAAGATTGCCAGTTGCAGCGGTTGAGAGCGCGAAGCTTAAGCCGCAGCGGTAGCGCAGGTCCTTTCCCAACCCTCGGAGTTTCTTTCCTGTTTGTTGAATTGGAGGGGCGCTATCGCTGCGGAACCTCTCCGCACTCGCGCCCCAAAAGTGAAGCCGCGCTTTGTACACTTGCGCGGACGCGGCATCCCCGCGCAAGGCCGTTTTATTTCAGTTGTCAAAGATCGAAGCCCCAAAGGGCTTGGGGCGGGTTCCGGACTCGGTTTCCCTCTGCGCCCGGAACCACATGCCCCCTCATGTCTTAAAGCGAGGATTTTCAATCCCGCTTCGCGGCAAAAAACTACCGAACTGCCGTTGCCGACATCGTTCACGTCCCCTTTTTTATTGGCTCAAAAAGAATTTCGAAGATTTTTTCGATGTGAGTCTTTTTGACCGGTTTTCGTTTCCCTCCAGTGGCGTTCGCGATGAGCCGCCGCAGCGCCTTTTGCAGATGCGGGTGCTTCCGCAGCCGGTTCAGCATCCGCTTCTTCACCGCCGGATCGACCACGCCGGAGCGCAAGTCCTCGCCACACGAACGCACCGCCTCCGCATCCTTGCCCCCGTCGGAGAACGTCGCGATCTTGCCTGGGTCGTCGAACTTCGCCACATGCTCGTCAAGCGACAGCATGGACGCCTCGAACGCGCCCTGCCGAGATTCGCGCCATGAACGCTCACGATCCCGCTCCAGCTTGAGGCAGTAGAGACGAGCTTCCTCCATGTTCATCGCGCACCTCCCTTCGCGCCGAAGTAAGCGGCGTAGAAGCGCTTGATGCGGGCATGGAACGCAGCGGCGGGGTTGCGCAAACGGCAGTCGCGCATGATGGACTTCTGCTCGAAATAGAGTTCGAGGAAGTTGTTTACGCCAATGCGGTTTGCATACCACGCCCAAAGCGTGAAGTCTTTTGCGCTGCCGAAGTCCCTGACCGCCTCTTCGACGGCGACCTTCACTGGGTCTTCCAGCCCGTTCGCGAAAATCCTCTCGCGCCATGCGGCGACGAATTCTTCAGGAATCGCCCTCGCGCGCACGTGCGCGTGGTCTGAGAGACTGGTATTATTAATAATACCCGTATGCGTATGTTCCGTATGACATACCGCGCGCGCGCGAGGCGGCGCATGGGCTGTTGATAACTTTCGTCATCGTTGTTTTTCCTTTCTTGTTTTTGGGTTTGTTTGTTTCTCCCTGCGCCACTCGGCGACGAGGGAAATTGCATGTATTGCCATCGGGTCAAAACCAAACAAAAAAGACCTTCCGGCACCAAGCCAGAAGGTCTTAATAAGGCATAAAAAAAAGCGCATCGACTATCGATGCGCCATCGCCATTTGAAAAAGTCTAAACAAACAAGTGTAAAAAATAATTCCTACAAATCTCCTACAAAATTCCTACAAAACTGTAGGAGATTAGACAAGGTGAACAATCTCCACCCCGAAGCCACCCGCGGCACTTTTGCCGCGCTACGGTGCCTATTTTTGTTGCCCACTCGGAAACAGTAGTTCGCGGGGTTGCTACCCGATTCCGAGGTCATTCTGGTGGTTGACATCGCGGAAAACCCTGTAAAACGCGCGTTTCGCGGGGTCTGTCCCCACCTTTCCCCCACCTTTTTGTCCCCCACCTTTTCCGCCGATTTGTTATTTACACGAACACTCAAGCGCCCGGCGGATCACCTCGGCGTGAGCCTTCTTCAGCACTTCGGGATTGTACTTTAGAACCTTGCGGTCGTAGGTGAGAAGGCCGTTGATCTCGATCTCCACGTCGGTCGTCTGGGTGTAGATGGAGCCCGCAAGCCCCTGCGCCGCGAAATCGCCGAGCTTTTCCATGAGCCCGAGATACGTCTTCTCGAGCCCTTCTCGTGTCTTCGTGTCCTCGATGCCGCCGTAGCCCCAGTCGCCGTCGGACTTCCCGCCGAGCGCCGTCTTCCCCTGGTCGAAGAAGCGCCAGACGTGTCCGTCGACCGGTTGCCCGAGGCCGCCGAACTCGCCGAGGAATGAGACGCGCCGGTCGTTCACGGACGGCATCGCGGGGCCGCGATAGCGATGGTAGTCCACCACATCCGCCGCCTCGCACTCTCCATCGGGCTTGTGCGGCGTGACTGCAATCGGCATTTTGTGGCGGTGAAGTTCTCCGCCTTCCCAGTCCTGCCAACCGGACGGACCGTTAACGAGCCTGGTCGCGTCGTAGCGCTTCACAAAGTCCAGCGTAGTGTGCGTAAGATTTCCATCGTGCTGACCCCAGCCTTCGTTGTATGGCACCCACATGACGATGGACGGGACCTTGCGCAGCAGATCGATCATGCCCTTCAGCTCCGCGCGGTAGAGCGCATAGCCCTTCACGGTCGAGGCCTTGAACGGCCCGTTCGGGTCCGTGTCGTGGCACGGCATGTCCTGAAGGACGAGAAGCCCCATTCTGTCGCAGAGCGCGTAGTAGCGGAGCGGCTCGACCTTGATGTGCTTGCGCATCGTGTTGAACCCGCAGTCCTTGAGCGTCTGGATGTCGAACGCCATCGCCTCCTCGCTCGGCGGCGTGAGGAGTCCATCAGGCCACCACCCCTGGTCAAGCGTGCCCATGACGTAATACGGTCTGTTGTTGAGGTAGAACCTCAGCACGCCCTTCGCGTCCCTGCGCTTCTCGAACTTGCGCATCGCGAAGTAGCCCTTGATCTCGTCCCTGCCGTAGCGCGCCGTGAAGTGATAGAGATTCGGCTCCTCCGGCGACCAAAGCGCGACGGGCGCGGGCAATTTAATCGTAATCGACTCATTTGGGATGAATGATTCTTTAACGCAGAGACGAGATGCACCTGCGACGAAGTCGTCAGGTTGGCCGAGGCCGAAGGCCGAGCCGCGAAGCGGTCGCAAGAGCCTGCGAGGCGCAGAGCTGTTTTGGACAGGATTGACAGGATTTTCGATTTCAACCGTCCCTTCCGTCCTTTCTTTCCCTTCCGTCCCTTCAATCTTGAATTTCAGCGTCACCTCGCCCTTGTCGATGTCGGTCGTCACGTCATAGTCGGCGATGTACGTCTCGGAAACCGTCTCCAGCCACACGGTCTGCGTGATGCCGCTCGAGCGCGTATAGAAGCACGCGTGCGTCTTGAACGCCTGTTTGCCGCGCGACTGGATGAAATCCTCCGTCGGGTCCCAGACGAGGACGGTGAGCGTGTTCGCGCCCTTCTTCGCGAATGGCGTCAAGTCGGCCGTGAACGGCAGCTGCCCGCCCTCGTGAAGCGCCACCTCGTCGTGGCCGAGATAGACGATGGCGCGGAAGTCGACCGCGCCGAAGTGGAGGAGGATGCGTTCGCCCGGCTTCGGGTCCAGCTCGATCTCGCGCGTGTACCAAAGGTATTCGTCCGGTTCCAGCAGCCGTCCGCCGCATCCGGAAAGCGGCGCTTCCAGTGCGAACGGCACTCGGATCCGTCCGTCCCATTTCACGGGGCGTCCGGGCGTGTTCGTAATCGCCGTGATCGCGTAGTCCCAGTCGCCGTTGAGACACGTCCAGTTTGCGCGCGCCATCTGCGGACGCGGATAGCCGCGCCATGCGTTCTCGCTCGTCACCTTCTCGCCCCACGACGTGAGCATAGGCTCCGCTTTCGCAGTCTCCGCCGCAAAGACCAGCAACGCAGCGGCCAGCAATCGGCACAAGTTCTTCATGATGTACCCTTTGTATCCTTCCTTCTTTATGGTATATGCGGCGATTATACCACGGCGCACATTCGGCGGTCAAGTCGATGACAATACTTTATTCGCAAGAGTTTATTTCCTAAAACGGAAATTGCCGAAGCCCCGCATCTCAAGACAGCCGCCGCCACCCGCCCGCAAAACGCGCGTTTCACACAGTCCCCGCCGATTTCGTTGCGTCTAAGGGCACAAGCTCCATCAAGAATTTGCGAACGTCACGTACTATTGACAGGAAATCATTGTTTGCCAATGAAATGCGATTCTTGCGTACAAAGGCATTCCACTGAACAATCTTGAACTCGTTCTGAGCAAATTCATCAAGCAACCCATCGGGGACATGATTCGGCAAGCCCGTTTTTCGTCTCCTGAATGTTCGCCCGATGGCGCGAGAAGCCATATTTGCGTCAACAGTCTCATCCCTGCTCAGCATCCAGAGGTCATAATAATCCTTCATGCGGCTGTTGGCCAATCCTCTCTTGACTATTGTCTCGAATTTCTCCGCTATTACAGTTTCCTTTGGATAAACCTTTATCCGTGGCTTGGAACCATCCAAAAGAACCGGGAACTCGGTCTTCTTAGGCGGAGGCGTGATCGCATCGCCAATTCCAACGTCAAACTGGACGGGTATGCGAACTTTTCCGAGAAAGGCCGTCATCGTCACGCGAACACCGCCATATTCATCATCTTCGCGGATTGGCGCTGCCTTGATCCCTTTTTTATCGATACGAATTCCGTCCTCTTCCTCGCCCGGCATTTCAGCAATCTTAAGAAACATATCTGCAAGAGCATCTGGAGAACCGTCGCCACGCAGCTCCAAGTCTGCGTCCATAGTGGGCCTGTAGCTTGATCCGTCGCCCCAGACAAACAGCAGGGCACCGCCCTTAAGTATGCAGTGCGACGCATAAGCACTTTCCCCAATTCGCCTAAGTATGCGCTCTACAGCATATCTCAGGAGTATTTCCCCAAATACGACGTTTCTCGCTTTTGATAAGTTTTTCAAGCGGGCAAGAACGCTGGCTACCAGATTCCTGTGCTTCATGCAAAAGCTCCCTCTATGTATGGCAGGATGACATTCGCGACTCGGTTAATCCGAGCATGCCGCATAAGTTCATCTACAGAGAACCGGTTTTCTTTCAGGCATTGCTTCAATGCCGAGACTGCAAGGTCCATGCCGACGGCACTTCTGAACTTGAACATATCGGCAACCGTCTTCGCGGCGGAATACACGCGAACAGTCGCATTTTCCAGCTGATGCTCCTCTACCCCGTCCTCAAAAGACGCCCGCCCTACGCGGACGACACGAACCGGGAACTCCACCGCAGGTTTACGTGCTGCCGTCCGCATCGCAATCCACAGTTCATGCGGCATTGCCTCCGTGAGGTTGTGAAATCGAAGAGCGCTTTCCAGAGCCACGACAAAATCCGTTCCGCGAAGCGCGAGGATTTCTGCTTCGAACAGCGGCGACAGGGATATTCCGGGCGGTGCATATATGCCGCGGGAAAATCGCTCAAGTCGACCCGAATCCGCAAGCGCCTTGAGCCGAGCACGGGAAACGCCAATCCTCTGCGCATCGGCGACTGAGAATATACGTTTCGGAATAGCCTTTTCAACGATCTTCATAACGTCATTAGTTTATCATAAACAATGACACTTTGTCAACGCAGAGTAGGCATCGTGCATCCGCTGCTGACACTTCCCGGATAGAGCGTGATGCGTCCGTTTTGCTCCGTCACGAGAAGGAATCTGTCGCCGTCAAGCGGACACAGCGAGTTCCAAAGCCCCCGGTCCCTTCCGAACACCATGCCGGGCGGAGTGGATTCGCCTCGCATAGTGGTGAACCGGCCGTCCTTGATTTCTCTCTTCGGCACGGCGGCTACACGCGCAACCGATGTCGCGGACGGATCACCCGGCAGCGGCGTTTCATGCCAAGACAGCAGGATGTAGTTCTTTGTCGCAACGATATATGGCGCGCTGCCATGATGCTTGCACCAGTCGGGAGGATTTGCAAGCGGCCCGAAACGGTCGGGCGACGGCGCAAGGACCGGCGTTCGCCAGTTGTCGCATATCCTGGTTCGTACAATCTGCGGATGAAGGCGCGTTTTCGCCGGATTCGACTCGATTGCCATGTATCGCCACTGGCCAAGCTCCATCACGACCGGCATCCCGTCGCGTCGTTCCGCCGTGTAGCTCGCGATCCTGGGGGCGCTCCAGCTCTCTCCGCCATCGGCGGTTTCAATCAGCGAAATATTCTGCCATGCGCATTTTGCCTCGACATACGGAGCCTCGTTCGCGAAGTAAATCTGCGCGGCATTCCCCTTAAGCGGCAGAACGAACGGCTCATAGCATCCGTGCGGCACACCGTCGGCAGGAAGCGCCACGTCCGCACGATAAAGCACCTTCAGCGGCGACCATGTCTGCCCTGCGTCATCGCTCGTCGAGATCGCGATGGCGCAGGGATGGATGTCGTGCCGCCAGCCGTCCGGCCGCAGATTGCACGCATAGACAATGCGCCCCGTCTCGAGCTGCGCGAACTCGGCGTTCGCCAGATGGACGCGCACCGCCTCGCTTCCGTTCGTCGCGGTGAAATCCCGCGCTACGGCAATCGGCTCGCTCCACTCGCGCAGGTTCTCCGGCGACGCAAACCGCGCGACAACACCGCCGCCCGCCGAATACGCCGCCATGAAGCGTCCGTCGCCAAGCCGATGCACCCGCGCATACCCGCCCGGACCCAGATCAATCGGCCGACCCCATTTGATCGTCAGGCCGTCCGACGCCGCCGCGCAAGGCGAATGCGCCATGAGAAACGCGAAACCGCATAGCCAAAGCATCCGCTTCATTGATTTACCGCGCATCATGCCGCCTCCTCAGAATTTCAGCCTTTCTTCCTTCATCAGCCTCTTCAGGAAAAAGGCGCACCACTGGGGAATTGTCAAGACTCCGTTGTGATAGCCGACATTGCCCTTCACGATTTTGACTCCCCAGCGGATGTCCGTGTAATGAGCGCCGTCTATCAATGCGCGCATTGACTTCGCCTTTGTGTTTCCCGCCTTGACTTCGACAGGCACGAGATTTTCACCTGATCGCAGGAAGAAATCCATCTCAAGAGTGGAATTCTCCTTTTTGTAGTAGGCCGGAACACCGCCTGATTTCACAATCGCCTCCGCCACGATATTCTCAAAAAGACCGCCCTTCCACGTTCCAAGGTTTCTGCGTATGCGAACATCCTCCTGCGATTCTTCATCCAGCATCGACACGAGAAGCCCGCTGTCGGCCATATAGAGCTTGAAGCACGCAGCATCCAGATGCGCCGCAACCGGCAGTTCCGGGAAATCCATCGCCTTGCACACATTGACAATTCCCGCATCCTCAAGCCACTCGACACACCCCCAATAGTCTTTATACCGCGCATTTTTTGCAATCCTTGACAGCTGGAACTTCTTGTTCTCCTTCGCCAGCTGCGCCGGAATGCTGTCGAAAACGCTGACAATGCGCAGGGGATCAAGCCCTTCGGCGTATTTGCGCACGTCAGACCGATAATCGGCAATGATTCTGCGCTGAACCGCAGGCACGCCTTCGAACGTCCCCCTTAGAAAATACCTCTCGACGACCTCCGGCATTCCTCCCAGCGTGGAGAAATCAAGAAACAGACGGTCAAACGTATTGCTCGCCGCGTCGCCAAATGCGCGCGCTTCGACCAAATGCCCGTAAAGTTCGTCCAGTTGCAAAGAAGTGTAGCCTCGCGCGGTCAGGAACTCCTCGAAATCAAGCGATCTCATGACGATTGTTTCCTGATAGCCCACGCTGATCGACTCGATGCGCTTCAACTGGATTCCAAGAAGCGATCCGCTGCAGATGACATCAAATCTGCCAAGCTGCGCAAAAGCCTTGAAGCACGTCGCGATTTCAGGGAAATCCTGTATCTCGTCGAAAAAGATAAGCGTGTCGTTCTCGACAAACCTGAAATCAGGCTCGACCAGCGAAATATTCCGCAGGATACTTTCTGCAGAATAGCCGTCCCTTACAATAGCCTTGAATTCCGGCTGCAGCGCAAAGTTGATTTCGATGAACGAAGCATAGCGGCCCTCGGCAAAATGGCGGATACATTCGGTTTTGCCAACTTGCCGGGCTCCCTTCACGATCAGCGGCAGACGGTCTGGATTGCCCTTCCAGGCCTCAAGTTCCGCCTCCAACTTTCTGGCGATAAAAAATTGCGGTTTTCGACGTTTCATGCAGATAATATACCATATTTATCTTCTTCTGACAAGCACACACTACACTTTAATGAGGGAATATTGAACTGCAAAGCACACTTTCATTAGGGAATATTGAAACATTAAACACATTTTTATGAGGGAATAAGACCTTGGGCAAGCCTTACCTGCCCCCTTGTTCCCGCGCACTTAATTTGATATAATACACGCCGTTGACATATAGAAGACTTCAAGGAGACATCCATGACAACTACATTACGTATCGACGACAACCTCAAGCGCGAATGCGACGAGGTCTTTGAAGAACTCGGTCTTACCATGACGAGCGCTCTTAACGTCTTTCTTCGCCAGGTTGTCCGCACCCGCACTATACCATTCATCATCGGTGAACGCCAGACATCCGATACAGCAGAATCGCCCAAAATGGACGGAAAGCGTGCATGGGAGATTTTCGAGCGTGGCAGACTTGAGCGAATCGCCAATGGTGAAAGAGAATGGACGATGGATGAAATCAACGAAGAAATCGCCGCCGCGCACAAGGAACACGAAATCAAATCAAAGGCGAGCCGCACATGAGATATGCAGTTATCGACACCAATGTGCTGGTGTCCGCTTCCCGTCCGCGCCGTTCATCGTCTCCCCCGCCGAATTCGTGATCATGATTGACACAGACTGACCGCCAGTAAGCCGCGCGTTTCGCGGGGCGCTTCCGGTTCCGCAGAGAGAACGGATGTGGCAAGGGCGCCTCGCCCTTGCTGAAAGGCCGGGGCGGCCTGCCACACCGCGGAAAGCCTTGTAAAACTACCGTTTCGCGGGGACTGTCCCCGCCTGTTCCCCGTCGAATCAGATGCGCCGCCGAATCCACTCTCTGAAAAACGGACTTACGAACTTGTACCCGCCGCCAATATCGTAAATCAATTCCGACTTCGCAAGCGACGTAAGGGATCGCTTGATCGTTGTCGGCGTTGTAACTCCGGCAAGACGGAGGAACTCGCCGGAAAGAGGATGCTCGCCGCCAATCGTCGCCAATGCTCGGAGCACACGCAGCTGTATATCCGTCAGCGGCTTGATGAATGTGGCATACGCACCAGCCTCACGAGCAAAGACGATGTCTATCCCCTTCATCATCAGCGCTTCTGTTATCGCATCGCCGGGAGCCGATGCCTGCCAGATAGCGTCGCACAGCTCCTGAACGTCGCCAGGAACGCGATTTACGAAAGCAAGGATTCGATCAAACGTCTCACGCGGCAATTTCCGTCTGCCAGTCATAAATCTGCCCTTGGCAAAGGCGTAAAAATCGTCATCTGGTATCTCGCCCACGTCAAAGACTATAGCCGACTTGTAAAATGGACTCTTGGGAGACAGAAAGATGGACAGCATGCTGTTCCGCGCACTGCCGAGAAATGCAAAGCACGTCCTGGGCAGACATTGAATGCGCGCCCGCATCAGGGCAAATATCTGCTCTCCGTCCCCCACGTCAAGGATGTCCTGGAACTCGTCAAACACGATGCAGACCTTTCGGTCTTTGGCATGCTGGGCAAGGGCGTCCATCGCAGCATTCACCGACGCCGGATTGCGGCTAGCCGCCGCATCGACGGTAATGGTCGGCTGCCCCGTCATGGCATCAACCGTCACAATGGGCCGCAAGTGCGACAGGAGCGCGAGCGTCTTTCTGTAGAGACTGTCTTCGGAATCGAACCGCGCCAGGGCATCGGCCATGCGATTGCAGACGTCGGTCACAGACCGCACACCCATGAAATCCACAAACACGGCTCTCTGCCCCCGCATTCCCGAAATTGCCGCCCTCACAAGCGAGGACTTCCCGATTCTTCGCTCGCCCTGAATGACAACATTCTGTCCCGAGGAAATGTAATTCGCGAGCTGCCGCGACAGGTTTGGTCGGTCGCAGAAGTATTCGCCGTCCACAATGCACCCGTACTTGAACGCCTCCATGCCTTACGCCTCCTTTGCTTTGATACACAATATTGTATATCACAATTCTGTGTATGTCAATGGGGCAAAAACAACCGACTGGGCAGTTCCACCCGACAACCGCCTGCAAGCCGCGCGTTTCGTGGGATCATACCGATTGGAATGTGGCAAGGGCGCCTCGCCCTTGCTGCAAGGCCGGGGCGGCCTTGCCACATCGCGGAAATCCCTGTAAACCGCGCGGTTTGCAGGGTCGCTGATCAGTTCATTTTATGCCGACGCTTCCCGGATAGAGCGTGATGCGCCCGTTCTGCTCCGTCACGAGAAGGAATCTGTCTCCGTCCAGCGGACATAGCGAATTCCAGAGTCCTCTGTCCCTTCCGAACACCATGCCGGGCGGCGTGGATTCACCGCGCATGGTGGTGAACCGGCCGCCCTTGATTTCACTTTTCGGCACGGCGGCGACACGCGCAACCGATGTCGCGGACGGATCGCCTGGAAGCGGCGTTTCATGCCACGACAGCAGGATGTAGTTCTTTGTCGCAACGATATATGGCGCGCTGCCATGATGCTTGCACCAGTCGGGAGGATTTGCAAGCGGCTCGAAACGGTCGGGCGACGGCGCAAGAACCGGCGTTCGCCAGTTGTCGCTTATCCTTGTCCGTACAATCTGCGGATGAAGGCGCGTTTTCGCCGGATTCGACTCGATTGCCATATACCGCCACTGGCCCAGCTCCATCACGACAGGCATCCCGTCCCGTCGCTCCGCCGTGTAGCTCACGATTCTGGGGGCGCTCCAGCTCTCGCCGCCATCGGCGGTTTCAATCAGCGAAATATTCTGCCACTCGCATTTTGCCTCGACATACGGAGCCTCGTTCGCGAAGTAAATCTGCGCGGCATTCCCCTTAAGCGGCAGAATGAACGGCTCATAGCATCCGTGCGGCACGCCATCGGCAGGAAGCGCCACGTCCGCACGATAAAGCACCTTCAGCGACGACCATGTCCGCCCCGCGTCATCGCTCGTCGATATCGCGATTGCGCAGGGATGGACGTCGTGCCGCCAGCCAGCAGGTCTCAGATTACAGGCGTAGATTATGCGCCCCGTCTCGAGCTGCGCAAACTCGGCGTTGGCAAGATGGACGCGCACAGTCTCGCTTCCGTTCGTTGCAATGAAATCGCGCGCGACCATAACCGGCTCGCTCCACTCCCGCATGTTCTTCGGCGACGCAAACCGCGCGACAACACCGCCGCCCGCCGAATACGCCGCCATGAACCGTCCGTCGCCAAGCCGATGCACCCGCGCATACCCGCCCGGCCCAAGGTCTATCGCGCTGCCCCATTCAAACGCAACATCATGCGACTCTATGCCAGACAGGTCCATGACAGACCCCTCGGCAAAAGAAATCGATGCGCACTGAAAAAAGGCAATCAACGCGACAAGCATCGAACCAACCACAGTCTTCGCCATCGCTTAGTCACTCCGCCGTAAAGCGGAAGTTCTCTATTTCGCAGAGCGACTGGTTCCTCTGGTTCGCCGAGAATACGAAGTACAGCGCCTCGCGGGCGTTGCGGTCCGCAAGCGGCGCGACGCCGACGACTACCCTGCGCATCGCGTCCGGCCAGTCCTTCTCAAGCGCGAACTCGCCGATCTTCGCGCCTCCCTCGTCCGCGCAAGGTCTGCCGACCCAAACCTCGACCTTCGCATCTACGCCGTGCGGCACGAGGCTGACTTCGAGTTCCAGTCCTTTTCTGCCGTGCGTCTTCGAGAAGTCGAAATACTTGTAGCCCAGCACCGAGCCGGCGGTGCAGTGGGCCACGGGACAGCGGTTGTACTCGGCGGCGTAGGGGTCGCGCTGCGCGTACAGGTCGGCGTAGCATGGCTTCATGTATGGGCCGGAATAGACGAACTTCGCGTGTCGGCGTTCCGCAGGTCGCTCGCCGTAGTAGACCGAGGCGATGCCGGCGGCGTGGCGCGCGAACGGGTCGAGCCCGCCCGTCTCGAACCCCTCCGAAGTGTATTCCGCCTCGCCGATCGTCACCTTGCCGCCGGGTCCCTCCTCGACCGCCACCTCAATCGGCGCGACCATCGCCTGGCGTCCGTAGATGTCCGTTCCGCTCTGCCGATGGAAGAAGACGTACCACCTGCCGTTGATTTCGCAGATGCTGCCATGGGTGTTGCCGTCGGGTGTGGCGGTGACGCGCACCGTCCCGTCGGGAAGCGTCTCGCGCCCCCTCGCGTCGATGATCGTCCCGCCGTAGGTCCAAGGACCTAAAGGCTTGTCGGAATAGGCGTAGGCGAGATTGTACTTGCTCGTCGCAAGGCCGAACTCGCCATCCTTCGTCCAGCGGTCGTAGATGAATACGTATTTGTCCTTTATCTTGCGGATGCTGGACGCCTCGAAAAACCGCGCATCGTTGCCGTTCTCCTTTTTGAACGACTCGATCATGTCCTCCACGATCTTTGTGCCCGGCTTTACGGTCGCCATCGTCGCGGGATCCAGCTCGGCCGCGAAAGACCGCGAATAGCCCCAGTACCCGTAGACGCGTCCGTCGTCGTCCACCAGCACCGCCGGGTCGAAACCCATGCAGCCAACCGTCTTCTTCGGGTCGGACGCATCCCAGTTCGACACCTCGAACGGCCCGTCGGGTCGATTAGATTTCGCGACCATCGAGTTGCGTCCCCTCGCCTGCGTGTTCGGGTAGAGCCAGTAGGTCTTCCGGCCGCCCGCGTCGACAGTCTCCGCCACGTCCGGCGCATAGAGGACGTCGCCGAGACAATCCCCGTTGAGCGGCTGGCCGTCAGCGCCGTAGATGGAGCGGAAGATCACGCCGTCGAACCGCCAGCGGTTCAAGTCCTTCACGCTCGCCGACCACACGACCTGCTCGCGTCCGCAGGCCCTGCCGTTGCGCATCGCGTCATGCGACCCGTAGATGTACACGCGCTTCTCGCCGGGTTTGTCGGGGTCGTCGAAGACATAAGGCTCGCCGTCCGGGATGTATTCCCAGAGCGGCAGATAGGGATTCGCGCCTCGCGCGGCGACGCACAGTGCAAAAGCCGCCAAAAAGAAAGGTAATTTACTCATGCAAGGTTCTCGATTGTTTTCCTCTCATTTCCCACGCCAGCCACATCGGTCGGCGAAATCCATGTAGAACGTCCAGTCTTCCAGACCTAAATCATGGGCGCCCGAACGCAGGCAGTAGGCGACGGAACCGTTCGCCTGCGGCGCATCGGGCGACGGGGGAGCCTCCGCCTCAAGTCCTTTTTTGCCGTAGAGCCGCCACGCGGGAGAGGCGAGCTTCGCCGCCCACCATTCGCCGACTGGCCCCGCCCAGTGGTCGCGCGTCGCGGAGGCGACACACAAAAGGCGCGGCGCGACCAGCGCGAGGAGCTCGTGCTGGTCAAACGGCATCTGCAGTTCCCTTTCGGCGTATTTCAGGTAGTTCGGACAGAACCAGTGCGGAAAGCCGCGCGTGATCTGCGCGACGCTCTCGCTGAGCGGCAGGTCGATATGGTTGAGCTTCGCGCCGCTGCAGCCGGAATCGTTCGAGCAGACCATCGCGAAACGATTGTCGTTCACGCCCGCCCAGATTGCCGTCTTGCCGCAGCGCGAATGCCCGACCACGCCAATGTGCGCGGCGTCGATCGCCTCCTCTGTCTCCATCCAGTCCATCACGCGGCTGGCGGCCCATGCCCATGCCGAAATCGTCCCCCATGCCGCGCCGTCGCGCTTCGTCTGGCCGCCGACAGCGGCGAAAATGCCGCGCCCCAAGCCCGCCGGCGCATCGTCCGCGACATCGGCATTGCAGAAATACGCCGTTGCGTATCCTCTGCCGACGATCGCCTCCGCCGGCCAGCGAGGGCTTCTGAACGCACCGTCCGGCTCGCGGAGCGTGCTGCCGTAGCGTCACTTTCGCGTAAAAAAGCCCCGCCGCGTCGGAGTGGCGTATCGTCACGCCGTCCGGCGTGACGGAAAGCCTGTATCCTTCAGCCGGAACGGATCCGTCGACCTCGATCACCGGCGGCCTCGTCAAGACGCATTCCCCACCTGTCGCGTCGATCTCACGCGGCATCGGCACAAGTGCCGGGACACCCGCCGCGACGTGCGCGGCAGCGAATGCCGCCGCCATGCATACTGCAAGCATATTAAATCGGAACGTTGGCATCGTCAATCCATTCGTTTCGCCGTCATGGTCTGTTTCGGGCGGAGTCTGTTTTGCGATATTCATCCAGAAGTTTATTCGCGCAGTTCGTCGTCACGGTCTGAACGCCGCGCTTGAAAGCCTCCCGCGCGTTCGGCAGATCATCGACCGTCCAGACATGGAACTCGAAGCCGGCGTCTCGGATTGTCTTTATGAAATCAGCCGACACCACCTTCGGATCGTAGTGGCAGTCCACGCCGTCGGCTCCCGTGTTGCGGATTTCCTTAAGGATTTCATCTGCAGTGACCGGTTTCCTCTCTCCCCTGCGGTGCTTCGCCCATGTGAGCCATAATACCTTGTATTCCGGCATCTGCGCCTTAAGCGCCTTGCATGTCCTGCCGTTGAACGCGATGAAAAGGACGTTTCCGGGTGTAGCCGTCTTCTGCGCGTCAAAGACTTTCTTTATGTGCGGCACTATCTCCGGCCCCGTCTTCACCTCAACGTATATCCAGCGTCCGTCGTATGCAAGCTCCAGCACTTCTTCGAGGAGCGCGGGGCGCGTCCCGGCGAACTTCGAGCCTCTCCACTTGCCCCACGAGCCGACATCGACCTTCTCGAGTTCAGCCCAAGTCACGTCGGCGCATTTATTGGTATTTGCGCCGGCGGTGGTGCGCGTGAGGTTTCGATCGTGAAACGTGAAAACCCTGCCGTCTTTTGAAAGATACACGTCGCACTCGAATCCAAAGCCGCGCTCCACCGCAGTTTTGTAGGCGGGGAGCGTATTCTCGGGCGCATCGACCGATTCGCCGCGATGCGCTATGAGCGTCCCGTGGCCAGGTTCTGCCGGGAACGCGCCCAGAGCATAAAGCGCGGTTGCAAAAAGAGCGAAATACTTCATTGCAGTCTATCTGGTTGCCGTCAGTGGAAAGATATGATGAGTCCGATGCGCTTCCCCCACGTCCATGTAAGGCGGATGCGACTGCCGCCGAGCGTGGTCTTGTCAATCGTGTACGACTCGGCCCAGACTGGTCTGGGCGTGTTCGCGACCCATTTCCCCGTCTCTTCGTCGTAGGTCTCCACGAGCAGCTTTGGCATGTAAATGCCGTCGTTCTCGACTTTCACTTTCTCCGCCGTTATCGTCCACGTTCCCGACTCGAGGCTGTACGCGCCAGTGGCGGCGTCGCTCCGCCCCGTCTCGCCGGTTTCGCCAATCGCGCCGTTCACGATCGTGACGTTCGCGCGGAAACGCGCGTCGTCAACGGCGCGGTTTTGGGCAAGTTCGTCTTCATCCAGAGCCCTCGCATAGACGCGAACCGAATGGAACGTGCCGACGACCGCGCGGGTTGCCACGCAATTGCCGCTCGCATCGACGCCGCATCCCCACGAATAGCGCTGCGATGCGGCGCTGCCGGGCGTGCGCTCCTTGCCGTTGTCGTAATTCGCAGTCTGCGTCAGATACGCCATGTCGTCGCCGAGAATCATGCTCGCATACAGACCGTCCCATTCGGCGATCGTCGTGTTGCAGTTGTTGGCGGAATATGTTGCGCTGCTCTTGCAGGTCAACTGCCTCGGCACTTTGTCGGCACCAGAGTACGCGCCCTGGTATATGCCGAAGTCCGGACTCGGCCCGTAGAAATATGCCGGATACTGCTTGTTGGTATTGTAGCTTGCCTGCGCGAGCGGATCGACGGTAGTGGCGACTTGTATCGTCATGTTCGGGCCGAGCGACACCGCCTCGTCCAGCCACGCACCGCAGAGCCTGTCCTTCCCCTCGAAGTAGAATCCGTCGTCCCGCCACGCGCCGTAGGCCGCATTAGAGCGTATGAACGTCGCCGACGGCTGTCCCGAAACAAGATTTACCCACGTCGTCGCATCCGAATCATGCGCAACGGCCGCACCGGCGTTGCGGATGCCGTCGAAATGCAATATCAAACCGTCCTGCACGTAGTCGTCCACGTCGTAGTTCCCAAGCGTCGCCACGTTGCCGGTCTTAGTCCATTTCCACGTGAGACGGACTTTTGCGGCGCCGGA
Source organism: Kiritimatiellia bacterium (assembly GCA_017406465.1). GTDB lineage: Bacteria > Verrucomicrobiota > Kiritimatiellia > RFP12 > UBA1067 > UBA1067. The sequence continues at coordinate 3,996 of JAFQYM010000050.1, read as the reverse complement.
GGCAGTGTATGTCAGGCCGCTATGCCGCACGGCCTCGCCCCAAGCCGAATCATTCCAGGTTTCAATCGTATAGCCGTCGCATTCGTACGCGCCGTCCGTGCCAAGGCGCCGCTGCGGAGCGGAGAACTCGTGCGCGGAGGAGACAAGCCACTTGCCGCACGCCTCCGTTCCTTCGAAGCCTTCCGTATCCGTCGCTACAATCACGTTGGCGACATCATTGCCCGTGCCGCCGTACGTCCCGCCGAAGCGCGATTCGTCCACCATGCGGTTCCATTCGAGTTCGCTGTTTTCCAGCACCCTGTCGTACACGCGTACCGAATGCACCGTGCCGTAGAGGATTCGCGCGGACCTGGCGGCGTCGCTGTTCTGCGCCGTGCCGATGGCGAAGTCGAGCGGATTGCCGCTGTATATAGTAGCCAGGGATTTCGCCTGCCAAGCGTGTTCCACGCCGCTTGTGAGGCTGCTACGTCCGTTCGCCGCGTCGAACGCCGCCGTTATGTAATTCGATTCCCACGGATTCTCCTGTATGGCGTTCGCGTTGTTCTGCTTGAAGTTGATGGAAGAATACTTCTTCGCGCCGTAGATGACGAAGGTGTCCTTGTCTAGAGTAATCGCGCCGAAGAGCGCGGGGTAGGAACTTTTTGCGTTGGAGTGGTCGTAGTCGGCGCGGATTTGCGTCGTCGAAGTCTCGCCAAGCGTCACCTGCGCACCTATCGTGAAATATTCCTTGCCGGCGAAAGCATAGCCGAGGCTTTCCCACGCGCCATCCGCCGAGCCGTCGGGACATTGGCCGGCAACAGTTTTCGTCGCGTCGCAGGAGCTGCCGAGCGAGCCGAGGTTCGCCCACGCCGTCGCGTCCGTGCTGTGCGCCTCCGTCGCGCCCGCGTTGCGGATGCCGTCGAAATGCAAGATCAAACCGTCCTGCACATAGTCGTCAGCGTCATAGACGCGCACGGCATCGGCCATCGCCGACAACGGCAGCATCGCGCCGACGGACACCGCCGCCGCGCCGAGCAGCTTACTTGTTCTTGTACTCATCGTTTACCTCCTTTGTTCTTGTGCTCATGTTTTGCCTCCTTCAGCTTTGCGCAGTTGACATGCGCGCCTCTGTGTGAACTTTTGTAGAGTAGAGACCCACGCCTCGGCGTTGCCGCGCACCCGCTTGCGCGCAGACCTCTAGCGACTTCGCTCCGCGAAGCGACCTGCGGTCGGGTCATAGCTTCGGGTTGCCTTCGGCAAGGTCTCCTCCGAAGCGAAGCTTCTGCGGTGCATGATGCGACTTCCCCCTCATCAAACCGTACGTGCGGATTTCCCGCATACGGCTTTCCCCGTATAGCTGCGTTCGTCATAGTTTGTCTTTTCCTTTCTCTGCTTTTGTTATCAAATCGTCAATCATCTTAACCGAAGGTTGAAGCCTGATGTGAAGTTGCCGAAGATGGATCGCAGCCAGCCATAGCCGTCGAAGCCAATCGAGGTGAGGCGGGAACTGGATGCCGCGAGGGGAAATTGGGAGAGATTGACTGATTGGAGGATTGGCGGATTGGCGGATTGAACGAGGGGTATGTAGGTGCCATTGTTGAGGACAGAAGCTGAATAGATGCCGTTTCGGTAGTCAAACTTGAACCTGAATGTGTACTCGACACCCGTCTGCGGCGTCACGCCCTCCGCCTCCACGTCAACCCAAGAGGTCTTGTCTCCAACTTTCAACTTTCCACTTTCCACTTTCAACTCTTTCGTCCACACCTGAAAGCATCCGTTGGTTCCGATCCACACTGCGCACTGCACGTCTTCGCCGGGGGTCTCCTCTTCTTCGGGAATATCCGAGAAGGAGGCCGTAACGTCTACCGTCACGCGGCTGCCGCGCGAGGGATCGGATGGCGTGAACGCATAACGTCCGGCAAGCGGTGCCGTGAATGTCTGCCAGTCGTAGGCGATTTCGTCCGACCACGTTCCGGTCAGCCCCGTCGTGCGCGCCTCCTCGTCGATCCATGCACGCGCGGTCTCGCGCTTCTTGATCCGCTTGCAGAAGATATCCGCGACGACGGGCGCGTGATCGGACGTGATATGGTCCTTGACGACGTGGCTCGTCCAGCTCCATTCGCCGGAGCGCGCGGATGCGAAGTCCATGTAGATGAAGTCGAGTATCCATTCCCATGTGTACTCTCCGACGCTGTTCGTCTCGCTGTGGTACGTTCCCTCCCCGACAGCCATCTGTCTCGGCGAGATGCACTGCATGAGCGGCGTAAGCTTGTTGTCGACATAGAATCCGGGGCGCGTGTTGATGTCGCCCATGAAGAGAACCGGCTTGCCCTTCCCCTCGTATTTCGCGAGCGCATTCGTGATGACATCCACTTCCGGAAGACCGTATTCGGACGTGCGCGACATGTGCGTGTTCGCGATGATGTAGTCGTCGAACTCCGCAATCATAAGGATGCGCGTGTAGAACTTGTAGTATTGGAGGTCGACGACTTCGGTGGACAGGGGCTCCGTCTTGGAAAGAATGCACTCGTCGTTCGCGAAGAAAAGCTTCAGACCCGTCGCCGCCGCAAGCTCTGCGCTTCTGGCCGCATTGCATTCCTGAAGTCCGCACACGTCGGGATTTTCAGTCAGAATGCGATTGGCGGTCTGCTGGACGTTGACCTTGTCTGTCATGTCTTTGCAGCCGCGCACGTTGAACGTCATCACGCGCAGCGTGTCGCCCGCGTCCAGCGCAAAAGCCGGCATGCAAACGAGCGCAAGCGCCGCCGCGAAGACTCCGCGCGCCGTTGCAGATGCCACGAATATATGCAATCCTGTCTCCATCGAGCAGACCTTTCACAAGTATCTGCCGCGATTATATCACGGAGCGCGATTGGCGGTCAAGCGAATAGCAATACTTTATTCGCAACAGTTTTTTGCCGAAATCGGAAAGCTGGCCGAAAGCTCTTCCACAAGTTCCTCTACAATGGTGCGCTTCTCGGCGGAGAAGGAGATGCCGATAAGCGTAATGCGCTTGCCGGAGAGAGCGTACTTGCCGGCATACTCCTTGCCCTTGATCTGCTCCATCGCCTCCGCCGCCGGACGGTCGAGCTTGAACTCGACTATGTAGATGTCCTTGGGCAGTTCGACAACCATGTCCATCCGACCGTCGTGCGTCTTCACCTCGCCGTTTACGTTAATGCCGATGGAGCGCAGCACGACATAGCATATCGTCTGCCACATCTGCTCGTTCTGGCGGTCGGTCAAGTCGTATGGGATGTCCATGAAGAACGACTTGAGAGCCTTCAGGAACTTCGGCACGTCGTGGTCGTAGAGCGCGTCCCCGGCCGTAAAGGCATAACTGGACGTGTACGAGGCGTCGCGCCCCGTGTACGCGCCGACGACATCCCGCAGGAAGGAGTTTTCGACTTCGAGATTGGGAAGCCTGAGCGTATACCGGCGCGACGTGCCGCGCTGACGGAAAGTGTCGATCGTCAGATACCCTGTCTGGTAAAGAAGCGTAACGCCCTTCGGGTCGGTCGGCTCGTAGTTGCCGAGCTCCGTCTCTTCTATGTCTACACAGGAGAAGTCTATCGGACACGACTTCAGGATGTCGACGAGGAACGTCGGCATCGCGGTTTCGGCCCAGTAGTTGGCGAACTTGCGATCCTGCAGGCATTTGCCGAGCGAAACAGGGTTTATGACCGGCTCTGCATTTTCCTCGAACTTGTACCCGTCATACCATTCGACGATTTTTGCAAACGCAGCGTCATCCGTCAGACCGTTCGCCTCCGCGAGCGCGTGTATTCGCTCGGGGAAATACCTCAGCACCTCTTCGTGCGTGTAGCCGAACAACATCGCGACATTCGCGTTCATCGTCCAGTCGTTGAGGTTGTTGAGGTCGGAGAATATCGACACCTTGGAGAACTTGCTGACGCCGGTGAGGAACGTGAAGCGCTGCTTCGACTCAAGCGTCTTGACGACGGAGTAGAACGCCTTGAGGGCGTCGCGGAATTCCGCGACGTCCGGCTTCATCAG
>JAFQYM010000049.1 GCA_017406465.1 Kiritimatiellia bacterium | reverse complement strand
GTCGGCACGACCGCGCGCGAGGGACTCTACCGCCAGCACGTCAAGGCGCCGCGCGACTGCGCGGCCGACATTCTCTCAATCGCCGAGACGGGGCCTGTCGCCGTTGTTTTCGGTCGCGAGGACAAGGGGCTTCTAAACGAAGAAGTCGCGCAGTGCACGCACCTTATCAGGATTCCCGTCGACGAGGGGTATACTTCGATAAATCTCTCGCAGGCGGTTCTCATAACGTGCTACGAGCTCTTCACGGCGACGGGGCGGTACGTTCCGCCGCACGAAAAGGCGCCGCCCGCGCCGCAGGCGCAGAAGATGCAGCTCATGAAGAACTGGTCGGCGATGCTTCAGGAAATCGGCTTCATGAAGCCCGAGCAGGCCGACCACTTCATGCAGGGCTTCCACCGCGTGTTTTCTCGCGGAGTGGTGACGAGGGACGACGCCGCTCTCATGCTCGGAGTCGCCCGCCAGGCGATCTGGGCCAAGAAGAACAGCCCAGCAAACGCTTAACGCGACCCTATTTTTGGTATAATTGTCGGCATGAAACGGATATTCTTGTTCCTTGTCGTCAATATTGCGGCGGTCGCGACGTTGACTATCGTCGCGACGATTGTCTGCGGACTCTTGGGCGTTGACCTTGCCGCAGAACTTGGAGAAGGCGGCTATGCGCCGCTTTTGGTGTTCTCGTTCATCTTCGGCATGGCGGGCTCGGTGATCTCTCTGCTGCTCTCCAAGACCATCGTAAAGACGTCGATGAAGTGCCGCACGATAGACGGCACAGAGGGCGAGGCGGAGCGCTGGCTCGTCTCAACCGTCGAAGACCTCGCGCGCCGCGCGAACATCAAGACGCCCGAGGTCGCGATCTACCCGGGCGCGGCAAACGCGTTCGCCACCGGTGCGTTCAAGAATTCCGCGCTCGTCGCAGTCTCGACCGATATCATGGGACAGATGACGCGCGAGGAGCTTCGCGGCGTCCTTGGCCACGAAATCTCGCATGTCGCGAACGGCGACATGGTGACGATGGGCATCACCCAGGGAGTCCTCAACACGTTCGTCATCTTCTTTGCGCACTTGCTTGCGTCGGTGATACACAGTTCACGTGCGCTCGACAGCGGCCGCAATCGGCGTAGCGCCGGCGGTTATGCCATCTATCATCTCACCGTCCAGCTCTTTCAGGTAGCGTTCGGCATCCTTGCCTCGATTGTCGTCATGTGGTACAGTCGCCGTCGCGAATTCGCCGCTGATGCCGGGTCTGCTCGGCTCATTGGCACACCCGCGCCGATGATCGCCGCGCTCCGCCGCCTCGGGAACCTCCAGCCGGGCGTTCTCCCCGACTCGCTCAAGGCGTTTGGCATAAGCGGCAAGCACGCTTCGCTCTTTGCATCGCACCCGTCGCTTGACGACCGCATCAATGCACTGATGAACCTTCCGCCCGACACCGGCGTTTGATAGTATTGAAGAAGGAGGCATGTACGATGAAAAAGATTGTAAGCTGCGCTGTGTTTGCGCTGGTCGCGGGGATTGCCCTTGCGGACGTTACGCCGCTTGAGGCGTCGATCGCGAAGGGCGCAAAGTACCTGCTCGCGAACCAGCAGGCGGACGGCCATTTCTCCGATGCGCAGATGCCGGCCTTGACGGCGCTTCCCCTCTGGGCGCTGAGCGGCTGCGGAGACGCGAGCGAGACGGTCGTCGAGGCGAAGAAGAAGGCGGCGAAGTTCGTCCTTGGCACGCAGCGCGAGGACGGCGGCTTCTATGTTCCGAAACCCGGTCGTGGCGGCTCGGGGCTCGGCAACTACAACACATCCGTGTGCCTCTCCGCGCTCTTCGACTCGAAGCTCGCTCCGACCGCGCCGCTTCTGAAGGCGCGCGAGTATGTCGCCTCGTCGCAGCTCACGGGCGACGATACGATGGCTGGCGGGTTTGGGTACGACAAGGTTTCGCGTCGCCGCTATGCCGATCTCTCCAACACGTCGTACGCGCTTTCGGCGATGGCAAAGACCGCCTCTTTGGAGGAGTTCCGCGAAGGCGGCAAGCGCGTCGACCTCGACTGGGACAAGGCGCTCGCGTTCGTCGAGAACCTGATGAAGAAGGAAGGTCCCGATGCCGGTGGCGCGGCGTACAACGACAGGACGCCCCAGGGCGGTACGGCCACGAACGCGCAGGGGAAGGTGTCGCTCAGGGCCTACGGCGCGATGACGTACGCGGCGGTTCTCTCGATGTGCTCCGCGAAGCTCGACAAGGGCGATCCACGCGTAAGGCAGTCCGTGGAGTGGATGGAGAGGAACTGGTCGGTCGACGAGAACCCCGGCATGGGCAACCAGGGGCTCTACTACTTCTACGACATCATGACGCGTGCGCTCGACGCGGCGAAGATCGACAAGGTTGGCGATCACGATTGGAAGAAGGAGCTTTCGACGAAGATCATTGCTCTTCAGAGGGAGGACGGCAGCTGGGCAAACGAGAACAACCGCTTCTGGGAGTCGGATCCTGTGCTTTGCACGTCGTTCGCGCTTCTCGCGCTTGAGTTGTGTCGGTAGGGATTTTTAACGCAGAGGCGCAGAGTCGCAGAGAGGCAGAGACGCATGGCAAAGCTTGTTGATGTTTTCTTGAAGGGCGGGCCGGTCATGTGGCCGATCCTGGGGCTTTCCATCCTCGGGCTCGCGATCCTCATCTGGAAGGCGTTTGAGTTCCGCGCAGGGCGGGTCAACGCAAAGGGGCTGACGATTGTCTCGACGATCATTACCGCCGAGCCGATGCTCGGCATCCTCGGCACAGTTATCGGAATCATGCAGACATTCGGTGCGCTGAACGGCACTGACGCCAATCCTCTTGCGGCTACCGCCGGCATCGGCGAGGCGCTTATCACGACCGCGGCGGGGCTTATCGCATCGCTGATTCTCCTTTTCCCGTACAATGTGCTTGATTCGAAAGTCGAGGAATGAAACAGGGTCGGACCTTTCTGATCGCAGTAGTTCGACGCAGCTTTAGCTGTGTCAACTACTGTGTCAGAGGGGTCTGACCCTTATGACACAGTAATGAAAAAAAGAAGAAGAGGAGCACGGCTTGAAATGATGTCGCTTATGGACGTCATGTTCCTCGTGCTTGTCTTCTTCATCTACTGCATCTTCGACATGTCCGTTCACAAGGGGCTTAAGGTCGATCTCCCTGATGCTGCAGGCGCCGCGGAAAAAGGCGAGCGGATAGTCGTCACGATTCTTCCCGACGACTCGATGCAGCTGAACGGAATGCCGATGGAGCGCGACGCGATAGTCTCGCGCGTGAGGGAGCTCAATGCCGTTAAGATGAATCTCCCTGTCCTTATTTCTGGCGACAGGAAGTCGTCGCTTGGCACAGGGATAGAGCTTCTTTCCGCGCTAAAGGCCGCAGGAGTGGAGAAAGCCGCTTTTCAAGTCAAGGGGTCTGTTCATTAGTAAAATGAGTCAGCTACAATATCTTTTTTTGAACCATGTAGAACATGTAGATCGTGTAGAGTTTCTGCATGTTCTGCATGTTCTACACGGTTAATTTCGTTGGAAAAGGGGAAATGAGATTCTCGATTGCGGTTGGTGCTTCTGTCGCGGTTCATGGCTTGGTTGCCGTGGGGATCGTCGCCTATATGAAGTATGCGCCAGGCCCGACGACCATTGCCACCCTCGACCTTTCAAGCGTAGATCTTTCCTTCGCTGAAAACGAAGACGAGACCGCGGCAGTTTCGCCGACAATGCCTGCGGCTCCCGAAGTCGAACCGCCGAAACCGCGTGAGGAAAAACCACCGGAAGCCGAAAGGGCAGAAGACCCGCCGCCACCAGATCCCGAAGCGCCGAAGCTTGCGGAACCCGAGCCGGAGCATGAGAAAATGGAGACGCCCGAGCTGAAACCAGAGCCGGAGAAGCCGAAGGTGGAGCATCCTTCCGCGGAGCCAGTGCCCGCCGTGGCGCCCAAACAGGCAAAGATCGACGCGCCGCCGAAGCCGCGCAAGACGATTCGTCCCGATTATCCGAAGGGCGCGCGGCAACGCGGCGAGCAGGGCGACGTGGTCCTTGAAATTCGCGTGAACGCCGCAGGAATTGTTGACCGCGTCGACATCGTTTCGCCCAGCGGATTTCCCGAGCTCGACGAAGCGGCCGTTCGCGCGGCGAGAGCGGCGCGATTCACGCCCGCGAAGTCCGGCGGCTCGCCTGTCGCCTCTACCGCCCGCCTGAAGCTCGACTTCAAGCTCAAGTGAGCCCTTTGGGCGCTGCGGTATGGTATAATATTGAGGATGACAGATTTCTCGAAATTGCTTAACCCCGAGCAGTGCGCGGCGGCTACGGCGGGCGAAGGGCCTCTCCTCGTGCTCGCGGCCGCAGGAACCGGCAAGACGCGCACGCTCGTCCACCGCGTCGCGTTTCTCATAGAGCAGGGCGTTCCCGCCGATCGCATACTTCTTCTTACCTTTACCAACCGCGCCGCGCGCGAGATGCGCGAGCGTGCCGAAAAGCTCGTTGGCGACGAGGTCGCGTCGATATGGTCTGGCACCTTCCACTCGATATGCGCGCGGCTCCTCAGGCGCTACGGCAGCTCCATCGGCTATTCGAGCGGCTTCCAGATTCTCGACGAGGACGACCAGAAGAAGCTCGTCGGAGAAATCATAAAGGCGGTTGCGAAGAACCCGAAGGACTTCCCGAAAAAGGAAGTCGTCGCGAAGATGATCTCCGAGGCGGCGAACGAGTCAAAGCCGATCGAGATGATCGCCGCGAGGTGGCAGACGAAGACCGCCGGCGTCGACCCAGAGGAAATCGCGAAGGTCGCAGAGAAGTACGCCGCGCGAAAGCTCGAGCTCAACTCGATGGACTTTGACGACCTTCTTGAAAACGGACTCAAACTCCTCAAGACGCAGGATAGGATACGCGAGATGCTGCAGGAGCACTTCCTCCACATTCTCGTCGACGAATACCAGGATACGAACGGGCTTCAGGCGGAGTTCACCGACATCCTCGCTGAGCGCCACCGCAACATCATGGCCGTCGGCGACGACTTCCAGTGCATCTACACCTGGCGCGGCGCGCAGATCGAGAACATCATGGAGTTCCCGAAACGCTGGGAAGGGTGCCGCGTCGTGAAACTCGAGCGCAATTACCGTTCCGTCCCCGGCGTCCTCAATGTCGCAAACGTCGTGATGCGCGACGCGCCCAACCAGTTCGAGAAGACGCTGCGCCCCGCGAGAAGCGGCCAGGGCGAGAAGCCCTGCATCTGCAAGCTCTACGACGGGCGTGCACAGGCGGACGAGATTCTCCGCAGGGTGCGCGAATATCACGATCTCGGCTACCGCTGGAGCGACATGGCCGTTCTCTACCGCAGCCACTTCCAGTCTATCGACGTGCAGATGTCTCTCGCCCGCGCGAAGGTTCCGTTCCGCATAACGTCGGGCGTTGGTGTCTTCGAGCAGATACACGTCAAGGACGTGCTCGCATATCTGCGGCTTCTCGTGAACCCTGGCGACGAACTTTCGTTCCTCAGATTCGTCTCGCTCCTCCCCGGCATAGGCGAGGCGAGCGCCCGCAAGTACTGGGAGAAGCTTGCGCGCTCGTTCGACCCGAAGCGCCGCGAGGACTGCGATGCGCTTGGCGGGATGCTCGGCGCAAAGGCGAAGCCGCTTTGGCCTGCACTTGCGAAATGCTTCTCGTACGCGGAGGGCCATCTCAAGGACGACGAGATAGGCGAGCTCATCGAGGATTTCGTCGACTTCTTCTACGAAGACCACCTTCATCTTGAATGGGAGGATCAGGAAGCGAACGACCGTCTCGACGACATCAAGGAACTCGCGGCGCAGATCGCGGGCGGGGAATATGGCAACGACGAAGACGAGGAGAACCCAGGTCGGCATCGGCTTGAGTCGTTCCTCGCGGATGTCGCTCTCTTGACGAACCTCGATGCGCGTCGAAACGAGCCCGATTCCGACAAGATGACGCTTTCGACGATTCACCAGGCGAAGGGAATGGAGTGGCCGGTCGTGTTCGTGCCGTGGTGTTCAGAGGGCATGTTCCCGAGCCCGAAGGCGAGCGAGGAAGGTCGGCTTTCCGAAGAGCGGCGTCTTTTCTATGTCGTGGTGACGCGGGCGAAGGACCGCCTGTGGCTTGGCTCGCCGATGATGCGGAAGATGCCAGACGGCGGAATGTTCCCTGTCGAGCCGAGCTTGTTCATCAAGGAGATACCGACCGATCTCGTTGAGGTGCGTCGCTTGATGAGCTACGACTATGGCGGCGGCTATGGCTCGTCGGGCCGCGGCGGATATGGTGGCTATGGCTCATCCGGCCGCGGAGGATATGGTGGCGGTGGCTATCGCTCTCGCCCAACGCAGACTTGGAAGACGACTTGGAGAAGATAAAACATTCAACCGTGTAGAACATGCAGAACATGTAGAGTTTCTGCACGATCTACATGTTCTACATGGCTAAGACACCAAGGTAAGAAAATGAAACTATATAAAATTCTTGATTGGATCGACGGCGTGCTTAAGGTCGGAGATTTCGACGACGTGAGCAACAACGGCCTTCAGATCGCGCGCGAGGGCGACGACGCGCGCCTTGTCGCGTTTGCTGTCGACGGGTCGCTCAGGAGCGTCAAGGCCGCGGCCGCCGCGGGTGCGCAGCTTCTCGTCGTCCACCACGGCATAAGCTGGGGCGGCGGAATCCGCCGGCTCGTCGGCGGCGAATATGCCGTCGTGAAGGCGGCGATGGACGCGAACCTCGCGCTTGCCGGGTATCATCTTCCGCTCGACGCGAACAGGAAGGTTGGCAACAACTGGGAAATCGCGCGTTACCTGAAGCTCATTGGCGTGAAGCCGGCGTTTTCCTACCACGGCAACATCATCGGGCTTGTCGGGCGCGCGTCGCGTGGCGGGAAGTTCACGATTGGCGAGACGGCGATTTCGCTCCGCCGCGGCGAGAAGGTCGGCGTCTGCTCGGGCGGCGCGGGAGAGTTTGCGGTCGAGGCGAAGGCGCTTGGGTGCGATGTCTACGTGACGGGCGAGGCGAACTGGGGCGACCAGATCGCCGCGGAGAATATCGGCATGAAGATGGTCTGCGCCGGTCACTACGCGACAGAGACTTTTGGTGTCCAGGCGCTTTCGCGCGCCCTCGCCCGCGCCCTTGGCGTTAAGACGGTGTTTGTGTAGCCGGGCAAGAGTTCGTCATTAACTTTCGCTGACTTGCGTCGCGGCGGATACGCCGTAAAATGTGGTATAATGTCCAACATGTCTTTCAGTTCGCTGCTCTTTGCCGTAGGTATCATACGTGACTGCAATCCCTTCGAGATTGTGAGGCATCCGTGGTTTGTCTCGGCGTTCGCCGCGGCCGCCTGCTCGCAGCTGATGAAGCTTCTCGCCAACTGGTGGAGGACGCGCAGGTTCGAGATGAACTATCTGCGTGCGCCGGGCGGAATGCCCAGCGCGCATTCCGCACTCGTGTCCGCACTGTCCACGGCCGTCGGCCTCACGGAGGGGTTCGACTCGTCCGAGGCGATGATATCCGTCGGATTCGGACTTATCGTCCTCTGCGACGCCGCCACGCTAAGGCGCGCGTCCGGCGAGCACGCGAGGCTTCTCAACAGGATCGTCCGCAAGCTCAGCGTGTCGGACGATCTGAAGATCGAGGCGGAGCACCTCCAGGAGCGCCTCGGGCACAGGCGTCGCGAGGTCCTTGCGGGGGTTCTTTTCGGAATCGCCACGGCGTTCGTCGTGTGCGGCGTATGGGATTTCTGGAAATGACCAGGCGCATCGTCCACTATCTCGTTCTCGCGGCTGTCCTCGTCGGGACGCCTCTCCTGTGCTGCATCCTCGGCGGGCACGGGCAGCTGCTGGAAGGTGTGACGCAGTTTCCACCGCGCACAGAGGACTGGGGGCTCCGTCCGGAGATGCTGTGGAACTTCCGCCGACCGTTCAACTGGTGGGTGTTCGCCGCGATGGTCCTATTCACCGCGGCGTGCCTGTTCCCGTTCGCGAGGAGGGCGTGGCGGTTCCTGAGGTCGCGCGGTGCGGATTTCGGCGTTCCGTTTTCTTCTCCGCCGTGCGGAAGGTTCCCGTGGTGGGGCTGGCTCGGAGTCGTCGTTCTGGCGGCAGGGTGGGTGCTTTCGTGGAATTACCGCTTCGGATGGTTCCCGGCGTTTGCGCCGAGGGTGCAGGTGCAGGTTTCCTACGCGCCGCAGTGGGCGGGCTTCATACTGATCATGAACGCGCTCTGCGTCAGGCGCAGCGGACACTCGCCGATGACGGACCATCCGTGGGCCTACGCAGCGACGTTTCCGGCGAGTTCGCTCTTCTGGTGGTTTTTCGAGTACCTCAACAGATACGTGTGGAACTGGTACTATCTCGGCGTGTCGGACATCGGCGCGGTGGAGTACATCGTCTATGCGTCGGTGTGCTTCGCGTCCGTCCTGCCTGCCGTGTGCGCCGTTGCGGCGTGGCTGCACACTTTTCCGGTTTTCGACGACAGGGTCTACCGCGGGATGGCGTGCGTTGACCTGAGGAGGCGCGGATGGTGTCTTTTCCTCGGGACTCTGGCGGCGGCGGGGCTCACGGGCATAGTGTTCGTCCCCGATTTCGCGTATCCTCTCCTGTGGCTGTCGCCGCTTGCAGTGTTCCTTCTGGTTCAGTTCCTCATGCGCGAGAAGTGCGTTCTCGATCCGCTCGCCGACGGCGACTGGTCCGTGTTCATCCGCTTCGCCGTCGCTTCGCTCGTCTGCGGATTCTGCTGGGAGACGTGGAACTACTACGCGTTCGCCAAGTGGGTCTACGCCGTGCCGTGGGTGCACGGATTCCAGGTTTGGGAGATGCCTGTCGCCGGCTTCGCGGGGTACCTTCCGTTCGGGGTGGAGTGCGCGGCCGTGACGGCGTGGATACTTCCGTCGCTAACCGCCAGGGGCGGCGATATGGTATAATATACGTGTTATGAGCGAATCAGATACTTCGAGGCATTTTCTCCGGCAGTGGATCGAAAAGGACGTAGCCGACGGCAAGACCGGCGGCAAGGTCGTCACGCGCTTCCCGCCGGAGCCGAACGGCTATATCCATATCGGGCACGCCAAGGCCGTCTGCGTAGACTTCGGCATGGCAGAGCTCTTCGGGGGCGAATGCCACCTCCGTCTCGACGACACGAATCCGACGAAGGAGTCGGACGAATACGCCGAGAACATCAAGAAGGACATCCGCTGGCTCGGCTTCCAGTGGTCGGGCGAGGGCGATGCTGGCGAGCCTGGCTTCTACAACGCGTCGAACATGTTCGACAAGATGTACGCGATCGCCGAGGAGCTCATCCGCCGCGGGCAGGCCTACTGCTGCAACTTGACGCAGGACGAGTGGAAGGAGTACCGCGGCGTTCCCGAGAAGCCGGGCACACCCTCGCCTTCGCGCGACACGACTCCCGAGCGCAACATGCAGATCTTCCACGAGATGCGCGACGGCAAGTACGCGGACGGAGAGTGGTGCCTCAGGGCGAAGATCGACATGGCCTCGCCCAACATCCACTTCCGCGATCCCGTCATCTACCGCATACGCCACGTCTCGCACTACCACCTCGGCGACAAGTGGTGCGTGTATCCGATGTACGACTTCGCCCATCCGATCGAGGACGCGCTCGAAGGCGTGACGCATTCGATGTGCACGCTCGAGTTCGAGGTCCACCGTCCGCTCTACGACTGGGTCGTGGACCGCATGGACGAGCAGGGGCTTTTGCCGGTCAGGAACGGCGTCAAGATCAGGACGCAGCAGCGCGAGTTCGCGCGCCTCAACATCACCTACACCGTGATGTCGAAGCGCCTTCTCCTGCAGCTCGTCACGGAAGGGCACGTCGCCGGATGGGACGACCCCAGGATGCCGACCGTGTGCGGCATGAGGCGGCGCGGCTACACGCCGGGCGCGATACGCGAGTTCTGCGCGCGCGTGGGCGTCTCGAAGGTCGAGTCGGAGAGCGATCCCGCGCTCCTCGAGTGGTGCGTCCGCGAAGAGCTCAACCAGACGGCGACGCGCCGCATGGCCGTTCTCGACCCGGTGAAGGTCGTGATCGACAACTGGGGCGGCGGCTCCAGGATTGTAGAGTTGCCGAACAACCCGCTCGACGAGTCGGCCGGAACCCGCAAGATCCCGTTTGGCGGCGAGATATGGATCGACCGCGCGGACTTCATGGAGGTCCCCGAGAAGAAGTTCTTCCGCATGGCGCCTGGTCAGGAAGTGCGGCTTCGCGGCGCTTGCATCTTCAAGTGCACCGGCTGCGTAAAGGACGAGTCGGGCAAGGTCGTCGAGATCCACGGCACGTGGGATCCCGAGTCGTGGGGCGGAAACGCCGCGGACGGCCGCAAGGTGAAGGGCACGATCCACTGGGTCGATTGCGCGACGGGAGTCAAGGCCGAGGTGAGGCTTTACGACCGGCTCTTTACTGAGAAGGATCCGCTGAAGGATGGGCCTTCGGAGTTCCTGAAGTACATGAACCCCGATTCGCTGAAGGTCGTTGAGGCGTACGTTGAGCCAGCGCTCGCGGAGGCGAAGGGGCTTGACCGCTTCCAGTTCGAGCGCACCGGCTACTTTGTCGCCGACGAGTTCGACTCCAAGCCCGGCGCCCCAGTCTTCAACCGCACCGTCACGCTCAAGGACTCCTATAAGCCGTCCGTCTGAGTAGCGTTTTGAGCATTGCCGAGCCGATGGTCTGACCCTGTTGGTTCCTGTTGGTTCTGTTGGTTCCCGAGCGTTCGTTTATTTCTCCGCCGACCCCCGCAGAAATTGCGGTATAATATTCGCATGAGAAAGGACAGAGTTGTCGGGCAGAACGGGTGCTATCCCCTTTTGTCCCCTATAGAATCCGTCTGGAGGGCATTTATATCGCTGAGCCGTTCCCCTAGAACTTCAGGAGATACTTGCGCATAGCGATGGCGACGGCCTCAGTGCGGTTGGCGGCGCCGATCTTCTGACGGATGGCTCCGACATGCTCGCTTACGCTTTCCGTACTGAGCCCGAGCAGCTCCGCTATGTCGCGGTCCGTTAGGCCCCTGACCATCGACTCGAGTATCTCGCTCTGACGCGGTGTCAGGTCCGGTACCGGCGGATCCGCCGCGAGCTGCTGGCGTATGTCGGGCGATATGTAGTCGCCGCCCTGTGCGACGATTCTGATTGCCTGGGCGAGCTCCGAGTTGTCCGCATTCTTCAACACCGCCCCTCTGGCGCCGGCCCCCAGGGCGTGCGCGATGCCGTCCGAGGTGCCGTATGTCGTAAGAAGTATGGTCTTGACGGACGGAGCCTTGCGCAGGAGCTCCTTCGTGGCCTCGACGCCGTCCATCTTTGGCATCATCAGATCCATTATGACAACGTCCGGATGAAGCTCGACCGCATTGGATACGGCTTCCGCTCCGTTTTTTGCCTCGCCGACGACTTCGATGTCCTTCTCGGTCCCGAGAAGGGCCGTGAGCCCGGCGCGCACGATGGTGTGATCGTCTGCTATCAGGACTTTGATCTTCATTTGTTGTCACTGTTTATTGGTGGAATGGAAAACGTCGCCTTCGCGCCTTTGCCGGGCGCGCTTTCGATCGTGAACTCGCCCTCGAGCGATTCGATGCGTTCGCGTATGCCGAGGAGTCCGTAGTGGCCCTCCACGAACGACGGTGCCGTTGCGGGATCGAAGCCGGAGCCGTTGTCGCGTACGGAGAACTTCGCCCTGCCGTCCTCTATCGCTCCGGCGATCCACACCTTCGTAGCGCCGCCGTGGCGCACGCCGTTGAGGACCAGCTCCCTGACTACGCGAAGGACTGCGTGTGCCGTGTTGTCCGTAAGACGCGACCTTGGCACGTTGACGCGCAGCATCACCTCTACTCCCCTCAGGTGCGGCAGCAGTGTCTGGCGTATCGCGTCGTTCATGCTGTTTGCCTCAAGCGCCCTGTTGCGCAGGTCCCACAGGCAGTTC
This sequence comes from Kiritimatiellia bacterium, assembly GCA_017406465.1. Lineage (GTDB taxonomy): Bacteria > Verrucomicrobiota > Kiritimatiellia > RFP12 > UBA1067 > UBA1067. Next base: position 25,126 of record JAFQYM010000049.1, on the reverse strand, counting down.
CTCAGTTCGTCGCGGCACGACTTCAGCGTTCTTGCGGCGATTCCCAGGTGCTCGCACATGCCGCGGCCGTTTTCGTCCGCCAGCTTTTTCGCGGTGTCGATCTCCAGGGATATGCCCGAAAGCGTCTGGGCGAGGGAGTCGTGCAGCTCGACGGCGAGGCGGGTGCGCTCCTCGGTCTTCAGCTTGGCGGCGACATGGCCGATCTGCTCCCTCATCAGTTCCCGCCCCTTGCGCGCGGCGAGCTTCCGGAGGGACGTGTTCCAGACGGTTACGGCGACGAGCATAGCGAGAAGGGCGCCGATGACTGCGGCAAGCTTCGCCGGCGTCCACCATGCCGGACGCCTTACGACGGTGATGTCGGACGGCGTCCTCAATATGATTGTGAAGCCCCTGAGCCTCGGTATCGCCAATGTGCGTTCCGGCGCGTCCACGTCAAGTGCGCACGTCCCCGACACTTCGACCACGGTGTTCTCCTCCAGGCCGTCCAGCACGCCTAGCAGCGCGCTCGCGTCCACGTAGACGGGGCAGCCGTCGCAATCCAGCAGCATGCGTCCCTCGGGATCGTCCTCGGGCATGGACCGGATTGTCCCGTTCACGCGGATCGGGCGCCCGTAGTATTCGCAGTTGACCTTCCGCCGACCCTGTGCGTCCTGCGTGAGCTTGCGCGGGGACACGGCTACGGGGTCCTCGTCCTTGTACGCCGTGCCGTCCAGCTTCGTCCATTGCGCATTGAACAGCGTGCGCCTGAAGAGGTCCGTCTCCTCCAGCCCGGACGCCTCGATGCCCTCTCCGTAAGACGGCAGGCGCGTGTCCGCCAGGTTCACGGATACGAACTCGCCCCTGTCCGTCTTGAGGATCACACGCCCCGCGCGTTTCTGCACGGCGACGACATGTCCCCGGATGCGCGTCCTTGCGTCGGGTGCGTCTTCGAGCGGACGGATGCACTCTACGCCTGAGACCTTGAATATGCGTTCGGTGTAGAGGCGCGGGCTGTGGTCGAAGGGGACCTCTACGCCGGTGACTTCGACCGGCCTCCCGATGAGTGCGTACATCCTGTCGAACGCCCCTGCGTCGAATACCGGGGCTGTGGTGAAGATGCCTCGTCCATTTGGCGCCTCTATCATGAAGAGCATGTAGTCGGGGTCGGTTTCGTTGAAGATGACGTCTTTTAGCACGCCCTTGAAGCGCACCAGCTTGTAGTAGCGGGAGGCATTGAGCATCTCATCGCGTGTGAGCACCCTCGGAGTCGGTGCCTTGCCGCGTGATGCGAGCTCGTACGAGTCGAGGACGGCGAAGTTGCGTCCGAAGACGTTCTCCCTGACCTCCCCGGTGAAGCGCGCCGTATCGCCGGGCATCGGCAGGACAGCTGGCCGGACATCGTCGGACGTGCACATGAGGGCGCTTCCCGAGGCGTCCTCCGCCGCGATGTTGACGCGCCTGTCGAAGTTGTTGGTGCAAACGTATGTGACGACGGCGGAGAAGTCGAACTTCAACCCTGCGCCGTCCTGCGCAGTCAGCGCCCGCGCAAGCGAGGCGGCGTCGTGCGCGAGTTCCCCGGCGTCCGCGCAGGACGCCAGCGCGGCGACGACGACCGAAAGAGCAAGTATTCCGTGAAATTTCATTACACGCAGTCTCATTACACGCAGATTATACCACAGCGTGCGCATGAAGGACAATACCTCGACACACCCCACACACCCCCAATTCTATGGGTGTCGCGATCGACGCGGAAAGTGGTATAATTTGCAGCGTGCGGTGCGAAGGGCGCCGCGCGGCAAAAAAGGAGGCATTGAAAATGAATACGACACGCAGAGCGTTCACGATACTATTGGCTGCCGCTTCGCTGGCCATTGGACTTGGCGGTTGCGCCACGACATCCTACAGGAGTTCCTCCAGGACGGAGATGATCCGCGAGAAGCTCATGTCGTCCGACAGGAACTATGTATTCGTCGCCATGCACCGCGGCGACTGGAGGAACTATCCCGAGAACTCGAGGGACGCGATACTCTCCTGCATCGCGCTCGGCGCGGACATCGTGGAGCTGGACGTGCAGATGACGAAGGACGGACGCTTCGTCCTGCTCCACGACAACAGTCTCGACCGCACCACGACGGGCAAGGGGAAGGTCTCCGAGCACACGCTCGCCGAAATAAAGAAGCTCCGCCTCAGGTCCAATCAGGGCGGGAAGGACGCCAAGGCCACCGACTACGACATCCTCACGCTCGAGGAGGCGCTCGCGCTCGCGAAGGGCAAGATTCTGGTCAACATCGACAAGTTCACCCTGCATCCGTACGAGATCCTCCAGGCGGTGGAGAAGGCGGGTGCCATGAAGGACGTGCTCGTGAAGTCCACGCACGGCCCCGCCGACGCAAAGCGCCTCTTCAGGGAGTACTGGAAATACGTGGAGAGCGGCGAACTGCTCTACATGCCGGTTGTCCAGTTCTGCTGGAAGAATCACGAACACGCCGCGAAGATACTCCCGCAATGGATCGCGGAGGAGCCGCGCAAGGCGTCGATGTACGAGATGTGCATGGATTCCGACGCGGGCGCGGCGCAGCTGGAGAAGGTCCGCGTGGCGCCCGGCGCGCCCCGCATCTGGATCAACACGATGTGGGACTCCCTCAACTGCGGACGCGGCGAGGTGCGCGGCTTCACCAATCCGGCTGAGACCTGGGGCTGGAGCCTCGAGCAGGGCGCGACGATGCTCCAGACCGACTATGGCGCCGAGTTGCTCGTATACCTGAACAACATAGGCAGACACACGCTCTGAGGGACGCGAAATGGGCTTCTTTTCACCTGCTCCGGCCCGCATTGTGTCCGCTTCGGCGGATGAGATAGGGCGTCGCTTCGGGCTGATCCGCATCCGGCAGGTCTCTATAATGCTTCTCGGCTACGCGCTTTTCTACGTATGCCGCCTTGCATTCTCCGCAACGAAGAAGACGATGATCGAGGAGGGTGCCTATACGGCGCGCGAAATCGGCTATGTGGGATCCGCACTGCTGGTTGCCTATGCCATAGGCAAGCTTGCGTGCGGGTTCCTTGCGGACCGCGCCAACATCCGCCGCATGTTCGCCTTCGGGCTGTTTGTGTCGTCCCTCGCCACCATGACTGTCGGCTTCCACGTTCCCGCCGCCATGCTCATGGTCGTCTGGTTCGTGAACGGCCTCGCCCAGGGCTCGGGCTCGCCCTGCTGCGTCGTCTCGCTTGCACGTTGGTGGCCCAATCGGTCCCGCGGCACCTTCTACGGTATATGGAGCTGCTCCAACAACCTTGGCGAGGCGATCGCCTACGTCGTGACGAGCGTCATAATGGTTAAGGTCGGCGAGGCGTGGGGCGCCGACCTCGCATGGCGGAGCGGCTTCTGGGGCGCGGCGCTGTTCGGCTTCATTGGCGTCGCGCTCATCGCGGTGTTTATGCGCGACTCCCCGCAGTCGGAGGGGCTCCCCTCCGTCGCCGAGTGGGAGGGCGAGGTCAAGGGCGAGGCGGAGCGCAAGACGGCCGGGGACGTTGGGCGCGGGCAGCGTCTCGCTCTCAAGAACTGGGCCGTGTGGATGGTTGCGCTCGCCGGCGGGTTCTTCGCCATGAGCCGGTACGCGATAATAGACTGGGGCATCTTTTTCCTTGAGGTGAAGAAGGGCTATGCAACGGAGACCGCCGCGTGCATAATAACGCTCAACTCTATAGTGGGGGCCGTCTCCAGCGGACTTTCGGGCATAATATCCGACCGCCTCTTCAAGGGAAGCCGCAACGAACTCGCACTGATGGCTGGCGTGCTGAACGTAACGGGCCTCTCCCTCATGATGCTGGTTCCCGTCAAGTGCATTTGGCTCGACGTCGTGGCAATGGTGTGCTTCGGACTCGCAGTGGGCATACTCCTTACGTTCCTGGGCGGACTGATGGCCGTAGACCTCGTCCCGCGCGTTGCGGCCGGCGCGGCGCTCGGCATCGCCGGGATGGGCAACTACTTCGGCGCCGGCATACAAAGCGCGGTGTCCGGACTCCTTGTCGGACGCGACGCCGCGACCGGCAAGGCGTACCTCCTCGGGCATACCTTCGCGAACGGCTACACGATCGACTACCTGGCGGTCTTCTGGATCGGCATGGCGACACTCTCCGTCCTGTGCGCACTGACCGTCTGGAGGGCGAAGCGATAGCCACTACCCCCAATTCTGGGGGATGGACGAATGACTCTGTTTATAGTAAAATCAACTTGTAAAAACACTACTAGTGGTGTCCTGTCGCGGTCGGGTGGCTGCGACGGAAAAACAGAAAGGAAAGCGAGGCAAAAGATGAAAAAGGAAGTCTGGTTGAAGGAAAATCAGTGGAGCCCAATAGGGGCTTGACGCAAGACACTGGTCTGTGGTAAAGTTACGAAAAATAGGAAAAGTGGCTTCAGACAGAGTGTCAAGGCTACACATAAAAAAAGGAAAGATGAAAAGATATGATCGCGATAATTTGCAATAATCCGAGGGGGGGGGGGTAAAACATCTAATTACCTGAGGAATTGTCTGAGTCTATCTGCTTGTCTGAGGCTGTCCGCATCTTTCCTTGCGGCGGCATTTTGTTTTACCGGAAGTCAGGCTGTTGCAGCTAACAACTATTTTACGCATGGTGGCAACGCAAATGTTACAACTAAGGCCAATTGGACGACTCAGACAAATGGCAGGTATCCATCCGCTACAACTACAGATCTTCACAACTACATTTTCCATCCAAGCCGACTAAAAAAAACGGATTGGACCGGCAAGCAGATATTGATCTCCCCTGAACTTGCATGCCCTGCCAGACTTTCGTTTTGGGGAGCCGCTTATCCCGAGCCGTGGATTCTAAGGGCGAATGCAGAAGATATAGGTTGGGATATGGGTGCCTCAGGCTGGTTCGCCGTTGGCGGAAGCAATGGAGTGGCAGACCCCAACAACGACTCGCCGCAGGAAACCGAGCTCTGGATCTGCGGAGGTGGCAAATGGGCGGCAAGGAACATATATGTCGGCGGCGCAAATTCCTCAACAGACTACTCCGGTCGTCTTGTCATTACAAACGGAATATTCGGCAGCGGTATTTCGTCAGGTAAAACGGCTCAGAGCCCTGTTTCAATCCTTATTCACAATGTTGTCAACTTGTACAATGGGTCGCTGCTTGTTGCCGGCGGCTCAGATGCCGTGGCGCTCAACGTCTCGAACCAGTTCAATGTGGCCCACATGGAAGGCGGAAACTTCTCCGCCGTATTCGACGGCAACGCCAGTTTGAAGATGCTAAACAGTGGTGGCTACATCAGCATCGGCGTTGGTGCGAATTCGACTGGTACGCTTGAGTTGCGCAATGGCGCCTCGGCCTCAACCAAAGACAATTTTACTGTCTGCGCCGGCCATGAGTCAACCGGTACGTTTAAAATGTCCGGCGGGACGCTGACGGTCGGCAAGGCCGTTTATCTCGGAGGAGCCGGAAGCGGAGACAGCGGACGAAGGGACACCAAAGCCAAGTTCATTATGACAGGCGGTACGGCGACGTCCGCCAATAATACGGAAATCGGCAATTTCACCGGGAGCACGACTGGAGGCTATGCGTTGCTGTCGCTCTCAGGAGGAGCAAGTTATACGGCGAATAATCACTTATTGGTGGGCGCGGCAAGCGGAACACTGAAGGACCAGACGTGGATTGCTGTCACAAACGCAACCATGACCGTTAACTGGCATGCCTATATCCACGGAGGAAACGGCGGGATAGCGCTTGGCAATGGCGCAGTTTTCTCGGTGCGTGGCGATCATGGCATTACCACTGCCTATGGTGGCCGCGGCTATGCGGGTGTTGGCGGCGACTTCACCATTACGATTGGCGCAGGCAGCGTGCTGCAGACGCAATTATTCAAATACGACGAGGCCTCCAAGGGCAACAATCAAAACGTAGCGATTGCGTTTGAGGGCGGAACGCTGAGGGCGGCGGTGGACACCCCGCAGTTCATTCCTGCGAAGGACAGACTGACGGTCACCGTGAATTCCAACGGCGGCATTATCGACACAAACGGCAAGTCCGTGACGATTCCGGCGAATATCGCGGCGGCGGGCGGCGCGGCATCCGGCGATTTGAAGGTGACTGGCAGCGGCACAGTGACGTTTACCGGTTCGCTTGCCTTCGGAGGGGCGATAGACAAGAGCCCCGAAACGTCGCTGAAGCTCTCCAGCAATGCCGCCTCGTCGCTGTTCGGCTCGAACGGAGGGGAATTGAAGGCGAGGCTTGCCTCTGACGCGGCAGCCGGAACCGTTCTCTTCACATACAGCGAAGCGCCCGAGTCCGAACCGGACGCCGCTATGCTGCGTGCCATCAAGAACGGCCTTTCGTACGCCGATGCAGCAAAAGAGGCGGCGACGCCGGCGAAGCGTGCGTTCAGGGCGGTGTATGACGCGAATGCAAAGCAGGTGAAACTAGGCGCTCCGCTCGGCGTGATTCTGCTGGCGAGATAAAACCGGCTATTCCTCTATTTAAGAAACATTGAAAGGAGCAATCGAACATATGAAGACGACATTCGCAAAACCGGCCGCGATCGCGGCGTTAGTCGCGGCGGCGGCGGTTTCGCCGGCCATGGCAGATAAACACAATCTTTGGAAAGGCAGTGCAGCGACCTATGATTTCCAGGATATCGACAACTGGAATGTCAAGAACGACATAGAGAAGTATCCCAACGATGAGCTCGGCGGGAAGTATCTCAATATTTCCTTCTGGAAAAGTATCAATACGGTGGAAGCGGCCAGAGTCGAATTCTCCAGCATGTTCACGATGAACGGCACGTTGACGATTGCAAACTACGCGAGTGGCAATCCGCCACTTGTGTTTACCGCAAGTGAGCCGACATTCGGTCTTGATCTGACGCTTTCCCCGAACAACCAGAACAAGGGCAGCATTTACATAGCACATACCAACCTAGCGTACAACACCTCGAACTATTATGTGGGGCTCTATGATGCAAAGGTTGAATTCAAGGGAGGCACGTACAAGGCCAACAACATCCACATGGGCAACCTGAAGCAGCCCGCCGACTACACGGCAGATGTGACGGTGGCGGGCGTGGATTCCGCCGCGACGCTCGTTGCAACGAACGACATCAACCTTCTCAAGGGGTCGCTTACGATTGCCGGCGAGACTTCGGTGGTGACCAGCGGCAACAATGTAGTCGTCGGAGGCATCAGGGGCGCAAATCTTCCCGGCGCGAACTTCAGCGTGTACATGCGCGATGGTGCAGTCCTTGCTGCAGAAGAGACGTTTTTTATGGGCGGCTGGTACAACAATGGTCAGTCCTCCACTGGAAAGATATTCGCCAAAGACTCCAAGATATCCGTGGGAAAGCAGATGCACATCGCGGGCACAAACAGCGTTGGCGAAGTACACGTGACGAACTGCACGGTCAAAGTGGCGCGAGAAGCCGTGCATGTGGGACGGGCGGCCAATTCCACCGGCGTGTACGACATGAACGGCGGCACGCTCGACGTAGAAGGCAGTTTCGTGGTTGGCTTTTCCTCCGACTCGACGGGCACCGCGCTGTTCAGCGGCGGCGCCAAAATCACGGCAGACACGATTTCTGCTGGCGACGGAACGGGATCCGTCACGTTCGACGGCGCGACGTTCGAAAGCAGCGCTTCGGCGAACAAGGACATAATTCCGGCGGCAGACCTTCTGACGGTGTCGATCGCGAAGGGAGGCGCGACAATCAAACCGGCAAACAACGCCAAGATCGGGGCCGCGCTCGGAAGCGCGGTTGCCGAAGGCGAGACGGACGGCGGCGTGACGTTCGCAGGCGGAAAGGCGATCACGGTAAACGGCACGATCGCCTACAACGGGCCGACGACGGTCAAGGACAACACGCAGCTCAGGGTAGACGCGGCATCAGCCGCCAGGATCCTCCAGAACGGACTTTCGATAGTCGCAAACAAGGCGGTTGGCGAAAACGGCGTCGCGATACTGACGATTTCGGACGGATCGGCGCTCCCCGAAACGCGCAACATCTCCCTTTCGGGGAAATACGCAGAAGCCTGCATTGTCGAGGAGGTTGGCGACTGCGTGAAGCTCATGCCAGCCGGATTGACGTTCTACGTCGAAGACGACAACATCGTTCTCAACTGCGATTTCGAGGATTCGACCACGTCGACGAGCGGTAACTCCAAGCGGTGGGGCGACAGCGGATACGACAATCCTGAATGGACGACAACCACAAAGAACACCTTGCTCGTCATGAACAAGAGTGGCGGCTACGTGAATATGAGCGGATTCGGGAAATATGCGTGTGGGCTGCAGACCAACAGTGGACGTGCCGAGGCATGGTTCTCGCAGGATCTTGAACTTGAGGCGGGACGGTATGAGATATCGTTCGAAGCGACTGGGCGCGTCCAAAACAATTGCTTTGGCGGAGTGGTCCATGTCTCGCTGATTCAGGGAACCGAGACAAACGGCGTCGGCAGGCTGGAGGTGCCCGACAGAAACGTCAAGTACGCGCTCACGAACACCGTGGAAGTCGCGGCAGGCGGAACATACGCGCTTACGTTCTGGCAGGTATCGTCCGAAAACACGAGAAACACAGGAACAACGACTGCTGATGCCATGACTATGATCGACAACGTCGTCGTAAGGCGGGCGGTCGAAAAGACCCGCGGCAACGAATGGATCCGCGAGAGCGCGTCAACCGCCGGAACCACCGGCACATGGAGCCCGGCGCGCGAATACGAGTCTGGCGTCATTTCGTCCGATGGCGAAGCGGTGTTCTCGCCGTTCTTCGGTTCAGTCGGAAAAGTCGTGGAAGTTCGTTCCAAGCTGAACTTCAACCGCTGCTCGCCCGTGCGTACGGACATGCCGCGGACCGCCAGGGCGGCAGTCTGCATCGCCGACGGCGAGGAGGGTGCGAAATTCATGCTCTACACGAGCGACGAGAACGGCCCCAAATGGGTTGAGGCGACGGCGCCTGGCGTCGATGTCGATGCTGCGGCGGACTATACGGTCTGCTTTTGGTTCTTCCCGAAGAAGGACGAATACAACGCCTTCATCCTGAAACCGGGATGCCGCATCCAGTTCGTAGACGCAACGACCGGCGAAAATGCGTTCCCCTTGGCGACGAAGGGCGGAACGGCGTCTATCGGACGCATCGGCTTCACAGGAAGCGGTGCCGTGGAGTCGATTAGGGGACGCGATGCGCTGCAGACAGGTTCGTCCGTCTACCTGCGGTGACACCGGAATGTCGCGAGACTAAAATGCACGGACTCACAAGAATTGCATTGGTCGCGGCGGCATTGCTGCCGACGACCCTTGCGTTTGCGGAGGAGGTTTCCGCAGACGAGGCCAAGACAGCCGTCGAAAACTGGCTCGCATCGGGCGCGGCAATGGGGTGTTCCAAGCTCGCGGCAGGAATCGTGTCGAACGTCGATTCTTACAAGGGGAGCGGCGGGACAGGCAGGTTCCATGCAGTATCCATCCGCGGCGAAGACGGGGCGAAGCGCGGGTACGTCGTGACTTCGGCCGAGACGAAGATGACGCCGGTCATAGCGTATTCGGACGAAGGCGAGTTCGTTGCGACGGACGACAATCCGCTGTGGGTGTTGCTTTCGGGGAGCGTCAAGGCGGCGTCGGACGCCATGGTTGAGGATACAAAGGCAGTGGAGACGGCGAACGCCGCAGGCGGCGGACGGCGCCTCCTAAAAAGCGCGGCAGGAACCGCAAACGAGAGGAAATGGGCTGCGCTGCTCGCCTCGCGGCGCGGCCAGGAAGACGCCAACGCCTTGCCGCGCGAATATGCGCTCACCAAGAATCCGTCCGACCTTCGCGTTCCGGCGCTTGTCAAGACGAAGTGGGGGCAGGACACCATAGGCGGCAAGAACGGCGCCGCAAAATGCTTCAACTACTATACGCCCAACAACTATGTGTGCGGATGCGTCGCAACGGCCTCTGCCCAGATAATGCGCTACTTCAAGTGGCCAAGACGCGCAGTGGAGGCCAAGACGTTCACGTGCCAGGTCGACGGCACGGCGACGAAGCTGACGATGAAAGGCGGCACGTACGACTGGGACAGCATGCTTGTCAACATAAACGACTACGCGGAGAAATCGAAGACGGACCCCGAGTCGGTGTCGATGTACTGCAGTGCGATCGGACGGCTGTGCTACGACTCTGGAGTCGCGCTGGGCATGGCGTATGCAGAGTCGGGGAGCGGGAGCCATACGACCGACATCTACAAGACGCTCAGGAACGTGTTCGGGTATTCGTACGCGGCAATGGTGTACAGAGGCGACGGTCTCGACGCGGAGGAGTTCAACAGCATAATCCTGCCCAGTCTCGACGCGAAGCGTCCCGTGGCGGTGGCGGTGGCAGGGCATCGCGTGAGCGACGAATCGCGCGACTCCCGGCATTCGATAGTCGCCGACGGCTATGGCTACAGCGGCGGAACCCTCTACGTCCACTACAACATGGGATGGGACGGAAGCGCCAACGCCTGGTACACCCAGGATCTCATAGACACCTCATACTACCATTACACGAACTTTACCGTGGTGGTCCACAGCATATTCACAGTCGAGAAGGCCGAATCTCCCATTGCGAGCGGCCGCGTGCTCGACGAGAGCGGCAATCCAGTGCCTGGGGCGAAGGTGACGGCGACGCTGGCCGGCGGCGCCGTGGCTGAGGCCACGTCCGACGAGCGCGGCATATACGCCCTCATACTGCCTCCGTCTTCCAGCACGAAGAAGTATACTGTCTCTGCGAAACACAGGGGGTACGCATCAGCCTCCGGGTCGACGACCACAGTTTCGGCGTCCAGGACGGTGTCCGGCACGACAAGCGACGAGTACATCACCGGGTCGGGATCCACCAGCAACTCGACAGGGCACGACCTCGTGCTTTCGCGGCCCGGCGAGGAGCTGAAGTGGATCGAGGAAGACGAGGAGCATTGGGAGATTACGGGCTCGTGGCGGGACTCGTCCGAATACATCGACGGACGGATAGAGTTCGCCGGCGGCGAGGAGTTCACGGCCGGCTCCGGCTCGGACGGACGCAACGTCAACGTCGTGACGACGGTCAATTTCGCGTTCCAGAGCGGAGACGGCGACGGTTCCAGCGAAGACGTGAAGGCCGCTGTCAGAATAGGCACGAACGGATGCTTCCAGGTCTGCGCCGGCGTTGACGGCGCGGCAAAATGGCTTGACGTGCAGGCCGACGGGATCACCCCCGCGACCGGCACGGACTACACGTTTGCGTTTGCGCTGGACATGACAAACGGAACGTACAAGGTCGCGGTCGTCGGCGATGGAGGAACGACGAACAGGCTGGCCCACGGGACGACGAACACATTCGCATTTGCAAGCGGCGACACGCCGAAGAGCGTGGGCTGCGTTGGATTCGACGGAACCGGAAGCGTAACATCGATTCTCGGGACGTACGATGACACGGTTCTTGCCTTCGCGGCGGGCGACACGGTGCTGAAGGGGGGTGTTGGCGCGCTGACGCAGAAGCTTGCGGACTGGCTCAACGGCTTCGACGACTACGACGGACTGAAGGCCCGCCTTGCGCTCATGACGGCGGACGACCTCTCGGCGGCGCATCTGCTCAACCTCGACCTGATGGGCGGCGAGTGCGACTTCGAGGATTTCAAGAACAACTACAGCTTCACTGTCGACGGCATAACGGTCGACGGCGACACTGCGTCCGTCGAAGTGCGTCTCTGGCGACGCGCCGTGCGGGCGGATGACGCGTCCGTGAACGGCAAGGCGGCTCTTTACGCAGGGGTGACGCCAAATGTCGGCACCGACGGCGAGCCGCTGGTCGAAGAGCCGTTGGCGATAGACGTGGGCCAGGCGGGGGCCACCGCCAGGGCCGTGCTGACGTTTGAACGCATCGACGCCCTGGGCTCGCCTCGGTTCTTCAAAGCGAAGATCAGGCCTGTCGACACAGGGACTACAATGCAGAATATGCAATGACCGGAAAAAACAACCGTTTTGGCAACAGCATGAGGTCAGTCCTGGCCGTCGCGCTGTGCGCCGTCGCGGCGCTGGGGATGTATCTGCATGCGGATGCGAAAGAAGGCGCCGCAACGCACGGGATGACGCGAGCCGAGAGGATAAGGGCGAAGCTCGAAAGTTCCGACAGGGACTACGTCTTCGTGGTGATGCACCGGGGCGACTGGCGGCATGCGCCTGAGAACTCCGTCGGCGCGATAAAAGGTGCGATAAACCATGGCGCCGACATTGTCGAGATCGACGTAGCCAAGACGAAGGACGGGCGCTACGTGCTTCTGCACGACGATGTCATAGACCGAGTGACGGACGGAAAGGGCGCATGCGCCGACTATACGCTGGAGGAACTCAAGAAGTTCCGCCTCAGGAGCTCCGACGGGAAGACTCTCACCAACTACAGGATACTGTCGCTGGAAGAGGCTTTCAACATCACCCGCGGCAAGATTCTCGTGAACCTCGACAAGTTTCCCCGCGATCCCAAGGGCATAGCCGAGTGCGTGCGTCGCTGCGGAATGGAGCGCGAGGTCGTGCTCAAGGGCGGTTTCTCGCCGAACGCCCTCAAGGAAAGGATGGGAGAGCTGTGGGGCGGGATTGCCGACGGTACGTTCCTGTACATGCCCATACTCAACATCAACAGGCCGAACGCCGTCAAGGGCTTCAACGCGTGGCAGAAGGCGGAGCGCATCCCGTTTGGATACGAACTCTGCTTCAAGACCGAGGAGCCGCTTGATGTGCTGGAGCGGCTAGAGCGTGTACAGGACAAGAACGGCCCGCGCATCTGGATCAACACACTTTGGGACTCCCTGTGCGCCGGCCACACGGACGAGCGCGGGTTCAATGGCGACCCTGACGGAAGCTGGGGCTGGTGCCTCGACCGCAAGGCCACGATAATACAGACCGACCGGCCCAAGGAACTGATCACGTACCTCAGGAAGAAGGGTCGCCGCAATCTGCGCTGAGACGGCCTCGCGGCGAATTATGGTGTAATAACTCTTGAAGGCATGACGAGGAGCACGATATGTTCACACGCAAGGAGCTCTTATGCGCGGCACTTGCCGCCGGTGCGGTGTCGGCCTGCATCGGGTTGCCGAAATCTGACAGGACCGACAGTCTCGCGCATCGCGGCATGCTGCGCACGCCTTGTTCCGACGAGCGTCCCTCCTGCCGACCTGAAACATGGTTTCACATAATTGGCGGCAACGCTTCCAAAGAAGGCATTGCCGCCGACATTGCCGCAATCGCGGAGGCGGGCCTGGGGGGAATCCAGTTCTTTCACGGCGGCTGGGCGAAGGAGGAGCCGTGGCCCGGCGTTACGAACATGATTCCATGTCTGAGCGAGAGCTGGGTCGATCTTGTCAAGTTCATAGAGACGGAGTGTCATAGGCGTGGGCTCACCTTCAAGATGCAGAACTGCCCGGGGTGGTCGATGTCCGGCGGGCCGTGGATCACGCCAGACAAGGCGATGCGTAGGCTCGTCTGCTTCGAGCCCGGCAAGAAGCCCGCATTTGACGCGGATGACGACTATCGCGAGATAGGAGAGGTGACTTTCCCGCTCGAGGATTCCACGGACATGTCGATAACAGTCCCCAACCCGCGGCAGATAAATCATGCATGGGCATATGAGCCGGATGCGGACATTGTCCTTTGCGACGGCCCGAAGGAGAAGTTCCGCGTCAGGTGCCCGCGTGGCGCCTGGCAGGACGTAGTCAGGATGACGTTTCGAGTTCCGGGCTTTTCGATTTCCGGCATGAAGCTGTTCTACTACGCCGAGAGCAGTCATTATCCGCGCAAGAAGCTGAACGGTTCGTGGATGGCGGAGCCGCGTCTCGACATGTGGGAGGCGAAGGCGGGCTGGGCGTACCGCAGCTTCGCGATGTCCACGAATGCGTCGCCTGTGAAGACCAAGGGCGAGCGAACTCTTGTCTTCGGGCATGTCAACGCGAAGAGACGCAACCATCCTGCACCGCCGGAGGGAACTGGCTGGGAATGCGACAAGATGGACGCCAGAGGGTTTGAGGCGAACTTCGCGGGCTATCTCGGCAAACTTCTTAAAGCCGGCGTCAAGATCGACGGGACTCTAGTGGACAGCTGGGAGTGCGGATGCCAGACTTGGACGTGGAAGATGGAGGAGGAGTTCGAGCAACGCGCCGGATATGCGCTGAGACCGTGGCTTCCGGCGCTTTTCGGATACGTCCTGAAGAATGAGGCGGAGACCGAGAGGTTCCTTCTCGACTGGCGCAACGTCTGCTCCCGGCTCGTTGAGGAGAACTACTATGGCACAATCGCCCGCCTTGCGCGCGAAAACGGCATGTCCGTGCAGTACGAGACAGCGTTCGGCGACGTCATCCCAGGCGATTTGCTGCGCTTCTGGAAGTTCGCGGACGAGCCGATGTGCGAATTCTGGAGTCCGCACCGCAACGAGGGTTTCGTTGGAAGTTTCGACTTCAAGCCCATTCTTCCGTGCGTTTCGGCGGCGCACGTCTACGGGAAGCGCCGCGTTTCCGCCGAGGCGCTGACGAGCTTCGAGCTTACTTTCGACGAGAACTTCAAGGACTGGAAGAAGATCGTCGACGAGCATTTTGCGAGAGGGGTGACGCACGTTGTGCTTCACACATATACGCACAATCCTGTTGTCGGCGGCAAGCCGCCGTCCACGAGCTTTGGCGCAGGCATAGGATCGCCATTTCTCAGAGAACAGACGTGGTGGCCGTTCCTTAAGCATTTCTCGAAGTATATTGAGCGCTGCGGAGCGGAACTGGAACGAGGCCTTCCGGCGGTGGACATCCTGATGTATCTTGGCGACGACGTTGGTTATAGACCCAGTGAACGCGAACTGATGTTCGGCAACCGCTACAAATATGACTACCTCAACAACGACGCTCTAATGACTCGCGTCGATGTGGATAACGGACGAATCGTATTGCCCGACGGTGCTATGTACCGTGTGATCTGGATTCCAAAGGATACATTCCTTCTGCCCGCAACCGAGGCGAAGCTTGCCGAGCTTGCGAATAGGGGTGCACGGATTGTTAGAGGCGACTTCGTTCCCGACTGGCCCTCGCCGTTCGAGAAGTTCCTGGGCAGGGATCCCGCTGAGGTCGCGGGATGGTTTCAGCGTCGCGATGCAGACACCGAGCTGTTCTTTGTCGCGGAAAAGGACGGAACGTCCAGGTTCTTCCAATTCCCGGCTGCAGGAAAGGGCAATCCAGTGGTTTACGACCCGGTTTCTGGCGAAGAGTCGCCCTATTCGGACTATCTTGCGGCAAGACGCCGAGATGCGTCCGCTTCAGTGGCCGTGGAACTCAAGCCACTTGCGGAGTATCCGGCATGGGCCGTCAAACGAACGTACGAAGGAAAGGTAGAGGCGGTGTCTGGCGGCATTCTGAATCTCGGGAAAGTCCGCGATTGGGCGACGGTTTATATCAACGGGAAGAAGGCGGTCGACCTCTGGTGCGAGCCGTATTCCTGCGACATTACGCCGTTTCTTGAGGGAGGAAGGGCGGATATCCGCGTGGAAGTGACTTCAACTTGGTACAACGCACTTGTGCATGATGCTTCTCTGCCCGAGGAAGAGCGGATGACATGGACCAAGAATGGCCCGAAACCAGGTTCTCCGTACCATGATGCCGGACTTCTCGATCGAACTGCCATTCTTCGCCTACATTCGTCAGGAACAGGCGGGGGACAGTGAATCGCCCTGTGATGGGGGCGGCGAGATGGTAAAACGCGCATCTTGCGCGTTTGAGCGGCACGCGGGGCCATAGTCCGGAAAACGGAAACGCGGATGTAAAATGTAAAGTCATGGAGACGCGGAGTGTTCGGAAGGGGGAGAATGAAGGGTCGCCTATCTCGGACTTTGGGATACGGTTGATGCGACGGTTGGACTTGATGTCGCGGCGGAATTGCCGCGCAACGTGAGAAGGGCGCGTCACGCCGTCTCGCGCGACGAGACGCGGAAGTTCTTTCAGTATGTTTCGCTCAAGGGCGACAAAGGCCAGGGGGCGTCTTGACATGCGGACGCCGATATGGGATAATACGTAGTGTTTTGAAACCCTAAATCTCGCCGATAATAGGGTTTTCAAACCCTAAGGGAGATTGTAAAAATGGACGAATCGAGTAGAGAGAAGATATTCAGGATGTCGGCTGATCTTGTTGCGGAGACGTCGATGGCGTTTAAGCGCTATCTCTATTCGGAGATAGACTGGGATACTCGTCTGCTTTGCATAAAGGGGGCCAGGGGCGTAGGAAAGACGACGATGATGTTGCAGCATATATCCGAGTTCGACGATTCGGGGAAGGCGTTGTACGTGTCGCTTGACAATGTCTGGCTGGATGCAAAGGAGACGTATACGCTTGCAGAGTACCATCTTTCGCATGGTGGCACTCATATATTTCTGGACGAAGTGCACAAACTTGCCAACTGGCAGGATTTGGTAAAGAGCCTTAACGACAACCTCAAGCGGCTCAAGGTTGTTTATTCGGGCTCGTCGTTGCTGAAGTTGGAGAAGCGCGGTGGGGATCTTTCGCGGCGCCAGACGCCGTATGCCCTTGACGGCCTTTCCTTCAGGGAGTACCTGAAGTTCGAAGGTGTCGCCGACATGCCTGCGATATCGCTTGAAGAAATCCTTTCAAAGCATGTGCAGCTTGCCAGGTCCGTGAGCAGGAAGTTCCCGGTGCTTGCCTATTTCGACGCTTATCTTGAAAAGGGGTATTATCCGTTCTACAAGGAAGAACCCCGCCATTACCTGAATCGCATTGTCGCCACCGTCAACCAGGTTCTGGAGGTTGACTATCCAGAGATTGAGGATGTCGAGCCCATGACCATACGCAAGACGAGGCGGATGCTGAGCGTCCTTGCGTCTTCCGCACCGCTTACGCCGAACATGGACAAGCTGTATCGCGAACTTGGGACTGACAGGAAACAGGGCTTGAAGATGCTGTACGCGCTGGAGCGGGCCGGACTACTTTCCCTCTTGAGCAATGCGGAAAAGGAAAACCTCAAGCACCTTCCGACTCCAGACAAGATATACTGCAGCAATCCGAATCTCATGAGAGCCCTTGTGGCAAGCCCGAATCAGGGAACGATCCGCGAAACGTTCTTCCTAGGACAGCTTCGGCATGCCCATGCGGTGACGTATCCGGCCAAAGGCGACTTCCTCGTCGACGGACGCTGGCTCTTCGAGATTGGTGGAAGGGGCAAGGGGTTTGATCAGATCAAGGACTTGCCGAATTCATTCGTCGTAAACGACGATACCGAAGTCGGATTCGGAAACAAGATTCCGCTTTGGCTTTTCGGATTCCTGTATTGACATGTGCATGCGGTTAAGATGGATGAAGGATGGCAACAACTAGGAAAGGAAGTGCAATAGATGAAAATTGGAAATAGCTCACGGCGGGCGGGCCGTTGGACAAGATCGGCACATTTTTGGTATAATTTCTCAACTTGTTCAAAGCAAAGGATCGAATCTTAAGATGGCAATCGTTCTCGGACTACCAAAAGGCAGCTTGCAGGAATCGACCTTCGCGCTCTTCAAGCGCGCAGGGTTCAACGTCACCTGCTCGAGCCGCAGCTACACTCCCTCAATCGACGACGAAGAAATCAAGTGCCGGCTTTTGAGGCCGCAGGAGATGAGCCGCTACGTGGAGCTCGGGCTTCTCGACGCTGGCATCTGCGGCTACGACTGGGTTTACGAGAACGGCTCTGACGTTCAGGAAATCTGCGAGCTCAACTACTCGAAGGCGACTTCCAATCCCGTTCGCTGGGTCCTCGCGGTCCCGAACGACTCGAAGATCAAGACCGTCAAGGATCTCAAGGGCAAGCGCATCTCTACCGAGGCGATCGGCCTCGTCAAGCGCTACCTCAAGAAGCACGGCGTCAAGGCCGACGTCGAGTTCAGCTGGGGCGCGACCGAAGTCAAGGCCCCCGAGCTCGTCGACGCTATTGTCGACCTCACCGAGACTGGTTCTTCGCTCCGCGCGAACAACCTCCGCATCGTCGACACGATCCTCACCTCCACCACCCGCTTCATCGCCAACAAGAAGAGCTGGAAGAACGCTGCGAAGCGTGCGAAGCTCGAGCAGCTCAAGATGCTCCTCACGGGCGCCCTTGAGGCGCAGAGGCGCGTCCTTCTCAAGTGCAACGCGCCCGCGAAGACGCTCGATAAGGTCGTCAAGGTCATGCCCGCGCTCCACGCGCCGACCGTCAACAAGCTCTCCGGCGGCGACTGGTACGCAGTCGAGTCCGTCGTCGAGGAAAAGCAGGTGCGCGACCTCATCCCGCAGCTCACGAAGAACGGGGCGACGGGCATCATCGAGCTTCCGCTCAACAAGATCATCTTCTAAATAGAAGCCGTAAACAACCTAAGGAGAAACTACAATGGGTTCCATCAAGAAGAAACGCCGCAAAAAAATGTCGAAGCATAAATACGACAAGCGCATGAAGGCGCAGCGGCACAAGAACAAGTAAGCCAAAAGACCCGGCCTTCAGGTCCGGGTCTTTGCTTCTCGATGGCCGACGAGCTTACACCGATGCAGAGGCAGTACCTCGCGCTGAAACGCGAGGTGCCGCCGGGCGCGATACTGATGTTCCGCCTCGGCGACTTCTACGAGATGTTCGGCGAGGACGCGGTTGTCGCCTCGCCAATCCTCGGCGCGACGCTGACGCATCGCGGGAACCAGCCGATGTGCGGCGTTCCCTACCACGCGCTCAACAGCTATCTCGCGAAGCTCATCAGGGCCGGGAAGACCGCCGCGCTCTGCGACCAGGTCGAGGACCCGAAGCTTGCGAAGGGGCTTGTCCGCCGCGAAATCACGCGCATCGTCACCCCTGGCACCGTCACGGAGGACGGGCTTCTCGACGAGACGGTGAACAACTACGCCGCCGCAGTCCATGGCCTTGGGCTCGCGCTTCTCGACCTCGCGACTGGCGAGTTCGTGGTAGAGGAGTTCAAGTCGCAGGAGAAACTTGACGAGGCGCTTGAAAGATACCGCCCCGCCGAGACGCTTGCCGAGACGGATGACAACCGCTGGACTTTCTCTCTCGATGCGGCGACAGAGGCGTTAACGCGTCATTTCAAGGTTCTTTCGCTCGATGGCTTTGGCCTTGCGGGGAAGGGCGATCTTGTTTCCGCGGCGGGGGCTCTTCTCTACTACGTCGGCACCACGCTTCGTCATTCTCTTGCGCACGTACGCAAGGTCGCGATTCGCAGCTCCGACGACGCGCTTGTACTCGACTCGGGGACCTTGCGACATCTCCAGCTCGTTCCAGGCGGCGAAGTCTCTAAGGAAGCGTCGCTTCTTGGAGTCCTCGACGTCACGAAGACGCCGATGGGCGCGAGAACGCTCCGCAACTGGATATGCCGCCCGCTTGCCCGCGCCGCAGACGTGAACGCGCGTCTCGACCGCGTCCAGGCGTTTGTAGACGACCGCGGGCGGCTCGCATCGCTGCGCAATCTTCTTTCGGGCGTGCGCGACCTCGAGCGTCTCATCCAGAAGGTCGACTCGCTCCGCGCGAACCCGCGCGACTTGAAGGCGCTTGCTGACTCGCTGCGCCCTATTCCCGACATTCTTTCTTTGCTTAACCCCAGCTCCTATTCTCTTACCCCAAGACCGGAGACTGTGTCGCTCATTGACCGCGCAATCGCAGACGATCCGCCGGTGATGCTTGTGGACGGTGGCTTTATTGCGCCAGGGTACAACGCTGAGCTTGACGAACTTCGGCAGATTGCCCACGAGGGGCACCGCTGGCTTGCGGAGTATCAGGCGAAGGAACAGGCGAGGACTGGCATCGCGAAGCTCAAGGTAAAGCACGTCTCGACTTTCGGTTTCGTGATTGAGATCCCGAAGGGCTCCGTCGCGATGGCTCCAGCCGACTATATCCGCCGCCAGACGCTTACGACGGGCGAGCGCTTCACTACGCCGGAGCTCAAGGAATACGAGACGAAGGTGCTCGGCGCCCAGGAGAAGTCGATTGCAATCGAGCAGCGGCTTTTCCGCGACATCCTCGGCGAAATCGCCGCGAAGACAGTGGAGATACAGGAAACGGCGCTTGCGCTTGGAGAACTTGACGCGACGCTTGCGCTCGCGGACCGCGCGCTTGCCGCTGGATACGCGAGGCCAGTCGTCGACGATTCCGATGTCCTTGAGATTGTGGACGGGCGACACCCGATAATAGAGCAGCTTCCTGACGCCGAGCCGTTTGTGCCGAATTCGGCGTTTCTCAACACGACGACCGACCAGATAATGCTCATCACCGGTCCCAACATGGCCGGCAAGTCGACGTATATCCGCCAGGTCGCGACGATTGCGGTAATGGCGCAGATGGGGTCGTTCGTGCCGGCGTCATCGATGAGGATAGGCGTTCTCGACCGCGTCTTTACGCGCATTGGCGCGGGCGACGATCTCGCACGTGGGCGCTCCACATTCCTCGTCGAGATGCAGGAGACTGCGAACATCCTCAACAATGCTACGCCCAAGTCGCTTATCGTCCTCGACGAGATCGGGCGCGGCACTTCGACTTTCGACGGCATTTCGATTGCGTGGTCGGTCGCGGAGTATCTGCACGGCAAGGAGCAGGCGAAGGCGAAGACGCTCTTTGCGACGCACTACCACGAGCTTACCGACCTCGCGGACACTTTCAAGGGCGTAAAGAACTTCACGGTCAAGGTGAAGGAAGAGGGCGGGCGCGTGGTGTTTCTCCGCCGCATCGCCCCTGGAATCGCCGAAAAGAGCTTCGGCATCCACGTTGGCGCGATGGCGGGGCTTCCTAAGGAAGTCGTCGACCGTGCGGCGCAGATCCTCAAGAACCTCGAGGCGAACGAGCTTGACGTCAACGCGCAGCAGAAGGTCGTCCGCCGTCCGCGTCGCAAGCTCTCCGAAATGCCCGGCCAGATGACGTTCTTCTGACGAAGATCGTCTGCACGGCGCATTGTTTTTTGGTATAATAGTCGCATGAAAATGCGGAATACCCTGTTGGCGGCCGTCGCGTCTGTCGCGATTGCCGGATGTGTTTGTGTCGAAACTTCGGAGATGTATGCCGAATCCCAGGAAACGGCCTATCCTGTCTCGATTGACGAGGGCTTCGTACCCCTCTCGGAAGGGAACGGCATGATCTACGGCAACGGCAACCCGATTACCGAGAAGGAGTACGGGAACTTCATTCTCCGCCTCGAGTTCCTGATGCCCGTCAACGGTAACAATGGCCTCGGCATCCGCACTCCCGATTCGCGCGTTGACGCGGCGTATCATGGCATGTGCGAGCTGCAGCTCCTCGACGACGGTGGCAGCCAATATTACGACGCCGAGAAGAAGGCCGACAAGCTGAAGCCCTACCAGTACACGGGCTCGATCTACGGCATCGTGCCTTCCCGCCGCGACAACGTCGACAAGCAGATCTGGGGCAAGGAAAAGAACTTCACCGGCGGCGGCAGCTACGTGAGGAAGCCGGGAATGTGGAACTTCGAGGAGGTCAAGGTCATCGGCAGCGAGATCGAGGTCTACCTCAACGGCTATCTGATCACGAAGGGCGATGTCTCGCAGTGGAAGGGCGATGGCGACACGCCCGACGGGAAGAAGCACCCAGGCCTCCACCGCACGCGCGGCTTCATCACCTTCTGCGGCCATGGTTCCGACGTGAAGTTCCGCAATGTCCGCATCAAGGAGCTTCCCGACGACGCGAAGATGGGCGCCGTCTGCCCGAAGCAGCGCATGGCCTGCCCGAAGGGCTTCACCGCCTACTTTGACGGCGACGAAACCGACCTTCCCGAGTTCTGGAAGGGCGTGACGACCGAACAGAAGTTCGACAACCCCGTCGTCCGCCAGGCGGCGACTGTGGAGAAGCGCGCCGAGATGCAGAAAATCGCCGACAAGGGCCGCGACGAGCACTGGCACGTGAGGAACGGCAGCCTCTACTTCGACGGCTACCGCGGCGGCTACTCTCTCGCGACGAAGGAGGACTACGAGGACTTCGAGATGTGGGCCGACTGGCGCATCATGTCGGTTACGGGCGACTCGGGGC
This sequence comes from Kiritimatiellia bacterium, assembly GCA_017406465.1. Classification (GTDB taxonomy): domain Bacteria; phylum Verrucomicrobiota; class Kiritimatiellia; order RFP12; family UBA1067; genus UBA1067. Next base: position 3,130 of record JAFQYM010000049.1, on the reverse strand, counting down.
TCTATCTCAGGGGTTCGCCGCAGGTACAGATCTGGGACGCGCACAACCAGTGGCACATCGGCTCCGGCGGTCTCTACAACAACAAGAAGAACCCGTCTCAGGCGCTCAAGATCGCCGACAGGCAGGTGGGCGACTGGAACCGCTTCCACGTGATCATGCGCGGCGACAAGGTCACGGTGTGGCTCAACGGCGAGCTTGTCGTCGACAACGTCACGCTTGAGAACTACTGGGACCGCAAGCGCCCGATCTTCTTCAAGGAGCAGATCGAGCTCCAGTGCCATGGCGACCCGACAGAGTGGCGCAACATCTTCATCCGCGCGCTTCCCGTGCAGACCGTTCCCGCCGACCGCATTGGCGTCTGCAGCTGGAGCTGGCGCAAGCCGCTCGTTGAAGTCGCCGCTGCGATGGACAAGGCGGGCGTGAAGGGCATCCACCTCGCCCTCGGGCCGTTTATCGCCCCCGACGAGCGCCACGGCGCGGCCGAATCGAAGGAGACGTGGGAGTTCGTGAAGTCCCAGGTCAAGTCCGGCAAGTGGAAGCTCATGTCGACGATGGTCGGCACAATCGGCGAGGACTACTCGACGCTCGAGACGATCAAGAAGACGGGCGGCATCGTTCCCGATGCGACCTGGGAGGGCAACAAGAAGATCGTGACCGAGGGCGCGAAGCTCACGAAGGAACTCGGCTGCAAGTACATGTCGCTCCACGCCGGCTTCCTCGACGAGAGCGACCCCAAGGCGTTCGCGACCTACGTCGAGCGCGTCTCGTGGATGCGCGACGAGGCCAAGAAGTACGGCGTCACGATCCTCCTCGAGTCCGGGCAGGAGACGGCCGAGGACCTCGTGAAGTTCCTCGAGAAGGTTCCTGGGGTCTATGTCAACTTCGACCCCGCGAACATGATCCTCTACGGAAAGGGCGAGCCGCGCGAGGCGGTGAAGCTTCTCGCGCCGTGGATCCGCCAGGTCCACGTGAAGGACGCGCTTTTCACCGAGAAGCCCGGCACCTGGGGAACCGAAGTTCCGTGGGGTGACGGTGCCGTCGGGGCTCGCGCCTTCATCGCGGAGCTCGAGAAGGCAGGCTACAAGGGCAACTACGTGATCGAGCGCGAGGGCGGCGACAACCGCGCCGCCGAAATCGGCCTTGCCGCCGAACGTCTTTTGAAGTAACACAGGAATCCGAAAGGACACACAAGATGAGGAATACCATTGTTGCGATGGCTCTCCTTGCGACGGCCGCTGGTGCGGGCGCGAAGGAGATATGGCAGGACCCGACGAGATTCGAGGTGAACAGGCTTCCGGCCCGCTCGATCATGGTTCCGTGCGAGTGCCCTGAGGTGGCGCTTGCGATTGCGAAGGGCGAGAGGCCGCGCACGGAGTCGAAGTGGCTTAAGTCGCTGAACGGTACTTGGGGCTTCAAGTGGAAGCACAACATCGACGTTGCCGACTGGGAGAAGACGGCCGAGATCGCCGTTCCCGGGTGCTGGCAGCTCCAGGGCGAGTATGATCCCGCGCTCTACACGAACGTCACCTACCCGATCCACGGCTGGAACGAGGGCGATCCAATGGTCGAGCCGCCGAAGCACTACACGAGCTACAAGTTCCGCAACCCCGTCGGGCTCTACTCGCGCACGTTCGCCGTTCCTGCCTACTGGAAGGGCCGCCGCGTCACGATCCACTTCGGCGGCGTCTCGTCAGCGATGTATCTCTACGTGAACGGCAAGGAAGTCGGCTACTCGCAGGACAGCCGCCTCCCGGCTGAGTTCGACATTACGAAGTTCCTCAAGGACGGAGAGAACGTGCTCGAGGTGAAGGTATTGAAGCACTGCGACGGTTCGTTCCTCGAGGATCAGGATTTCTGGCGCTTCTCGGGCATCTTCCGCGACGTGTGGCTCGTTTCCGAGACGGAGAAGGCGCCTTATGACCTCGTCGTCGACGCTACGCTCTCGGGCGACTTCAAGACCGGCGCGCTTACTGTCAAGGACGCGGACGGCAAGGTCGTTTTCGAGAAGAAGTATGAAAATCCGAAGCTTTGGAGCTGCGAAGCGCCCAACATGTACTACGAGACCGTTGAGTTTGGCGGCGATTCCTACGCCGTAGCGTTCGGCTTCCGCAAGATCGAGATCAAGGACGCCGTTCTCTACATCAACGGCAAGCGCGCTCTCTTCATGGGCACCGACCGCCACGAAATGGAGCCCGAGACCGGCTACACCGTCACGCTCGAGGGCATGAAGAAGGATATCGAGATCTTCCACGACCTCAACATCAACGCCGTCCGCACTTCCCACTACCCGAATGACCCGACCTGGTACGAGCTCTGCGACCGCGAGGGCATCTATGTCGTCTGCGAGGCCAACATCGAGGCGCACGGCGCCGGCATCTACGGCGAGGGGAAGGGCGCTCTTCCCAAGAACCCGCTCTACCGCGACCAGATCGTCGACCGCGGCGTCAACATGGTCAAGGTGTTCCGCAACCATCCGTCGATCATCTTCTGGTCGCTTGGCAACGAGACAGGCGACGGCCCTGCGATGAAGGACGAGTACGACGCGATGAAGGCGATCGACTCCACGCGTCCGATCCAGTACGAGGGCGCGCAGGATTCAGACCACAGCGACATCAAGTGCCCGATGTACGCGAAGCCGTGGGACGTTGAGCGTTACGTGAAGAACAACCCGAAGAAGCCCTACATCCTCTGCGAGTACACGCACGCGATGGGCAACTCCAACGGCGACATCCAGGACTACTGGGACGTCGTCAGGAAGTACCCGAGCGCCCAGGGCGGCTTCATCTGGGACTTCGTCGACCAGGCCGTCTGGAAGACCGACCAACGCGGCAAGTGGCTCGCCTACGGCGGCGACTTCGGCGACTCGCCGAACGACGACAACTTCAACTGCAACGGCTTCGTCACCGCCGACCGCAACTACCACCCGGGCGCCTACGAGATCAAGCACGCCTACCAGCCCGTCCACGTCGATGCGTGGGACTGGGAGACGAAGACCGCGAAGATCTGGAACGCCTACCGCTTCTCGACGCTTGAACACCTGAATGCCAACTTGGTCGTCACGAAGGAAGGCAAGATCGTCAAGGACGGGGTTATCGACGCCAAGGGCTTCGAGCCCGACACCGTCAAGGAG
>JAFQYM010000048.1 GCA_017406465.1 Kiritimatiellia bacterium | reverse complement strand
TGCCAAAGTAAACGCAAGTCCCTCCCTAGGGAGGGTAGGAGGATGGGGAATCCTCTATCCACTTCAATCAATCCCTCAACCTTCACCTTTGACCAACTAAACAAAATCTAAAATTGCGTTTACTCTGGCAAAGCACATTTTGAAAACTACGCGACACCCTCTTGACACCCTTTTGCGTGAAGTGTATAATAGTGGCGGAAAATGCGATTAGGGCATTCGCTGTGGGTGGCGGAGGACTGAAAGCAACCCATGAACACAAAAGGAGCTGTGCATGAAGGCTAAATCGTCGTTGCGTCGGTATCTTTCAATAATCCAGGGGGTGGGGCGGAAATCGACAGTTAGCGTATTTGCGCTCTGCCTTTTCGCCGTTTCAAGCGCATTTGGCGCGACGTATTACTGGAAGGGCGTCAATTATGTCAGTTCGACATTTGATGCCACTGCAGGGTACGGGAGTTGGTCTGAACTTACCAATTGGTCAACGGAAAGTGAAACTGGAGCGGGTGCGACTGCTCTTCCTGGCGCAGACGATTCAATTTACGGTCTTGTGAAGAACACATGGAGGCAGTTTGACCTGAATGGCGGCGAGTGGTCGATCTATGGGTGGCAGACAACAGGAGATTGGGATCGTCACTACTGGCGTTTTAGAAATGGAACCCTGCACTGGACGGGGGCGAAAAATCCGAATGATCCATATAACAGTAAAAACTGCACCCATAGCGACACCGTTCATCTGGACGACGGCGCCACGTTTATCATGGATGCTGGTTCCTACTACTGCGCGTCGTTCAACCATGCCTCATCGGATGAATGGCGAATACATGCCGACGCGAGTCTTTCGATGCTGGGGGAAATTCAGATATACAAAGTCAATGCCGAGGTTGACGACGGCGGTGCAATGGTTTTCGCGCCGTCGCCGGTGTACTTTTACAGCGGAACGGCTCAGCGTTCCTATTTGCAGAATTCGGGAAGACTGACAATCCCCAATGGCGTTTCCTTCACGGAGGGTGCTTCGAAGGGCACGTTTGAAATCAGGCAGCTTGCTGGTACGCTCACGCTCGGCGGTGCAATAACAAAGAACGGCAAGGACGGAACCTACAAGATGTTGCTTTCAGGCGGCACGGTTCGCATCACAGGTGACGTTTCCACAGACTTTGACACTTCCGTGTCCGGTACCGTGGCGTTCGAAACAGACGAAGGCGCAACTCTTGATGCCAATGGCTTCTCCTATGCCGCCGGAGCCGTCGTCACTAAGACTGGAGTTGGAGACTTCGTCTTCACCGACGGAATGCCCTTGGCCGACAGCTTCACCGTTGCGAAAGGCGGTTTGCTTCTGCCGACTTCCGGCTCCTACGACATTTCCGGCGTCGCTTTTACGAGCGGAGGATTCGTCAAGATCGGCGCGGAGGGTGTGACGCTCTCGGCGTTCGACGCCTCCATCGCGAATGCGGGCTTTGCCCTTGCAGATGGCTTCGCGCCGAACACGGGCGCAATCGTGTTCACCTGCTCTGACGCGACGGTTCTCGCCCAGGCGCAGACAGGCCTGAACGCCGCCCTTGCAGGAACCGGCATTACTCTCGAAGTCGCCGGCACGTCGCTCGTGGCCGAGTCGCATTATGCGTTCAATTCATCCACTGTCACCGACATGAACAATCCGGTTGGCTGGGTGAACAACATCATCGCGCCCGCAGGTCAGCCCGTCATAATCGCCGGTTCGGCGACTGAGGCCGTGATGGATTCTGCCGTGCCTGGGTATTCCGAGATCAGCGTCACCGATGGTGCGACGTTGACTGTCGCAGCGACGCGCGACTTGCCGGCATTGACGCTTGAGGCAGGGACATCGCTGAAGGTTGCTCCTGTTACTGGGGCTTTCGAGCAGTCTCATGATGGCTGCATTCCGCATTCGTCGGCAGTTGTCGTCGGAACGATGGATCCGTCCGCAAGCATGACGTCCCTGTCGGACTTCTCCGCAAAGACCGCCGGTACGTCGTTCAACAGCGGCAGCGACATCACGTCGATTCTCGCTAAGTCTCTTGACGACGGCGAGACGCTCCTCGTGCAGTTCAAGAAGCATGATGACGGGCACGTGAAGTGCGCCATCGTCAAATTCTGGCAGACGGACGGCACAATCTACGCCCAGCTTGTCGCCGCCCGCTACTGGACGACTTCCGCCAGCAATATCGGCCATGACTTTATCAATGCCGACGGGACGTACAACCAAAACAGCTTCGACATGGCCGATACGGATTCGTCAAGGGGTTACAGCGTCAAGTCGCTGTCGTTTGCCGCGCCAGTGGCCGGCCTGCCGTCCACGGTCACGGCCGCAGGGGAATTCATTGCGGCGGGGTCAGGTTCGGTCACAGTCGATGTTGCGTCTGATTGCGTCCTTGACCTTTCCGGCGTCGACGTAACGACCGAGGCGACGCTTGTCAAGACAGGCGACGGTGCAATCTTCTTCGGCGACGAGCTGCCGACGGGATTGACTGTCCAGGCCGGCGCCCTTGCTCTGCAGCCTTATGTCGAATATGACATGACCGGTGTCACGATCGGGCAGAATGCGACAGTCAAGGTTGCCGTCGACGGCGAGCTGAGGCCGTGCATCCCGACTCCGGGGCAGAATGGCACAACCGTCTACATGAGCGGCGACACCTATGTCGGCGTCGGCGGATGGAATACGCTCGCGAACTGGGCGAGTGGAAGCCTCCCGGACGCGTCTGCTGCTGTGCACGTCTACGGCGGTGATACGGTGCTGGCGCTTGACGCTGTTCCTGCAGTGATGCCCGCGGCGATCTCGGTCGAGGGCGGTGCGACGCTGAAAGTGCTTGCCGATGTCGTGCTGCCGCCGCTCTCAGTTGACGCGACCTCCAAAGTCGTGTTCGGCGACAACGAAACGCAGCCTGCCGTCTCGGCGACGCTAGACGCCTCGCTGACGACTGCGAGTGACGCCACGGCAACGCCTGTCGCGCTTTCAGTCATCGAAATCTCCACGAATGCAACGCTTTCAGTTGCGTCTGGGACGAAGTTCAAAGATGTTGACATTCGCATCTACGGCACCATCACCAAAGGGTCGGTTGACGATCTTTCGCCGGTGTTCGGATATGCCGAGGAAGGGAAAACGAGCTACTTGGCGATGGCTGTCGATGGGGGCGTCTTCGATTTCCACTCGAATCAGAACATTCCGAGCGGTTCCGTGTCCATCGTCTGTCCTGCTTCTGGCGGGACCGTCATTCCGGTTGGTACGATCATTCTCAGGAATGCGTCGCGCACGGTCAATGGCTGGGCCGACTTCGGCAACTGGGAGTTTGGCGTGAACAATCCGACGTCGGTTTCGTTTGATGTGGTGGTTGATGGCGTTACGATGGATGCCTCGGCCTACTTCAATGCCGCGGGTGCGGCACATATAGCGTTTATCAACGGCTCGTGCGTGCGGCGCAACGGATCCTGCCTCGGGCACTGGTTTCCGATGGTGATTGGGGATTCCGCAACAGTCGATGTCGGCGCCGGTTGCTATTTCGACATTACGACTGGCGACGGACAGCTCGCCATTGACAGTAAATCTGCTGTAGATTCCGTTACAGTCAGAAACGGCGGCGCGTACGCTGTCACATACAATTCCAGCGGCAAGGGACGCGGTGTGTTTGTTTCAGACGGTGGCGTGCTGGGTGTTGGCAAGCTGTACAGCACAAGGGTTCGCTCCGACCTTCTGCGTGGATTCGGCTCTGCACGTCTCGACGGTGATCTTGATGTTTCCTCCGTCAACATCGGCACCGGCAACACAGATTGGGACCGTCATACGAAGATGTCCAACATCCCGTTCTCAGGAACCGGCGACGTGACGATCACGAACGGCGTACCGGCGTATCCGTTCACTGTGACGATGCAGAACGGGGCGAACACGGCGACGGGTTCCATCAAGGTTGCGAAGGTCGAGGGCGATGCCGAAACGGCGCTCTACTTCGCCAACGGCGCGAACTGGGCGGGCACGGTCGTCGCGGGCAATGTCGCACTCACCAATCTCACGGACGGCACTGCGGCGGCAACGGCAACGTTTGGAACGCTCGATCTCGCGGCTGATTTCAATATCCGCGTGTGGACAGAGAACGGCGTTGTAGTTACGAACGACATGGTGAATGTCGGCGAATACCAAAGCCATGGCGGAAGGCTATCGATAGAGCCGATGACCGAAGGGCTGGAATTTGCGGCAGGGGACAAGATTGTCGTCGGCAAGATTGCAAAGGCCTCGCCAAATCCCGCCGTAAAGGCGGGGTGGTGCGTCAAGCGCCTTGCCATTGACGGCGACGATGCAAACGAACTTCTTGTAATGAAGAAGGGCATTGGGCTGCAGGCCATCATAAAGTAGCTGCTGCGTCGGCAGGTTGGCGGTGAGGATTCTGCAGAGCGTCGTTACCTTGCTTGCGGCGGCGACGCTTCAGGCAGCGACGCTTGAATCGACGATATCCTTTGTCGACGGGAGAGAACTTTTTGAGAACCCCGGGTGCGGGTATGCCGGTGGCGGATGGTCGAACCTTACGCCAGGCATGTCTACAAGTGGCAACAATCTCTGCTCCAGCTCCAGAAATTGCACCAAACTCTGGAGCATGCACAAGTTCTCGAAGGGATATGTCTACGGCGACACGCATGCGGTTCAGACGAACCATTATGCCCACATAACCAACTTTGTAGGCGGCGCGGACATCCCGTTAGACGCGGACGCGCTTCTCGCAGTTTCCAACTCCTTCCTCAAGTGCCGTAGGAATGGCGGAACCTGCATCCCGCGCTTTGCCTATACTTGGGATGGATGGGGTGGAGCGGAGCCGGACGACTTTGAGATGATTATTGTCCACATCCACCAGCTTGGTGCCGTGCTTTCGCAGTTCCGCGACGTTGTGCCTGCCGTTGAGTGCGGCATGATCGGCGCGTATGGCGAGATGCATACTTCAAGATACACGGGGCGTGAGTATCAGAACCGCGTAGTAGGCGCATGGCTGGAAAGCATCCCCGACGACATGGCGCTGCTTGTTCGTTCCCCCCAAGTCTGGATGAATTACTTGGGCACGACGACATCGGCCTTCATCGGCGGTGGCATGGACTCGATGGACCAGACGCTACGCTCGCGAATGGGTTTCTACAATGACGGTTACCTTGGCACTGATTACGACTATGGTACATGGGGTGGCGGCGGCGGCACGGCTACTTGGAGCCGAGACGAGGGAAGGGCTTTTCTAAAGGGACAGGCCGTTCCGTATGGCGGCGAGTTTGCAGGCGTGTCGACGAGTTATTTCGACGAAAATGTGCATCTCCTCGATCCGTCGCGCTTCAACATAGTGGCAGAGTGGTATGACACGCATCTTTCGTACCTCAGGACAATCCGCGCCTATGACATGACCATCGTCCAAAAATTGACTAACACGTTCTTCTCGTCGTCCGCTTGGGCGTTTGACGGGATGCCTGGGCTCTCAGAGTATGAAGGGGTCGATCTTCGCAAGTTCTGCGAAGACCACATGGGCTATCGCTATGTCGTCCGCGGCGTTTCGTTCGCGGGGCGCACAGGCGGGGCGAGGTTGGATGTCGAGATAGAAAACACAGGTTTTGGACAGCTTCTTTTCGATGACTTAATCGAGGTCGTGCTTTCGGGCGGCGGGGTGTCGGCCAAGGCGCCGCTTGTCGGGGATTCCCAGACGTCATTGCGCGCCATTCGTGGCGGGTCGACGGCGGTCGTTTCGGTCGATTTCGACTATCCTGCGAATCTGCCGCCTGGTGAATACGAACTTTTTCTACGCGTCAGCGCTCCACTCGCCGACGAGACGGGAGATGGTCTTCCGCGGCGACCTGTGCGCTTTGCCAACGACGAATGCTGGAATGCATCGCTTAGAGCGAACAGGATATGCCGTGTTTCAATTGGCGACGGATACGACTTCGCCGAAGGAACGCTTTGGTTCTCCTGGGACGAGGACGCGCATCAGTCCATTGGCGGCAAATGGGGCGCGGGCGGAACGGAAGGTGGATTCCCAGTTAGGTCCTTTGAGCTTGACTCTGGCGTGCCGTCGGGCAAGTCGGGTGATGTATGTGTCACGGTCACGGCAGAGGCGATGGGCGAAATACCATGTCCTTCGGGCGACATGGCGAGCTTTGTCTTTCTCGGGGACCGGCAGGGCGCTCCGGTGCCGCATGGTTATTGCGCTGGCGGATGGCGGCGGCTTTATGGCGTGGAAGTAGAGGAGGGTGCTCAGGTCGAGGTCAGGATTCGCGTGGCGGGAAGGTTTGTCCAGTATTCAATCAATGGAGCGGTGCTTCATGACGAGGATGGACAAAGGTGGCTTCCGTCGGCCGTAAAACCGTCGCGAATATCCGAACTTTCGTTTGCCGGATCAGGCGAGGCTCACGATTTCTTCGGCATTATCGGCTCAGATGGTGGAGCCAGATCGTTCAGGATTTTCTTGAGGTAATGCGGTGCCGTGCAGTATGAATCCTCGATTCGCTTGGTTTCACGGAAGAGGATATCGCGAAGTTCCGTGGAATAATGCTTGAATAGATTATTCAGGCGGCGAAATCGCCGTTGACTCTGCATCGAGGAATGTGGTATCATGCCCTCATGTTGAAGGTACCACTTTTCTGTGCGGCTGCGCTTGCGGCCGGGGTTTGTGCGGCAGGGGACTATCCGTTTCAGGCCGCTGAAATGACGAACGTGTCGATACGCGCCGGTTTTTGGCTGCCGCGTTTCGAGACAAACCGCATAGTGACGGTCCAAACGGACTTCCGGAAAAGCGAAGAGACGGGTCGCATCAATAATTTTGTTGCGGCGGGCAACCGTGACGGGCATGGCTTCCGTGGTATTCCGTTCGACGACTCCGACGTTTACAAGATCATAGAAGGCGCTGCCTATACGCTCTCCACTCACCCGGACCCGGAGATCGAGAAGTATCTCGACGACCTAATCGCCAACATCGCCAAAGCCCAGGAGCGCGACGGCTACCTCTACACCGCGCGTACGCTTGGCTTCAACTATGGCACGAACGAGCAGGGCAAGGTGAACTACGGCATGATGGGACCGACCCGCTGGAGCAACATCGGCAGCAGTCACGAACTCTACAACGTCGGCCACATGTACGAGGCCGCCGTCGCCTATTTTAAGGTCACTGGCAAGCGTACGCTTCTCGACGTCGCGATTCGAAGCGCTGACCTCATCGACAGGACCTTCGGTTTTGGCGCGACGCAAATCAAGGATCCGCCCGGGCATGAGGAAATCGAGCTTGCCCTCTGTAAGCTTTATCGCACCACTGGTGAAGAACGCTACCTCGCGCTCGCAAAGACGCTGCTCGACCTGCGCGGGCGCAAGGACCTGCGGTGCACATGGGGCGCGGGCCTTCAGGACCATCGGCCCGTAGTGGAGCAGACTGAGGCCTTTGGTCACGCCGTCCGCGCCGGTTATCTCTATTGCGGCATGGCAGACGTCGCCGCTCTATCAGGCGATTTGTCGTACATGAAGGCCATCGACACAATTTGGCAAAATGTCGTCTCGCGAAAGCTTCACTTGAACGGCGGCATCGGCGCCTATCGCCATGTAAATTATGCCGACAAATCCCTTGGTAGCGCCGGCGAAGCGTTTGGCGACGACTACGACCTGCCCAACGAGGAGGCGTATCTCGAGACGTGCGCCGCCATCGCGAACGCCCTATGGAACCAGCGCATGTTCCTCATGCACGGGGACGCAAAATACGTGGACGTGATGGAACGCACGATATACAACGGTTTCTTAAGCGGCATCTCGCTTGGCGGCGACGAGTTCTTCTACCCGAATCCGCTTGCGTCGGCGGGCTCCTACAAGCGCTCGAAGTGGTTTGGCTGCTCTTGCTGCCCCGTGAACATCGTCCGCTTCATTCCGCAGATCGCGCAGTTCGCATACGCCAAGCGCGGCGACGCGGCTTACGTGAACTTCTTCGTGGCGAGCGACGCAAAGCTGCCGCTCGCGGGCGGCGACGTGCGGCTCTCGCAGGAGACGGAATATCCGTGGAGCGGTGCTGTCCGCATCACTGTGGACCCCGAGGCCGACGGTGCGAAGTTCGCGCTCAACGTGCGCGTTCCTGGCTGGTGCACGGGGCGGCCCGTTCCAAGCGACCTCTATGTACAGACAGAACCAGGCACGCTCGCCGACTTCTCCGTGAAGGTGAACGGCAAGGCGTTTCCCTTTGCGCCAGAAAAGGGATACTGCTCCATTTCCCGTTCGTGGAAGAAGGGCGACGTGGTGGAAGTTTCGATGAACATGCCAGTCAGGCGAATCAAGGCGCATGACGCGGTGAAGCAGGACCGCGGCCGCCTCGCCGTGGAGCGCGGGCCGATTCTCTACTGTGCGGAAGGAGTGGACAACGACGGGCGTGTGCTTGACGCGGTCGTGGCGGCGGACGCCGCGTTTTCTCTGACGACATGCGAGATTCTCGGGAATGTCTATCCGGCCCTCACCGTGCCGGCGACTTCCGTGCGGCGCGGCCTCCACAAGACGAGCTTCGAGAAGACGACTCTCAAGTTCATTCCCTACTTTGCGTGGTGTCATCGCGGCGCGGGCGAGATGCAGACCTGGTTCCCGACGGCGACCGAATACGCAAATGCGTCGCGCGCCTTGACGGTCAAGGCGTCACACTGCAATTTTTCAGACAGCAAGCGCGCCGCGATTGACGGCATATTGCCAAAGTCGTCGGACGACAAGACAATTCCTCGGCTCACGTTTTGGGACCATCTTGGCACTAAGGAGTGGACCGAATGCACATTCACCGAAGTAGAGGAAGTAAAGGGCGTGGAAGTCTATTGGTTCGACGACGAGCCAAGCGGCCGCTGCCGGCTGCCGGCATCATGGCGAGTGCAGTGGCGCGCGGACGGAAAGGCGCCGTGGCAGGCCGTCGCCGTTGACGGTCCAGTGGCCAAGGACAAGTTCTGCGTAATCGACTTCCCCGAGCCCGTAAAGGCCAAGGCGGTGCGAATCGACATCTCGCTGCAGAAGGATTTCTCCGGCGGCATTCTTGAGTGCCGGTTCAAGTAGATTTGGGGAACCACCAAAGTTAAAACCAGTTGTATGCAGAGGGGGAAATTTGATATAATGTGTGGCGTGGCGAAGGTAGGTCAATTGAGCGCCTAGTTAGAAGGCGCGATTTTGACATGCCTCAGGGCACACGAAAAACGCGGCAAAACAAGGTCTTAAAAACAGGAGATAAAACATGATGACCATAATTAGTAATATTTGTAGGGGGGGGTAGAACTGTAAGTTATCTCCTCGCCGCATTTTTCGCATTCGCGGCGGCGCAGGTAGCGCAGGCCGCAGACTGCTACTGGGCAGGCGGGACAAGTTCCGACTGGGGGACTGTCGCGAACTGGACCACTGGCAACAAGGTGCCGACAAATGACGGCGCATATTTCCGAAGCGACAAGTTCAACAATAATTTCAAGAGCGGCAATCGCGCCTACCTTGTCACGTTCAATGCCGCGCACACCAACAACTGGCGAACGTTCTTCTGCAAATGCGGCACGGCTTCTGCGCCGATCGTCCTGCGGGCGTCAAACGCCAACAATGGCCTCACGAGTGGCGATACAGATGCAACAGATCGGAAAGACGCGGAGGGAATTTACATCGGCACGGCGTACAATGGAGGCGACACCGGCAGCAAGGACGGCAATGCAAGCGAAGGTGACGCATACGTGCGATTCGAGACGGGAACGTTTGCGTCTGGTGCGAATCATAGCTATTGGTTCTTGGGTCACGGCAAGTACCACGGGCATATGACGGTCGCCGGTGCGACGATCAACAGCCCACTTGAGTTCTATCTGAATCGTGGTTCGCTCACGGTTGATTCCGGCACTGTGAATATAACCAAAGACGTCAAGATGGGGACGAACGGCGACGCTACGCTGACCATGAACGGCGGTATGTTGAACGTCAGTACCTGGACGAAGTTTGAAAAGTCGAGCAACGCGAAGACGATCAACCTCAACGGCGGCGAGATGGCCACCGCCACCATCGCCAACATCGGCGGAACGGGCGCAATGAAGCTCAACTTCAACGGCGGGACGCTCAAGTGCGTGTATGTGCCCAGCAGCCATCATCTCATCGACAGCGGCATCACCGTGAACGTCAAGGCCGGCGGCGGCACGATAGACACTAATGCGAAGGCCGTGACGATTGCCCCCGCGATGAACGAGGACTCCTCATCCACCGGCGGCGGCATGGCATTCAAGGGCGGCGGCAGTGTGACGCTCTCGGGCGCCGTCGGCTGGACTGGCGGGACGACAATCGAGGCGGGGACGACCATTCTTGTCGATACCGCAGCGAAGAAAGACGCGCTTCTTGGAAGCGGTCTGAATACGCTGAAGTTTATCCCCTCCACCGCTGGTACGCATACGCTTATCACGATTACGGGCGACGGCACGTTCTCGGAGAGCGACTTGCTCAAGGTCGCCATCGCGTCGGGCGTAGCTGGAACAGCCGAGTTCAGCATTTCCGGCGACGGGAAGTCTTTGATGGCCAATGTTGCCTACACCGGAGGCGAGATCAACCAGTCCACGCCCACGCTTGTGTTCCCCGGAAAGACGCTCGCAGACCTCGCCACACACACGATTCGCGCAAGGCTGATGGGCGACTGGTTTACTGATGACGGAGTGGAGGCGACGTTCTTCAACAGGACGGAAGAGTCCGGGAAGGTGACGTATCAGTTGCAGGCCATTGACGCCAGTGCCGTCAAGGCCGTCAAGGTCGAATTCACAGAGGATGCTGCTGGAGTATATGCGAGGATTGCCGACGGCAACTATTCAAACTACAGTGGTGACGGAACTACGCTCAACAAGTTCGGCAACGATCCGCTCACTAACAATGCGGGGACTGGGCTGTATAGCCCCTACGACTTCAGGCTTATCGAGCCTGTCGGCAACGCAATTAACGTGAATTTTACGCGTAACACGAATCTGGATACTTCTTCGTCCGTGCGCTACGGCGGCGGCGACTACGCCGTTCCCTACTCCGCATGGGTGAATATGCCGGCCTCCAATGGCGGAACGGCGACGATTGGCGGTGCAACGGTGAAGATAGATAAGGCCTCCGGAGCGTGGAGTTGCAACAACCTTAATGGCGCAAAGGACTTGCGTGCGGGGTATATCGACGACAATACATCTGACAAGACCGTACAAGTGACGGTCAAGAACATTCCATACGAGTTCTACCGCGTGGTGGCATACGCTGCGACGGACAACGCTGACATCAAGTTTGGCTATATGACAATCAACGGTGTGAACTATACGGGTGTTGCGGATGGTACAGTCGAAGGTGCGGTCAAATGGGGTGATACCGCTGCATCCCATAATGCCAGAGGGCTTCGCGAGGGCGTCAATTACCTCGTTTCACCTCTTCAACACAATTCCACAGCGACAATCGTCGGACATCGCGACAGTGCTTCGTCGCTCACGTATCGCGGCTGTATCGCGGCAATCCAGATTGTCGAATACGTGCCGACTACATACACGGCGACAGTCTCCGACGGTGGTGCAAAGACGTTCTCCGCGCTTGACTGGGACAAGACGCTTCCCGCTGTGCTCACGGCTGGCGACCAGGTCGTCATCAACGTGAACCAGGATACGACGCTTACGTTCGACTCCGCCATTGACGTTTACGCGATCAAGTTCAACGTCGCGGAAGGGAAGACTTTGACGCTTGCGGGTGGCAACGTCCTGGCGCAGTACATCACGGCGGCGGGCTTGGGCCAGACGGTCGTCGCAAGCGCGTCGCAGCTTTCCGGCATCGTGAAGGGCGACGGAACGCTCACATACGGCGCGGCGCCTTCGGGTGTCACGCTCACCGACAGTGCTTGGAGCGGCGTCCTGTGGCTCAAGAACGGCACGATGAACGGGCTCTTGGCGCAGAACCTCGCAAGCGCGAACTCCACGCTTCGTCTGACGGGCGTGACTGGCTACTTCAACAACGGCGACTCCGAGATGACGTGTTTGGGGACGCTTGAGCTCGTCGATGATGGCGCGACGCCTGCGTTCACGGTGAGCAACGGATTTTCGAATAACGGCAAGACGGTGTTCGCGACGCTGAAGGGCGACGGCACGTTCAAGTCCGATACTGGAACCTCGCAGCGGTACGTGTTCAAGGACGTCTCGGCGTTCACGGGAACGATAGACATCCCAAGCGGCAAATTGACACGCGTCATACTCGGCGACGGTGCGTCGCTCTCCCCGGCGAACAGCACGATTACGGTCGTCTCTGGCGCGACGGCGACGATTGCGGCTGGCAAGACGTGGACGGCGAATGGCGGCATTATCGTGAATGGCACGTTGATGCTCGGTGCGGGCGCGACGGCTCCGGCGGTCGTTTCCGGCACGGGCACGGTCGGCGTCGCCTCCGGGACGGGCACTTTGAACGGCTACGGCGCGGATGCAGTGCTCACGCTCGCGACGGCTCCTGGCGCGACACTCGCGATTTCCGACAACTCGCTCACGTCCATGACCGTTGGCGCATTCAACAACATGGGCACGATCGACCTGCGCGGTACGGCTCTCACCGAGGCGAAACTGAACCTCGCCTCCGACGTGACCGTTGCCGCGACGGGTACGATCCTCTATCCGGCGACGTTCGAGAAGTTCGTCGTCTCGCCAGCCGACCAGACCGTTCGTTCGCTCGCGGAGTTTACGACGCTGCCGACGCTTCCGGCGGGCGCGGCCTATTACGTGCAGGTCGCCGAGACGCGCGAGGAGTTCGGCAAAGGCTCGATGACGGTTGCAGACTGCGCGGCAGGTGTGAACGTGCGCGTGGTGCGTCCGAACGGAACGTCCATCGACGTTGTGCCCGTGGAAGGCACGATGACGCTCACGGAAACGCCGCAGATCGCGGGCGCGTCCACGGCGTTCGACTTTACCTACACCAATACGGCGGAAAAGGCGTACGCCGCGCCTGGCCTCACCATCGGCTGGAATGCGGACCTCAAGCCCGTCACGTTCAACAACAATGCCGCCGACAAGACGACTGGCGCGTACATTCGGCACCATCCGTGGGTTACAGGCGCGGACTCCTTGATAGCCCAGGGAAACTTCACGATCGTTCTCGTCGGCACCATGTCGCCCTCGCACAACACGGAATTTTTCCACATGGGCGCGAGTACGAGCGGGAATGTGGGCATCCTCATCACCACCACTGAGAACGACGACGAAGTGCTGATCGCGAAGAACACCGCCAATGTTGTCGATGCGGCGAACGGCGTGAGGGCGTCCGTCCCGAACGCGGCGACGGCCCGCCACGCTTATGTGATCAAGAAGCTCGGCACGGTGTTCGAGGTGTGGGTCGATGGCGTCAAGCGCGGCCAGTTTGACGCGGGCGAGGGATTTGCGCTTTCGTCTGGCGGAATGCAGGTCGGCTCCGACCACGGCGGACAGATATACGGTGCTGGCATTTACCACAACGTAGACAAGAACGATCAAACCCAAACGGGCTACCTGAATGTGCTTAGGATGTTCGACTACACGATTTCCGAGGCGCAGGCCGAGGCGGTGTTCGAGGAATACCCCTACGTCTCGCAGGGCGGCCTCTATACGCGCACGGTCGCGGCGGACGGCGGCTTCTCCGAGACGGACGCCTGGGCGAAAGACGGCGCGGCGGGCACGTTCGACGTCCCCGTCGGCACGACGGTCGAAGAGGTCTATTACAACCCCTCCGCGACGCTTGATGTCGATGCTGCCGCTGAAATCGAAGTGAATGCCGACGTCGCGCTTGAGACGTTCACGGTGGGCGGTTCCGCTGCGGTGACGTTCAAGGCGGACGGTGCGCACACTGTGACGGTGCTCGGTGCGGCAATCATCAATTCGCCTGTCACGAACGAGTATGGCGCGGTGTATCTCGCGGGCGCCCCCGTGCAGCTTGGCTCGTCCGGCGCAATCTGCTTCGACTGCTCCGCCATGGATGTTTCGAAGGTCTATGAGCTCACGCGCTTCCAGCTCACTGGCCTTATCGACCAGGCCGACGAAAAGGTGGCGCTCGTGCCGCCGACCGACCCCGATAGGTCGTATGCAATCGCCTACAACACGACTGGCTCGTGCTACGACCTCGTCGTCACGCCGCTCCATAATTACGTGGAGGTCGAGAACAGGCGCACGACGACGTTCACTGTGGATGATGACACGATCATCGTCGGCGCGGGCGGATTCGACATCGAAACACTCGTGTCTCCCGAGAACGGCCGAATCGTCTTCGACCCGGTCAAGACGCCGATCTACGTCTGGGGTACGAACGAAGGTGCGTTGACCATCAGCAACGGCACTAAATTCGTGCTGACGCCAAACTACGCGGGCATGACGCTTGGCCGCATTGTGCTGATGACCTACTTCGACGACACGAGCCTTCCGGCGGACCTCAGCTCGCTCCTTGACGCGTCGAGCATCGCACCGGGCGCGACATACGCCATCACGAGCGAGGATGCGCCCGACACGACGTATGGACGCAAGCAGCTTGTTCTGACTGTTGGCAACTATGACCACGACGCGAAGGAAATACGCATCCTTCCGGTCGGCGACTCAATTACGCAGGGCGTGAACATCAACAGCGGCGATACGCAGGACTTCTATCCGCAATACCGCACGACAATCGCCGCACGGCTCGCGGCGAACGGCTACAAGCCGAAGATGCTGGGCGTGTGGAAGCGCGCTAACTACGACGGCTCGCACACGAGGATTCCCGATGACTGGTCGTGGCACAGCGGCATCAGCGCGGAGAGGATCATCACGGGCGGCGACCGCGGCGGAGTGCGCGACAACATGCATGTCTATCTCGACATTGCGGGCGACGTCAACGCGATTACGTTCCTAATCGGCACGAACGACCTTGGCGCTGGCACGCCTGTGGACGAGGCGTATGCGGCCTACACGAACCTCATGTTCGAGACGGCGGCTCAGCGTCCGAACGCCAAGCTGATCGGCGCGACGATTCTCGACCGTAACGGCGCTGAAAGCGAGAATCACGCCCGAGTCGTCGCGTTCAACGCGTTGCTGCGCGAGGACTATGCGGCGAACCGGCTCCCTGCCAACTTCGTGATGCTCGACCTCTTTGACGCGGTTCCGCTCGCTGAGTCCGGCAACTTCCTCTCCGACAACCTGCACCTGCACTGGAAGGGCTGCGTCGCGGCGGGCGAGGCGTTCGCCGGCGCTCTCATGGAGGCGCTGCCGCTCACGGCGATCTCCGGCGGTCCGGACGCGACCGTGACGGACGCGGATCAGGTCGCCCTCGGCGCGGAGAACGTCGCGGAACTCGCCGACTACCGTTCTGGCATGACACGCGTCTTCACAATCGAGAAGACTGGCGCGGCAGGAGCGACGAACTGCTTCACGTCCGCTCCCTATACGACTGTGGAGAACTCTTCGGCGCTCACGCGCTCCGTCTCGAAGGTCGGCTACTACATGGAACTCGTCAGGAAGGGGACGAGCCGTCGCCGGTACGTGTGGGTTGACTTCGACGCCACGGGCAAGACGCTCGGCGACATCGACTTCCCGTGGGAGGGCGCGAACCTCGACTTCGTGGCCGAGAAGCTGCACGTCTATTCCAACGATCCGTCCATCCACAACGTCGCGGCGAATGACAATACGGTGAACGGAGTCGTGGAGGGTACATGGCACAACTACAGCGGGTCGGACGATAACGACGGAGTCCCTGCCGACGTTGTTGCCGGGAAATACGGATGGAACGATACCTTGCAATCCGACGGCGGATACGGCTGCTTCCAGGTCCATCGCATCCTGTCCGAAAGCGACGCCGAAGTCCTCTTCGCGTGGAATGGCTGGGGCGGCGGCAGGGCTTCGTATGTTGATGACATCGGCATCGGCTCGTTTGGGAAGAGCACGACTCTTGGGTCGGACTTCTCGATGGACTACACGTTTACGTCTAATGCAGGCGACGGCGCGGCAGATACGCTTACCGCGAACGCCTATTCCGTCCGCCGCGTCGAGATATGGGCGGTGTTCGACGGCGCGGCGCGGCACGGCGTGTGGTCGGGTCTTGCCGCAAACTCCGACTTCGACACGGCCGCCAATTGGGAGGACGGCATCGTTCCTTCCGCCGGCGAGAACATCGACTTCAGCGCGACGCCTCCGGGCGTGACGATCAGCCTGACGGGCGCCTCGGCCGGCAAGAAGTTCGGCACGGCCACCATGGGCTCGAACCCTGTCACCTTCGCAGGCGAAATCACGTTCGCGGCCATCACCGACACTTCGAAGATCGCGGTTGGCGAGAACTCGACAGTCACGTTCGACGACGATCTTGAATTCTCTGGCAGCGGCAACAAATACGTCGTCAATACCGTCGCGGCGGGCGGCAAGTTCGTCGTGACGGGCGACATCATCGCGCTGGCGGACTTCACCGGCTACCTCTTCCACTCGAAGACCGCCGGCGGCGGTGTGGTGCAGGCGCGGGGCGTCGCCAACAATGCGACATCCAATTCCGACGTCTGGGCGTTCCGCCTCAACGCGGAAAGCGGCACGGGTACGGCGAACTGGATCATAGGCGATCACGGCCTCTTTGGATCTAAGGGATTGTGGACTAATGGGGACAGGCCGATTGCGCTCCGTCCGCTTGGCTCCGACTTCTCCATCACGGCGAGCGTGGGCATCTATGGCACTTGCGCGTTCAACACGACGGGAGTCGACGGAAATCCCCACACGATTACGATCGGCGATGGGTCTAACGGTCACTTTGAGCGCGATGCTGCAATGACGGTGACGGGCACGGGAACGCTGCTCGTCAACTACAACTGCGCCAACTACTATAGCGGCAATAACACCCACCCGATTACCGTGGCCAATGGTGCTACGCTTGCAATCAACGCGGGGAAGTGCCCGACGACAGGCACGATCACTGTACAGGAAGGCGGCACGCTCAAGGTCGCGCAGTCTGGCACGGTTGCCCTCGGCGGCAACCTGACGCTTGACGATGGCGCGACGCTTGCGTTCAACTTCACGGAGAGGAAGGTTGACCCCGTGCTGGAGGTCTCTGGCAGCGTGACGACGAATGGCACGATCAAGGTCAAGGTGGAAGGAGTCCAGCCAGCGTTCCTGAATGGCGGAAAGCATGTGCTCACGTCCGGCGGCAAGTTCACGGACGCGGCTGTCTCGCGTGTGGAAGGCACCCCAAGCTGGGTGAATAGTGTTTCGGTCGACGAGAGCGACAATATCGTCGTTGACATCAAGCCGATGGGCACGCTTTTCTTCGTCAGGTAAGGCGAGGATTACGATGCCACAGATGCGCCGGGCGGCCTTAGTCGTCCGGCGCATGCTGTTTTCACGGGGCTTTTTGGGAAACTGCTTGGATTTACGGAAAAAACCCCTGGATGAGCAGTTAAAACCCCTTGGACTTTGGGCTAAAAGGTACAGTAGTCTTTGATACAAATGTCCCTGTACCTTTGGAGCAAAGGTCTCTGTACCTTTGCGGTCATAGTCCAGGGGGTTGCGTCGTCCCGTCCAAGGGCCTGCAAAAATCGTCCAGGGGCTTGTGACAGAAGTGCAGCTGATGACAGCTGTCGGCTTGCAATTCTGGATGTGTCGCCAGTGCTTGGCAGATCATGGAATAAGATGTTATAATGTTAAACAAAATTTAAAGCGAGAGTAAAGCCATGACAGGAAGACGAGATTTTCTCAAAGGGACTCTATGGATGGGCGCGGTCGCCCTTGCGGGCGGCGCACGGTGCGAACTTGCCGCGGGCGGCGGCGAGATGGCCACTTTCGCCGCGCCGCCGCTCAGAAAGGTGCGCGTCGGCTGCGTTGGACTTGGCAGACGTGGGCAGGGTGCAGTGCACCGTCTTGCGCAGATTCCGGGCGTAGTGATCACGGCGTTGTGCGATGTTCGTCACGAAATGGTCATTTGGCAGCGCAATTATCTCGCGAAGGCCGGCAAGCCCGCAGCCCGCGAGTTCGTCGGCGAAGAGGCGTGGAAGGATCTCTGCCAATGGGATGGCGTCGACGTCATCTACAATGCGACGCCCTGGCATCTCCATGCGCCCATTGCGCTCGGCGCGATGCGCGGCGGCAA
This sequence comes from Kiritimatiellia bacterium, assembly GCA_017406465.1. Lineage (GTDB taxonomy): Bacteria > Verrucomicrobiota > Kiritimatiellia > RFP12 > UBA1067 > UBA1067. Next base: position 32,332 of record JAFQYM010000048.1, on the reverse strand, counting down.
GCACGCCTTCACGGAAGTTCCCGCTGCGATGACCCTCGACGAGTGCTGGGAGCTTGTCGAGACGAGCGAGAAGACTAAGCGTCACTGCATGCAGCTTGAGAACTGCTGCTATGGCGAAATCGAAATGCTCGCCTTCAACCTCTGCCACCTTGGGCTTCTCGGCGAACTTACGCATGGAGAGGGCGCATACATCCACGATCTGCGCTGGAACAACATGCACGACTACTACCTGAACTGGCGCCTGCGCTGGAACATCCCGCACAAGGGCAACCAGTACCCGACGCATGGGCTTGGTCCGATTTGCCAGTACATGGACATCAATCGCGGCGATCGTTTCGACTACCTCGTGTCCCTCGAAAGCCAGAGCGCCGGTTTTGCGTCATACGCGCGAGAGACCATCAAGAAGCCCGATGACTGGAGGAGAACGGCGAACATACAGATGGGCGACATGAACACCACGCTGATCAAGACGGCGAAGGGTCGTTCCATCATGGTTCAGCACGATGTTTCCACGCCGCGTCCCTACAGCCGCATCAACCTCATCAGCGGCACGAAGGGCATGCTTTGCGACTATCCGTATCGACTTGCCGTCGAGACAAAGCCCGGCGCAGGCGCCCACGAATTCAACAAGAAGCTTGCGGCCGAGTGGCGCACGAAGTACGCCCATCCGCTCTGGAAGAAAGCGGGGGAGATCGCGCAGAAGGTGGGTGGCCACGGCGGAATGGACTTCCTCATGGATCTTCGCTGGGCGTACTGCCTGCAGAACGGCTTGCCGTTAGACATGAACGTCTACGACCTCGCGTCGTGGTGTTCGCTCTGCGAACTGACGGAAAAGTCCGTGCGAAACCGCTCGTGCTCGGTGGACGTGCCCGACTTCACCCGCGGCGGATGGAAGACGACCCCGCCGCTCGGGCTCGTCGACGTGGATCTCGCGAAAATGGGATTTGACGGCACTGGGGTGCAGAAGGACGAATCGGCCCTTAGCGTATAGGCAGGTGTCCGGCACCTCGGGCGACGACGTCTCCGGCGGCATTTACAAGATACCGTTTTGAGGTCGGCGTTTTTTTGTAGGCAATTTTCAGCACTGAATATGGTATAATTTACGGCATGGAGGCTTGCGGAAAGAAAATCAAGGTGCCCATAAAATACGGAGGAGAATAGAAAATGAGCAAACCCATCAAGAACTCCGGGGATGAAGCCCTAAGTCATCTCGCAGCCGTGAGGCGAATCTTGATTGCCGCCGCTGTCGCGCTCGCCGCAACCTTCGACGGCTACGCGGCGGAGCGCTACTGGAGCGGCGACGGAAGTGACTCGAACTGGAATACGGCGGGGAACTGGGACACTCTGCCGACAAGTGACGATAAGGTGTATTTCCGTGATGGCAACGTAGTCGGCAGAACCGCCACGCTGAACGATTCATACACGAATACGGTGCTCCATGTCGGCAAAGGCAGCTCCGCCGAGAATCCCTACATCTTCGAGGCGACCGACCCGTCCTATGGCCTAACCCTTACGGATGACGGTTGGCTGGGCTACTACGAGGCCGGCTGGCTGTGGCTCAAGTCCGGCACATACACATTCAAGAAGAGCCTGTTTGCCGGTTCAGATGGAAATGATGGTGACAAGTATCCGCTCTGGCTGAAGGTGGGAGACGGAGTGTCTGACGTGACGTTGAATGTAAGAGGTACATACGACCCGAAATTTGCAAGCTCAAGCGTGTTTGTCGCCGATAAAGCGACGCTTGACTTCAGGGGCAAAGATCTTGGAATGCTCAGCTCGTCCTCGGCTTTTATCACGAACTCTACGATGATGGTCAACAGGATTCTGTTGAAAGGAACGTCCTCGATGACGGTGTCTGGCTCGACCATGACGGTCGGCGACGACTTCAATGTCGCCGACGTCTCCGGGGACAACTGCACGTTCAAGGCCGATTCCACGACACTTGAGCTGACGCATGATGGTCGTGTGTTCAACGTGGGCTTTCGCACGGACTCCACGGGCACGGTCGTGAAAGACGGCGGCGACTGGTCGTGCTACTATCTGCGGCTTGGTACAGGTGAACGTTCCACGGGCACGTTCACAATGAACGACGGAACTCTGGAGGTCAAAACAGAACTTACAATCGCAAAAGGCGCCAGCGGCACGGGCGCATTCACTCTGAATGGTGGCACGGTGACCGCACATGCTGGTATTAGCGCGACAGGCACCGGTACATTTACCTTCAACGGAGGGACTCTCAAGGCGAAGTCGTCAGGAACACTCATCGCCTATAGTGCAGGCCTGACGGTCGTGGTCGGTACGAACGGCGGTACGATAGACAGCAACAATAAAGAGATATCGATCGCGGCGGCAATGACCGGCATGGGCGCGATGAAGTTCAAGGGCGGCCGCACCATCACGCTCACTGGAGCGAACGACTACACTGGCGGCACAACCATTGAACTCGGCACGAAGATCGTCACGTCCAACGCCACCGCGAAGGCGGCGGTTCTCGGCCACGGGCTTGTCATCGACGGCAGGGTGGTTCTGGCGAGCGGTGAATACGACGTGCTCGAGGCTGATGGACTGACCGCAGCAGACACCAACAACATCACGCTCGTGAACTGCGCCGCTGGTTCGACGGTCGGCTTTGACGACGATGCGACGCCGACTAAGATCGTCGTCACGCTCGCAGAGCCAGTGGGCTTGAACACGGCTACGCCCATCCTCGTTTTTCCCGGCAAGACGATAGACGAGATCAAGGAGGCCGACTTCACCTCCCGCTTTTTCGGCAAATCTGTGAATAGTGGGTTTGATGCGCTCGACTCCGCCAAGGGCTACAACAAGAAGTTCTACTTCAGCGGCGGCAGCCTGTCGAGCTTCGTCGTGGAGTTTCAGATTGTAAACAACGAGACGAAGTGCGTGCCCGTCGAGTTTACGAACGGCGACGGCGGCGTTTATGCCAAGGCACTCGGCGCATATTACATGGATATAGGCACGCCGATCGGCACTGTGTTTCTTGAACAGGACATGTCAATGTCGTACGGAAACAAGCGTGCTGTCACGACCTCGCCGTCCGAACCTGACTACGGCGTCTGCGACTTCATCTGCTATGCTGCGGCGCCGACGGTGGAGTGGACGCTCGACGCCAACAAGAACTGGAGCGATTTCAGCGGCTATGATGCGCTCACAGCAGACGACTACGTGCGCATCACGGCGACAGGCAACTATACGCTTACGATGGATGTGGATGTCTCCGTCGGCAAGATAGAATTTATGGATGCGTCCGGTTCGACTATGAACGTCAGCGCTGGCCAAACCGTTACGGCGGTGGGCATCAGCGGCATCGGCCACATCTCGAACAGCGGCACAATCGTCAAGACTGGCGAGGGGACGGCCTATCTGCCGTTCGACAACGCCTCGACCGGCGTCACCATCGTCAGCAACGGAACGCTCAAGGTCGCGAGCGTCACGACCAAGGCCGGCAACGCGTATGCATTCATACCCGATGGCGTGAACCAGGAGGTTCGCGTGGCGACCGGCGCGACGTTCGACCTGGTCGGACAAATAGACCTCACGGTGTCTGTGAGGCTTGCTGAGGGCGCGAACTTCGAAAACTCCGGTGAGGTTATAGGAAACAGCAAGATGCAGACCGTCCAGCTCATTCTCGACGGCAATGCGACGGCGACATTCAAGAAGGACTTCGGCATCCTTGCGCCCGGCCACAAAGCGACGCGGCTTGAACTCGGCGACAACACTCTTACGCTCGACGGCGCGAACATGCAATTTTGGCTGAGCAACGCGACGATAACTGGCGACGGCACGATTGACGTGTACCGCGGTTATTTGACTTGCGTAAGGGATTCGACTGGTTCGGACTGTACGCTTTCCATTGGCGCTGGCGGCGGGTTGCGCATCACCGAAGGCCGAGTTTTGTCAGTGAAGAACTTTGTCAACGGCGGGACGATTCACTACGACTCTCCTGGCATGCTTCAAGTGACCGGTACGCTCACGCCCGGCAACAATGTCAACAGGCTGACGCTCGCGGACGGCGCGACAGTGAAGGCCTCTGCTACCACCAAGCAGACGGTCACGACTGAGTTCTCAGCCTCAGGCACCATAACCATCGACGCCTCGGAGATTTCTGAATCTGCACTTGAGGCCGGCAATATCCCCGTCCTCACCGTCCCGTACGAGTACGACAGTTCCAGTGCGGCGTGGGTCGTCTCCAACGCGCCCATCGCCTATGTCCGCGCCAAATGGATTGGCGACGGCGAGACGTCCAAGACGCTCTATCTCGCCAACTACCATCCCGGTCTGATGTTGTTCGTCAGGTAAGGGTGCAGTGGCAAGGATGGCCTGATGATAAAATGTCTCCAAAATCTTGAAGAGTTTGTGCGATTCTTAAACTACCAATCAAAGGTAAAAGCATGAAAAGCAAGACAAAAACGATAGTGAAAACATTTGCGGAACTTTTATCTTTGCATAATTGGGTAGCGAAAACTGCAAATTGTCTCTTAGCGATTGCGCCTGTTTGTGTAACAATGTGTGCATGGGGCGACTACTACTGGACGGCGAACGACGGCGACTACCATGCATGGAATGATCCGGCGAACTGGGCGACGAGCGCGGACGGTGCGACACCGGCTGCAGACTATCCGAATTCCACAAGCGACGGCGTGTATGCCCTGTCAAGCGGCGGAATGAAGATGTTCGTCAATCTTGGCGGCGGCAACTACACCATAAAGGAGTGGAGCTTCTCGTCTGCCGGCGCAGGACAGGCCACCGCCTTCACGAACGGAACGCTGACGGTTTCATCCGGCACGTCCGACTCGTCGATTGCAAGCCCTGTCGAGGTCGTCGACGCCACGCTCGTCTTCAACGGCACGATGAACATTGGCAAGAACTACAACTGGAGTGGGGCGAACTACACCGTCTGGACTTTGCACGACGGTGGCGTCATCTACGTAAACGGGGACTTCTATCCGCGCTGGATGCAGCTTGAGATAAACGAGGGCGGCAGATTCGTCTACGGGTCTTCTGCTAGAGCACGCAACTGTAACCGCAACGGAGACTTCCCGATCAATGTTAACGGCGGCTCTCTCGAGTTTGTCAGCGGATTCAATCGCTATAGCGACGCCTGGAGCTTTAGGCCGCTTATCAAGCTGAATTCAGGAACATGGATTATCGGCGGCAACTTGGGCTACCAAAACAACATCTACTTCCGCATCGAGCTTTATGGCGGAACCGTGTCGGCGACTAACAATGTGTCGTTCAGTCTTAGAAGCGGCACAGGAAGTGCGGCCTATGCGAAGTTCATGCCGACAGCGGACGTCACATTGAATGTCGCCGCAGGCAAGACACTGGACATGGCGACGGAGACGGACACGAAAGTGCCCTTCATCTACGAACCATCCGCAGACGGAACGAACTACACGGCCATCACGCGAACGGGCGCGGGCACATTGCTGCTTGCGGATGTTCCGTATTCCCTCGACCTCCGAAGCGGCACGACGACGTTCTCGGCGAACACGCGCACTGCCATGGGCACGCTCAAGGTCGCGGCAGGACAGTCGTTCACGCTGCCGAACGCGGACACGACGCTTGAATACATCTCCAATGCCGGCACGGTCACGATCGGCGCGCCGGGGCTTTCCATCGGCGGAATCGCCGCCGGCGGCAGCGTTGCAAGCGGTACGTTCGCGCTCAACGGTGCGGCGTTCTCAGAGGGCGACGCGATTGTCACGACGCCCGACGCGACGCTCCGCGCCAAGATCAAGTCCGACCTTGAGTCCGTCGGCGTAAACGTCGCGGAATCGGGCGACACGCTGACCATCGGCGCGAGCGAACTCATCTTCAACGGCGGCTCGGGCGGCGCGATCACCGACATCAACGACGCAACGGCATGGAAGAGCGGTTCGCTTCCTCTTGCGGGCGCGACCGTGATAATTGCGTCCAATGTCACCGCCGAAATCACCGCAGAAGGAGCGGGCATTCCGGCGTGGGCGATGATCATCGTACAGGACGGCGCGACACTCCGCGTCTCGAAGGCAACATTGCTTCCCGCGATCCAACTCGAAGGCGCGGCATCGCTTGAGATTGCGGCCGGTTCTTCGACGATGGCGAACGGCTTTGCGACTGTGGTCGACGGTGCCAAGGTTCCGTCGCTTTCCGTGGTGTCAGGCGCAACGCTCTCAGTTCCCGGCGGGACGACGTTCGGCGGGCTCTCCCTTTCCGTCACCGGCACGCTTGCTGCGACGAGCGCGGGCGATCTTGTTCTCGGATACGCAGCGAACGGCGAGACGCTTCCGTTCGGTCTCGCGATCAACGGCGGCACGATTACCACGACTTCCGGCAACATCAACTTTGCCTGCCCGGCGTCAGGCGGCACAGTGACCGATCTTGGCGGAGCGACGTGGGCAATCACGAGCGCCACTCTTACGCCTGATTCGACACATGGCTTCAACTTCGGGCGGAACAACCCCGTCGCGCAGACGATTTCCGTCGAGCTGAGTGGCACGACTCTGAACTACCCAAAGAGCGGCAGCTTCTACTGTCAAGGAGGAGTGTCCGTCAAGTTCAACAATTCCTCGGCACTTATCAAGGCGAACCGCACCAACAACAGCGACACAGCCAGCGCCCTGTATGTGGAAAACCGTGCACAGCTCGTCTTCAACGATTCCGAACTCTACTGGGGCGCAGGCCTGATTGACGGGTCCACGGGTAATGGGCCGTTCTATCTGAAACCGGACGAAGATGGTTGGCAGTCGCTTGTCCTGACGAACAGCGTATTCTTCTACCATCACCTGACGAGCAACCACAAAGCGGCAATCGTCGTCAGCAACACGACTTACACGGCGGAATATTCTACTTACAACTACTACATGCCGTTTCGCGGCACGTTGGTTAACAATACGGGTGTACAGTACAACGCGGGATATGCCGTGCTGAATGGCGACTTGACGATTCGCCGAAGGAATTCCGATTCCCGCACCGCAAGCATGGTAATGCCTGCGAACGTCCCCTGCTCCGGCGCGGGCGGCATCCACATCGCCAAGCCGTCGGGATTCAATTCCATCGCCTTCACGATCAACAACGGCGCGAACACGGCGACCGGGCGGCTGACTGCGGACGCCGACTGCACGATCACGCTCGCGGCGGGCGCGAACTGGGCGGGCACGGTCGACTATGCCGACAATGTGACGATTGCGGACCTGGGCGGCGCGACGGCCTCGGAAATCACCGTTGGCGGTCTGAATCTCGCGAAGCCGCTCGTCTACCGCGTGTGGGAGGACTCCAACGACAAGATCAACTTCACGGGTGCGGGGATTGTGCCGAACGGCTATGAAACGCAGATTTTGCTGCAGAACGGCTACGATCCGGCGGCCGGCACGGTTTTCGAGCTTGGAACCGTTCCCGCGGGCTTCGACCTCTCGTCGGTCATCAATAGCAACACGAAATGGACGTATTCGCTTGCGTCGATCGAGAACGACGACGCGCACAAGACGCTTCGGGCGGTCGTCGCAAACGTCGACTACACGTTCGACGGCGGCTCCGGCGAGACGCCGGTCGTGGATTTGAGCGATGTCGGCGGATGGCGCTGCGGGATCGTGCCGGTCGGCCAGGACGTGGCAATCGACGGTGTCGCGGTGGTCGCGACCGGCGATGTGCCCTCGTTCCATTCGATCACGCTCAAGAACGGTGCGGCGCTCTCAATCCAGAGATCCACGGGCGAAGAAGAGTACACGGGCACGACGCTTCCGGTGGTCGAGCTGCGCGCCGGCACGTCGCTGACGGTCGGTGCGGGCGCCATCGCGGCAATTTCCGACGCGCTCACAACGTATGTTGCGTCCGGCGAGGAAAACATCCTGCCGCAAGTCACGGTCGAGGAGGACGGGGAACTCTCTGTTCCGGGCGGGACGACGTTCGGCGGAGTTTCGCTCTCCGTCGCCGGCACGCTTGCCGCGACGACGGCAGGCGACCTCGTTCTCGGCTATGCCGCACCGGGGGTAACGCTTCCGTTTGCTCTCGCCGTCACAAGCGGGACGATCTCAAACGCTTTCGGCAACATCAACTTCGTCTGCCCGGCGACCGGCGGCACGGTGACGGCCCCGGCGGCGCTTGTGCTGACAAACGCCACCTTGAAGACGGCTTCGGCATACGCCTACAACTTCGGCGTCGACAACCCGGCGTCGCAGATCGTCGACATCGTTTTCGACGACACGACGTTGCTCTACCGCGGCGACGCCGACTGGGCGACCGTGCCGAAGATCATCGGCGGCGGTGTGAAGATGACGTTCACCAACGGAGCGTCGCTCTTCCGCGGCAACGGCGAGACCGTCGCCGAACTGACGATCAGGGAACGCGCGCAGCTCGTGTTCAATTCCGGCACGTCCTTCAAGTTCGGGCATTCCAGGAATGCCGATTATTCATCAGGCAACGGAAAAGTGACGATTGATCCTTCCGAAGGCGTCTCGTCCATCGTCCTCAACGACGGTGCGACGATGGACATCTACCGCGAAGACGGCAAGAGCAAGGCCGTGCTGGAGGTGCACGGGACGGCGACTCGCGAAAAGGGCTACGCGGGGTGGAACGTCGCACATCCGTTCATCAACTACAAGGAGGTGAACCTGGCGGACGCCGGTTCCGTCCTCAGGTTCACGTGGCCATCGGCGTATTCCGAAGGATGGGTCGACGAGTATCTGAAGGTCAGGGCGAAGAACCAGGTCGTCGACTCCGTTCCGTTTGTGGGCCTGGGTTCGTTTGTGGTCGACAACGACCATCTTTCGGCGGCGAAGACGCTGACACTGAAGGGGGTGCATGCCGCGGCCGGCTCGCTGTCGGTTGTCCCGGACAAGAACGTGACTTTGATCCTCGACAGCGGCTTTGGCTGGGCGGGGACGGTTGTGGCAGGGAATGTCGTGGTGACGAATCTTGCAGGTGACGTCGCGTCGGCCACGGTTTCCTTCGGTGCGCTTGACCTCCAGGCGGATTTCCCGGTCAAGGTCTGGAAGACCGGGGATGCCGTGACGACGAACGACGTGCTGAACGTCGGAAGCTATATAAATAACGGCGGAAAGCTCGTGCCGACGCTCGTGGGCGAGGGAGAGTTCGCGATAGGAGATGAAATCGTCCTTGGCACGATCAACAAGACCGGAACGTCACCTCGTCTGCCTGCCGGATGGATTGCCAAGCGCGTTGCCATAGACGGCGACGATGCGAACGACAACTTGATTTTGAAACGCGGAACTGGTCTACAGGTGTTGGTGAGGTAGGATGACAATGATGAAATGTACGATGACGGCGATGTTGCTGGTGCTTGCACTGGCGGCAGTCGCCGATGTGCCTGATTGCACTGAGGCGATGCAGTTTCTCTGCAACCCCAACAAGTCGCGTTGGAGCACCACGAGTGCAAACGACGGCCGCTCGCGCGCGATGACAACTATAGTTCCCTACAAGGGGAAGCTCTACGTCTCGGGTGGTTGCTGGGATCCGAATATGGGTTATGCGCCGATTTTCGCTGTCGATCCTTCGACTGGCTCCTACGTGCGCGAATACCAGGCAGGTTCGGAGCGCTTTGACTACTTCCGAGAGGACTCCGCCGGACGGCTCTATGCACCCGTTACCGACCAGCACGAGGATGGCCCCAACTGGGGCGCACTCTTCCGCAAGGATCTTGACGGGGAATGGAAGTGTCTCAAGAACATTCCGCGTGGTAGCCACCCCTCCGGTCTTTGGGGAACCCTCGACAACCAGGGGTACGCCATTCATACGTGGGACCTTTGCTGCTGGAAGGGCAAGGTCTTCACCGCTGGATACGGCATCGCCTACGGGCCTGAGGGCTCGAACGATATGATGAGAGACGCCACGCCTTGCACGTCCACCAATTATACGGCAAGTGGAACGACCCGTCGATTCAAGGCGTTTCTTCCTTTTGAGGACGATCTCTTCTGCCTTCCCTTCAACACGACGTCCTATCCATTTGAGGAATGGCGCTTCAACCAATCCAGCGGCGAATTTACGTGCGAAGAGCGCCCCTGGAGCGAAATCGCCCCAGACTTCACATCTGCCGACAGGGCTATTTCCTCTGGGAGCTATTCTGCCCCGTGCCTGACTACACCCTACAAGAACCGCGTCGTCTATATCCTTGGATATGAGCACGTGGACGCTCCAAAACCTCTCTGCCTTTACAGTGCGGAAAATGTGAACCACCACATCAAAGCCACAAAGGTTAACCTTGGCTTGGGTGTCTTCCCATTCTGCATTTCCAAGTACACGACACGCCACGGCGACGAAATCCTCAACATCCTCGCTGCAGAGTTCGACTCCGCCGACCGCACGATAGTCAATAGCGTCTGGGAATCGCGTGACGGACTTTCATTCGAGAAGCTGTTCACTTTTAAGACTGTCCAGCAGGCGAGCGCGCTTGCCCGGACTGACGAAGGTTTCTTCGTCGGCATCGGGTGGCGTTTTGCGACAGGGTGGAATCTCGCGTGCAAGGACGGCTCGTCCGGCAATGCGGGTGACGATGTCTCCGGCGACATCTACAAAATATCGTTTTCGCGAGTGTATCGCCCTATGGAGCTTGGCCGTGCCGTTTCCGTCGTAAAGGACAACGGGACGTCAGCGCGACTTTCCGTTACTGTGACTTGCCTTGAGGCGCCGTCGGCGTCTTTGGCGCTCGCCTTAAACGGCAACACGGTCACGAACTGGGAAAACGTTGTAGAAGGGGAGACGTATTCAATGACAGTTCCGACAGTGCAGGGCAGGGCCTACGACTTTGCCTTCACTGGAACTCCTGCGGGCTATTCGGCGGTAATGTCGGCGGGTGCTTTTTCGTCTGCGAAGATTGATGGTTGGTTCATCGTAGACTTCGACGACCCCGGCTACAAGGCGGGAGATGGATGGACTGACGTCGCTGATGTGAACAACCCCGGCGGAACGTGGTCCAAGGGCGGAAATGCTGCTGTGCTTGTTGACGCGTCGGCACATGTGCCGCGGCATGTGGAGATCGACGGCGACGACGAGGTTGTATATACGCCGACGGCATCGTCGGAGGCCGGTGCTGACGTCTGTATTTCGGGGAGAGTCGCGATAGCTGCGTCGGATATTTCCTACGCGTCGAGTGACAACGGTCTCATAGTCTCGCTTTTCTTTGCCGTCACCAACGGCGAAATCAGGGCATGTGGATACGCGAACGGCGCATGGACGGTGTTCGACGCGCCGGGAACTGCGCTTGACAGCGGCGCGTGGACGGACTACGAGATTGAGATCGACCTGAATTCCTCTGCTGCGCCACGTGTGCAGTACAGGTTAGGAGGCGAACCCCTTGTGGCTGCAACGTGTCCCGACGGATGGCTAGCGCTTGAAAGTGCGCCGCAATCAATATCGTCCATTTCGTATCGCGGCACGGGCGGTGTAGCTGGCTTCAGCGGAGAGACTCGCGCCAAGGTCATTGCCACGCTTCCTGTCCCGGTAATTGGCGGCGGTGGAGAATCGGGTGTTGGTGGCAATGGCGGTCTTGCGTTTGGAACGGATACTGTAACTGGTTCGGCGACGTTCACCGCGACGGTGTCAAATCCTGTTGCTGGAGCGTGGTATACGGCATTCACAAGCGAGACGCTTGACCTGGGGGCTTTCAGGGCTGAGTGCGTCGTCCAGGCAAAGGCCGGCGACGAGGTGATACCGCTTGGCGTTGACGCAACGCCAAGCACCAAGTTTGTGAAGATTGTCGTGTCGCCGACGCCGTTTGCTGTGGGTGATCCGCTGCCAAAGGAGTAAAAATGAAAGCACTGTCCATATTGCTGTTTGCCATTGTTGCCGTGCCAGCGATGGCGCTAGACATAATAGCATGGAAGGGCGAGACGGTGAACGCGTTTCTGCCGGACGGCGAGAATGTCGCAGAGGCGCGTGACGGGTTCGTTGTGAAGGTCGGTGCGCTCAAGGGAGTGGACTACAACCAGGCGCCGGTGATCTGGCGGAAGGTCATGTCGAATGCGCTCGACCGCGTCGCATGGGGCGATCCTGCGGCAACCTCGCGTGTCGTGCAGGTCAGGGTGCCGCGCGATGCGAAGCCGGGCGTGCATGCGTTCGGCGATCTCCGCGTCAATGTTCTTGACCGCGCGATAACTCCCGTTCGCGAGCGCAGCTACTACCTCGACCTCTGGCAGCACCCGTGGGCCGTCGCGCGCGTCAACAAGGTGAAGCCGTTCTCGAAGGAGCACTACGACGCGATGCGCCCGCTCTGGACGGAACTTGCATCTCTCGGCCAGAAAGTCATCACAGCGACAATTGTGCGTTTCCCGTGGAGCCGCCAGTGCTGCGACGGATACGAGACGATGGTTCGCCACGTCAAGGCCGAGGACGGCTCGTGGTCGTTCGACTATTCGATCTTCGACGAATACGTGGCGTTTGCGAAGGAATGTGGGCTCGGCCCGGATATCGCTTGCTACTCGATTTGCCCTTGGGACGAGGGGCGCATCTGGTGGGACGAGCCGGGGAAGAGGGACTGCACCGCCCGCGCCAAGCCCGGCACGAAGGAGTACGAAGACTACTGGGGGCCGTTTCTCGTCGACTTCGCGAAGCACCTGAAGGAGAAGGGCTGGTTCGCAAACACGGCGGTCGCGCTCGACGAGCGCAGTCCCGAGGATTCGCGCGCTGCGGCTGAACTCGTCCGTCGCATGGCTCCTGGTCTCCGCGTCTCGCTCGCGGGAAACAAGCCGGCCTCCGCTTTCGAGGGAATAGACATCGACATCTACTCGCAGAGCATGGAGCACATCAAGAAGGATCTCGCATCAGAGCTTGCGAGCCGCCGCGCAAAGGGCTTCAAGACGACTTACTACGTCTGCAACAGCCCGCTTTCGCCGAACACGTTCGTGTTCTCCTCGCCGGACGAGGGATATTACCTCGGACTCTATCCTGTCGTCGCAGGGTTCGACGGCTTTCTCCGCTGGGCCTACAACTCGTGGCCGCCCAAGCCGATGGAACGCGCGGACTACGCGGGGCTCTTCGCCGGCGACACTTACCTCGTCTACCCCGACGGCTCGCCGTCGATTCGCCTCCTCATGCTTCAAAATGGGCTTGAGGCCGCGGAGAAGTACAGGCAGCTCCGCGCCGAGGGAGTGCGCGGCGTAGAGCTGGACATGCTCGACGCGCGTTTCGACGCCAAGCAGTCGCTTTGGAAGAAGGCGGACTACTTCGAGTCCGTGCGGGCGGCTGCCGACAAGGTGCTGAACGCCGAGCCGTGCGAAGCGAAGAATCCCGAGACGCCGACGATGGGCTGGTCGAGCTGGAACGCCTACCGCGTCAACATCTCGGACAAGCTCATCATGAAGCAGGCAGATCTTCTCGTAGAACTTGGCCTCGACAAGTGCGGCTACAAGTATGTCAACATCGACGACGGCTATTTTGGCGGGCGCGACGAGAACGGTAAGCTCAAGACGCACCCAGAGCGCTTCCCGAACGGGCTCAAAGACGTCGTCGACTACGTCCACGGGCTCGGTCTCAAGGCGGGCATCTATTCCGACGCAGGCGCGGACACGTGCGGATGCTTCTGGGACAAGGACGTGCTTGGCGAGGGTGTCGGTCTCTACAGGCACGAACGGCAGGACGCGGAGTATTTCTTCGACGAACTCGGCTTTGACTTCATAAAGATCGACTTCTGCGGCGGCGACCGCTGGCAAAACAAGGGCAAGCTCTCGCTCAACGAGCGCGAGCAGTACACGAAGATTCGCAGGGCGATCGACTCGGTAAAACCCGGTGTCAGGATCAACGTATGCCGCTGGAACTATCCCGGCACATGGGTTCGAGAGATAGGAAGTTCCTGGCGCATCAGCGCCGATATCAACCCGACATGGGGACGCGTCAAGGCGATTATACAGGAAAGTCTTTATCTTTCCGCATACGCGGCGCCTGGCGCCTACAACGACATGGACATGCTCGAAGTCGGGCGCGGATTCTCGGACGAGGAGGACCAGACTCACTTCGCCGTGTGGTGCCTGATGAGCTCGCCGCTCCTGATTGGCTGCGACCTTGAAAAGCTCAAGTCGAAGCCCAAGACGCTTGCACTTCTGAAGAACCGGGACTTGATCGCGCTCGACCAGGACACTGTCGCACCGCAGGCGTATGTCGTGCGTCGCATGGACGATGCGTATGTCCTTGTGCGCGACATCGAAAAGCCATTCGGCACGAAACGCGCAGTTGCGTTCGTAAACCTTGGCGACAAGCCATGCGAGATGTCGATATCTGCGAGGGAGATAGATCTTGCCGGCATAGACAGAACTCGCAGCGTCACGCCTTCCAATGGAGAGGTGGCGGAATGGTTTCCGCAGGAGGATGGGCGGCGGATAAATATGGGCGCTATTCCTGCGCACGGAACGCGTGTGTGTCTCGTCGAGACGGCGAAGCGTCTTGAAAGGGAATTGTACGAGGCGGAAACGGCGTTTCTGCCGACATATCAGGAGCTACATGATGCGAAGCACGCCAAGACCGCGTTCTACGAGAAGAACGACAAGGCGAGCGGCGGGATGGCCGTTGCAGGTGCGGGCGGGCGCAAGGGCAACACCGTTGTCTGGGAGCGCGTTTGGAGCGAAAAGGGCGGAAAGTACGCCATGACTGTGAAGACTATAGGAGAGGGCGGCGCCGTTAAGGCAAGGGTCAATGGAACCATCGTTTCTGGAACTGCGAAGGAAGGCGCAGGCCTCGAGTTCAGCGTGACGCTCAGGCCTGGGCTCAACGAAGTCTGCCTCTTCAACGATTTCGAGACGCTCCCGGCGATAGACGTCATGACACTTGAGCGGAAGGGACAATAATCTGAAAGGAAAAATGAACATGAACACCATGTACATCAAGAGAACGGCGGCGTTCGCCGCAGCTGCGGTGGCGATTTGCGCGTCGCAGTTCGGTTGCCAATCCCAGGCTGACGCGGCACCCAACCCAAAGGACTTCTTCAAGCCGGACATTCAGTATGTCGACGGCGCGGAGACGTTCGCGGGGCCCGCGCGCGGCTATGCCGCCGGTGGCTGGACGACGTTCAAGCCGGAGGGCCTTCCCAACTGGCGCGGCGGCCCTGGCTTCCACTCCTCGCTCTGGGAACTGAGCCGGTTTTCCGGAGGACGCGAACAGGGCGGGAAGCGTCCGCCGCCCGAGCGCGTCGGCGGCGCGGACATCCCGCTCACAGACGCCATGAAGTCAGACGTTCGCCGCTACCTCGAAGAGACGCGGCAGAAGGGCGGCACGCTGATCGTCCGCATCGGCTACACGTGGAGCGACAGGGCCGGATGCGAGCCGTCCGACTTCGACATCGTGCTGGGCCACGTGAAGGAGCTGTCGCAGATCATGGCGGACTACGACGACGTGGTTGTCGGCGTGGAGGCGGGCGTCGCGGGCCCGTGGGCCGAGATGCACTCGTCCGACTACTGCCGGCCCGAATACATGAACCGCATCCTGAAGACCTACTGCGACAACCTCTCGCCGGACATCTCCATCCTGACGCGCACCGCCTACTACATCGCCGCGTTCGCTGGGACGAAGTCGGACGGGCTCCTTGAGATGCTGCCGTTCCAGGACAAGGACCTGAAGCGCTTCGGCATGTACAACGACGGCTACCTTGGCACGTGGTGGGACTACGGCACGTGGGCGGGAGAATGGACGCGCGAGAAGGGGTGTCTCCTGCTCAAGACGTTCGACGACCATCCCTACGGCGGCGAGCTCGCATACGTCAGCCGCGAATGGCTCGACAACAACCGCGAGAGGTGCGGCGACCTCTTCGACACGGAGAAGTGGAACATCGTCAAAGACTGGTACGAGACGCATCTTAGCTATCTGCGCAACATCGGCGACAGGAAGCATTCGCTCTGCGCGTTCATCGCCGACAAGACGTTCGACTCCGCGAAGTTCCGCTTCGACGGCATGCCGGACCTGCACGAATACGACGGAATCGACCTCCACAAGTTCATGTACGACCACATGGGCTACCGCTTCGTCGTGCGCGACGCGCGGCTGCCGAGACGGATCGAGGGCGGCAGGAAGGCTCTTGCCGTCTTCGAGATCGAGAACACGGGCTTCGGCAGGCTGCTGCTGCCGTCGCGCGTCGACGTGATTCTTTGTGCGAACGGACAGGCGATCGCCTGCGAGACGATTCAGCCGCAGAAGAGCCTGTCGGCGCTTGGCGGCGGCGCGAGGACGAGACTGCCCGTCTACTTCGTCCCGCCGCCCGCCGCCGCGTTCGGCGCCTCGCCCGACTGCGAATTCTGCCTGCAGGTGACGTGCCCGGTCAAGGGAGAGGATCGAACGCGCCCTCCGACGCGCACGGTCCGTTTCGCGAACGCGGGGATGTGGGTCAAACCGGACAATGTCAATTCTTTCGGAATGGTTATGGTTAAATAGCCGTGGCTTTTGTGACGGCGCGGCGTATTTATGGTAAAATATTAGCCAACGCCTTTCAAGTCATCATCCAAGGAGAATTAAAATGAGCTACAGCTGGAAATGGTTCAGGGCCGGAAGAATGCAACAGGTTTCGCTCAAGTGCGGCGCAGATATCGCCGCTCTCGCGGAACTCGACCGCAAGCAGTGGGTCGCGCTTTCGATGCCGACTACTGGCGTCCGCTTCGACCTTCGCATGCTCGAGTTGATGGACACCGACCACGACGGACGCATCCGCACGCCAGAGGTCCTCGCGGCGATAGATTTCCTCAAGGCGAAGAACGTCGACTTCGACTCGCTCTTCACCGCCGGCGAGGCAGAGGAGAAGGCGCTTGCGGACGTCACGGCAAAGCAGGCCGACCTCGCCGCGCTCGCGCCTTCCGAAGAGGACAAGAACGCGCTTGCCGACTGGGAGGAGAAGGGACGCTCGCCGGATGTCGCGGTCGCGGGCGATGCCACGGCCGACGCGAACGCGGCGCTCGCGGCCGTAGAGCCTGTCGTCGACGCGTTCTTCCTTCCGCCAGAGGACATGCCCCTCGTCACCGAGGAAGCGGACAAGGTGCTTCCGCTCAAGGACCACCTCAACCCGAAGCACCTCGAGGCGATTCTCGCGTTCGCCGAGAAGTGCGTAAAGCCCGTGCTCGGAGAGAAGGACTCCCTCACGCGCATGGAGTGGAAGAAGGTGAAGGGCGCGTTCGCGGCCTACCGCGCGTGGACCGCCGCGAAGCCGGTGATGAACGCCGGCAGGAAGGGCGAGCTGGACGACGAGGAGCGCGTCCTGCGCTACAAGCTCCACCTCGTCGAGTTCCTCGAGAACTACGTCAACATGCGCCGCCTCTACGACCTCAAGGAGCTCGCCGTGTTCCAGACGGGCACGCTCCGCATCGACGCGAAGGAGATGAACCTATGCTTCCACGTCGAGAGCGAGGCCGCGCACTCCGCGCTCGTCGAGAAATCCAACTGCTGCGTCATCTACCTCAAGCTCTCGCGTCCGTCCGAAGGCGCGACTCGCCAGATATGCGCCGTAGTCACTGCGGGCGCGGTCGCGCAGCTCTACGTCGGCAGGAACGGCGTGTTCTACGACCGCGACGGGAAGGACTGGGACGCCGTGATCACCAAGGTCGTCGAGTCGCAGGTTTCGCTTGCCGAGGCATTCTGGGCTCCTTGGCGCAAGCTCGGCGAGGGAATCGCCGCGGCGGTTAAGAAGTTCCTCGGCGACAAGCAGGCGGCGGCGCAGAAGAACGTCGAGGCGGGGACGCAGAACGCGCAGGCGGGAGGCGCCGCGATGGCGAGCTCCGTCGCCGCCATCGGCATTGGCGTTGGCATGGTTGGCGCGGCGGCGGCGTCGCTGATGGCCGCGATCTCGAACATGACTGCGCTCCAGATTGCGATTTCCATCGTCGCTCTCATCCTCGTCGTGTCGCTGCCGAGCGTGATCCTCACGTGGTTCAAGCTGAGGAAGCGCGACATCGGCGCGATCCTCAATGCGTGCGGATGGGCGATCAACCGTCCGATGCGCTTCTCGATGAAGCGCGCGAGGGCGTTCACGATCTGCGCTCCGTGCCGCATCTGCCGCGTCATCTGCTGGCTTGTCGTCGTCTTCGCGATAATCGGCGCGGCGCTCTGGCTGTGCTGTCCGTGCACGAAGAGCTGCGCGAAGGCAGCCGCGCCGGCAGAAACGCCGGCGGCCGAAAGCACCCCGGCGGCAGCCCCGGCCAATTGAAGCGGAGAAAGGAACACTTAAATGGGCGGACTTTGCGGCGTCGTTTCGAAGGAGGATGCGGTAAGCGACCTCTTCTTCGGCACGGATTACCATTCACACCTCGGCACCCATCGTGGCGGCATGGCCGTCCTGGGGCCCTGCGGATTCCAGCGGTCGATACACAATATCCAGAACGCGCCGTTCCGCTCGAAGTTTGAGCATGACGTCACGCACTTTGCGGGCAACGTCGGCATCGGCGTGATATCGGACACCGACCCCCAGCCGCTCGTGATGCATTCAAAGCTCGGCGCTTTCGCGATTGTGACCGTCGGCCTCATAACGAACATCGACGAGCTGAAGAAAGAGCTGTTCGAGCACAATGCCCAGCTTCAGTATTCCACGACGAGCGGAATGGTCGGCCCGACGGAAGTCGTCTCCGCGCTCATCGCGACGCAGTCTTCTCTTGTCGAGGGCGTTCGCTATGTGCAGGAGAAGGTGAAGGGCAGTTGCACGCTTCTGCTCCTTTCCGAGAACGGCACGCTTTACGCCGCTCGCGACCGCTACGGCCGCACGCCGATCGTGCTTGGCCGCAAGGAAACGGGGTACATCGCGCTCCAGGAAAGCTGTGCGCTGCCGAACCTCGGCTACGAATACGTGCGCGACCTCGGGCCCGGCGAGATGGTGGAGATGACGCCAGATGGCATGACGACTGTCATAGAGCCCGGCGAGAAGATGGCGATCTGCTCGTTTCTCTGGGTGTACTATGGATTCCCCGCCTCGTCCTACGAGGGGCGCAACGTCGAGATGGCGCGCTACCGCTGCGGTTCGGCGCTCGCGAAGCGCTATCCGACCGAGGTCGACGCCGCGTGCGGGATTCCCGATTCCGGCACTTCTCATGCGCTTGGCTATGCGCATGAGGCGGGTATCAAGTTCGCCCGTCCGTTCGTGAAGTACACGCCGACATGGGCGAGGTCGTTCATGCCGCAGGACCAGCGTCAGCGCGAGAAGGTGGCTTCGATGAAGCTCATAACGATACCGGGGCTCATCAAGGACCGCCGCCTTGTCTTCTGCGACGACTCTATCGTGCGCGGAACGCAGCTCGGCAAGCAGGCCGACCGTCTCTACAAGGAGGGGTGCAAGGAAGTGAACGTCCGCATTGCGTGCCCGCCGCTCCTCTACCCCTGCCGCTTCATCAACTTCTCGCGCTCGAAGAACGAGTACGACCTCATCACTCGCCGCTACGTTCGCGGGCACGAGGGGGAGGATGCCGACATATCGAAATACGTCGATCCGAACGGCGAGCCCTACAAGGGTATGGTCGAGTTCATCCGCGAAAAGCTGAACCTTACCTCTCTTGCGTTTCAGACTGTCGACGATCTCGTCGCCGCGATCGGGCTCCCGCGCGAGCGTCTTTGCACCTACTGCTGGACTGGCGAGGACGTCTCTATGCCTGGCTCGTGTGCGCACGGCTGCTCGTCCTGCCCGCACGCGTGCTCTGCAAATCCGAAGAAGTGACGGACGCCGGCATGGCAAAGCGCGTCACATTGTTCGCGGGACATTACGGTAGCGGCAAGACAAATGTTGCGCTCAACTTTGCACGTATTCTGAAGCGCACCGTGCCGCGCGTCGCCGTTGCAGACCTCGACATAGTCAATCCCTACTTCCGCACGAAGGACTCGGCTGCCGATCTCGCGGCCGAGGGGATTGAACTCGTCGTCAGCGACTACGCGAACTCGAATGTCGACTTTCCCGCGATGCCGAAGGAGGCGTACGCTCTTTTCGCCGACCGCGGCGCAAGCGTCGTCGTCGATGTCGGCGGCGATGACCGCGGGGCGCTTGCGCTTGGCCGGTATGTCGACGACATTCGCGCAGAGAACGACTACGACATGCTCGCCGTCGTAAACGCGTCGCGCCCGCTGACGTCCACTCCAGGCGACGCGCTTGATGTCCTTCGCGAGATAGAGGAGGCGTGCCGCTTGCCTTTTACCGGCATAGTCAATAACACGAATCTCGGGCCGCAGACGACCGCAGAGACCGTTCTTTCGTCAATGCAGTATGCAGACGCAATAGCGAGCACACTCGGCCTGCCTGTGAAGTTCACATGCTGCCCTATGTCGCTTGAGGGCGAGCTGCGCGACAAGGTGCCTGGGCTTTTCCCTCTTGATATCCAGAAAATCTACTACCAGCTCGACGCGAATACTTAAAGAGGTGCAAGACATGGATACGAGCAGAAGAGAGTTTCTGAAGGGGTGTGCGGCGGCGTCTGTCACGCTCTTAGGTGCAGGCGGATGTTCGACAATCTCGACTTTCGGATCGTTGCGAAAGGACGAGACGTTGATTGCGATTTTGTCGGACTGCCATGTTGGGAACTGGAATTCTCCCAAGTACCAGGGCGAGAAGTTCGTGGAGTGCATTGCCCGCGTCCTTGCGCTCGATCCTCTTCCGGCGAAGATGCTGATTCCCGGAGACCTTGCGTATCTTTGGGGGCGTAAGGAAGACTACGAGCTTTCGCGCCGTCTCCTTCAGCCAGTTCTCGATGCCGGCATCGAGGTTACGATCGGCATGGGAAACCACGACCGCCGCGAGAACTTCCTCGAGCTCTGGCCTGAGTACGCCGATCGTTCGCCTGTTCCAGGGCGCATCGTCAGCAAAGTTCACGGCGTGTATTTCGACTACATAATGGCCGATACCCTCGGCCAGCCGGAGGAGACAGACAAGTGGATCACGTCTGGAGCGCTTGACGACGCCCAGCGCGAATGGCTCAAAGCTGAGTGCGCCGCGTCGAAACGCCCGTTGCTTGTCGTGGCGCACCATCCGGCAGGTGAGCTTGGCGAACCAGGGAAGGGCAACACGTCCAGCTCGGCGCGGAAGTTCGGCGAGCTGATCATGGGGACCACGGAAGCGCCGACGAACTGCTGCGGCTACATCCACGGCCACAACCACCGGTGGTATGTCACCCGTTCGCTGAGGCACTGGGGCGCAGGGCTTGTCGGGCAGACTGCCGGCCTTCCTTCGACGGGGCATTGGGGTGACATCGGATATTGCCTGTTGCGCGAATATCCCGACCGCGCCGAACTTTCGCTTGTCCAGTACGACTACTTCTCTCCGAAGCCGCTTCCTGCGGACGCCGCTCCGAATCCTGCGTGGCAGGCCATTGTTCGCGACAACGCCGGCAAGCGCTGCACCTTTGTTGCGTCCGCAAGTTGACGGCTTTGAGGTAGAAAATAATTCAGCGGCTGAGGATGGCGAAGATGAGCGCGCCGAGATTGTAGACGCCGTGTATGACGACGGCCGCGATTAGGCGCGGCATCGCGACGGACATCTCGAATTCGGCACGCCTTTTGCGGGCGCGGCTCCAGGCGCGGGCAAGTCCGCTGCAGGCGAGCGTCGCGCAGCCGACATGCATCGCGGTGCAGACGATGAGTCGCCAGAGAATAGTCCCCTGAGTCAGCTTTTCGGAGGGGATGTAGACGAAGAAGTATAACGCGTTTTCGACAGACGCGAACACGGCCCCCGAAAGTAGCCCTACGAGGACGATGGACAAGTACGACCCGAAGAACCACGGACGCTTCTCCAGTACCATCAGCGGCAGAATTGCCTTTGCCATCTCCTCCGCCACAGGAGCGGCGACGACAATCAGAAGGACGCCATAGCCGAACGACTCCTTCAGCACCGCGCAGGGAATGGCCGCCAGCCCGGAAAAGACGCAAAGCAGGAAGAAAACCCCAAAGCGCGTCTTCGTCGAAGTGCGAGACCACTGCTCCGCCAGCCATGCGTGATGGCGACGACGTTCCGCATCGGCCGCCGTCGCGTCGATAAGCGCCGGCTCACCCCAGACGCCATTGGAACCGGCTTCGGCGCAGGACTGCGTCACGCCGCACAACGCCGGTTCGTCGCGTATGTCGTCCATGACGCTATGCCTGCACGTATGCCGTGCCTGAGACGGTGCAGGATGCCATTTTGAGCGGTTTCGTCCTGCCGTCGTTGGTCGCGGCGTTTCCCGCGATGTCCGCCGATTCGTAGCGGACGTTGCAGATCGCGTTGTAACCCGCGAGGCGGGCCTGGTCTATCATCCGCAACGTCGCCTCGCGGCGTGCGCGTTCGAAGAGGAGCGTAAAGGTCTTCGACTCTCCGCCGAAGAACGCGATGAAGCCGAACAGCCAGTTCTTGAAGTAGTCGCTGGAGATCACGGCTTCACCAGTTACAAGCATCGGCGGACGGGACGACGAGACGGTTCCGGCCGGGGGCTTCTTGAGCGAAGTGACGAGGAAGCCGTCCAGCATGCGCTCGCGGGTGGCGAGTATCTTGAGATGACGTCTCTCTATCGCACCCCCTATCAGCCATTGCGCCGCAAGAAGCACAAGCGTCAGGCCGATGTAGAACGCGAGCACGAAGAGGCCATCGTTGTTGGCGGAAGTCTCCATAAAGGGAACTCCACCGTCAGTTTGCCTGGCGGACGAGTACCGCCGTGCCGTAGGACATCATTTCCGATGCGCCGGACGTGATTGCGCTCGTCGAGAACCTGACGTTGACGATTGCGTTCGCGCCAAGCTGCTTGGCCTGGAACATCATCCGCGAAGTCGCCTCACGGCGCGATTCCGTCAACAGCTCCGTGTAGCCCTTGAGCTCGCCGCCGACGAGGTTCTTGAACCCTGCGGCGATGTCGCGGCCGACATGCTTTGCGCGGACGGTGTTGCCCTGCACGAGACCCTTGATCTCGACGATTTCAAATCCTGGTATTGTTTCAGTGTTTACGACTATCACAGCATTATCTCCTTTGTCTTGTCGACGGCCTGCCGCTTCCCGGCGTGCCGTTTTCCATAGTTTACCAAAACATCTTCTTTACTTGCAAGAGACGCCGCTTCTGGAGTATAACCATTTTTGATCCGCTGCCAATCCGAACCACGTTCAGTCCGCCGAATTTAACTCCGATCAGCAGGGCTCTCGCTACCGCTCCGCAGAATTTCATTTGCTCAGCGCCCATAATTCATGCCTTGCTGAATGATAGTGATCGTTTTTAAGCTGGAGGAGTGTCCTCCAGACCTCCTCTGCCGAAGGCAGCCCCAAAAGACAATTCAACGCGCAGAATCGCCGTTGAGACATCGCGAAGCTGCGGAGCGGTAGCGAGAGCCCTAACGCTCGGAGTTGCTCCTTCTCAATGGCTATTTTTCGATTATGCCGCCGCAGAGGATGGTGCCGTCTTCGCCGTATAGGACGGCGGACTGCCCTGGTGCTACGCCGAAGAGGTCGCACGATGCATTTAGGACGCCGTTTTCGAGCGTGACGGGCCCGATTGGCCTGCCGGTCGAGCGGATCTTTACAAGCCCCGTCACTGGCTCGGACGTCTCGGCGATTCCTTGCCAGTTGAGGTCGCGGACGACGAGCGAACTTGCCACGGCGTCTTCGCGTCGCCCGACCACCACTTCGTTGCGGCAGGGCTCGATGCGAACGACGTAGAAGGGCGTCCCTCCGCCGATGCCGAGGCCCTGGCGCTGCCCGACCGTGTAGTGCCAGTAGCCGCGATGCCGACCAAGCTTCTTGCCGTCCGTCGTCACGATGTCGCCCGGGCGATCCTCGGTGTCGAGAAGTTCGTTGCTGTCGCCAGAATAGAAGTCCTGCGAGTCGGCCTTGTCTGCCATCGGAAGCCCAGCTTCGCGCGCGATCTCGCGCACTTCGCCCTTGGAGAGCGCGCCGAGCGGAAACATCGCGCGCGCGATCTGCTCCTGCGAAAGCCCCCAGAGGAAGTAGCTCTGGTCCTTCCCCTCGTCTGCGGCGCGGGCGATTGCGAGACGGCCGCCGCGTTCAACGATCCTCGCGTAGTGGCCAGTCGCAAACTTGTCAAAACCAATCTCCTTCTCCGCAAGCTTTGGCAGCATCCCGAACTTCATGTTGCGGTTGCAGACGATGCAAGGATTAGGAGTCCGCCCCGCCGTGCGCTCGCGGCGGAAGTAGTCGAGGACGATTTTCTCGTATTCCTCCGAGCAGTCGAAGACACGGTAGTCGATGCCGAGCTTCGCGGCAAACGCTTCCGCCGCCGCGATGTCCTCGGCTTCGCCCGGGCCGAAGCAGGCGTCTCTCTCGCCGCCCATGTAGCGGCCTTCGCGCCAGAGCTTCATCGTGATGCCGGTGACATCGTGTCCCTCGCGCTTCAGTAGAAGCGCGGCAACTGCGGAATCAACTCCGCCCGAAAGCCCGACTGCGATCTTCATCTCTTCCTCCAGTGCGGCGAATCGCCGCGTGCGTTCCACAGCGGCTCTTCGCCAATTGACTCGATGCGCCGCGCCATGCAGCCGCGACAGAGGTCGGAGGCCTCGCCAATGCAGGGCTTCCCAGTGTATAGCTGGTAGTCGGCGCGGTATTGCGTGTCGGTGACGTTTGGCATCACGACGTTCGCCCCCGCGAGAAGCCCGCGTTCGCGCCCGTCTTCGGCAAGCGCTTGCAGCGCGGTCGCCGCGGCGATGTTTACGTCGTGGAGATAGAGCCGCGTCGCCGCGATCATCCTGAGCCCCAGCTCAAGGCGCTTTTTCGCCGCGTCGCCTGCGAGCGACTGGCCTGCGCCAAGGGGAGTGTCGGGGTGCGGGATGTAGGGCCCCATGCCGATCATGTCGATGTCTTCGGTTGCGAAAAACTCGATGTCTGCGGCGAGGTCGTCCGTCGTCTGCCCGGGGAGCCCCGACATTATGCCTGTTCCGACCTGGTAGCCGCATCGCCTGAGCGCCCGTATGCAATCGCGCCGCGCTTCCCAGGAATGGCTCGCGGGATGGAGCTTTGCGTAGAGCTCCGGGTTCGACGTCTCAATGCGAAGGAGATAGCGGTGCGCGCCTGCCTCCTTCCAGCGACGGTACGTTTCCTCTGTCTGCTCGCCGAGACTCAAGGTTATTCCAAACTCGTCGCCCGCGTCTTCGTGGATGCGGCGGACGATGTCTTCGGCAAACGCGACGCTCGCTTCGCCTGTAAGCTCTCCCGACTGCAAAACGACGCTGCCGTATCCCGCGTCCTTCGCGCGCTTTGCGGCGGCGACGATTTCGTCTGCCGTCATGCGGTAGCGGCGGACGTTCGCGTTCGACTTGCGGATGCCGCAGTAGAAGCAGTCCTTTTCGCAGACATTCCCGAACTCAATAAGTCCCCTAAGCGAGACGCGAGAACCGATCTCGCGGAGCTTCACGGCATAAGCCGCCTTGAAAAGCTCTTCGGCGTCCGGCCAGTCGATGAGCGCGGCAAGTTCGCCGCGCGTAAGCGCGCGCGCCTTTGCGGCCGCCTTTTCGAGAATGCCGTCGTCGCTCATGCGATCTCTCCCGTCCTTGCTGCGCTTGATTCGTCTACGCCATATCCGAAGAGCGCGAAGTCGCCTCGGCACGGATCGTCGGGAAAGACCTCCGCGAGTTTTGCCGTGAGCCGCCGCGCGACGGACATCGAAGTGCAGGCGCTTGTTAGAAGCCCGAGCCGCCGCGCCTCCTGCACGACATGCGTGTCGAGTGGTATGACGAGCGTGCGGCGGTCGATAAAGTCGGTCCAGAGCCCGAGGTCGACCGGCGAGTCGGTGCGCACCATCCACCTCAGGAACATGCAGACGCGCTTGCAGGCGGAATGGGGGTCTTTCGGCACGACGCCGCATGGCTCGCCTTCGTTGAAGCGGCGGCAGATCGCCTCGACCGCCGCGGTGGCGTCGCCGTTCGCAACGCCGCGCACGAACCCGCCGAGCGAGCCATGCTGCTCCATTATTTCGCGGTAGCGCGAAAAGAAGCGGTGCATGTCGGAGTAGGTGAAGAAGCGGTAGAAGCAGCGCGAGTCGCCGGGCTTCATGTCGTGCTCAAATGCGCCTGTCCTGATCCAGCGGTCCATATTGCCGCGGGCGCAGTCGAGAAGCCACTGTATGCGCGGCAGGAACTGGCTTCTCGCGCCGAAGCTTAGGCCAGAGGCGACGAAAGCCGTCGCTTCCTGGTTCGCCGCGCCAGTCACGAGATGCATGAAGCGCGACGGATCTCCCTCGAGGAATTCCGCCTTTTCATACTTCGTCGCGTACTGCCGCAGGAGTCTCTTTGCTTCTCCGTCCATAACAGATGGCGTAAATTATACTAAAATCGTCACTTGCAGTAAATTGCCACAGCGGTGGAGCCATTTGGTATAATATAACCTATGCTAGTTTTCGGAAACAGGTTCAAGCTTTGCGAGGCGTTCGGGATACCGGTCTATGTCGACATCTCGTTCGCGATATTGCTTCTTTTTTTCATCGGGTCTGGCGAGTCGTTCACGTATGGCGTGACCGAAGCGCTTATACTGGCTCTTTCGATAGTCTTGCACGAGTTTGGCCACTCGCTGACGGCGCGGCTTTTCGGCTACCGCACGAACGACATCACGATTTCGCTCCTTGGCGGCTGCGCTTCGCTCATCTCTCTCCCGCGCAAGGCATGGCAGGAGTTCCTCACCGCGCTCGCGGGACCGCTTGTCTCGTTTGCGCTCGCCGTGGCCGGGTTCCTCGCGCTTGTCTTCCTCCAGATCGAGAACAGCTGGCTCCATTTCGCGCTTTGGTATCTGATGTGGCTCAACCTCATGCTTGGCGGCTTCAACCTTCTGCCTGGCTTCCCTCTTGACGGCGGGCGCATCTTCCGCAGCGTCCTTCGCGCGTTCCTCTCGCGCCCCAAAGCGACTTTCGTCGCGATGTGGGTGGGGCGCGTCTTCGCGATTATTCTCGGTCTCTCTGGCCTTCATGCGATTGTCTACGGCGGTGGCTGGGGATTCATCCGCATTTTGATCGCGTGGATGATCTGGACCGAGGGCTATCGCGAGTACCAGCTCGCGCTGATGGAATCGAGCTGGGACTATCAGGATTTTCGCGCGCGCGTCTCTCCGCCTCCGTACGGCGGAGAAGGCGACGACTGTGACGTCACGAGGAATTGAACAAACTGGAACGGAGGAAAACATGGAAGGACTGAAGGTAAAGGCGCCTGGAACGGCGATGTGGGATGCAGCGAGTCTTGGCGAAATCATGCTTCGCCTCGACCCGGGCGATGGGCGAATCCACACTGCGCGCGATTTCAAGGTCTGGGAAGGCGGCGGCGAATACAATGTCGTCCGCGGGCTCCGTCGTTGCTTCGGTCTCAAGACTACCGCCGTCACCGCTTTTGCCGACAATCCCGTCGGGCGTCTCGTCGAGGACTTCATGCTTCAGGGTGGCGTCGACACGAGCCACGTCAAGTGGGTTCCTTACGACGGTATCGGCCGTACGGTCAGGAACGGGCTCAACTTCGTGGAGCGCGGCTTCGGCTGCCGCGGCGCCAGGTCTTGCGCCGACCGCGGGCTCACGGCGGTGAGCCAGCTCAAGCCCGGCGACATCGACTGGGAGCAGCTCTTCGGCAAGGAGGGCGTCAGGTGGTTCCACACCGGCGGCATATTTGCCGCGCTTTCCGAGACGACTGCCGACGTCGTGATCGAGGCGCTCAAGGCCGCTAAGAAGTACGGCACCGTCACGAGCTACGACCTCAACTATCGCGCCTCGCTCTGGAAGTCGATTGGCGGCCAGGCAAAGGCGCAGGAAGTTAACCGCGAAATCGCGAAGTATGTCGACGTCATGATCGGCAACGAAGAGGATTTCACCGCCGCGCTCGGCATCGATGTCGAGGGCGTTGACAAGAACCTTACGACGCTCCCGATCGAGGGCTTCAAGAAGATGATCGAGAAGGCCGTCTCGATCTACCCGAATTTCAAGGCCGTGGCGACGACGCTTAGGTCGGTCAAGTCCGCGACGGTAAACGACTGGTCGGCTATCTGCTGGTACAAGGGCGAGCTGCACGAGTCGATCAAGCGCCCGGGGCTCGAGATCTACGACCGCGTTGGCGGCGGCGATTCGTTCGCTTCGGGACTCGTCTATGGCTTCATGACTTTTGACGACGCCGAGAAGGCGGTCAACTACGGTGCGGCGCATGGTGCGCTCGCCATGACGACGCCTGGCGACACTTCGATGGCGACGAAAGCGGACGTCGAGAAAATGGTCGGCGGAGGTTCCGCCCGTGTCGACCGGTAGAACTTTTCAACCTTTCAACCTTTCAACCTTTCAACTTTTCAACCTTTCAACCTTTCAACTTTACCCATGAACATCGTTGAAACACTCAAGTCGGCGGGGATCATCCCGGTAATCGTTATCGAAAAGGAAGAGCAGGCAGTCCCGCTTGCGAAGGCGCTCGTGAAGGGCGGTCTTCCCGTCTTGGAGGTGACCTTCCGCACCAAGGCCGCCGCCGGCGCAATCGCCGCGATCAAGCGCGAAGTTCCCGAGGCGATTGTCGGCGCAGGCACGATTCTCACGGTCGAGCAGCTTCGCGCCGCGAAGAAGGCCGGCGCCGTGTTCGGCGTCGCGCCTGGCTTCGACCCAGTAATCATGGCGGCGGCGAAGGCGGAGCAGATTCCGTTCTGCCCTGGCATCGCGACGGCGAGCGAGCTTTCGCAGGCGCTAACTGCTGGCGCGCCGATGGTCAAGTTCTTCCCGGCCGAGGCCGCTGGCGGCGTCAAGATGATAAAGAACCTTCTTGGCGCGTTCCGCTTTACCGGCGTGAAGTTCATGCCGACTGGCGGTGTCAACCTCTCGAACGTAGGCGATTACCTCGCCGTTCCCGAAATCGTTGCCTGCGGCGGTACGTGGATCGTTCCGAAGGACGCGCTTGCCGCTGGCGACTATGCCGCGATTGAGAAGCTTGCAGCCGATGCCTCGGCGCTCGTCAAGAAGATCCGCGGCTAAGGGCCGCAGTTAGTGACAATAGGAGGAGAGAGCATGGTCCCGCGCAAATACCTTGGCATATTCGCGATGCTCGTCAGCTGCTTCGCGCTCTGGGGACTTCTCAATAACATGACCGACAACCTCGTGCCGGCGTTCCAGAAGATATTCCGCACGAGCCAGTCCACGGCGGGCTTTGTCCAGGTGTCGTTCTACGGGGCTTACTCGGTGATTGCGATCTTTGCGTCACTGCTCATTCAGAGGGCTGGCTACCGCGTCGGCGTGCTTGTCGGCCTTGGCGTCTATGTCATTGGCGCTCTCCTCTATGTTCCCGCCTGCATCGCGCAGAGCTTCTGGATCTACATTGTCGGCATCTTCGTCGTAGCCGGTGGATGTGCCGTCCTTGAAACGACGTGCAACCCATACGTGCTCGCGCTTGGAGATGAATCGACGGCGGTGAGGCGGCTTAACTTCGCCCAGATGTTCAACCCTCTTGGCTCTCTCGCTGGCATCCTTCTTGCGCAGCAGCTCATCCTCGCGAACCTCAATCCGGCGACGGCCGACGAGAGGGCGGTTATGCCTGCCGCCGAACTCGACGCGATAGTCCATCATGAGCTTTTCTGGGTATGCGTGCCGTATGTCGGGCTTTGCGCGATAGCGGCGGCGATATGGGTGTTCTTCTTCCGTTCGGGAAGGACCGACGTCGATGCGGTGCTTGAGGAAAAGACCGACTACAAGGCGATCTTCTCCATCCTCGCCCATTCGCCGCGCTGGTATCTTGGCGTCGTGGCGCAGGTGTTCTACGTCGGAGTCCAAATCGCGGCGTGGACCTGGATGAACGTCTACTGCCAGAAGGAACTTGGCGTCACGGCGAAGGACGGCGCCACATATTACCTTATCGCGATATCGACATTCATTGCCTGCCGCTGGATAGCGACGTTCGCGATGAAGTACGTCCAGCCTGCCTTGATAATGGCGGCGTTCGCTTTTGCCGCCATAGCCAGCTGTGCCGGTGTAATGTATCTGCCGACGAAGGCCCTCTTCACCGTCCACGGTCTTCCGTTCTCGGCGAACGTCATTTGCCTCATAGCGATGTCGGGCTTTATGTCGCTGATGTTCCCGACGATATACGGCATCGCCCTTGGTGGAATGGACCAGAGGGCGCACAAGCTTGGCGCGGCCGGGCTCATCATGGCAATCGTGGGCGGTGCACTGCTCACGCCCTGGATGGCGGCCATAATAGGCGACGCGAACTCCTTGTGGACGAAGCTCGTGCCTATGTTCTCGGGCGAGTGGGATACAAACCTCAAGCTTACGCAGGCCTCGCTTCGTGCCTCTTTCGTAGTTCCCGCGATCTGCTTCGCCGTGGTCGGCGTGTACGCAGTCGCGTTTCGCCGGACTTCAAAATAGAACATGGAGAATATGCAGAAGCTCTACACGTTCTACACGGCTGCAAAAGATTTTCTGATGAATCAAGTTTAAAGGAGAAAGTACAAGAAAATGAAGAAGTTCCTCAGTGCAAACGAGGCGGTCGCTCATGCTGCGGCCCACGCAGGTTGTGTAGTGGCGTCGGCCTATCCGGGCACGCCCTCTACGGAGATTCTCGAGAACATAGCGAAGTTCAAGGACACGATTCGCTGTGAATGGGCGGTGAACGAGAAGGTCGCGGTCGAAACTGCCGTCGGCGCTTCGATGGCTGGCGCGCGCGCGATCACCGCGATGAAGCACGTCGGGCTGAACGTCGCGATGGACCCCTTGATGACTTTCACCTACGTTGGGCCCTTGGGCGGCTTCGTCCTCGTTTCGGCCGACGATCCCGGCATGCACTCGTCGCAGAACGAGCAGGACAACCGCAACCTCGCCAAGTTCGCGCGTGCGCTTCTTCTCGAGCCCGCCGACTCGCAGGAAGCGTACGACATGACGCTCAAGGCGTTCGAGCTTTCGGAGAAGTTCCAGGTGCCCGTGATTCTCCGCCTCACGACGCGCACGAGCCACTCGGCATCGCTCGTCGAGCTCGGCGACTTCAAGCCAGCGCCGCATCCGCTCATCCCCTACAAGAAGAACATCGCGAAGAACATTCCCGTTCCGATGTTCGCGCGCCAGCACCGCGTGAATGCGCAGAAGCGCACCGAGGCGATGGAGAAGGAGGCGAACCGCTCGAAGTTCAACAAGGTCGTCAAGCCCGCGAAGGGCGTAAAGGTTTCCGCGAAGGCGAAGGGACTCGGCATCATCACCTCGGCCGTCGCGTACCAGTACGTGAAGGAGATTTTCCCCGACTGCCAGATTCTGAAGCTCGGCTGGACGAATCCGCTTCCGAAGGCGCTCGTCTCGAAGTTCGCGAAGTCCGTCAAGAAGCTGCTCGTCGTGGAGGAGCTCGATCCGTTCCTCGAAGAGCAGATCAAGGCGATGGGGCTCAAGGTTCTCGCGCACAAGACGGAGCTCAATATGCACGAGCTCAACGCCGACCGCGTGCAGAACCTCCGCCACGAGATTCTCGGCGACGTCCCGAAGGCAAAGGTCGCGAAGCCGGCGGAAGGGCTTCCCACGCGTCCGCCGGTCCTCTGCGCGGGCTGCGGTCACCGCGGCGTTTTCTACGTTCTCCACAAGCTCGGCGCTACTGTCACCGGCGACATCGGCTGCTACACGCTCGGCGCGTTTCCTCCCCTCGACGCGATGGACTCGACGATCTGCATGGGTGCGTCGATCGGCAACGCTGCGGGCATGAGGAAGGCGGGTCTCAAGGGCCGCATCTGCGCTGTTCTCGGTGACTCGACGTTCTTCCACAGCGGCATCACGGGGATTCTCTCCGCGCTCTACAACGGAACGCCCGTCACGACTGTCGTTCTCGACAACCGCATCACTGCGATGACTGGTCATCAGGACAACCCCGGCACCGGCAAGACTCTCGCGGGCGATCCCGCGCCTGTCACCGAGATCGGCGACATCGCGAAGGCCTGCGGCTACAAGAACGTCGTCAAGGTCTCGGCTGACGACCTCGGCGGACTTGAGAAGACGCTTTCTACGGCGATGGACTCGGGCGAGCCGTGGCTCGTTATCGCCTACGCGCCCTGCCGCATCGCGGCTAAGCTCACGAAGGAAGGGCTCTGTGAGGTCGATCCGGAGAAGTGCAAGGCATGCGGCGCGTGCTTCAAGATGGGCTGCCCCGCGATGACTCGCGGCAAGGAGATCCGTCCCGGCGCGTTCCAGATGGTCATCGATGCCAACCAGTGCGCCGGCTGCAAGCAGTGCGGCCAGGTCTGCAAGTTCGGCGCAATCAAGCGGGTGCGCTGAATTCGCCGCGACACTTGATGTATAGTGGTGGCGCGTACGCGGAGGGGCGAGTTTCGGCTTAGGGCTCGCTAGCTTTGCCGCGGATACGCGGCAAAGCTCCGGCGAAAAAGCCGGTGGCGACATCGATTTCGCGGTCTTTCACATTTTGCCAGTGCCGTCAAGCCTCTCGGCAAAATGACGACGCGTCGAAATCGGGTCGCTTCCGTCTTTTTCGTCGTCGCTTCGCATTGCGC
>JAFQYM010000047.1 GCA_017406465.1 Kiritimatiellia bacterium | reverse complement strand
CATATGCCGAGCGCGGCGAATGCGCCGATGGAGTGCGACGTGTTCCAGATGGACATCTTCGTCGCAAGTTCCCGCGGATGTATCCAGTGCGTCAGCATCTTCGCGCACGGCGGGAAACCCATGCCCTGCGTCCAGCCGTTCGCGATCCAGAACACTGCAAACAAAATCGACAGGCTTGTGCAGCCGAAAAGAAAGTTCATCAGTGCCGAGAGCGCCAATCCGACCGCCATGAAGACGCGGCCGTTCAGCCGGTCGGCCCAAAAGCCGTTGACAAACCTGCTCAGTCCGTAGAGAACGCCGTGAACGGTCATGATTGTGCCGAGCGCCATCTTGGTGATCACGCCCTCTTCGATCATCAGCGGCTGCGCCATGGAAAGGTTCTTGCGCGTGATGTAAAAGAACGCATAGGCCACCATGCTACAGACAATGAACCGCCACTGCGCCTTCTTGAATGCCTTGGATTCCTCGGTTGTCATCGCCTTCACTCCTCTCTTTTTTCGAACGACTAACGACTATCCTCTGCATCTGTCGAACATAGGCGTCTACATGTTGGCTGTTGCGACTACGTCAACGCCTGTCTCGGCGACGCCGGGGATTATGACATCGCCGATCTTGACCGGCAGCTGCACAGTAGTCTGGTGCATCGCGAACAGGACGGCGTCTATCTTATCCTTCGGAATCGCAGTCCGCGTCTTTACTGGAAGCGGCTTTCTCATCCCTGCGACGCGGACAAGCCCAGTCACCATGCGCGTCGGGTTCACGAGTTCCGCCTTGCCATATTCCTCGCCGCGCGGACAGGCGTTGCCGGTGACGGACACTTTTCCGTCGCTCGACTTCTCGACATCCAGTTCGCACCCCTTCGGGCAGTTTATGCATATCATCTTCATGCGCACGGCATCCCCTTCTTTGCATACGCCGCCGCGCTGCGGCCGGCGATTTCCGAGTCGCGGCTGACCCAATCGACGAGATCGTAGACACGAACGACATTCCCGCCGGCGAAAATTCCGGGAACGCTCGTCGCCATCGTCTTGGGATCGACCTTCGGGCCGCGCGTCTTCGGATCCATCTCGATCCCGGCCTTCTTCGTCAGCTCGTTTTCGGGGATGAGGCCGCAGGAGAGGACGAGCGTGTCGCAGTCGTAATGAGTCTCGGTCCCGGGAATCGGCTTCAGGTTGTCGTCCACCTTCGACACTTTCACGCCGGTGACATGCTCGCGCCCCTCTACATCAGTCACCGTATGCGAGAGAAGAAGCGGTATGTCGTAGTCGTTCAGGCACTGGACGACGTTTCGCATAAGCCCCGACGACTTCTTCATTATCTCGACGCAGGCGAGAACCTTCGCGCCCGAGAACGTGAGCCGCCGCGCCATGATAAGCCCGATGTCGCCCGAGCCGAGTATGACGACGCGGCGTCCCGGCATAATGCCGTCCATGTTGACGAGACGCTGCACCGTGCC
This sequence comes from Kiritimatiellia bacterium, assembly GCA_017406465.1. Classification (GTDB taxonomy): domain Bacteria; phylum Verrucomicrobiota; class Kiritimatiellia; order RFP12; family UBA1067; genus UBA1067. The sequence continues at coordinate 32,419 of JAFQYM010000047.1, read as the reverse complement.
GGCGGTATAGACCCCTGCGGGGCGCGTCCCGGGAGTCATAAGCGCCCCCCTCGGACGCTCGCGGCAACCCATCGCGAGGACGACGGAGCGCGTCTTGTAGATCTTGAGCCCGCCGCGCGGCGACATCGCCGTGACCTTCGCGCCGCCGTCGGGCTGCGGCGATATGTCAAGCACCATCGTCCCGCAGACGACGGGGATCCCGAGCGAAGCCGCCTTGTCGATGAACCTCTGCGCGTATTCCGGGCCTGTCAGTTCCTCCTTGAAGCGGTGGAGGCCAAAGCCGTTGTGAATGCACTGCTGGAGAATGCCGCCAGGCGCGTCGTCGCGCTCAATGACAAGGACGTTCGCCGCACCCGCCTCCTTTGCCGCACACGCCGCCGCAAGTCCTGCCGGCCCCGCGCCCACGACGATAACGTCCAGAACTTCGTTCCCCGTTCCCCGTTCCCCGTTCCCCGCCTGTCGCGCCTTAAGCGCGACGGGCGCTGTCTTGCGGGAGAGCAGGAACGCCTCCGGCGGCAGTCCGAGTTCCGCGCCAAGTATCTCTATGAGGCGCGGGGTGCAGAATCCGCCCTGACAACGCCCCATGCCGCTCCGCGTCCGCCGCTTTATGCCGTCGAGAGTCCTTGCGCCGACGCGGGCGCGGATCGCGGCGCGGATTTCACCCTCCGTCACCTCCTCGCATCGGCACACGACGCGCCCAAAGGAAGGGTCGTGCTCCACGAGCTCTGCAAGCTCCTCCGGCTTCATCTCCCGCGTCTTCGGCCACCACGAGACGTCCTTCGATATAAGCGCGGGGTTCTTGCGCGACGCACCAAGCCGCTCCGCGACCTGTCCGGCGAGATACACGCCAATCGCAGGCGCGGAAGTGAGTCCGGGCGACTCCACTCCGACTGCGTTGAAGAACCCCGGCGCACCAAGTGCCTCGCCGAGTATGAAATCGCCGACAGTCGTCTCGTGCGCGCGCATCCCGGAAAACTCCGCGATCACCTTGCCGAGAGGAAGGTTCGGGTATGTGCGACGCGCACCCGCCTTGACCTTCTCAAGCCCGGCGTACGTCGTCGCCTTGTCCTCCTTGTCTGGAACGTCCTCTGCGGTCGGGCCGACGATCACAGTGCCGTCGACGGTCGGAGAAACGAGAATACCCTTGCCCATTTTGCCGGGGCACTGAAACATCGTAGCGGAGAACGTGCCGTCCTCGTCGCGGTCGAGCATCAGGTACTCCCCGCGCCGCGCCGTGATGGAGTATTTCGTCGGACACACGAGATTGCTTATCTCGTCGGAGTGGACGCCCGCGCAGTTCACGACAGCCCGCGCAACGAACTCGCGTCCATCCGCGCAAGAAACTATCCATTCTACACGATCTACATGTTCTACACGGCTAATCCCCGTCACCTTCGCGTCGAAGAAGAACTCTGCGCCGTTCGCAGCGGCGTTCTCAGCATAGCGGAACGTGAGCTCGTAGGGGCAGCAGATGCCGCCCGTCGGCGCCCACAGCGCGGCCGTGGCCTCGGGCGAGACGTTCGGCTCCCGCCGACGCAGCTCGTCTCGCGAGATGATTTCCGTCGGGACGCCGTTCGCCGCGCCGCGCTCCTTCAGTTCGGCGAGCGTTCTCTCGTCTTCTTCGCCGAATGCGAGCACGAGCGAGCCGTTGCGCCTGAACGGAACCTTCAGCTCGCGGCAGACGTCCTCGAACATGCGGTTGCCGAGAACGTTGAACTTCGCCTTGTTCGTCCCCGGCTTCGCGTCGAAGCCTGCGTGGACGATCGCGCTGTTGGCCTTTGACGCGCCCTCGGCGACGTCGCTACCCGCCTCAAGGACGGCGACATTCAAATTCCAGCGCGCAAGTTCACGTGCCGTCGCGCACCCGACCACGCCCGCGCCAATTACTACTACATCAGTCTTCATCTTTGACTTCCCAAATCCCTCCGGGGCCGAAAAGCTCTTCCATGAGTCCGTCCATCAGCCCCAGCCTCTCCACGAGGTCGAGTCCGAAATACCGGCTGCGCATGTAGGGAACGCCCCGGCACGTGTCGCGGAAGCGCGCACGCGTGACGCCGATCTGCTCCGGCTCGACCGGCGCGCCGGCGAGACGCAGTTTTTCCCGGACCTCCCCGAACGGCATGAGCTGCGCCTTGAGGCGCTCGGAAAGCTCCGGCCAGACGCGCTTGAACGTCGAGAGTTCCTCGCGCAGTCTTACCGGCGTCGAATACTTCTTCGCCATCTCGCCTTCGGCGCGGCGTATATGCGCGGGCCGGCCGCCGTATATGGCTGGAAACGTCGCCTTCAGCGCGTCGAACGTGGCGGGCCACATGCCCACCGCCTTCTCCACGTCGAGTTTGGAAAGGTCTCGCCGGAGGATGAACTCCAGGGCCTTCGTCGAGAAGAGCGTCCCGATGCCGACCTTGAAACCGTGGGAGACGGGCCTGCCGCCGAACGACAGATCTTCCATGTCCCAATAGTGCGAAACCTGGTGTTCCGTGCCGCTCGCTGGACGCGACGAGCCCATCGCCTGCATCGCGAAGCCGCTCATGACGAGCCCTTCGCACAGCTTCCTAACCTCGCGCTCGTCGCCCGATGCGCACCCCGACGGATTGGAAATCGCCTCCCTAAGCGGCTCCTGCACGAGACGCCACGCGAGCGGATGGATCGCCTCCGACCCGATCGCGTCGGCGAGCATCCAGTCCGCCCCGGCCGGGATCTTCGCGATGAGGTCGGCGTAGCCGCTCGCCGTCATCTCGCGCGGGGCGGACGCGGCGACGGCGCTGTCGACAATGCAGCCAAGCGGCGCCCTGCAGGAAAGCGTCTGCTTCATGCCGTCCTTCGTGATGGCCGCGCCGTAGGCCGTGTAGCCGTCCATCGACGCCGCCGTGCCGACGACCATGTACCGCTGGCCCAGTTCGTCCGACGCCCGCTTCGTCAGGTCGTTCAGAGTCCCAGAACCCACGGCAACGGCGGTCGCTCCGCTCGCGCGGATCGCCTCGCGCACCTCCTCGACCTTCGCGTATGTGGCGTGGAAGTCCGACCCGTCGGGATTCACCACGTATTCCGAGACCTCGACTCCGGCTTCCTTGAGGCGGGATGCCACGTTGTCGCCCGCAACGGACTTCGTGCGCGGGTCTTCGACAAGGATCGCCTTCACATCAGACGGAAACAGCCTGCGGAACATCTCCGCCGCGCCATCCGCCGCGCCCGGGCCGACCACACACGCCTTCGTGTCCGCCGCGTTCGCAAGAGCATCTGCCATCATCTCGACTTACCTCCCCTGTTCGACGTGCCACGGCTCCCGAGCTCCGGCAGAAGTTCAAAGAGTACAAGCGGATCGTCCGTGGCGAAGTTGTCGAAGCCGAGCTTCCATATCCTGCGCAGGACGTCCTTGTTCGCGCCCTCGGTCCACGTGAACGCCTGCACGGTTACGCCGTTCGCGTGAAGCCGCCCGATGGCCCTGCGGATGCAGTCGGACGACGGACAGAACGGGTCGGGCAGCGACAAGTCCGTGCGGATGTGGATCTGCACCTGGCTGATTCCCTTCCATCCCGTCGCCTCCATGCGGTCGAGCGTGTCTTCAAGGAACTTGTCGGCGCGCGCGACGGACTTCGGCGAGTTGTCCTTCGGCCACGTCCCGAGCCACACCATGCCGAATCCGCCCAGCACGACATTCTGCCACCGCGCCACCAGCTCGAACTTCGGCGACGTGTAGTAGATCTGCTTTTCCACGCCGTGCTTGCGCGCGAGTTCCGCCACGAGCTCCGGCGGCGCGCCCTTCTCGTCGAGGTAGAGAAGCCTGTCGGGACGTCCCGCCATCGCGGCGAGCACGGAGTCGATCGTCGTGATGCGCACGGACGAATACGACGGATCGAGATACGAGCCGGTGTCCACGTCCCGAATCTGCGCCCAATTGAGGTCCTTTATCTTCGCCGTCGCAAGTTTCCCGGAGATTCCGCGCCCGACGCGCTTGAGCGTTTCGTCGTGGAGGGCGATGGCGACGCCATCCTTGGTGAGACGTGCGTCGGCCTCCGGCGCAACGCCGTGCCCCCAACACCAGAGGAACGTCTCCAGCGCGTTGTCGGGACGCGTGTCGCGTCCGCCGCCGCGATGCACCTGGCACCTGAACAGCTCCGTCCCCTGCGGAGCGACCGCCGCACCGGCCGCATTGCCCCCGCCTGCGGACAGGGCAAACGCCAATCCCGCAACTGCGGCGAATTCAATATACGTTTTCATGTCCTTCAGCTCATCTGACGATGATCATCGTGCCCTTCGGCTTGACGTCCATGACGATGTTTCCGTCGCCGTTGACGGAAAGGCCGCGCACCCACTTCGGCGCATCCGCCGCAAGCGCGACGGTCACGCCCGCCGCGTCAAACCCGCCGCAGGTCGTGAGAACATGCTCGCCTGCCTTCGGACGGTCAATGCCCGTCGCCGACACCTTCACCGTCACCGCGCCGCTCGCCGTCAACGTATTGCCGCTCGAAAGCGCGAGTTGCGGAGGCGTGCTCTGATCTGTGAAGTTGAACGCAAGCGCCGTACCGTCCGCAAGCGAAAGGTCGCCGGTCAGGGTGACCGTGCCGGACGAGGCGACTTCAAGCGTGCCGCCTGCTGTCTCGCTGTTCTCGTTGTAAACATTAAACGTCTGGTCGCTCTTCCCGAATGTGGCGGTGTTGGGATTAAGCTCCAAGGTCGCGCCGTCGTAGACGCGCAGCCCGCGGTTCGACGCCACAGCGGAGGTACACACGACCTTTCCGCAGCCCGTCGCCCGCCAGTGGCCCCAACAGTCGAAATCAACAGCACTGCTCTCGGTATTTTTCTTGTTAACACCATTAAAGTTCCCATCAATCGTTATTGTCGCGGGGCGGTTCGACCCATACTGCGTCGTGCAGAGGAACACGTCGTCATACCTGGACCGGAATCTGCCCCTGCCTTCCGTGCCGAGAACCGTCCTCTCGCCAAGGGCGTACACCTCGGCATCGTCCACTGTGAAAAGGAAGGGCGCGTTCTCCGTGAAGGATATGCCGTTCTCGCCGAGAGCCAGCACCCTCGCGTTCCACCACACAGTGCCGTTCCCGCTTACGGCAATGCCGTCATCGACAATGATCGTGCCGCCGGAGGTACCGCTGTACAAAGCATAGATAATGCTTGAAGAATAGATTTCGACTGAACCGGTGATGTGGAGCGTTCCGCCCGTCTTTATGGTGTAGCAAAGTCTTTGCGGCTCGGCGTTGAGCGTGACGTCATTGTCTATCGTGACTGTGGAATCCGCCCCGACTGTCACCTTCAAGGGGTCGGAGAAGCCCGCCACCGTGAGCGCATTCGTGAACGTGATCATTGCGTCGCCCATTGTAACCATGCCAAACGCCCTTCCAGCATCGGCGTTGATTGTCGTGTCGGACGGTATCGCCGAGAAATTGACGACTGCGCCAGCCGCCGGAACTTGGCCGCCTTCCCAGTTCCCGCCGTTCGCCATGCTCTTGTCGCCGGCTAAGCCCGTCCACCAGACGCCCGCGTCGGCCGACCCGTCGATGACAATGTACTTCACGCCAGTCGCCGCATAGACCGTCTCGGCGGAGAACGTGTGCGAGTCGGTGAAGATCACAAGATTGCCGCTTCCGTTCAGCGTAAGGCTTGAAAGCGCGACATCCGCGCCGAGCGTCAGCGACGCGCCGCCAGAGAGGTTGATGGCCGCGCTTCCGGAAATCGGCGCGGCGACGGCCTCGCCCGCCATCCGCCAGCCTGACGCGTCCCAGTCGGACGAAGCCCAGACAGACGAGCCGGACAGATCCAGCGTGGGCGCCGCAATCTCGCGCGGGTGCGTCGGCGTGAACGAGATGTCGTTGCCCGAAACCGTCGCGCCAGCTGGCAGATTCCCGAACGAAACGGACCTCGAGTGGTCTGCGGCGTCGCGCACGGAGAGCGTTCCCGCCACATTGATCGGCATCCACGCCTCGCCCGCCGCCCAGGTCGTGCCGCCGTCCGTCGAGAACTCCAGTCCGCTCACGCCCTGTGTGACACGCACCTCGATGACGTCGTTCGTGTAGCGGTAGCCGTCGGGCGCTTCCGACATGCCGAAACGCTGGCTGTCAACAAACCAGTTCTGCATCCGCTCGTCGTCGGTGAGGACGCGCGAGGTCATGCGGACTGCGCAGATTTCCGAGCCGTTCATCAGCTTGCCACCGCCGTTGTAGTTCGCGCCTATGACAAAGAGGTCAGACACGGGATCGACATCCCCCGACATGGAGTTCAGGTACTTGTTACCGTCGCAGTAAAGCGTCGCCGTGCTGCCGTCGCACACGATCGCCACGTACTGGCGCTCGCCCCATTTCGTCAGGTTCTCCGCCGGGATGAAGTTCCCTGCATCCCAGTCCGAGTGGCGGTACTGGAGAACCGTGACGAGGGGCGTTCCGTTCCCCTCCCAGGAGCGCGTTTCCAGTGAAAGCTGGCGAGTGTTGCCAGAACTCCCGGACCAGAACCAGAGTTCTGCCGAATGGGCGGCGTTTGTGGTCTCCTCCAGATGGGATATGACCATTTCGAGCGTGAACGCCGGCGACGCGCCGCCAAGCGCGCTCTTGACGGCGCCGGAGTTCCCCATGAAGTAGCTGCTGGCGTCAGGCGTCCAGGCGTCGGCGGTGAATCCGGCAGTCCCCGTCTTCCTCAACGCGATGTTGCCCGTGAGGTCGGCCCATGTCGACGGGTTCGTGCGGTGCGCGCCCGCGCCCGCGTTTTCGAGTCCGTCGAAATGGGCGAGGAAGTCGCCGCTCCCCGCCTGCGCGTATTCGGAGACCGGAATCGCACAGACCGGCACCGTCGGCGGGATGATGTCGAACGCGGCGGAGGCGAATACCTGCGTCTCTCCGGCAGCCGGCTCGCACAAGGCGCTTGCGCCCTCGACAGTAAAGTCGTCGTTCGCGACGGCCGACCAGAATATCCTACCGGATACCGCATCGTAGAGACCGGCGCGACTGCCGAGCGCGCACGGCAGATAGGTGCGAACGGGCACGTCGTTGGTCGTAATCACGCCGGCGTATATCAGGCCGCCGGCTGCGAAATTCGCCTGCGTCGGCGCTTCGCTTGGGAAGAACTTGTGCTGACAGAATATCGAGAGCGTGCCGGCCGACGTCTTCGTGCGCGTGGTGGCATTTTTGCCTGTGCGTCTAAAGTATGTCGAAGTGTGCGCATCCAATATCTTGTGCTCGCCCGACGCCGCGTCAAGCGAAATCGTCAATCGCTTCGCCGCAGCGGTCTTGGAGCTTCCCTTGAAGTCGCCTCCACCGTCCGCGCAGGCGCTGGCCCAATACTTACTGCCGTTGATGTAAGCGTCGAAGGCAAAATTTGCCGTGGCATCTCCAGATACGCCAAACAAGCGCTGCTGTACCGTCGTTGCATTGTCTAACTTGAAGTCCAGCGCGGCAAACGTCGTCGGGTTGGGATAGAACTCAGTGTCGATGTACTGCGTCTTCGTACTCGACTGGCGGATTGCCTCCACGAGCCTGTCAAAGGGATAGGCGGAATCCACGAGGAACACGCGGAAGACGGTGTTGCCGGCGCCAGTGACTTGCGGGAGGAGCGTGAAGGTGGCGGAGGTCTCGTCCGCGCCCACGATCTTGACGCGCTGGAGCGCGGTCCAGCCCGCAAGCTGCGCGCCCATGTCCGCCGGCGCATACGCCACGTAGAGCGCGTGGTTGTCGCCTGCCGCCCCGGCGTCGAACGTCACGTTTACCGTCGTCACGGAGTCCGCCGTGGAGAAGGTCACGTCCGTGATCGCGCGCGTCGCAAGCGAGACGGCGTCCGAGACCGCGACCTGCGTCTCGCTCTCGGCCGGGGCGAACGGCACGCTCGCGCCGCCGATCTGGAAGTCGTCGTCCGCGACCGCCGACCAGAAAATCCGCCCGGAGACCGCGTCGTAGAGCCCGGCGCGCGCGCCGAGCGCACACGGCTGGAAGCTGCGCGCTGGAACGTTGTTGGTCGTAATCACGCCGCCGTAGATAAGGCCGCCGGCGGCAAAGCAGGCCGGCGCGCCCTCGCTGCTTTCATAGTTGTGCTGGCAGAATATGTAAAGCGAACCGACCGATGTATTCGTGCGCGTGGTGCTTCGACTATCGGTCGTAGAGGCGTGCGTGACATGGTTGTAGATGACAAGGTTTCCACTGGCGGCGTCGAGCGAAACCGTGACCCGCGACGCCTCCGCGCCCAGCGAGGACGCCTTGAAGTCGCCGCTGCCGTCCGCGCAGGCGCTGGCCCAGTAGCCGACGCCGTTGATGTAGGCGTCGAAGGAGAAGTTCGCGCTGCCCGCCGAGACGCCAAACACGCGCTGCTGCACCTTCACCGCCTCGTCGAACTTGAAGTCCAGCGAAGCGAAGGTGGTCGGGCCGGGGTTGATCTCCGTGTCGATGTACTGTGTTCCCGTCTGGCGGATCGCCTCGACCGGCGTGTCGAAGGGATAGGCGTTCTCCACGAGGAACGCGCGGCAGACCGTGTTGCCGTCGCCAATGAACTGCGGGACGACGGTGGCGGACGTGTCGCTCTCGCCGACGATCTTCACGCGCTGGAACACCGGCCAGTCCGCGATCGACGTTCCCATATCCAACGGCGCATACGCCAGGTAGAGCGCATGGCTGTCGCCGGGCTCGCCCGCCTCGAACGTCACGTTCAGGATCGTGGCCGATCCCGACTTTGAAACGGTCGCGCCCGTGATCGAACGCGCCTCGGCCGACATGGTCGCACCCATCACGACGACCGCAACGGCCAGCGCAGCTGCGGCGAACGCGTGCCTCACGCTGTGGATCCTATCGATTCTGCTCATTTTGCACCTCCTGGTTGGATTCTACGGGGACACTCCCCAAAAAATGACCATAAATATTATACCCGAAACCGACCTTTGAATGTCTCGGAATTTATTGTAATTTTTCGTTCGGACTTGCGTTTTTTCAGGCACCGAACCCGAAAACGCGACGCTCGCGCTTCCCGCGAACGGCGACGGAGCGTTCACGACGCCGGACATCATCCCCGTCACGCTCCCTGCCGAAGGAAAAGAACGGCGCACTTGTCCTCAATATTAAGACTCGCGGCCCCCCTGTCGCCTCAAAACCGATCAAGGAGATTGGCGAAGTACGCTTCACTCCACAGATCAACAGATGGCCGGTCGGTCGCATAGACAAAAGGAAGGACGTCCCTTCGCGCCTCCGCCCAATCAATTCTGCCGATGACCTGCCTAAGCTGTTCGCGTACCCACTGATTGTCGGTTGTCACGCCCTGCCCTGCCCAAGGCCCCAACTGGTCAAGCGCAGAAGAGAGAAGCGCGTGATTGACCTTCACCCTTTCACCGACATACCAGACAAAATCAAACCAGTCGCGCCCCTTCAAGTACTGACGGCAGAGAAGCGCATGTACCTTCCCGGCAAAAGAGCTCTCGCGGTCGAAACTGCGCACGGACGCAGGGAACGGGAAGAACAGCTGTGCGGCATGGTATGTCGCACCAGCCGGCGGATTCGTATCCACCTCCATCTTGATCAATATCTTGCCGGGCGAACCAATGCTCCCCTTTTTGCCGACGAAATGTAATTCAAGGATTCTCACCAGCGAATCGTTCTTCAGGAATCCCTTCTTTACGGTTGCCGCCGCCTTCGTCTTGTCCTTCACCTCCAGTTCCACGCCCAAGGCGGACATTTCCTCGGCAACCTTCTCCATGTACGGGAGAAGGTCGAATCCCGCATCCTTTGAAACCAGCGCAAAGTTCAAATCCTCGGAGAAACGCCTGACGCCTTCAAAGATGCGAAGCTGCGTACCGCCATGGAATGCCGCTTTGACAAAGAAATCCGTACGCGACAGCGCGGCAAGAATCATCTCCTGAAGCATTTCCCGAATCGCGTTAAACTCCTCTTCGGCACTTGTACACCGATAAGTGTCAAGTCTGTTCTGCAGCAAGGCAATGTCATTCATTTCCCAAGTTCCTTTCTAAGGCCAGACAAAAACCGTCTGGCCCTGTTTGATTTGTACACTCCTTCCAGCTCGTCGAAATCGGCTGGCGTGAGCCCGCATAAGCTTTCAGCTTCGATGCGGAGGCTGTCCTCCAGCGGCTCCGAGTCAGTCCAGTCCTTACCTCGCGAAACGACGTAATCGACAATGGCCTTCAATGGCTTTGCGACAAGAAAGGCCGCCGAATCCATCACTTTACGCTCGACGGCGGCAAAAAGAGGCGTCTGGGCGATATGCACATAGTCAAAATATCCAACTGGCGTCTCAAATGCCTTCGTCCGGCCTGACGATACAGACATGACCGAATGAACGGCCTCGGGAATCCAACCGTGAATGGACAACGCCGTCTCCATGCTGATGTAGCTCGGTCCATACACGAGATTGGCAATCACATTTCGACTGATGCCGTACCGATTATATTTTGCAGAAAGGCAGTAAAGTCCTCGTCTAATATGGAGAATCTCCCCCGCTCCAATGGCGCGTTTGACGATCCCGCGAACGGAATTTCGGTGCTCGCCCAGCCAGACAAGTACATCGGAATACGAGAAGATTCCCGTTTTCGAGAACTCAAAAGCCTTTTCGGTCAACAAATTCATGCACACATAATATCATATTATGACACTATCGTGCAATAAGAATCTGTTTCGGTTCTATTTTCTCGGAAACGAAGATATTTGTAATCTTTCATCTGCACTTGCGTTTTTTCATGAGGCCTGTTATAATGCGCGCCCATGAAGAAAATGCGTAACGTACTGCTACTCCTCACGCCGTCCAACCCCAGGCGGCTTGAGGGCATTGCGCTTTTTGCCAGGAGCAGGTCGTGGCACCTCACGATCGCCGACCACCTGACGCACTCGCTGGACGGCTGGAGCGGCGACGGCGCGCTCGTCACCCTGCGCGACGACGCGGGGATGCTCTCATACGTGCGCAGGCTCCGTCGCCAGGGAGTCCGCATCGTTGACCTCAGCCTCACGCGCCCCGACGTCCGGTTGCCCCGCGTCGCGGGCGACAACGCGGCGATAGGGCGCATGGCGGCCGCGCATTTCAAGTCGAAGCGATACAAAAACGCGGCGTGGTTCTCTACGGACTGGGGGCATCAGCACGAACTGCGCTACGTCGCGTTCGCCGAGGCGATGGGCACGGCGTGCGAAAAATGGGCGTGGGCGCTTGCCACGCGCAAATCCGGCGCAGACAACTGGAACGCCCTCTCGCGCTGGCTGAAGGCGAAACTGCTCAAGGTGCCGCATCCGCTGGCCGTGTTCTGCTTCGACGATGCCGACGCCTCGCGCGTCGAGTCGGTCGCGCTTGACGCAGGGCTGTCGGTGCCGGACGACGTGGCGGTGCTGGGCGTGGGAGACGACGTCGTGATCTGCGAGAACCAGCCGGTTCCGATTTCGTCCGTACGGCACGACATCCACCGCATCGGCTACGTGGGCGCGGCCCTGCTGGAGCGGTTGATGAACGGGGGTAAGCCGCCGGCCGTGCCGATTCGGATCAAGCCCCGGGACGTAACGGAACGCGCGTCGACGGATGCGCTCGCCGTATCTTCCGACATCGTCCGCCGCGTGCGGGATATCTACATGGGCGCGCTGGCCAACCCGCCGTCCACGACGCAGCTTGCGGAGCGTCTGGGCGTCTCGCGCACCACGCTGGACCGCGCCTTCGCGGGCGACATTGGACTCTCGCCGCCGAAGATGCTGATGCGCCTGCGGTTGGACGAAGCCAAGCGTCTGATGTCGTCTACCGACCTTACCTTCGCCGAGATCTCAGACCGGCTCGGCTACTGCAATGCGGCGTACTTCACCAATATCTTCAGGGATTCCGAGGGCGTAACCCCCCGGGAATGGCGCAAGCGCCAGCAGCCCAGGTAATCCCCAAGGGGCCGCCGCCTACACCTCGGGGACAGACCCCACGAAAGCTCCTGTTTTATTGGCTTTCACCGCCCCTCCGCCTTTCACGCCGCCCTGCTGACGACGCAGTGCCTCCGGCGTCGCGGAAGCGCAGGACATTCGTCGCCGGCTTGAAGTCGAGAAGGTCAAGCTTTGCACGGTTCATGCCGACTGAAATCGCCCTCAGCTTCACAGGGAAGTCGATCTTCTTGTCGCCTCCCTCCGAAACCCACTGTTCCGACACGGCTCCTGGGCTATGCTCAACGATAAGATCGTTCTCTTCAAGTGCACAATAGCAGTACGCCCATCCGTCGAAATTCACTGCAAGAAGCCCGGGCCAGTCCATTATGTCGCAACACCACGCACTTCCAGTGGAGAGGTTCTTGAAGACCTCACCCTGCGCGTCTTCGATCTCGAATCGCACCTGCCCCCAGTTCGAGTCACCCTTCACCCACACGCCGATCACGGATGGATGCCCCTCAAGCAACCTCGGCTCCTTGAGGCGCATCGTAGTGTAGCGCGTGATGTAGCGGTCGGAATACTTGCTCTTGGGCGGCGTCTTCGCGGGACCAAGCCTAAGTTCCACGCACCTGCCCTTCTCCTCGTCGTCAACGGTCGCAATCTCGAACTCGTCACACGGCTCTATGTACGGGAGAAACCTGTGGTTGGGCGATGCAAGCGACGGATCTGGCGAGAGAGATATTTCCGCCGCATCGTCAAATGCAGCCGCGACCTTGGCGCCAGCGACTATGCGCTCCGCCTTCGGATATGTCCGTGCGCCCGCCTTGACCGACAGGAGCGGCTTTTCGGTGATGACATAGCAAGGCGACGTGCCGCCCTTCACGACAGACTCGCCTGCGGCAAGACGCTCTTCCGCGCCAAGCATCCGCACAACAGTCCCGGCGCCGGCGCCGAAGCCGAGAAAGCCCTTCGCCGTCTCGACATTGAACTCGACATCGCCGCGCGACGCCCAAAGCGCCGTCGCGAATTTTCCGTCCTTGCGGCGGAACTCCATCGCATACACAGTGGTCGATCCCGTGTCGAGCTGGCGGACGAACGTCACGCCGTCAAGCGCCTTCGTGAGAACGCCATATGCGACAAGGGCCGGTTTCGGATACTGCCACGGCGAGCGGAAGGTCAGCCCCGCCCCTCCCCAAAGCCCGTTGTAGTAGCCGGATGAAGTATCGAAGAACACCCCTGGACTGATGAGCGAAAAGCCATGGACAAGCGAAATCAAGACGTCACGCATGTACCATTCGGCCTGTTGCCTGAGCCCAAGGTCGCGGTCCGTGCGGTAGACGAACTCCCAGGTGCCATTGCACTTGGGACGGACGCCTGAAATCGCTTCGGCCATGTCCATAGTCGCCTGCATGCCCTGGATTCCCGTGTCCGTCATGCGCTCGGGAACGACGGTCTGCGAAGGCGTCTCGATCCCGATGAGATCGTAGGCTTCGGCCTTTGCGCCAGCCCTCATCGGCCCTATGACAGCGCCGGACGACCACGTCGAGTTGCCTATTTGAAGCTTCAGATCCGGGAAATGCTTCTTCATAAGACGCGAAACCTCGTTGATGTACTTGGCGTCAAACGCCGCGCCTGGATAGACGAGTCCGGACGGAACCTCCATGTCAAGCACCTCTTCAGCGACAAATCCGCTTGGAGCAGACTCGTGCCAAAGGAGAACCTGCGGAAGAGCATCCTTCGGCAGCTTGGCAAGGCTCGTCTTGATGCTGTCGACAAAGAACTCCTCGCCCGTCATCTTGACCATCTTCGCATCCTTGCCGACTCCCTTTCGCACCTCGTGCGGCGTGAACTCCCCCTTCTCGGGATCGAAGTTGTTGCGCCGTCCAGGCACGTGGAAGTTGCCGCAACTCGTGACGTCGTACTTGTCATAGAGCTCCTGGTCTATTACCTTCGTCCGTCCATCCTCCGCCTTTTTCGTGAAGGTGTTCCACGAGAACTTCCTGATTCCCGTCTTCTGCATGATCGGACCGCCGATCGCCGGGTCGCCCGACGACCCGTGGCAGTTGAACCACCAGACGGCGTATGGAGATTCGCGCCGCGTCGCAAGCCGCCCCGCCGGCGGCATGACGCCAAACGCCGACTCGTGGCGGAAAAGCTTCCGCTTCGACGCGTCGAAAAAGTCGAAATCGAGCGAATACCAGCCCTGCGACGCGCGGGATAGCGAGACGGAAACGACGTTCGTCTCACCGACTCGCGAGGACTTCCATGCGCCTTCGCCTTCGAGCGCAACCTTCCCGTCGATGTCCTTCGCCGTCCACTTGACGCTCCCCGGCCCCGGCCGAACAGCTACGATCGCGAGCTCGGTGCTCTTTGTCTTCTCGTCGGCCGTGAACACATTGCCTGGCGCGACCTCCCTGACTACGACGTCGAACGGAGCGGCCTCGAGCGTGGCGCCGAAGATGTTGAATGCGCTCGTCGAATTCGGATCCGGCTTCATCGTGTTGTCGAGTTGCTGGAAGTTCTTCCATCCTTTTCCGACGAACTCAAAGTCAAGATAGCCGTCCTTGCGCGCCGCCCAGTCAAGAATTCGTCCGACATTAAGCGGAACTGCGGCGAGATACAGCGGGACAGTCTTGCCGCCGAACACGACCTCGCCGACCTTGCGGCAATAGTCCGGAACGCCACGCCCGAAGTCGAGAACAGTGTCGCCCATCATGTTCCCGCCGACCCCGTTCGTCTCGTAGCGTCCAAGCCGAACCGTGAGAATCGCGTCTTTCGACGGATCAGGGTCAAGGGCGAAAAGGACATGAGCCGTTACGTATGTCGCCGCAGGGACGCGATAGTGGATTGCCATCGGAAAGCCCATCCCTGGGTTGCGTCCGTGATACTCCTCGACCTCGAGCGCCCAGTTCCCCTTGCCTTGGCGGCAGATGCCGACGTCGGCGGAATCAATCGGCGCGGCGACCTTTATCGGAACGCCGCCGAAATCGGCGAATCCGGGCTTAACGCCCTTGAGTTCGCCGGACGCCATCGTCTTTGCCCGCGGATACGCCTTGAAGTCGAGGGGGCGGAAGCGACCGTCCGGCCTTCCAAGGTCGTCGTCGCCCATGACGGCGTACTTGACGCCAGCCGAAGGACGGAAGAAGAACGATTTCGCGGCAGATGCGCCGCGCGCGCCGGCATCCTTCGCGTCCTCGGAAAATCGCACTGTGCGCGAGCCGTCGAGAAAGACATCCCACCCGCCGTCAGAAAGCTTCTCGAAGACAAGCGTAAAGACATGGCGCGACGCCGGCGGGATCCTGTTCCACTCGCGAAGGATGTCAAATCCCGACGGGACCATTCCGCGTTGGCCAGTCTCGGAGTTCTCGCAGAACGGACGCTTTGCCGGACGGACCCACTGCTCGCCGATCGGAGAGCGCTCAAACGACAGCCGAGCGTCGAGATGCTCCGCGTCAAGGTCCTTCACCAGGCCGGTCCACACCACCTCCTTGCCGTCTGCGCCGACATAGCCGACCTGAACCGTCCTGTTCGTCATGCCGTCGAACGTGAACCTCACTCCGGCGCGAGCCCCATCGAGCGCGACAGACTCGCCGCCCTTCGCCGTAACAGCTCCGTCAAGGGGCTGCGAAAGCGAGCGGAAATCGGCGAAATGCCGCATGACCGGATAGTCGAAGATGGCAACGTCTGGCGTGGACATGCGGAGATCCGTCACCGAAAACCTCTTTTCCGGCGTGCAGCCGAGATTTATGGCCGCGACTTGGAACGGAAGGGAGCACTTGGCAATGCTCTCCATCTCATGGCCGCGGTCTTCGGCGTAGAGAACCTCAACCTCCCGGACTCGGACCTTGAGTGCAAGATAACGCCAGCCGCGCTTGATGAAATCCTTTCGCGCGCCGGCAAGCGAATCGCTCGCAATGCGCACTGTCTCGCGACGCCCGTCCGAACCGATGAAGACGAGATCAAACCAAGACGGAACGCCCGGCTCCGTCACCGCCTTTGTATTGCGGTCGATCTTCGGGTCCGTCCCCTCGAGGTTGAAGCGCATCTCGAAATTGAACCTGCCGTCCTTCGGCGCGGCGATCGGCTTCGAGAGCGCGTCGAGAGGACGCGTCGCCTTGCAGTGAAGCTCTCCGTGAGGCGTCCATACGCCGTCAACACCGATCTTGAGCCCGTCGTCGCGCGTCACGCACGGGGCGAAATCGGAATAGTTCATGAAGTCCTCTTCAAAGAGGACTTCGCCATGCGATGCGGCCGCGAACGCGGCGCACAGGCCAGCCAGCGAAAGTGCGTTCTTCATGTCGTTGATTTGCGATGTTGCCTATGTATCTACTTCTTCGCCTCGGGATCCCCGGGGAGCCTGTCACGTTCCTTGGAGCCAGAGGAACCTCACCTTCGAATGATCCCAGTCGGTAACAATGCTTTCACATCCCCCTCATTTGGCTGACTTGTGTTCCTTGGCCTTCGCCGCCATGTCGGGTAGCTGCGACTTGAGGTCAACGCCCTCTACGGGGAACGAAGCGACATACGCCTTTGCAAGCTTGTAGGCCTCCTCGGGGTTGGACTCGCGCTTCGACTCGATCTCGTTCTTGACGTCGACTTTGGCCTCCTCTATCGCCGCGAGGATCGCCTTCGCCTCCTCTGCCTGCTTCTGCTGGACGGCCGTCGCGCTCTTCGCCTCGCCCTTCTTCACGGCTGCATGAAGCGCCTTGACCTGCGACTTTACCGACTTTCCGAGGACAAGCTGCTTCTCCATCGCCTTGAACGCCTGAAGGGAAACTCCGCCGCAGAGGACGGGCATCGCGCCGATTGCCGCAATCGCCTTCTGCACCGCCGCCTCGGCCTCGTCGTGGTTGCGCCCGGAATAGACGACCTTGCCGCGATGGTCGACGACGTACATGAACGGAAGCCCACCGCCGCTCGAAGGGGCGTCTGCAAGACCGGCCCAGTCGTAGATCGGATAGGTAAGCTTGTTCGCATCGACAAGTTCCTTCACCTTCCCGGGGTTGCGCCCCTGACAATGCGCCCCGATGAGCATGAACGGCTTCGCCTTGTTGGCGTTCCAGAGCTTCTGCATAGACGGCAGAAGCGCACGGCACGGCGGGCAATTGATGCCCCACTGGTCGACCATGACGACCTTCCCGGCGAGGTCGGCCTCGGAGATTTTCGGGCCACTGTAGTAGTTTGAGTCGTCAAGCCCCCGCCAGTTCGCGGCATTGAGGGAAAGCGCCGAAAGCGCGGCGAGCGCGGCGAGTGTAGTTCTGTTCATTTTTCAGTATCCTTTCCTGTTTTTGAAATTTCGAATATGGCGTAGGTGGGAAGACCCTGCACGTCCTTGAACGGCTCGAGCTCCTTAAAGCCCTTCATGTCGTCGGCCTGAAGCCGAATGACAGTGTAGCGCTCGAGCGCTTCGCGAATGCGCTTGTCGGCAAGCGTCGTGCGTTCCATGGCAAAGCAGTTCTTGCACCATGTCGCCCAGCAGTCGACGAGAATCGGCTTGCCCTTCTCCTCCGCCTCCGCAAAGACGTCCTCGAAGGTGTCTGGCGTCGCCTCGACCGCGCCGGGGATTCCGTCGGACTTGGGCGCGGCAGATGTGCCGCGCGTCCACCCCTTCCACGCGAGATAGCCGTAGTACGCAGCAAAGAGAAGAACGATCACCGCGAAAACACGGTTCACGTGCTTCATCCACGCGCCGGGCTTGGGGAGAACCTTCATTCCAGCGCCAAGGAACGGCCACGGGAGAGCCATGCCAAGCCCAAGGACGAACGGAAGCGCGAGCGCGATTGCGTTGCCTTCCGCGTAAAGCCGCGCGGTCAGGACGAGAACGGAGACGAGAATCGGAGCGACGCAGGCACCAGCGAGGACTGCGGAGAGCGCTCCGAGGAAGAACGGAACGGCGAGACCTGCGCGCGACGCGTCGGGCTTCACAACACCCGAACGAAAACGCGAGAAGTCTATCGAGAACAAGCCGAAGAGAGAAGCTCCAAGCGCGACGAAGACGAGCGCGACAAAGGCATTGAACCAGGGGTTCGACTGGATCGTCCCGAACGCCATGCCGCCGACTGCGGCAAGAACGCCAAGAACGCCGTAGGCGAGCGCCATGCCGAGGCCATAGACGGCACCGCGCGCCGGCGACTTGCCGATGACGATCAAGTTGACGGGGATCATCGGCAGGACGCACGGCGTAAGGTTCATGGCAAGACCGCCAAGAAGGACAACGACAAGCGAAAGCCACGTAAAGGTCGCAAGCGCACCGGCTTCTTCGTCGCCGGATACTGCGTCTGGCGAGAGGAACGCGAGAAACTCGTCGACACTGCGAGTGCCCAAAAGCATGCGCGTCGCCTGTTCGGGCAGAGACGCAGACGGTGTGAGCCCCGCAAGAAAATCTTCCGGCGCATCACCAACGAGGCGGCATACGCCGTCTTCGCACACCCACATCTGGCCGTTGACTATGTTCGTCTCGGCGCTCGCCTTGGAAAGCGGCGAGACGGCGAACATAAAAGCCACAAGGCAAAAAACGAAATGTCGCAACTTCACGGTATAACCTTTACGGAAACTGTTTCAACAAAGCCGGGCTGGCCACCGCCAAGGAAGACGATTGATTCGCCTGCAGGAACAGAGGGCTTGCCGTCCTCGCCATATACGAAGAACGCGGACTTCGGAAGCTTAATCGACACCGTCTTCGTCTCGCCGGGCTTGAGTGTGACGCGCTCGAAGCCCTCAAGGTGGTGAACACGACGGTCGCCCGCTGCGGCGGGAGCGCGCACGTATGCCTGAACGACCTCGTCGCCTTCGCGCTTTCCTGTATTCGTCACATCGACTGAAACGATCTTTCCGTCCTTCGACTCGACACGCGGGTTGGAATAGGAGAACGTAGTGTAGGAAAGCCCGTAGCCGAACGGATAGAGCGGCTCCTTTGTCGCATAGAGGTAGGTGCGTCCGGCGAGAGAGTAGTCCTTGAAGTCGGGAAGGTCTTCGTATGACTTCGGATACGTGATCGGGAGGCGGCCCGCCGGATTATTCAGGCCGAAGATCGTGCGCGCTATCGCCTCGCCGCCGCGCTCGCCCGGATACCACACGACGAGGACGGCGTCGGAGAGCTTCACGACAGGCGCGAGGTCGAACGGGCTGCAGCCGAAGACAACTGACACGATCTTCGCGTTCTTGTGCTTCTTGCGCTGCTCCGCAAGATACTTGAGCTGTCCGTCGGGAATCTCGTACTGGAACCTGTCGGCGCCCGCGTTGTTCACGCTGCTCCCCTCCTCGCCTTCGTCATCGGCCGTAATACCGAGGCACAAGACGAGCACGTCGCTGTCCCAGAGCTCAGGATCGGCCGTTACGCGAAGCCCAGGCCCCGCAACGGAGAGAACACCGGCGAGAACGGACGATGGTTTGTCTGTGTAGCCGCAGTAGTTGCCGAGCAGCGCGACTTCGTCCTGCGCACGAGGGCCGCCAACGCCGACGCATACGAGCTTCGAAGCGTCGAGAGGCAGCAAGCCGTCGTTGTGGACGAGCACGAGAGATTCCTCCGCCATCTTGAGCGCGACCTTGCGATGCCCCTCGGTCGCGATGGACTCTGCGCCGAGATTGTCCCAGGGCGTCGATCCCTTGGGGTCGAACTGACCGAGGAGAGCGCGCGTCGTGTAGAGATGACGCAGGGGCCTGACAAGCCACTCGGACTTGAAGGCACCGGAAGCGACCTCGTCCTTTAGCGCCGAATACGTATCCTCGGAGCAGAGGTCAAGGCCAGCGGCAATCGTGGCCCGCGACGCCAAGGCCGCGTCCTTAACGGTCTTGTGACCCTTGTAGATGTCGCAAACTGCGCCCACGTCGCTCACGACATGGCCCTTGAAGCCCCATTCCCCGCGAAGGAGATCGGTTAAAAGCCACTTGTTCATGCAGCACGGAACGCCGTTGATTGCGCTATACGCGCCCATCACGCTCTCGACTTTTGCCTCGCAGACGAGCATCCTGAACGCAGCAAGGTAATACTCGTTCAAGTCGCGCGGCGAAACGTTCGCGCTGAAGCCGTGGCGAAGGTTCTCGGGTCCCGAGTGGACGGCGAAGTGCTTGGCGCACGCCGAGAGCTTGAGGTATTTCGGATCGTCGCCCTGAAGCCCCCGCGTATAGGCCGAACCCATGACGCCGCTCAAGTACGGGTCTTCGCCGTAGGTCTCCTGGCCGCGTCCCCAGCGCGGATCGCGGAACATGTTGACGTTCGGGCTCCATACCGTAAGCCCCCGGTAGATGCGACGGTCGTCTTTCGCCGTGAAGAGGTTGTACTTTGCGCGCGCCTCGGTCGAAACGATGTCGCCGACCTTCCTCATGAGGTTCTTGTCGAAAGAGGCCGCCGCACCCATGGACTGCGGGAACACGGTGGCAAGGCCAGATCGCGCAATACCGTGCAGCGCCTCGTTCCACCAGTGGTACTTGTGGATGCCGAGACGCTTGATCTCAGGCGAGTCCATCATAAGCTGTCCGAGCCGCTCCTCTGGCGTCATCTTCTCGATGAGTCCGTCGGCCTGACGAGCCGCCTCTTCGCGGCGAGCATCGCTGGGGATGGCCTGAACCGAAAGGACAAAGACCGCAGAGCAAATTCCGGCAAATGCGATTTTCTTCATGCGACGATCTCCTTGTACACCAGGTTAGCGGGTCTTGAAGCGATATTCCGTCGTGCTGCGGAAGGTTTCACCCGGACGCAGGACGGTCGACGGAAATTCGGGATGGTTGGGCGAATCGGGATAATGCTGCGTCTCAAGCGCGACGCCCGCGAACTGGCAGAGGTTCTTCCCCTTCTCCTTCGCGGGAAGCTCTGTCGTCATGTTCTGCGCGCCGTACATCTGCATGCAGGGCTCGGTCGTCCAAACCTCGAGGACGCGGCCGGACTTGGGGTCGCTCATTTCGCAGGCGAGCTTCATCTCGCCGATCCGGCCGTTCAGGACGAAGTTGTGGTCATACCAGTTGTCCATCGGCTTCAAGCTCTCCTGCGCCGCCATCCATTCAGCCATCGAGCCGATCGGACGGGGCTTGCGGAAGTCGAAGCCAGTGCCGTCAACCGCCGCGTCCGTCGTAGGGATGAGCCCGGCGTCGGTCTGCGTGTACTTGTCGGCATTGACCATGAGAAGCTGGCCGAGGACATTGCCGCTCGCCTCTCCCGCGAGATTCCAGTAGGAGTGATGCGTCGGGTTGATGACTGTCGGCTTGTCCGCCGTCGCTTCGTACTCGATGCGCCAAACGTTCTTGGGGAGGACGGAGTAGGTGACTTTCATCGTGACCGTCCCGGGGAAGCCCATGTCGCCGTCAGGCGAGACGAGCGTCAGCACAAGGCGCTTCCCGTCATACTCCGACGCCTTCCAGACCTTGGCGTCCCAGCCGTCGGGCCCGCCGTGCAGGTTGCAGTGACGCGGCACGGGATTCGTCTCGTTGATCGGGAGCTGCCACACCTTGCCGTCAAGCGCGAACTTGCCGTCGGCGATGCGGTTGCCGTAGCGCCCGATGAGCGTTCCCATCGAGAAGCCGAGCGTCTCGTATTCGCCGACTGTGTTCCAGCCAAGCGTTACGTCCGCAAGCTTCCCGTCGCGGTCGGGCGCCCAGCAACGGACAAGGCGGCCGCCAAAGTCGGTGATCTCAAGCGTGAGGCCGTCGGGGCTCTTCAAGGTGTAGAGAGACGCCTTCTCTCCAAATTTCGTCGTGCCAAAGGGCTTGACGTCATCGGTGTTGCAGCAGCAGCCGGCCATAAGGGCGGCAAGAGCCAGAAACGATAGCTTGTTCATTCCGACAGTTCTCCTTTATGAGTTACAGGATATTTTACCTAATTCCGCCGAGAATTGAAAGTGCGTTCCTGGTTGTCAGGGCGGCAAAATCTTCAAGAGGCATCCCGCGCAAATCGGCGAGAAACCGCGCCGTATGGACGAGAAACGCAGGTTCGTTTGGATTGCCGCGCATCGGAACGGGTGCGAGAAAAGGAGAATCCGTCTCTATGAGGATGCGGCCGTCCGGCACGATTCGGGCCGATTCGCGGACATTCTCGGCAGCGCGAAACGTCACTATGCCGGAAATGGAAATGTAGAACCCGAGGTCGAGAAGAGCACGGCAAAACGTCGGCGAGCCGGTGAAGCAGTGGATAATCCCCTTTGACGGAATTTCGCGCAAGATTCCGAGCGTATCGTCGTCTGCGTCGCGCGTATGGATGACGACGGGGAGTCCGAGCTCGCGCGCAAGGCCGAGCTGCCGCGCGAAGAGTTCGCGCTGGGCGTCGCGCGTCTCGGGCGAATAGTGGTAGTCAAGTCCTATCTCCCCTACGGCGGCAACGCCGGTGTAGTCGAGCGCAGGGAGCTCCTTCCCCGCCTGGTCGCGGTCCCAGCCGATCGCGCGATACTCGAAGCCCTCCGTTCCAGCGTTAAGTGGCTCGCTCCCGCCGACGGCCATTATGCGTGTCACGCCAGCGGCCTTGGCGCGCTCAACAGCCGCGGCGGATTCGCCGCGCGTCCCCTCGAAGTGCGCATGCGTATCGAAAAGCTCCAGCAACTCAGCGCTCCGTGAGCATTATGGAACGAAACTTCGCGATGTCGTCATCGGTGAATCCAAGGTCGCGCACGTACTTTACGACGGACTCCTGGATCGTGTCGGCGGGATAGTTCTTTACGAAGCCGCTGACGAGGTGGTCGAACCGTTCCTTGTGGTTGAACTTGGCGCTGTGGTTCCAGAACCCCGTAAGCTCCCAGTCAAGATACAGGACGTCTTCGTCATAGCCGAGAAGCGCACCGAGAATGAACGCGACGGCTCCCGTGCGGTCCTGGCCCGCAATGCAGTGGAAGTCGATCGGGTAGTTCTTCTCGTCTAAGAACACCTTGAACACCTTGGCAAACGCCTCCTTGCCGGACTTGCTCTGCATACCACCGTAGGCGCTCGACGAGTAGTGGAACCACGTAACCGTGTCGCCAAGCGGCGAGCCCGTCATGCCGTAGCACTCGCCGTCCGAACGAAGGTCTATGTCGCTCTTGATGCCAAAGCGAGCGCGGATGTATGCTCCGTTCTCGCCGTCGACACGGTTCTTCCCGGGCTCCTTGCCCTTCTTCACCTTGGGCTCGCCGCCCTTCTTGACGGCCGCCTTGGCCCTGTGGACACGAGAGGAAAGGAACTTCGTGACCGGCTCGCCGTCATGACGGGAACACCAATCCTTGTACTCGGCGTCTTCGCGATCCAACGTCTTGGGGTCGGCCTGCCACGCAAGCAGCTGGTCGAGGCGCTTCTGCGCCGCATCCGCTGCCGCCTTGATTTCGTCGAACTTCCCCATCTCCTTGAGTTCGTCGATGGTATAGTACGTGTCGTGCGCGTTGTCGTTGAGGCCTGCCGAGCGGATGATCATGCCCTGCTTCGCGCGACGACCGCCGAGGCCGATGTAGCCGCCGAAGTCCCGGACGTTCGGAACTCCTGGATAGCGGATGAGCCGCGGCGCTCTGTCTTCGGTCTTGAACGTCCCCTTGCCGGAATCACCGTCGCCTTCGACTGTCCACTCGTAAGACGCGGCAATTTCGAGGTTGTCGATATACAGCTCGCCGCACTTCGCCTTTTCGTCGATCACGACCGTACCCTTCGCCGTGTCGCGCACCGTAACGCGGTACTCCACGCCATCCTTCGCCTCCCATGCGAGTCGGACGGTCTTCGGCCAATACGCCTCACGGGGCTTCTTCGCGCCTGGAACCGTCTCGGCCGGGAGACCCATTCCCTTGCGCCTGTACGTGGCATCTGCAAATTTCTCTCGGCGAGACTGCCTGTCCAACGACACATACGCCTTCTGCGCGTCGGTAAGCAGTGGAACGGTCGCGCCAGCTGCGGGCTCGATGATCTTGATTTCCGAGTAGGCCGCAGATGCGGCTACAATCGACAACGACAGAGCTATTATCTTTTTCATGGTGACATTATCCTATAAATTGCAGCCGAAGTCAAGACGACTACTTCCCCGCTGACGCCGCTTTTGCGGCGAGGTCGGCGAAAGCGGTCTTGTCGCGCGGATGCACGTCGTTCGGATCGCCCAGCCCCGCCGCGAAGGTATCAACGAAAATCGCACCCGTCTCGTCGCATACTTGCTTCTGCACGGCGCGGTACTGCTCCCATGGACGGTTCATCTTCGGAAGTCCCATCATGATGAACGGGATATTCTTGTCGCCGCGCAGCTCCGAGACAAGGGCGCGAAGCGTCTCGAGCTGGTATTCCCGCGGCGTGGGCGTATCGGGCGCGACGCAGGTAGTCGCGTTCGACTCGCCCTGGTACCAGAGGATGCCGTCAAGCTTGATTTCAGACTTATTGATATGCTTGATTCCCTTGTTGATATGCTTGAATCCCCTGTCGTACATGAGCGACACAGGCCACCAGTGGCCCTCTTCCATGTTGTTGCGGCGACGCGGGTATTCACGCGCGACCCAGGCGCAAGGGAAGTCCTTGTTCTGGTCGAGGCGGTGTCGGTTTGTCGCAATCGCGGCAAGGTGCGGATAGAGAGGTTTGCCGTCCTTGCCAATGGCGCACATCGTCTGCTCCGAAAGGAACGATTCCGTAGGTGCGCCGCCGGCCGCGACATAGAGCATGAAGACCGCCTTGCCCGTTGCCTCGGCGCGTCGGATCGCGAACGAAACGCCAAATGCGCTCTTCCTGAGGGCGTTGTCAGGCGAGAGCTTCGTCCACTTGCCGTCGTTGAAATCCCAGAGCCAGATGTTGCATTTCGCGAGCCGTGCCATCTCGCCTTTCACGCGCTCCTTCTCCTGCGGCATGGCGTTGAACTCGTTCCACCCCTTCTGCATGTTCGACTGCCCCGCGCATAGCCAGATTTCACACCCGTTATGCCTCGCGCTAAGTTCACCAAGTTCGCAAAGTTCTTTATCGCCAGAAACCTTTGCGACCTTTGCGGACTTTGCGTGAGATTGAATCGCCTTGAACGTCGTCTCGGCTATTATGCGCGCGCCTTCGGCATTGGGATGAATCTTGTCGTGCGCAAAGATTTCGTCCATCTTTTCGCGCAGGGGTTCCTGCATGTCGATGCCTACTGCGTTCATCTTCTTTGCGACCGACTCAAGGTCCGCCTGCATCAAAAACGGCTCGGGGCTGCGGTAGAACTTCTGTCCTTCCGCGAGCGGCGAGAGCTTCGTCCAAAAGAAGATCTTCGGCACGCGGCACACGACATTCGACGTCCGACACCCGACGGCCAGATTGGTCTTTGCCTGCGCGGAGTAGTCGCCGAGAAGTGCGAGGTAGTCTTCTATGAACTGCCCGCGCCTTCTTCCTCCGGTATATTCTTTGATGTACTCCCCGCAGTCGTTGATGCCGAGGTTGCAAATGACGATATCCGGTTTCCATTCGAGCGCCGCCTTGTGCTCGGGCATGTAGCGGAAGCCGCGCTTCTCGCTGCCGCGCATCGAGTCGAGGTAGATGCCGCGCCCGGAGTTGCCGAAGTTGCGCACCTCGTACTTGCCGGGCTCAAACTCGTCGAGCAGCTTCTGGAGCTGCGCGGGGTACGACTCTTTCGCGCGGTCGGCAAGTCCAAGTCCGTACGTTATCGAGTCACCTATGCACGCGACCTTGACCGCGTCGGACGAATGCGCGGCCAACGCCGCAAAGAGAACCAATGCGGCGGAAGCGAAGTGTTTCATCTGCATGTTCATTGTAGTGTCCTCCCTATGATGTCAAAAAACTTGAATGAGAAAGCTACGGCGCAGGCAAGCGACAAGACGGCGACGAAAAACGGGAATGCGCGCTTCATCACTTCGCTTTCACGGCCGGCAAGCCCGGCCGCCGCGCATCCGAGCACGATAGACTGCGGGCAAACCATCTTCCCGATTCCCGCGCCCATGACGTTCGCCGCGGCAAATAGAAGCCGCTCTGCGTCTGACGATCCGACGGAAGCCTGCAACGCGCCGAAAAGGACATTTGTGCTCGTGCCTGAGCCAGTGACGAAACCTCCAAGCGCCCCGACGATTCCGGAGACCGCTGCATATCCCCCGCCCGTCGCGGCGACAAGTCCTTCGGCAAGATTCCGCGTCAAACCCGCCGCGACCATCGTCTTCGCAAGCGAGAGCACCGTACAGATCGTCAGCACAGCGAGGGCATAGCGCTTCGCAGTCTTCGCCGCGACGCCGAGAAGCCGCAGAGGCCCCACTCCCTGGCATAGTCCGCCAAGCGCCCCGGCCGAGAGAACGACGATTCCCGGCGACGGCTTCCATTCCGGCGGCATCATGGAAACGGCGCCAAGCGCAACGACGACAAAGGCAAACGGCATCCACGCCCAAAGTTGTCGGCGCACATTCGTTTCGCCGCGCTTGCCGAGGAAGGCGAAAAGCGTCATGACGGTGATTCCGCCCACGATGTCGGGAAGTTCGCACCCAGTGAACCGCGCGGCAAGACACCATGGCACTACAAACGCGATCGAAGCGCCAAGCGCGAGCTTCCAGCATTCGCGCAGAGCGCGCCATCCGTCCGCCGCGACAAGAACGAAAAACGGCAGAAGCGCCGTTACCGCCAGCTGCAGCAACACGATGGAAGAAGTCAGCACGCCGACGTCAAGCCCCGTCTCGCTTGCAAGGACGCTCGTCGGCACTCCAACGGAGCCAAAGGCGGTGGGCGTCGAATTCGCGACGAGACAGCAGAGGACCGCCCTTGCGGGATCAAAGCCGACGCCGACGAGGATCGCGCATGGAATCGCGACGGCAGTGCCGAAGCCGGCCATCCCCTCCATGAAGTTCCCGAAGCCCCACGCGACGAGTAGCGCGAGAAAGCGGCTGTCGGAGGACAGCGAACAAAGCCCGCCTTTGATGTCTGCGATCGCCCCCGATGTCTCCGTTATCGCGTATGTGAAAAGCGCTGCAAATATGACAAGCCCTATCGGGAACAAGCCGGTCGAGACGCCCTGTGCCGCACATCCGGCAAATTCCCCTGCCGACATTCCTCGCCAGAAAAGCGCCTCGGCGGCCCCAACCACAAGCGCGGCAAGGGCCGCCTTCCATGCAGGCGCCTTCACGACGACAAGCGCCGCGACAAGAACCGCAATCGGCAGAAGTGAAAGGACGAATGTCATGCTTACCAAGTCACCTTGACGCGGAAGATGCGGTTGGTGTCGCCGGCCTAGTTTGGCTTCACCGGTACGACCTTGATCCGGTAGAACCGCGTAGCCCCTTCCTTCGGCGCGTCAAGCGTCAGCGTCGCGCCGGTTGCCTGGACAGGCTCGGTTTCGCCCGTCGCGCCGCCGATGCCGCCGCCGACGAGCGCGTCGCCGTAGATCACGGAATACCAAAGTCCCGGAATCGCCTTGATAAAGACTTTTTCTTTCGTCGCATCATATGGCGTGGCGATGCTCAAATCCAGTTCCGGCCGCACGGCGACATCGTTCACCGTCGCCTCTGGATCGAGCGAGATCGAAAAGCCGTTCGCGTCAAACGCGATCGAGCCTTCGCCTGTGATTGCGGCTTTTCCGAGCGCGATATTGTGATATTGCGCCTTAAACGTCACCGTCTTGCCATCGTCTATCTCGATTGTCGCGCCGTCGAGGATGGCGGCGTCGTCGACGCCGGAACTGAAGACGACGTCGCGTGAGACGCGAATCTTGTTCGCATAGTCGGGAAGCGGACCGAAGTAGATGCCGCCGGAAGACTTGTCGTCGATGACGATCGTGTCGCCCTCCCTGAGCGTCGTCTCCGTTCCGTCCGCAAGCGTCACGACGAGCGATGTGTCGCCGCCCGTCCCCCAGTAGCCGCTCTTGTAGTAGACAGTGCGGCCAGCAAACGAGGCCGCCGGGAACTCGTAAAACTCCACGGAGCTTGGCGAGAACCATTCGTCCACGAAAAGCGCCACCGCCTCGATCTCCAGCCCTGTCCAGGGGTTGAACTTGCCGGAATACAAAGAATAATCCACGCCGTCGGCGGAAAGGTTCAAAAGGCCGCCGATGGAAAGCTGTTTCAACGTCCTGCCTTTCCACTGCAAACCGCCCGCGTTGTCGCCCGTCATCGTATCGATCGACGAGCCCGTGTAGAATGCCGTTCCATTGTAGAGCGTGCTTGCTTCGGATTCGTATGCGAAAAGCATATAGCCTTCGCCTGCGGAAATCGTCGGAGAATTGAAGGAGTAATTTCCCGCCACGGCGTAGCTGCTGCCGCTGTTCAGGTACGCTCCGGTCGCGATATTGTTGCCGCTGGAGGCGAAACGCGCGTAGATTGGATTGCCGTCGGTCGATACAACGCCTGCGATAGCCGTATTGTCCAGGTGGGTGTTGCCGTCGGGGACTTTGAATTTCACGAGAATCGACGCCTTTTTACAAGTGTTTGCCGGGAGCGCTATCGTGACGCCGTAGAGCGGATCGGTGCCGTATGCCGTCGTGCCGATTACGATGTTGCCGGCGGCATTGGTATCGCCCGCGTACAGGTAGTTCACCGAATAGCCGCCGTGGAGTTCCGGTTCGTCGGCGAACTCGCCGGAGACCCAGACGGCGGTCGGGACGGGTGCGATGGTGTAGCCTTCGGGTTTGACGTAGGTGGTGGATTCGGTGCTGGAGCCTACGACGGTGCCGTACTGATCGACGAACTCTATCGTGCCGCCGGCGAGGGTGACGCTGGAGGCCGCAAAGCCCTTCATCGCCTGGCGGTCGGTGAGCGATATGGTGAGCGTCGCGCCCGTGCCGACGATGACGTTGCCGAGTTTCGCGGAGGAGATCGAAAGCCCAGCGTCGGAAATCGAGACGCGGCCGGAGGATGCGGTCATGTCGTCCATCGTGAGACCTGCGGTTATATCCGTATATATCGTGCCGGTGAATGCGGATGAGAGGCCCTGGATGACGAACGAGCCGCCGTCCGCCGAGGAGGTGAGATACACGTCGCCCGCGCCGGAGAAAAAGTCCGGCCCAAGCGTTATCTTGCTGCCGTTTGCGTCGAGCGTCGTGTACGAGCCGGACGACGCGCAGAAGTTCACGGTCTTAGTTTCTGTGCGGTTCTGCGTCGCCTGCCATGTCGCCGCCTTGAAACTGATGTCCGGCGAATAGTCGCCGGAAAGCGCCACCGCCGTGCGCAGGAGCGCGCCGTCCTCGAAGGTTATCTGCGCATCCTCTGCGCTCGTCTTTATGGACGCAGTGGTGCCCGCGGAGAGCAACTGTCCGCGAACGGTCAAATTACATCCGCTGCCGAGATACACGCCGCCGCCAATATTCCAAATTGCGCTTGGGGCGAGCGTCGCGTCCGTGAGAATGTGCAGCCGCCCGCCGGTGCCGATGTCGTTCGACGGCACCGCACTGCCGAAAATTACGTTCTTCGCGGCGAGCTGGAACGACCCCGTGAACTCCGATGCGTCCTTGACGAGGACGTTCTCGTTGTTGCCGCCGCCGGCGGTCGTCTTGAACGTGCCCGCGCCGTAGATCTTCGCGAAAGCCGTGGTAGCACCGCTGGAACCGTTGTTCCAGTTCAGCGCGACGGTCGAGCCGTTGTCCGCGAGTTCCACGGGGACGTCGTACGTCTTGTTGGGCGTGAGATGCCCCGTCACGCCATTGAACCTGACGAAAGACCGCGAATGGCCCCAAGTCGTCAAATCGAGATATGCGGCGGTGTAGTCCTTGAACACGACCGTGCCGCGCCAGATGCAGTAGTCGTCGCCGTCGTCCCAGATCAGCGCGGACATCGCATCCGAAATGTCGCGCAGGTTCTGCGCGAGGGAGCTGTCGATGTCGCAGCTGATCGTGAGGCCGGTCTGGACGAAGAGCTTGCCGCGCGGAACGACGGTCGCCGGCGCGATGTTCGTGGTCGCGAGTTTCGTGGGGGCAGTGTTCTCGAACGTATCGACCGAGAGTTTCCCCGTGCCGCTGGACTTGATGGTGAAGCGCGTGCCGATCACCTTGACGTGGGCGAGGTTGAAGTCCGTGGAGAGATCCAGCGTCATTTCGGTGTCGCCGAAGTTGTCGTTGAATATCACGAGTTCCCCCGCGCTTGGAACGGAGCCCCTGGACCAGCGCGCGGCGTCGTTGAAGCGCCCCGTGCCGGTTTCGGCGTCCGGCGTCCACGTGTTCGCGCTGGGATCTACGGCGAAGGTCTTGTCGTCGGTCGTCCAGCGCTTGAGTTCGTTGCCGTCCTCGTCCTGGAATACGACCGTCCCCCAGTTGTATTTTATTTGCGAAGTCGAGTATCCATACGCGACCTGCTCTCTTGAAAGCGTCAGAAAGAGCGTGCCGTTCCAAATGGAGATGCCCGGCTCTTCACCGGCGCTCAATGTCAGCGTGCCGGAACTTTCAAAGTCGCCGAGTTCTACCGTGCCGGAGAATCCAGAGGTGTTGGAGAGAGTCGATGTGCCGGACGTGATATATACTGCGCCGTTGCCGGTGAACGCCGCATCGACGGTGACGTTGTCGAGATACAGCATAGTGTACTGCGGCAGATAGACGGTTGCCGTCGCGGGGAGATCGCGCGAGAGGGTGTAGTGGAACGTGTTGTCCGTATAGCAGCGGTCGTATGCGAGGGTGCCGCTGAAGTTGCTCATGTCGCTCGGCAGGTTCACGGCGACGGCGGATGTGATATGCATCGTCCCCGTGAAGCCGTCGAGGCTCGCGAACGTGAACGAGCCGCCGCCGACGGAGTCCGTGAGCGTGACGTCGCAGCCATTCCCCTGGAAGGCGCTCGCACCGAATGTGATATTCTGTCCCTTCGCGTCGAGCGTCGTCGTGCCGCAGAACCAGACTGGCGTCGTCGGGTTCGTCTCGACCATCTCAAACGAGCCGGAGAGGACTTGGCGCATGCCGTTGAAGCGGAGCATCAGGTTCTTGTACGCCTCCGTGCCGTCGGCGTTCTTGGCGACAAGCGTCAAAAGCAGCATTTCGCCCTGCCACTTCGCGTCCATTTCCGTGGCGTCGACGGCGATGGTGAAGACGCGGCCGCTCTTCGAGACGGAGATTTTCTCGTCGGGTAGGATCGTCAGGTGGCTCGAATACGCTTCGAGCGCGGTTGTCGATTCATTGCACGTGACGGCTATATAGTTGGTAATGGCGCGCGCACACTCGATGTAGAACCCCTGCTGGACGAGATCGATGCCGCAGGCGATGGACGAAACGCCTGCGATCTCCGGGGCGGGCTGCGGCGTGCCGATCGTCGTCGCGACTGAGTTGGCGCGCGCCGCCGAGCCGTCCGCCATGACGGGCGTGACGGTGAAGGTGTATTCGTATCCTGTTTCAAGGCCATTCACGGTGTAGGATGTCGTTTCGTCGTGGGTCGCGATATTTACAGACGCGCCGGCGCCCGTCCCTCCCGAGATGTCGAGCGTGAAGCCGGTCGTGCGATTGGTGTAGCACGGCGCGATGTGCCACTTAAGCGTCACTTCGCCCGTCGAAACTTTCGCGAGCGGCTCGAACTGGACAATCTTCTGCGGACGGAACCCGACCTGGAAATCGGCGAACTTGCCCGCGCCGCCGCCCGATTCGATGGCGGTCTTGAGGTTCTCCCAGCGGATGCCGTTGCCCCAGCCGTAGTTGGTGTTGACATAGTCGATTTCGCTATCCGTGCCGGCGTTCTCGATGGCGTAGCCGTCGATGACCATCTGGTGGACGGGCGTGTTGATCTGGATCGGCGAGCCGAACTTGAGGTCGTTCGTGATGGCGCACCAGAGGTTGTCGTAGCCGTCGCGTCCCTGGCTCATCACCTTGCCCGCCTCGTACCAGTAGTTCTCGGCGTCGCTGCAGAGCTTGCGCGTCGCGTACGAGCCGCCCGCCTTGAAGCCCATGTTCACCATCGTCTGCATCCACATCGTCAGAAACGCGGTGTTGTAGCCGACTTCCTTGTCCGTCTCCCACGGCGTGGATGTCGTGCCGGACGCGGCCACCTTGTTCCAGTCGATCGGAACGCGGCCGTCTGGGCGCATCGTGTAGTTGAGGGCGTTGTTGTAACTGTCGCGCAGGGCGTGGGTGAAAGAACGCGACTTCTCGAAACGATACGGCCAGCGCCAGTGCCGGAACTCCTGTCCGCCCGCCGTCGCGGCGCATCCGCACGGGCTCGTCAGTGGCGTCAAGTCGGTCATCGGCGCGCCTTGCGACCATGTCGTGCCGAGGAAGGGATTGACGAAGTCGTCGTATCCATCGCCGACCGTCGCGCCCGACGGCGCGGCGGAAAGGAGTCGCTTTTTCGTGTCGGTGGCGGTGTATTTCGCCCAGCCGGAATCGACCGCCGACGACGCATCCGCCTCTTTGCCGGCGACCCAGTCGCTGGCGTTCTGGAGCTGCGCATAAATGGCCGAGCCCGCTTCGGGTTCCGCGAAGTCGTCCGTAGAGAACGAAACGACCGGCGAACACTTGTCGCTCCCGGCGAACACGATGTGGCCGGAAGGCGCAAGCGAGACGATCCACAGATTGCCGCGCGCGGCGAGCGAGGAGACGGTGCGCCCGTGGAGAATCCGCTGCGCGGCGGAGCTGCGCAGAAGAAATCCCTCCGCAGCCCGACCTGCTGTATTCGCATCGACGGTCTCGGCCTGCATCGACAAGGCCGCCGCGGCGACTATCGACGAAATTACAAATGCTGTTCTGCAGAAGCGCATAGCCACCCTCCCTATGTCTAATGGCTGTATTTTACCATTTCTACACTCGCGCCGCAATTACGAGCTGCCTG
>JAFQYM010000046.1 GCA_017406465.1 Kiritimatiellia bacterium | reverse complement strand
TTCGCCGAACGGCGTCCGCCCCGGGTCGTCCGAGAGCAGATAGTCGTAGCAGTGGACAAGCGACTCCTTTGCGCCGCCGAGAATCGTGTAGTACGCCTGTTCCACGAACTTCTCCGGCGTGCAGTCCAATGCGTCGTACCATCCGCCACCGCATCTGCCGCCTGTGACCTCGTTCATCCACGCCATGATCCAGCACGCCTGAATCGGCTCGGGGTTCGCGTCTCTCGTCTCCGTTCCGACCCAGCATTCGCCGAAGAGCGATGCCTGACGCACCGGTGAATAGCCGCGCGCCTCGTATCTGCGCCACCAGCAGGGATACTTGATGATGAAGTGCGATTCCGGGTTGGCCTTCTTCGCGGCAGGGAGAATGTCGCGCTCGCACACTTCGTACATAAGCGTCCGCCTGTACTCCCCCAAGTCTGAAATTTTCCGCGCCGCCTTGTCTGCGCGGCATCTCTCGCAGCCGTCACCGCAGTTCGAAAACAGGAAGTCGTCGATGATCACCGTGTCGAAGACCTTCGCCGCGCGCGAACATTCCTCGCGCATGCGCTCCCGCGCCTTCGGGTCGCTCCAGCAGACGACCATCTGCGCCTCCTTTGCGCCGGGTTTCGGGTCGTTCAGCATCGTCGGGGTTATCATGCCGCAGACCTCGAAGCCCTCGGCGCGGAATTCGTCGCGCTCCTCGACGAGTCTTTCGGTCGGCACGCGCTCGCCGTGTCGGTAGCTCTCGAGCCAGAGTTTCGTGAATCCGTTCTTCTTCCACCAAGCTATCGCCTTCGCGCGCCCTTCCGCCGTCGCAAGGTCGCCGTTCACCGCCGTCACCTTGCACGACATCGAAAAGACATGCTTCGCGGCCGACACTTTCGCCGAGGCAACAGGCGGCATCTTCTCCGCCTCAGCCGCAGTGCCAACCATACATGTTGTCGCAACCGCCGCCGCCAAGATTGTTCCGCAGAGGATTCTCATTTCACTGTTACTGCACCTTCGAAATTTCTATCTTGTCGAGGTAGACGCCCTTGACGGCGGGCTTGCCGCCCTGGGGGAAGCTGCCGGACTGGATGAAGAAGCTGGCGAAGGGATATTCGGCGGGATCGTAGTCCGCCACGTCGTACCACTCGTATTCGCCCGAAACCTCGTTCGTGCGGCGAACGATGTTGGTGATTGTCGTGCCAGGCCATCCCCTTGTGTCAAGCACGCCCGCGTGGAAGGCGTTCCCGTCGCCGGCCTTGTCAACGCGCACCCTTGCGCGGATGCGGTATTTCGCGCCATCCTCGAACTCGATGTTGCGGAGGTTGTAGCGGACGCCCTGATCGGAGGAGAGGGTGATGAGCCTCGTGGCGCGGCCGTCGTCAGCCTTCGGGTCGTCAACGTATGTTCCCCAGTCCCTCCCGGCGAGGCTTTTCGCGTAGGGAATGTCCTTCTCCTCGATGACGACGGAGCCTTCGTGCATGGCAGGGAGTGCCAGCCGCTCCATTCCGATGAAGTCAACCAGCGCCTTGGCGCGTTGCGCGTGACCGCCCTCGGAGAGCTGGATGTTCTTTTCCGTAGCCAAAACGGTTAGAAGCTTCTTGGCGAGCCTCTGCGCCTCGGCGAATTTCTCCGGGGCGCGTGTTTCCGGCGCGAGACAGATTTTCTTTGCCACCTCGCCGCGCAGACGCTCCATCCGCATGTAGTCAACCGTGATGGCCCCCATGCGTACGTTATATTCGCGCTTCTTGTCGCCCTTGACGGCCTCCTCGGCCTTTGCCCAAAGGCTGGTCGCATCATCGAGGAACGAGTCGGGAATGGCAGGGTTCGTCGGCGGGGTCGTCATGCCAAGTGCGTGGTTCGGATCAGCAGTGTAGTCATATTCAAGGCGATGCAGCTCCTCGAAGTATTCGCGGACAAAGGGCGCGGCGTCTCCGTAGTAGCCAGCGAAGAATTCGTCGAGGAGCGCGTCGAGCGGCAGGTCGGGGTTCCACATCAGCTTGGCCTCGACCCAGGCCATGAGAGCCGAGAACGAGGCGTGCGCGCCCCGGGAGTCCGCCTGCGTGAAGAGGTACGTCACACCGC
This sequence comes from Kiritimatiellia bacterium, assembly GCA_017406465.1. Taxonomy (GTDB): domain Bacteria; phylum Verrucomicrobiota; class Kiritimatiellia; order RFP12; family UBA1067; genus UBA1067. Next base: position 56,993 of record JAFQYM010000046.1, on the reverse strand, counting down.
AGTCGCGATAGAAGGGGATGTTCCTGAAGATGCCGTAGGCGCTTGGGTGCGGCGAGAGGTAGTGGCCGAAGTTCGTGACGTAGTCCCAGATCATGACATTCCTGCAAATGGACTGCCAGCCCTTGAGGTCTTCGCGGAAGGCGATGGTCTTCGGGTGGGGGGACTCCGGGAAGGAGCGCGCGTGATCGGCCCCCATCGTGCAGAGATAGACGGCCACGTTGTCGCGGAGCTTCATCTTCGCCGGCGGCTTGCGCGACCAGTTGTAGGCGAGCGTCTCGACCGTCTTTCCAGGGAACTCCCTCTCGACGGCCTCCGCGACGGCATTTACGAAGCGCACAACCGTGCCGGAATGCGACCCCTCCTCCTCGTCCACGGCAGCGCAGTCCGGGCAGCGGCAGTAGTTGTCCCAGCCGTCGGTCTGGCTCACGCCGTAGATCGGGTATTGGGGCTCGCGGCGAATCCACTCCAGCACGTTCGAGGTCACAATGCGCAGGACGTCGGGATTCGTAAGGCATGGTTGCTTCGCCTCAGCCCCGGACATAGCCCCGGGACCACGTTTCCCGTTGACGAGCGCGTAATACTCTGGATGCTCCGCGAAATACTTCTTCGGCGGCAGAAGGACGCTGAGTGTGTGGCAGGGGTTGAGCATTCCCCAGCTCTGGGCGACGCCACCATATATGGAAACCATTGTTGCCAGCTCCGGCTTGAACTGGTTCACGCGGAGACGCGCGGCGAAAGCTGGATTCTCGCGGAGATCGTACCAGCCGGGGTCGCGCATGATGAAGGCCGGAACCTGCGTGTCGTCGAGATCGGCGGGAATGGAGAGTTTGTCGATTTTCGGAATGACCGAGTGCCACGACGCATACCACCGGCATCCGGCGAATCGCTCGAGTATCTCGTAGACGCCGTAGAGCGTCCCGCGCACGGGCGAGGCGATTACGAGCAGATGCGGCGGCCGGGCGACGAGGCGGAATCCGTCTTCCCCAAGCCCTGCGACCGTGTTCGCGGCATTCGGCAAAAGATTTTCCGTGTACTTGGTTTCGCCCAAAAGAATTGCCTTCGCAGGCAACGGACTGTCGTCGTTGGCAATCGGCAGGCAAACCCCTGTAGTCTTTTGTATGAAGTCACGCAACTCTTCCGCCGCGTACCGCTGAGACTCAGACGCACTGGCAGACGTCACAATGACATATTCCGCCGACTGACCGCGCACAGCGACGTCAAGCATCGAACCGACCGCTGTGACACTCAGTGGCACCGCCATAAATACTGACAGAATCAAGAAGGCTGCTTTTGCCATGTTCGCTCCTTTCTATCGTACCACCAAGATAAACCCGTCGCCTTCATAATTTATGACGCTTGTAAACGTTGCAACTCCATCGCCTGTCAACATGACAGTCCAAGTGCCAGGCTCCTTCAACTGATATTCAACAACACCTGTGCCAAGACACTCTTCGTTGTGACTTGCGCCGCTCGGCGAAACAAACGTCAGTGTTGACGGCACTGTCGAATCTCCGCCCCAATCATCGCCAGAATAGGCAAATGGAAGAATGTTGTCCTTTCCCTTCACTGTGCGATCTGGGCCGGGCAACCTGGAATCGACGCGAAACGCCATCTCTTTTGCGATGAACACTGCGCCGTCCGTCGCCGTCACAAGACCGTACGACACATCGCTACCGGGAACAACGGCATATCCTGCGGGACGTCCCATCTCCGAAAGCGCCGCAACCGGTCCTTCGAGAACGAAAATGAAGCCGTCCGTGACGGAGAGTCCGGCCAGCTCGTCGTTGTCAACAAGCACCCACGGGCTTGACGCCGTCCCCGCGCCCTGCTCGATGGCGTTGTAGCGGACGGCGAAAGTCGCCGTGCCCTCCTTCGAGTTCTCAAGCGTCCAAATGCCGCCCGCCGTCGCCGTCCAGTAGTTCGTCCCGCTCACGGCGGCGGCCAGTGTCGTGACCGTACCGCCTGGTGCCGTAGCCGTGACGGTCGCACCTGCGCCGTAGGGAAGCGCGATGGGTTCCGTCCGCGAGACGACCGGATAGGCCGCGCGCGTGTCAAGGTCGAAGACGGCCAGCTGCGCCGTCGTCGCCACGGCGTCCGCGACGGCGGTGGAACACGCCATTGCCGCCGCGAACCAGATTGCAAGTTCAAAGCGTTTCATGGTTTCTCCTCCTTGGGCTACACTCGATTACTGTGCCACGAAGAAGAGACGGAAGCCGTTTACACGGCCTTGCGCAGCATCGGTGGCAACACCCGTGACCCCACGCGCTGACGAGCGCCAGCCGTTATTGGACGCCCCCACTTCCCAATAATTGCCCCGGCTCATCGATTTCGTCGCCTCCGGATCACACTTCGGAGTCCAGGGGTTTGGAGCATCCGCAAGATCGGCATAGTATCCAACATCACGGCAAAGCTCCGCCAAAATGCCCATCGTGTCGTACAGGCCCCACTGGTTTGAGTTATATGATCCAACTTTGAAAATCTGTGTCTTCGTGCCGTTCTTGGTCCGGCTGTCATTGCAGTGGACACATGCCACGACATCGGCGAATCTGTACGAGTCATACCACCAATAAAGTGTGGTCGTTCCGGCGCGGTTGGCTATTTCCCACATGACCTCTGTGGGGAGGTCAAAGCCGGAGCCAATGCCCGTCTTGGCGTTCAGACGCTCGAAGAAGGAGACGCTGGAGGCGTCGGCGGAAAGAGCGGTCGTTGCAGTCTTCGAGTTGCGCAGCGTATTGTAGGATGGAGCCCCGACCGGACACCAGTCATAGACGTTGCCGCCGACATTGACGAAACTGGCTCCAGCGGGAACGATTCCCATGATTTTCCGGTACTGCGCGACTGTCACCTTGAAGACACCGACGTAGTAGTCCTTGTCAGTGGTCCAGTCCTTGTTGCTGTTGTAGTAGGTGAGACCCGACACTCCCGAACCGCATTGCGAATCATAGCCCGTGCGGTAGCTGGCGTAGGCGCTGTCCGCCGTACGAGGAACGCGGCGCATGACTAGCCAATCCGTCTTGTAGAGCCCTGTATTGTAACGGGTGTTCGATGCCGTGGGCCGGGAGTTCGCCCTGTCGTCGCCTTCGCGGTTCTCAAAGGCGAAGTGGCCGGTGTCGAGGTCGATGATCATATAGTCGCCGGTCGTCTCATAGAGCGTCGCGCCCATCGTGCAGCCCGTCGCCAGGACGCCGGACGGGGCGTTCGTCCACGTCACCGTGTGGGTGCCATCGACGGTCTTGGCGATGAGGTCCTTCGAGCCGTCAATTTCGCAGGTCTGGCCATTTATCGTAGCATTGAACTTGATCTTGTAGTATTCGAAGTTCGCGAGGTCGGTGCCGCCGTCGATCCTGTATTTGATGTCCACCTTGTTATTCCATGGCCAGCGCTGGGTAACGCTGACGATGGTGACAGTAGGCACGGCCGAAGCGCAAAGCGCAGCGCCAATGAAGGCAAGGGCAAGAGTCGTCTTGCCGCCGATAATTTTGAGCACATTCATGTTAATGTTCCTTCCCGGAAGCCGAAGCGGCACCATGCCACCCCGAATCTCCGCAAACATTATACCACCCCAACGCAAAATGGGGTAGATACACTTTTGGTGAGTAGTGGCGTCTACCGCCAGTCTATCCATGGAGTCATGTAGAGAGGAAGCCGCAGAATCCCGCTGGAGGCCGAGAGGTCGCCGCGATTGAGTCGAGTGGACGGCGTAGCAACTGAAATGAGACGATTCGGCGCTTGGGACTTACTTCGGCGGGGGCAATCCCGCCAGCCTGAAAATCGACAGCAGCGTGCCCTGCGGCAATGGATGGTTTCCATGATGAGGCACGGGGACAGTTCGCCCATCGTCATTTGTCCAAATGAAATGACTGCCGCTTGTGCGGTCGTGCCAGAAGTTGGCCGCCTTGAGGATGCGTTCTACCTGTCTGTGGTTAAGGGGCTTCATCTGGCGACCTTTTCGCCAAGTCCGAAAAGCATGCCGTCTGTAACCTCGACAAGATACCGGCGGAGTTCGGCTTCGTTTCCGCCCTCTGTGAAGCATTCGGGATGGCCGCGCACTTCTGCCAGATACCGGTCGCCCTCCTGCGTGACATCGGCCACGAAATGCTCTCCTTGCGTGTCGAACTCAATGACTGACGGTACGGTGCGCACAGTTTCGCCCCAAGGGTTGCCTCGCGTGGACACGACGAACATAAGCGTCCTTGTCAGCGCATCGTCAAGGCTCATGCCATACCGGTGTAACTTGCGGTCAGCGCGACGGACAAGGTCACGGTCAATAGTGAAAGTTCGTTCAAGCGTCTGCATGTTGCATATTATACCAAAAACTGGCGGTGAATGGTTAACCGGGTGCACCGAACGAGTAATGGGATAGTGGGTTGCGCCCTCGCAATTTGGCAAGCGAGACATGGTTCACCTTCCAATTTACCCCAACGCAGAATGGGGTAGATACACTTTTGGTGAGTAGTGGCGTCTACCGCCAGTCTATCCATGGAGTCATGTAGAGAGGAAGCCGCAGAATCCCGCTGGAGGCCGAGAGATCGCCGGGATGCAGGATGATGCTTTCGCCGACGTTTACCGCGAACTTGGCGCGAAACTTGTCAAGCGACGACGTCGAATAGTCCTTCTCGCTCTTGACCTCCACAGCCGTGACGTTCTTTTCCCTGCGCATTTCCGCGTTCGCGACAAGGAAGTCAATCTCCATTCTCTCCTCGGCATTGGCCTTGTCGTAGCGGGAATAGAAGAACAGATCGAGTCCCTGCGCAGTAAGCATCTGGGCGACGGCATTTTCTATCAGCATCCCTTCGTTGAACGAAAGACTGTCGAACATTATGCGCCTGTGCGCATCCTCAACGGCCTTCGGGTTCGCCCCGAACGCAAGGCTGACGAGCAGCCCCGTGTCCGCAAGGTAGCACTTCATTGTTGACTGCTCTGCGCTGAGGGCGAGGCCCGCCGAGGGCTCCGTGGCATTATACGCGACATTCACGGTCATTGCGTCCTTCAACCAGAGAAACGCATCGCCGTACTCGCGCGTACGGGCTTCCTCGCCAAGAGCCGCCAGTCGGAACTTCTTGTCATGCTTCTGGAGCTGGCCGGGAATCTCGTCGAAGATCGCTTCCGCCTTCATGGCGTACTTCCCTGCGTGTTTTCGTATGTCGGCACGATAAAGGGCTATGATGCGCCGCTTGACGGCATCGACTTTCTTCAAGTCGGACGTCTCAACCCACTTGACCACAGCCTGGGGCATGCCACCAACCACCAGATACTCCCTGAACGCGTCCTTTGCCTTGCGGTGCGCCGCACCCATCGGTTCCTTGTCGCGGAGATGCGAGGATATGACGTCCACCAGCCCTTCCCGCCCAGTCGCCAATAGGAACTCCTCAAAATCAAGCGGATACATCTTGATATGATCTTCCTCAGACGGAATAACGATGTGAGAAACGTTCTCCTGTATGGAAATCAGGCTTCCAGTCTCAAGATAATGGTATCGTCCGTCAGCGACGAGGTACTTTATCGCCGCACGAGCACGTGGAAATTCCTGAACCTCGTCAAGAATGAACAGGGTCTCCCCAACATACAGAGGAACTGCATAATAACTCGATATCTTCTTGAAGAACACATCAAGGTCATCAAGGTCTTCCTCAAATATAGCCTTTACCTCATAAGGAGCAATATTGAAATCAATAAGGATGTACGATTTATATTCGGCTTTGGCGAATTGCTCCGCCACATAGCTCTTTCCAACACGTCTTGCCCCGTCGATTAGAACAGCCGTGTCTGGGGCATCGTTATTCTTCCATTGGACAAGTCTTTCGTAGATTTTCCTTCTCATAGAGCCAGCCTTTTTCAAGTTTCGTCAATATTATATCACGATTCCAATGGGCTGACAATGGCCATTTTACACGACTCCAAGGGGCTGATGGTAATAGTTTTCTCACACTTCCAAGAGGCTGAGCAAGCTCACCTTCCAAACTTTATTATTATTTGCAAATTTGGAAGCCGAACCTTGGGAATCAAATGTATCAACACGACAATGCGATTACGGTGCGGACGAAATCAAGAACCCAGGAAGCCAAGGCGACACCGTGCCGCCCGAAATTCCGTGAATATTCGACCACCCCGGCGCAGAATGGGGTAGACATGCTTTTGGCGAGTAGCGGCGCTACCACTCGTTCGCGGCGTTTTTGGTGGAAATGCCCGAGTCGAGGTAGCACGGACGGGCAAGGCCGCGGATCGGCTGCGGTTCGGACAACTCAAGCTCCATGATGTCGATCATGTTCTCGCCGCAGACAAGAAACAGCGCGGGGCAGTATAGAGACAACTGCGGGCCTACGTTCCAGTAGCGTCCGATGTTGCGCCCGTTCACATAGACCGTCCCCTTCTTCCACTTCGACATGTCGATAAAGGTGTCGGCCGTCTTGTCGAGCTTCACAACGGCGCGGAAATGCCCGCCGGAGAAGCCATCACGACCGTCGGACGCCTTTGCCTTTGCGACCGATTCCTCGGAGAGCGGCTTGAGCGCAATGCGCCAGTTCTCAAGCGGCTTGCCGTCCATATAGACATCGCCGACGATTCCCTTGCGGTCGTACTTCATCCCCTTCCCGAAGTTGATGTGGCCCATCGCCTCCACGACGATCTCAAGCGCGGCGGATTTGCCGCGCTCAGGTATGGCTATCGGCGACTTCCTGCATCGGCGGTCGATCGTCGCGATGCGCTTTCCGTCAAGCCAGACCTGTGCATAGTCCGCGATACAGTCGTATGTCAGCTCTGCCGCGTCGCCTGCCGGAACGGACGTGCGGTAGAAGGCCATCCCCTGGTTCTGGTCCATCTTCTCGAAATAGAGCGGGCGGCCCGCCTCGATCTCCTGCGCGACGTTGTCCCTGATGTTCGCGTAGAACGAAGGCACTACCGCATCAAAGGACATCGTGTGGATTTCGTCCGGAACAGGATGCGGCTCGACGCCGATCGCGTCGAATATGATTTTCCGGTAATCGTAGTACGCCTTTGTCGGACGGCCCTGCTCGTCGATTGGAGCACCGTAGTCGTAGCTCGTGAGGTCTGGCTCGTAGCCGCCTTCGCCCCCGTCGTTCGCCCCGGCGGTGAAGCCGAAGGACGTTCCTCCGTGCGCGACAAAGAAGCAGAAGGAACGACGCCCCTCCATGAACCACTTGACCGATTTCGTTATGTCAGAAGGCTCCCACTTCCCTTCGCCCCAGTGCCGAAGCCAGCCGGGGTAAGTCTCGGCAGAGAGAACAGGAACGCCGGGGTTGTATTTCTTCGCAAAACTCCAGTCATTTTCGTTCATGCCAGGATCGAAGCCGACGGCGATCTCGGGATCGGGATAGATAAGGTCCTTGAGAAATCTATCGCCTGCCCCGTCCGCCATGTAGAACGGACCAAACCCGCGCTTCTTCCAGAAGTCCTTCACCCACCGCAGGTATTCGATGTCCTTGAACGGCCAGCTGCCGTATTCGTTCTCGATCTGAGTCAGCACTATCGGCCCGCCGTTCTTCGATAGGAACGGCTCGGCTACGTCGGCTATGGCGGAAAGATACTTCTCCGCCTCGGCGAGATAGCGCGGGTCCATCGTCCGCACGGCGACATCGTCCTTCAGAAGACGAGGCGGGATCCCCCCAAAGTCCCACTCGCCGCAGATGTAAGGTCCCGGACGAAACAGCACCCACATCCCCTCCTCTTTGCAGAGAGAGAGGAACGCTGCGACGTCGCGGTTCGCGGTCTTGAAGTCGAACGATCCGTCGGGCTGCTCGAAATCGTTCCATGCGAAGTAGGACGATATTGCATTGAGTCCCATTGCCTTGCACATTCTCACCCGGTGACGCCAGTATTCGCGAGGGACGCGCTGCGGCTCAAGTTCCCCTGCGCGTATCTGGACGGCCTTTCCGTCGACGAGAAACTCATCGCGGTCCTTGCCTCCAAATGAAACGACATGCGAGCCCGCTGCCGCAGTCGCAAAGACAGATATCGCCACCATCGTCACAATCGCCTTCATTTGAAGTAATTATACCATCCCCACCTCAAATTGGATAGATACACTTTTGGTGAGTAGTCGGCAATGCCCCAAATTCAGATTAATGTGGTATAATTCTGACGATGTTTGCGAGAAAGTTTCTAATAGCCGCCTTATTTGCCGCATCTGCGGTTTTATACGCAGACGCGGACGAAAACCCGCGTCCAATAACGTCATACGCGGAATCGCTGGCGCTTTCTGACGCAGAGTTTGCAGAGAACCGACCCTTTGAAATAATGGGACAGGTCATTGCCGTCTATCCAAACAGGACTGTATTTCTTCACGACACATCTGGGTTCTTCGAAATCCTTTTCGACAAAGCCCATGGACTGAAGGCCGGCGATGTGGTTTCCGTCAAAGGTCATACGAAATTCAAGCATGACACATCTTGCGTTCGCGACCTTATAGGCGATTCGTGGGCGACAAAAGGCACTGCGCAGATTCCGCAGCCGGAGCGGGCGACGATTGCAGCGCTCGCCGAAGACATGCGCAACACAAGATTCGTGAAGGTACACGGCACAATAGCCGACGCATTTGTAGACGAGATAGACTCGGAGTGGAACTACTTCATTCTCAAGGACGGCGCAAGCGTCATACATGTCGCCGTCGCAGACTTCGGAGACATAAGAAAACGGCTTGCCGACTTTATCGACGCAGAGGTGGAGGTCACCGGCGCGGCGTTTCTCGGTCACGCCGGCTTCAGACGATTCATAGGGCCTTTTCTTCGTGTATGGGACGAGTCGTGCATCCACATAACGAGGCCTGCGCCGAAAGACCCCTTCTCTCTGCCGGAACTCGAAGACCTAAGCAGCATAGGGGCGGAGAAGGTTTCCGCGATGGCAAGACGCACCGCTACCGGAAAAGTCCTTGCAGTCTGGGGCAAAGGCAACGTACTTTTACAGGATCGCCTCGGACGGATAATCCGAGTCGATCTTGCCGACCCTGGCATCCTGCCATCGTGCGGCGACAGGATTGCCGTCGTCGGCTACCCGGAGAGCGATCTATATCGCATCAACCTCGCAAGGGCGCAGTTCAGAAAAGAAGGCGGCGTGACAAAGCTTACAAACGAAGCCGAATCCGTCACGCCCGAGTCCATACTGCTCGACGACCACGGGCGGCAGATGATAAAGCCGAACTACCACGGTCGCCTCGTCAGGATAACGGGGCTCGTCCGCGCGCTTCCCGCAGAGGCGGGAGACGAAAGGGTCTTCTACATCGACTGCGGAAAGTTCCTGATTCCGGCAGACGTAAGCGCAAAGCCCGAAATCGCCTCAGAACTCGAAATAGGCTGCTGGGTGGAGGTGACGGGCGTCTGCGTACTTGAATCCCCCAACTGGCGGCCGAGCATGGCGTTCCCCAGGATTGAGCGGATTCTGCTCGTGCCGCGCTCAAAAGAGGACATTCGCATAATCTCGCGCCCGCCGTGGTTGACAACGGGGCGGCTCCTTGCGTTCATCGGCGCTCTTCTGGCCGCGCTTGCCGCGATCCTCGTATGGAACCTGTCGCTACGCCGCCTCGCGGAACGGCGCGGACGCGAACTGCTGCGGTCAGAACTCTCCCAGGCCGAGGCGGAGCTGCGCGTCGACGAACGCACGCGCCTTGCGGCGGAGCTGCACGACTCGCTTGCGCAGAACATGACGGGGATATCTTTCCAGATCGCCGCCGCAAGAAGCGCAAGAAACGTCTCCCCGGAGGCCGAAGACAAGCACCTCGAGACCGCCGAGCGCATGCTGCTTTCAAGCCGCACGGAGCTTCGCCGCTGCATCTGGGACTTAAGAAGCGAAGCGCTCAGCGAGCCTGACTTCGCAAAGGCAATACACACAACCGTGCAGCCCGTCATCGGCAAGGCAAAGCTCAACTTGTCGTGCGACATCGACCGCTCTCTCATGGACGACTCCACGGCTCACGCAGTCCTGCGCATCCTGCGCGAGCTTGCCGCAAACGCGGTCGCTCACGGCAAGGCGGCGAACGTCTGGGTCGCCTGCGAGGACAAGGGCCGTGAACTGCGGTTCACGGTCTCAGACGACGGCTGCGGATTCAATCCCTCAACCTGCCCCGGGCAGAACGAAGGGCACTTCGGACTAAGCGGAATACGCGAGCGGGTCAAGCGGTTGGAAGGCGCGTTCGAGATCAAGTCGGCGACGGGAAAAGGCACCGTTGCGACCGTAACATTGTCAAAGGAGTCAAAGCCATTATGAAAAAGACAACCATCCTAATCGCCGACGACCATTCGATTGTACGCATGGGGCTTTCCGCCCTTCTCGGTTACCAGCCGGACTTCAAAGTCGTCGGCGAAGCGGAGGATGGAGAGGAAGCCGTAGCGAAGGCCACAGAACTAAAGCCAGACATCGTGATAATGGACCTCGTCATGCCAAAGCTGGATGGCGCCGAGGCGACACGCGCAATTCGAGACAAGTGTCCCGACACCAAGGTCCTGATACTCACGACGTTCGGGACATCGGCGGACGTCGCGCGCGCGGTGTCGGCGGGTGCGTCCGGTGCACTGGTAAAGGACATATCGAACGACGACTTCCTGAACGCCCTTCATGCGGTTGTCCGCGGCGAAAAGATTTTCTCCCAGGAGATAGAGCAGACAGTGAAGGAGGAGGCCGAAGTCCCGACGCTCACCCAGCGACAGCTCGAAATTCTCCATTCTGTGGCGCGAGGCCTCTCCAATGCGGAGATCGCGAGGCAGTTCGGAATCTCCATGGACGGCGCAAAGCGCCACATCATGGCGATCTGCAGAAAGCTCGGCGCGTCCAACCGCTCCGAGGCCGTAGCCATCGCCCTTCGCCGCCAACTGCTCAAGAGCTGAACCTCACGCGTCTCTGTTGGTGTAGGAAGCGACGCAGCGGCCGAGGCAGTTGACTATCCAATCATACGGCCAAGCAACAGGCCAAGTGCATACAGCGGCACGGAACGCACCGATCCTGCACCGGAATAGTTTTTGAGCGAGGACTTGACGGCAAAAGGAGGATTGTAGGCGTCCATATACACCTTGAGACTTTTCGCCTTTGTGTTCGTGGCGGACTTCACTTCGACTGGATAGACAGCTCTCGAGCCCTGAACAACGAAATCCACCTCCGATATTCCTGCGTCAGGGGTCCAATAGTACGAAACGATGCCATCGGCAACAAGCTCCTGCATTGCGAATTGCTCTGTCAGCGAGCCCTTGAAATTCGTGAACAGGGAGTTGCCATCGAGAACGACAGATGGCTCAAGGTGGCTCATCGCGCCCAAGAGCCCCACGTCATGCATGAAAAGCTTGAAAGCACCCAAGTCGGCGTAATGCGGAAGCGGCAGACGCGGAGGACATGCCCGGTACAACTTGTATACCATGCCAGCATCCCTCAGCCATTCAACGGCCACCTCGTACTCCCGTGCACGTGCGCCCGACTTCAGCGCAGAGTAGATGAACTTGCCGTTTTCCTTCGCTAGTTGCGACGGAATATTGTTCCAGAGCAGGCGGATCTTCGGCAGAAGATCAATGGGCGCATGCTTCTTGAAGTCGTCGTCATAGTCAAGCAGCATTCGTCGCTGAATCCGCCTGGCCTCCGCCAGAGAAGATGTCTCCACCCAGCAATTTACCGGCTCTGGCATGCCACCGACGACCATGTAGTTCTTCAGCAGCATCTCGTATTCTCCGGACAACGCCTCGACAGACTTCCAATCCCCGGCCTCAATCGCATTGACCATGGCTTCCTTGCCATTTGCCCGCATGAACTCGGAGAGCGTCAGTGGATAGACATTCAGCCTGTCTATCTTGCCGACGGGAAAAGACTCTCTGCGCTCCTCTCGCTTGGTTTGCCCGTCTTCGTCCTTGTTCGCGCCAAACGACAGGCCAAGAAGCGACCCCGCTGCCATGACCGCAAGTTGCGGCATGTCTTCCTGAAAGAACTTCAACGCCGTAAGTGCGCTTGGGCACTCCTGTATCTCGTCAAGTATCAACAGCGTTTTACCTGGGATAATCAGCTTTCCCGTCGCCGTCTGCAACAGACGGACAAGAGACGCGGGGTCAATGTCCCCATTCTTAAGTTGTTCGCAAAGCGACCGCTTGCGCATGAAATTCACGAGAACATGGTCTTTGGGAAACTCACGTCGCGCAAATTCCTCCATAAGCCATGTCTTGCCGACCTGACGTGCGCCCATCAAGACGAGCGGCTTTCTATTCCGCTTGTCTTTCCATTGCACAATCTGTTCTAAACAATCTCTATGCATAATTATGTCTTTGGGCATATATTATAGCAAATATTCCAATCAGTACGCAAGTACGCATCACATTTTTACGACGAATAACATCAACTATCCTCACATTTTCGCGACGAATATCCTCCCTCAAATCACATTTTCATGACAAAAGGCGTTGATTTCTGATTTTCGACGCTACCCATTTCACAGGGGTTGCGATTCTATTCTCCAGCAGCAATCATGGCACCATAGCCAGCGGCTTGGCGATCTCTTTCGCGTCGCGGGTGGTGTAGGAAGTGACGCGACGGCCAAGGCAGTTAATGGACGAGCCGAGCCCGTGCAGCTCGACGTTGTCGATTCAAGAATCGTGGATGTGGGATGGTTGTGTCGAAATCGTTCTTGGATTCGACACGAAGGATGGTTGAGTCGTGGTTGAGGGATGGTTGAAATAGCGCCCAGAGAACTTGGCACGGCAAATGCGCCGTTTCACATTAGAAAATGTCATGCCCTATGGCGTTGATTCCCGCCTTCAGCTCGACCGTCTTTCCGCCAAACTCAAATGTCCCAGGTACAGGCGTAATGACCATTCCCGTCGCCTTGTCGCCGTCGAACTTTAGGTCGACTTCGATCCAGCCTTTCGGGTGGGGATGCGTCGCCTTGAGCGACTTAAGCCCTCCCGGGCACGGCGCGACGCGGACCTTCGCGAAGAATGGCGCGGCCGGCTTGATGCCCGCGAGCCCCGTCTGCATAAACCAGATCGGATGCGCGCCCCAGGCGTGGCAGTCGCTTCTCGACTCGTTCTGCCCGTTCTTGCCGCTGTCCGGCGCTTCCTGCGTCGTCGTAAGACCCTTCTTAACATAGTCGCGCCAGAGGTCAAGGCGCTTCAAGAAAAGGTCGCCGCGACCGAACTTGAAATATGTCTCGAAGAGGTAGTAAGAGAAATACACGGTGCAACGCTTGAGGTCCTTGTCCTCGACAAGATGGCTGAACACGGTCTCGGCCTTGTCCTTTGGCAAAACATCGCCAAGAAGCGCAAGCGCCTGGGCGTGCTCCGAAAAGTTATTCTTCGCAGGCGTATCGGCAAAAATGCCGCGCTTCTCGTCCCAAAACGCCTTGACAATCGCCTGCTTGAGCTTCTCCGACTTCTCTTCCCAGTATTTCGCCTGCAGCTCGTTGCCAAGCGCGCGCTCAACTGAGGCCGCAGAACGCATCGCAAGGTTCCAGTAGAGATTGAGCTCTGCGTTGACGCCATCCCCGAATCGGCAACCAGGAGCCGTGCCGTCGCCATCCCAGCCAACGACCCAGTCCAAGAAGTTCCAGCCGGGGATGTCCTCGAGAAGGCCGTCCTTGTTCTCGTAGTATTCCATTCCCGCCATCGACTTCCTTAAGCCAGGGACGCGCGCCCTCAGCCATTCGCGGTCGGCATGGTTCATCACGTAGTCGCCGTACATAAGAAGATAGCAAAGCGTGTAGCTCGCGCCCTCCTGCGTGCCGCGCGTCGGGAAGTTGAACGGGCATTGCCCGTCGTCGCGCGTATTGAGGTCGTAGATTTCCATAGCCCTCTTCACCATGCGGTCGTCGCGCGACATCGCGGAAAGGACATTGAGCTGGACACGCGTGTCGCCAGGGTACATCTGCTGCTCGTAGAACGGGCAGTCGAAGAGCATCTCGTGGCAGCACATCTGCATCGCGCGCGCCGAGATTTCGCGTATGGCACCGAGCGACGGATCGTCAGGCGCCGAAAAGACGCTTTTCATCTCGACGGGATAGCGCGACTCGATTATCGCGACCGAGTCGACCGTAAGCGGCTCGTCCTTTGTCGCTATGTCGATGCGAACCCACTTGCCGCAGCGAAACCACGGTGCGGAGAACTTCGCGCCCTTGCGACCGTCACTCACGAACGTGTCGCCAAACGCCGGCAAATAGCGTCCGACGATCAAGTCGCGCGCCTTCGGCTCGCTCGTCTTCTTGTGAGTGTCGCCACGATGCGACGCCTCGGCAAAGCAGATCGCGAACTTTGCCCCCTTGCCGCCGGAGAGAACGACATCAGGATATGCGCAGTAGTAGCGCCCGAGATCCCATGCAAGCTGCATCTTCGTGTTCGCGGGAACGGTGAACGGCTTCGAGAGGTCAACCGTCTCCTTCGCCTCGTCCTCCGTGTATACATGCTGACTGCGGAACTCGGCACCCTTCGCAACCGCCTTTACGCGCCCTGGGACGCACGGATATTCCGTCTGATCTGGAATCTGCGACGGGAAAAGCATCCAGCCGCTCGTCCGTCCGCCGTAGATCTGCGGCCCCTTCACACCGGCACCGCCGCGCACGACCTCGGGCGTCTCCCAGCTGGAGGGATCGCCGGAATACGGGCCGCATCCCATGATCTCGAACTGCGAGCCCGTGCCCCACGCGCCAGCGTCCTTGCCGACTGGCCGTATGCCGGAAAGCCGCCCGACCTTCCACGAGCCCTTTCCTGTCGTCAGCTTCGCGTCGTACGCGCCGTTCGCCTTGAATACGAAACCGCCGCGGTACGAAAGCTGCGCGAGAGGGCCGAAGTCGCCGATCTTCCAGACAACGGCCTCGATCACGTGCGGACCTTCCGCGAGAGCGTCGACGACGTACGTCTGGTACTGCCAGTTCTCCACGGTGCCGCGGTTGGGGCCCCTCGCGACGAACTCGCCGTCGAGCGTGAGGTAGAAGCGTTCGTCTGCCGAGACGTCGAAGACGAGCGTGCCGTCGCCTTTGCCGACATTGAACTCGTTGCGGAACTTGAGGAACAAGACTTCGCCTTCGACGCTCTTTCCTTTGCGGTCGCCCTCCCAGAAATCGACCTTTCCCTGGGAAAAGCCGCTGTCACCCGGCATCCAGATCCATGAGGCGTCGTCGATCGGCTGCACCTTCAGGATGTTCGTGTTGCCACGCGTGACGCGCGCGTCGCGGAAAACGCGGTCGGCAAACGGGACCTTGCCGTCGCCAAGCCTGCGCATGTTCGCGCAGACGGCCGCCGTCATGAGTTCTGCAGCCCTTTCGTCGGACATCCCCTCTGGCTTGTATGGGCAGGCTTGGTTGATCTTGAATCCGAACAGCGCCGCGTCCCAGACAAGCGCCTGGAGATACTCGCCCTCGCCGCGGTTGAAGTGGAAGTCGGGCTTGGTGAAGAGGGCGTTGCGGTCTTCGCATATCTCCGCCGCGGTGCCGACGGGGATTATGCCGAATCCGTACTTCTTAGCGAAGGCGGCGTATGCGTCGTGCAGGCGCGCGTACATCTCGACCTGGTCGAAGCCGAATTTCTTGAGCCGCTTGTCCCACGGCGGATAGCTCCAGGTCTCCTGCACGAGTATCTTCGCCTGCGGCGCGAGCTCGCGGATCTTCGCGACAAGGTTGTCGCCCCACGGATGGTAGGTCGCAGGATCCCAGCTCGCGTGACTCGCCTGCTGAATGGTCACGACGTCCCACTTGTCCATGGCGAGCGCGTCAGGGATATTCGCCCTGCCCCTATCGACGACGCAGCGCCCATCTACAAACCTGTCGAAGCGATAGGGCTTGAAAGTCACGTTCGTGGCTGCGGCCTCGACATTGCGCCAGTGGCGCTCGAGCGAGCAACCGCCGATGTAGAGCGAGGCGAGGTCAAGCTTATGCCCGTTCGCCTTGGCGACCTGTGGAAGATGCCGCGTACAGCTTATCGAAAAGCTGTTCCCGATCATCAGGACCTTAAGTCCTTCCGAAGAAGACTGATCCTCGCCGTCGGCGGCGAAACAGAATAAGCCGGCCACAATGGCCGAGAGAGAAAAGAGAATCTTTTTCATGTGAGGAATTATATCAAAAAACAGGAGAGTTGGAAGAATGACGACGCTACGGCTTTACCCAGTATCCAGGGAGGTCTGAGAGCCGTTCAGCGGGTTTGCGCGAGTAAACAGCCGCTGGGACTTTGCACGGTCCGTCGAGCATATAGCCAAGAACGGCCGCTGGCGGAAGTATCGTCTCCCAGACGGTATATTCGCTCGCCGCGACGGAATAGCTCTCGATATTCGCAAAACGACGCCAGATCGGCCAGTGCTTCACGGCGTCATTTCCGTAGACATACTTCTTCGCATCCTGGGCGACGCCATACGTCCACCTGTAGGGCGTTATGCCGCCGACATATTCAGCGATCCCGTCGTCCATGCTCTGGAGATCGAGGAATCGCGCCGGATATACGACGCCCATTCCGCTCGTCAAAGACTCGCCTCGCGGATTGCAACCGTTGTGGAAGTCGTTTGCGAGATACACGCCTTCAAGATACTTCGCGTCGCCCGTTAGCGCATGCGCGGCGACAAAGCTCTCGGCGCGGCGGAGCGGATGGCTGTTGCCCCAGCTCATCGTGTGGACGAATCCGTGCGTCGCAGAGAACCACGGTGTGCGGTATGGATAAGCGTTCTCGAGCTCGTCGAGATACTCGTTTGCAGTGTTGACACGGCGGCGGATCCAGTCCTTCTTGATCTGCTCGAGTTCGTCGGGAATGCGCTGGTCCTTCAAGGCGAATTCGAGGAACGTGTACGCGCTCCAACCCCAGCTCGACTTATTGATCTCCTTCTGGAGATCGTCCTTGCGCTTCGCAACCGAATTGAAATAGTGCATGTCGCCGGTAAGCGCGGAGAGGTTCAACGCCGCCGTCAGCATATAGCGCGGCGACCAGTTCTCCGGCTCGCGGTAGACGAGATCGACCCACGGCCCAGTTTTCCACTTGGTGGTTGTGCACCCTTTCATCTGCTGCACGACAGGACCGTGCGTCTCTGCCCATTTCCACGCCTTTATCGCACGCTCGAGAAGCATGTCTGCCGTCTTTTTCTGCCCTGCCGCCTTGAAAGCACGCGCGACAACCGCGACAGTTCCAGCAAAGTCGTAGCACGAATTGTGCGTTGGAATCGAAAGGTAGTACTGAAGCCCCTCATGCTGAGGCGCTGCATGCTCGCCGCCTGGATGCCCAGTCGTCTCGATCCACGTGCCGACGCCACCGTCCTTCTGCTGCGCGGCAAGAAGGTGCTTTATACCCCACATCGCCTCGTCGAGGATGTCGGGGATTCCGTTTCCCGACTCGGGAATGCAGAGCTGCCCGTCGGTGAAATTGCCCGGCTTGAGCAAATAGTCGAGCGCGAGCGAACGCGGAATCTGCAAGTGCATCGGACGGCGGTCGTAGTCGGCGGCATCGTGGTATCCGCCAGGGAGCGAAAGATGCTCGTTAGTCGCGCACATCTCGCGGCTCGAAGTAATCACGTTGAAGTGCTTGAACTTGAACGGTTTGCCGTCTTTGCCGAGGATTGGCTGACCATCCGCAGGAACGACGTACTTGTCGTACTGCCACTCGTCCGGCGGCTGTACGCCGCGGATTACGTCGAGGTGGCACGCGGGGCAAGTCCACTGCGTGTAGGGCGGCTTCTTCTCGATTCCGCAGCGTTTGTTGAAAAGCCCCAACATGTGGTGTCCCCACGCCTCCGCAATCGCGTCGCGCGACACGGCGAACTCCCGCGAGCGGCCGATGCCTTCCACGACGATATAGTAGCGCCCCTCCTTTTCTTCAAGCATCGTCAGATCCACCTCAAGCGTCTCCTCGCCCGTAAACGGCGTGCCGTCCTTGTTGACGGGATCGGCCAAGCGGGCCGCGAGCGGGCCCGCAACAAAGACTTTCTCCCCGCTCTTTGCGTCGATGACGGCATAGGGTTTTCCAACGAACGACGCGAGGGGCAGGGGCCCCGCCGTCCCGAGCCACGCGCCTATATACGCGTATTTGCGCACGTTCGGCGCGTAGCCGACCTGGTTAACCTTGAAGACGGGCGAGGGCACATCGGGGTCGTAAGTGAACTTGCCCGCCACTCCGAGATCTACGCTGTCGCCCTTCTTCATCGGCGTGACTTTCACGAAGACGTTGTGTATCACTTCGCCAGCCGTCAGGTTGAAGTGGTCGCCGTCTGGGGCGACGTAGTGCTTCATGCCGTTCGCCTCGGGCCAATACGAGACGACGCCCTGTATCGCCTTAAGCTTCTCCGCAAACGGCTCGCGAACCTTTTTCACGATGTCTTCGTGCAGGGCGACGCGCTTGCGCCTTATCTGCCAGTCCGCGCCAGCGCTCTTCGACTCCTCGAAGCGAGGGTCCGCGAAGAACGCGGCGTTTTCGTCCGCCGAGCAGTCGCCCTGAACGAGTATGTATTCAGGCGTAAGCGCAGTGACCCTGAATTCCGCCGCAGTTGCGGCAAAAGCGGCGACAGCGGTAGCCGCCATGATGCAAATAGTCTTCATTCGCAACCCCTCGTCATTTTGCGCGCTTGATGACCGCCTCATGTGCGGCCTTGAGGACTTCTGGATTGTACTTCAGTACCTTTCGGTCGTATGTTAGGAGACCGTTGATCTCGATCTCAACGTCGGTCGTCTGCGTGTAGATAGAACCGCCAAGCCCCTTCTCCGCGAGATCGCCGAGTTTTTTCATGAGGCCGAGATATGCCTTTTCAAGACCTTCGCGATTCTTCGTGTCCGAAATGCCGCCATATCCCCAGCTGCCCTTGGCCTCCTTCCATAGATGCCCTTCTACGGGATGTCCGAGCCCGCCGAACTCGCCAAGGAAACTTATGCGGCGCGGATTCACCGCAAGCATGTCGGGGCCGCGGTAGAGATGGAGATCCACCGTGTCAGCCGCCTCGCATTCGCCCTCCGGCCTGTGATTCGTAAGAACACGCCTGTTCCAGTCCCAGCCATTTGGAAGGAGATGCCCGCCTTCCCAGTCCCACCACCCGCTTGGACCGTTCACGAGACGCGTACGGTCGTAGCGGCGCACGAAGTCAAGCATGGAATGAGTAAGGAATTCGCCTGGCTGCGACCATCCCTCGTTGTAGGGGTTCCACATCACGATCGAGGGGAATGTCTGGAGGACGTCCATCATCTCTTTCATCTCCTGGCGCTGCAGGCCATAGCGCGGAACGACGCCAACCCCAATTGGATCGACCGCGTTTCCGTTGCCGCTCGGGAGGTCCTGTATCACGAGAAGGCCCATCCTGTCGCAGAGCGCATAGTAGCGGAACGGCTCGACCTTGATGTGCTTGCGCATGGTGTTGAAGCCGCAGTCCTTGAGGGTCTTGATGTCGAACGCCATCGCCTCTTCCGAAGGCGGCGTCAAGAGCCCGTCCGGCCACCATCCCTGGTCGAGAGTGCCCATCACGTAATATGGCTCGTTGTTGAGAAAGAACCGAAGAATCCCCTTCGCGTCAGCCCGCTTCTCGAACTTGCGCATGCCGAAGTAGCCCTTGATCTCGTCCTTGCCGTACTTCGCGGTGAAGTTGTAGAGCTTCGGGTTCTCCGGCGACCACAGTTCAACCGGCTTGGGCAACTTGACGGTGCAAGGCTCACCGGGGATGAATTTCTCGCGCAGAGGCGCAGAGGACGCGGGGTTTTCGATTTCAACCGTCCCACATTCACCGTTTCCCGTTCCCTGAAAATTCAGCGTCACCTCGCCCTTGTCGATGTCAGCAACGACCTTGTACGACCTGATGTACTTCTCGGGCACCGTCTCCATCCATACCGTCTGCCAGATGCCCGAGACGCGCGTGTAGAAGCATCCGTGCGGCTTGAAGCACTGCTTGCCGCGGGAGTTGATGAATCTCTCGGTTGGATCCCACACGCAGACGGTAAGCTCGTTCTCGCCCTTCTTCACGAAGTCAGTGATGTCGAGCGTAAATGGATTCTGCCCGCCTTCGTGCGGAACGTCCGTCACCTCGTCGTGCCCGATGAACACCATCGTGCGGAAGTCGACGCCGCCGAAATGGAGAAGAATCCTCTCGCCTGGTTTCGGATCACACGATATCTTGCGCGTATACCAAAGGAACTCGTCGGGTTCCAGAAGCCGCCCGACGCCGGAAAGCGCAGACTCGATGCAGAACGGCACGCGGATCTTCCCGTTCCATTGTTCGGGGCGTCCGGGCGTATTGGTCACGCTCGTCACCGCATAGTCCCAGTCGCCGTTGAGGTTGGTCCAGTTCTGACGCACCATCTGGGGGCGCGGATAGTCGCGCCAGGCATTCTCGCTCGTAACCTTCTCTCCCCAGGTAGTGAGCATCGTTCCGGCCGAAGCCACACTCGAAACAGACATGACTGCGGCAAGAATTGTTATCGTCTTCATTGTCCTGTTCCCTTCGTTTTATGTCAAAATCAGTCCTGCATCAAAAACCGGCCTCATGAAGCGCCTCTTCAGTAAGCCCTTGTCTGGCAGTTTGCTTCGCCACGTACTTCCCGACAATGTCGCCCTCGAGGTTGACGGTATCACCGACCTTCTTTGAGCCAAGCGTCGTCTCCTTCGCAGTAGTCGGAATGAGGTCTACGGCGAGCCAGTCGTCGCCGAGCCCCGAAATCGTGAGCGACACGCCGTCGATTGCGATCGAGCCTTTGAGAACCGATTGCGACGCAAGAACGCGGCCGCACCTGACTTTGAGTTGGAAGTCGCGGCCCTTCGGCATCTTCGCGGCAATTGTGCCGCGGCAGTCTACATGTCCCTGGACGATATGCCCGCCCATCGCATCGCCCGCCCTAAGCGCGCGCTCAAGGTTCACCTTCGCGCCCGGCACGAGCTCGCCGAGCCCCGTGCGCGATTCGGTCTCGCGAAGAACGTCCGCCGTGAATCGCGAGCCGTCGCACTTCACGACCGTGAGGCACACGCCGTTCACGGCAACCGACTCGCCATCTTCAAGAGGTTTCGTCCAATTTTCGTCAGCGGCGATTTCGAGGACAAGCCCCGCCCCGCGCGAGACGCGCTTGACTGTTCCGATTCGCTGGATGAGTCCGGTGAACATAGGGGTTAGGAGTTGGAGTTTAGAGTTGGAGTTGGAGAGTGGAGGGTTAGGGGTCAGTAGTCAGGAGTCAGGGGTTTCGATGTGTTTGACAATCGGCGGATTGGGATAACCGTCGCCATTCCATGTCGCGTAGCCGGAAATCCCGGCGCCGAAAAATGCGTCTCCATGGGCGAAGAAACACATGTTGTAGAAAGCCGTGCCCCGGATCGCCCTTGCGATTCGCCGCGGTCCGATGAAAACCGGGGCCATGACGGTGATCCACTCGTCGACAAGCCCGTGGTCGGCGAGATATCCCGCAAGCTTTAGGCCGCCCTCGCAGAGAACGGACATGACGCCCATCTTGCCGAGCTCGCAAAGCGCCTTCTTCGCGTCGTCGAAAACAAGAGTGGGGTTCTTTCCGTCCGTGAAGATCTGAGCTTTCTTCGGAAGCTTCCCGCTTTTCGAAATGACAACGCGGATCAAGTCCTTGTTCGGCTTTATGCGGGCAAGAAGCGACGGATTATCCTTTCTCACCGTCTCGGCGCCAACCATGATGGCGTCCACACTTTCGCGCAGCCGGTTCGTGCGATCGCGCGACGCTCCGCACGTGATCCAGTTCGAGTCGCCCCAGTCGTCGCAGATCTTTCCGTCAAGCGACATTGCGATCTTGACCGTGACATACGGCAGTCCCGTCAGGACATGCTTGCGGAAGGCGTTGACGAGACCCCCGCACTCAGACAACAACTCCTTGTCGCCCTTGAATCGCTCGCACCGGACGCCGCATTTCGCAAGTGCGCGCTTCGCCTTGCCGCGGTTCTTCGGGTTGGGGTCGGGGATGGCATAGACGACGCGCGAGATTCCCGCGGCGACAATCGCGTCTGTGCACGCGCCAACTCGCCCCGGCTTCGAGCAGGGCTCGAGGGTCACGTAGATCGTCGCGCCCTTGAGAATCTTTGCGCCGCGCCGCACCGCGTTCTTGATCGCGGCGACTTCAGCATGGTCCTTTCCGGCCTTTTTGTGCCAGCCCTCGCCGACTATCTTGCCGCCCTTCACTATCACTGCGCCGACTGCGGGATTAGGCCTTGTGTGTCCAAGCCCGCGCGCCGCAAGCTCGACAGCGCGGTACATGAACTCAGATTCTCTTTTCAAATCTCCACGCATTCTACACGTTCTACATGTTCTACACGGCCAAATCCCAAATTCATCAACCCTTCTTCCCGTACTTGTCGAGGACTGCATTGATAAGCGTCCTCGACTTGGGGGTAGAGAACCAGTTGGCAAGGTCGATCGCCTCGTTGATGACTACGGGCTTCGGAACATCCGACCACTTCATTTCCCATACACCCATCCTGAGGACGGCGCGTTCGATTGTGCCGAGGCGGTAGAGATCCCATTTCGCAAGAAGCGGGACGAGTATCTCGTCTATCTCCTTTTGGTTAGCAAGGACGCCAACTACGCGCGCTTCAGCGAAATCCTTCATCTCGCCCTTGGGACTGGCTCTCCCCTCTTCGCTGTCGAGAGAGGAAAGCTCTTCCCAGAAGGAAACCATGAACTGCCCGACGTCGTCCGGCGGATTTAGATCCGCCGCCGTCAGCATCTGAATCGCCCATTCGCGGGCCTGTCTGCGCGTAGCCGCCATGTCAAAGAACCTTTTGATGCATATTATACCAAAAGTTTCATGGCGGCGCGGCGTCAGGCAGGCACTACTTCACCTTGATCGCAATGAGCTGGAGCGGCTTCAGCGTCTTGAACGCAAGCGCACCGTCCTTGAGCGACCTCGTCTTGCCGTAGGCGACGAATTCGACTTCGCCCTTCGCCCCGGGGATCTTGACCTTGACGTCGCTCTTCTCCTTCCATCCAGTGTGGACGAGGGCATAGTACTTCGCCTTGACTCCAAGCTTCGAGCAGTCGATCTCGCGCAAGACCACCTCTGGGTCAGAGCATGCGCCCTTCACGACCTTCGAAGGAAGCGCAGGAAGCGCGAGGAAGTTCTGGTTGAACTCCCTGACCGGTCCAGGGAAGCCGCGCGTATAGTTCGAGCCCATCAAATAGCCGAGGTTTACGGGGTCGCCGTTCGCCATCGCGTTGATCTCGGCGATCATGCAGGCGCGTCCGGCGTGTTCCCAGTCGGCCATCGCGTAGCCGGTGATCGGTCTCTTCTCGACTTCGCCCTTCCCGTTCTTGACTGGATTGCCGTTAGGATCGAGCAGCGGCTCGCTGTCGAAAGTGCCTTCGTTGAGGTCGTAGTGGCGGATCAGCGTCGCCGTGCCGTTGCCGTTTGCAAACGCGGAGAGGCATTCGGGGTCGGTCACGGTGAAGAGAGCGTGGAACGGCAGCGCTATCCAGACGTTCTTGAGGTCGTTGTAGTGCTCCGGGTCGCAGGCAGGCGAGGCATGCTGCCATTCCCACGGGCCCCAGGTGCTGGCCGGGGTCCTAAGCGCCTTGAGGTAGCGATGCTGCCCGACGACGCTCGGATCGTTGACGTCGACAATCTTCTTGCCGGGAAGCTTCTCCTTCCAGTAGGCGAGATCGTCGGTCGTCATGCTGCCACCGTCCGCAAGGGGATAGCCGGTCTCGGAATCGTCGTTCTCGAGGATGGAGATCGCGTTCTTGACGCCATTCTCCTCGAGGTATTTGCGTATCTCGTCCATGAACTGCGCGCGCTTCTTGCCGTACCAGGCGATGTACTTGTTGTAGAGCGCCTTGTCCTTCTTGAGATCTGCGCGCGACACGGCCTTGCCGCCGTTCTCCTCCTTGGCGAACCTTGCGCGCGTCTTGTCGGAGAAGCTGATCGCCCAGTGGCCGGGACGCGGGCGCATCAGCGCGCCGACGAAGGCCCCCTTGTCGACCAGATCCTTGTAGCGGAGTATCGTGCCTTCGAGGATGTACTTGAGCTCTTCGAGAGTGTCGGGATCGGTGATGTCGACGCGAAGCTTGCCCTCGGACCACCAGATGTGCGTGTAGTTCGCGCCCCGTGCCTTGCGGTCGGGCTTGTTGTCGATGTCGAGCGGTTCGGCGCGCTTCTGGGGGCCGAGCGCCTCCTTGGGATCACCGGCCGCCCCGCCGTACTCGTAGTAGGGAAGGAGGTCAAATCCATACTTCTCCACGGCAAGCGAGACGATCTTCGACCAGAGATCGGCGTAGTAGGCGTCGCACGCCCACATCCACTTGAACGACTTCCCGCCCGGCTTGCCGTGCTTCCAGTGGCAGTCCCAGTGCTGGTTGTGGCCGAACTCGAGGAGGTCCTTGCAGTAGGTGTTCTGACCGAAAATCTTCATCGCGCGGAATTTCTGCTCGATCCAGTCGAGACCGCCGTTGCCGGGGCAGAGACTGTCCTTGGCCATCACGCCGTCGGCCATCTCCTCGCGCCAGAAGATATGCCGGCGCGGCAACGGGGCGGGCGGCAGGTTGAGCGAAACCCAAGCCGCCTTCTCGTCGAGAATTTCGCAAAGCTGGATGCGGGAGACCGCGATGCCCTCGGAGCAAGGATGCCAATGGCGCTTGTACTGGGAGATCGCGATTTCGAAGCCGTCGGTCGCAATGTCGAGCTGCGGCTTCTCGCCTGTCTTCGCAGCCATGTCTTTCCCGAGATCGCGGCGGTTCGCGGCCTTCTCGCCGAGGAAGGTGAGCGACGTCCACTTCTCGTACTTGCCGGACTGGGGAATATTGAGCGACTCGGGCTTGTGGTGGACGATCGGTCCCTCGAAGGCGTCGCCGTTGGAACGCCCGGTGTAGAACGAACGGCGCGAGTTGTTGCCGTAGTTGCGGACATGGAACGCGCGCGGCTTGTCGTCGGGATACTCGATCACGACGACGTAGGCGGCGTTCGGCTTGAGCCCCTTGCCCTCGCCAAGTCGCCAGTCGAGGTAGGACGCCGTCTCCGACTGCACGTCGAGGACGCGGCAGGGCTTTCCGAGAACCGTCTCCACACGGCTTGAGCCCTTCGGCCAGTCCGCGAAGCGGTGATCGGTCTTGGTGCAGTCGACCTCGTCGACGACCTTGACGTCTCCAAAAGGCGGCAATGCGATTGTAGCCGCAAGCAGCAGGGTTACAATGTCCATTTTGTTTCCTCCTTGTCTATTTCAAGATGAATTCCACGACCGGTATCTCCACCGGCGGCTTCTCGACGGGAAGATGAAGAGTGTTCCAGCGGAACCTGAGTTCGCTTCCGTCGTTAAGGAGCCGGCAGCACTTCACGCGTTCGCCGAACGGAACCTGGAACGCACCAAACCTCCAGGAGAGCATGTGCATGTAGAGGCGGTTCGTCTTGGAGTTGTAGGTCAGCGTCGTACCGGGAAGCGGCTTGAATTCCTCGGGCGCGGGACCGCACCCGTAGATGGACTCGCCGTTGACTCTAAGCCACTTGCCGTAGTCCGCAAGACGCTGGAGAGCGCGATAGTCGAACTCGCCCGTCGCCATCGGCCCGACGTTCATGATGACGTTGCCGCCCTTGGAAACGGCGTCGATCAGCTGCTCGATGCACTGGTAGGCGCTCTTCCAGCTCGACTCGTCTCGCGCATAGCCCCAGCTCCCTGAGAACGTCTGGCACGTCTCCCACGGAACCTTTTTGCCGTGCACTTCGACACAGCCAGCGGGTCTGCTCTGCTCGGGCGTCGCGAAATCCCAGCCGTCCTCCCAGTCCGTGAGGTCGAGGCGGTTGTCGATGATGATTTCCGGCTGAAGCTTCTTCGCGAGACGGAGGAGCCCTTCTGAATCCCAGTCGTAGCGACTCTTGCCGTTCTTCCCGGGGAAGGAGAAGTCGAACCAGATTATGTCGATCTTGCCGTAGTTCGTAAGAAGCTCCGTCACCTGGTTCTTCATGAACTGGCGGTACTTCGCCATGTCGCGGCCAGCGTTCTCCTTCGAGTAGTCGACGTTCTCCCCTCCTGCGCCGAACTGCTCGGGGTTCTTGCGACGCGGATGCATCTTGTCGATCGTGTAGTCGGGATGATGCCAGTCGAGCAAGGAATAGTAGAAGCCGACCTTCAGCCCCTCTGCGCGGAAAGCGTCGACAAACTCCCTGACCAAGTCGCGGCCGAACGGCGTGTTCGTGATCTTGTAGTCGGAAAACTTCGTGTCGAAGAGCGAGAAGCCCTCGTGATGGCGCGAGGTGAGGACGGCATACCTCATGCCCGCGTTCTTCGCGGCCTTTGCCCACGCCTTAGCGTCGAAGCGAGACGGATTGAACGTCTCGAAGTACTCGCGGTACTGCTCGTCGCTTATGCGCTCGTTCGACTTCACCCACTCGTGTCGCGCGGGAACGGCGTAGAGCCCGAAGTGGATGAACATGCCGAATCGCGCGTCCGTCCACCACTTCATGCGCGCGAGCTTTTGCTCCCATGTCTCGTCGGTAAGGTGTTTCGCGTAGTCGTAGGGCACGACGTCGAACTCAATGTCTTTCGGCGCGTCGACGCCCGTCACGGCGAAGTAGCAGAACCTCTGGACGTCGTGGAACTCGATGTAGAGGCGTCCATCCTTCTCCGAACGCGAGGCGAGAATCGGCGAGCCAAGGCCGCCGTCGGCAAGCGAAGGCGACCACGACCCGTAGACTTCGGCAGTCTTGCCGGCCGGCACAAAAACGCCGCGCACAGCCGTCTCGCCGCCGAAATCTGCAAAGATGCGATCGGCCCTTTTCTCGAGGCGCTGCGGCAGTCGGCCATCCATCGCCTTGCGTATTTCCGTTTCTGCGCGCGGCCGGAGCTCGAGCGCAAGACCTCCCATCTTCGGGTCGGCGTCGCCTTTGACTTCGAACTGGAAGCGCGAAGCGAACACGGCCTTCGGCAGATTCGTGACGAGATTCTTGCACAGGCCCTCCCCATGCGCGAACTCCCACGAGTCCACCGTAAGCTTCCACGCCCCGGCAGGGTTGTTCTCCAGTGCGAAGAAATCGGCTTTCACCGGCTCGCCAAGCGCATAGACGATACGCCATCCGTCATCCGTTCTGGAAACCGACGATGGTTTTTCGAGAACAATGCCGGCCAAGGCGAGTTCTGCCACGGCGGCGACCGAAAAAACAAGAAGAGCCCTACGCATGTCTTTTTACTTCTCGAGCTTGACCTTTGCCCAAGTCCACGGCTTCTTCATGAGGTTGTCACGCTTGGAGTTAGGCCAGTAGAGTTCGTGCTGCGAATTCTTGAGGTCTTCGACGACGAGCGTGAACGAAAGGCCTATCGTGGCTCCGGGCTTCATCTTGTCCCAGCCCTTGAGCTGCTCGGCAGGAATGAACATCTCGGCGCGATAGCCGCGCGGCGTCTTTACGAGGCCAGAGCGAGAGCCATCAGGCACGCTCTTTGATGCGTTTCCAGTCCACTTGGCGTTTACATCCTCGCCAGACTTCTTGTAGACCTTCTGCCCCTTGCAGTTGCTCCAGTAGCCGCAGAACACGTTCTTGTCCTTCAGCATCGGGCAGAACCACATCTGGTGGTCGAAGAGCGACCACGGCTCGTCTGGCTTGAACTTGACGCCGTCGGGAGTCGTGATCATGATTTCGAGGCAGTCGGCAGCGCGCCAGAAGCTGCCGGGGTCGGCCGTGAAGCAGCGCGAGTCGTCGACGTCGAGCGCCGCAACGAGTCCCTCCGGGCAGTACGCGAGATACACCTTCGTCGGGTCCTTGTCGCCGTTCGGACCGATCATGAAGCTGTTGACGAGGTTGCGGTCGTCCCAGTCGGAAAGATCGCCGTCGAACTTGATCTTCTTGAGGTCTACGCTGCGCATCGTCCAGGTGCGCGGAATGACAGGCGCGTAGTCGACCTGCATGCCCTTCGCGTTGACGATGGAGAGCTTCGGATTCGCGGCGCCCTTCGCAGCCGGGTCGACCGGCGCGGACTTGACCAGCTTGAACGAGAGAGTCTTGGTCTCCTCTGGCTTGAGCTTGCCAGTCTGCGTGACGGCAGGATCGATCGCCCAGCCATTCGGGAGCTCCGCCTTGACTGTGAAGTCCTGATTCTCGGCGGACTGGTTCGTGACATCCATCGTGAACTCGCCGTCGAAATTCGCGGCCTTGGACTTCGCGTAGGCCTGCGGAACGATATCGACCTCGATCGCCATCGTCTTCGAGACCTTGCCGTTCTTGCCGGTGACGGTGAAAGAGGTGTTGCCGCGCTTGAGCCCGGCGGGGCCCATCACGTCGAAGCCGTAGGGTTTCTTCTCGACCGTCCATCCTTTAGGCGGCTCGACGGAGTACTCGAACTTGTCAGGCTGCGCGACCTCGACGCGAACCGGTTCGCCGCCGACGTTGCGGACATAGAAGTCGCTCTCGATGTCGAGCGGGCATTGCTTGAGCCAGTCGCTGTCCTCGTCGAGACCAACGTACCATGTCGGCGCGATGTCGAGCTTGCGCTTGCCGAAGGTGCCAGTCGGCTTGAGAGTGCGGCCGAACATGTCGGTGACGAGCTCGGCCTTCTCGTCCTTGATTTCAAGGTCCGGGCCGTCCTTCCTCACCTTGTACGCAAGCGCGACGACCTTGCCCTCGGCGCGGACGAGCTGAACCATGTGGTTGGGCCCGAGGTTGGCCGTGCCAAGATACTCGTATTTCCCTGGGATGAACGTCCTCATGGCCGCGAAGGACGCCGCGGACGGCTTCGGGTTGCGCCTGCGGTCGAAGATGCCGCAGCCGGCAAAGAAGTAGTTAGGCGTGTCGGTATCGTCATCGTAATACCAGTACCAGAACATCTTCTCGACGCCGTTGCCCATCGCGAGCACCCACTTGCGCTGGAGATAGGCGGCCTGCTCCCACTCGCTGACGGGCTGTCCAGCGAGGGTGTCCCAGCCCCATTCGGTGACCCAGAGCTCGCGGAACTTGCCGTCGCACGTCGCTGCCTTCTTCCAGTGGCGCCACACATCGCGCAAGTACGCTGGCTTTGCCTCGCTCATGCCCGTATTGAGGTTCGCCTTGGAGTATTCAGGACCGTCCTTGCCGCAGTAGCGATGGCCGTTCACCACGTCGATATTGCGGAAATACCCCTTCTCGACGAGCTTCTGCGACTGCTCGACGTAGATACCGGCAAGACCCGGCGCGACGGCGCGCGCATCGGGACGCGCGGACTTTACGATGTCGCCGAACGCCTGGCAGTAGCGCCCGTAGCCATCAAGAGTCTTGAACATGAGGCCGTCCGCCTCGTTGTCGAGCTCGAACGCAGTCAGCGTGTCGAACGTCGACACGGCGAGCGCCATCTGGCGACGCCATTCCTTGTTGGGAGTGAAGCTCGGGTCATTGTCGCCTGTCGCGTCCCTCTTGACCTCGATTGCCCCCATAAGGCACGGAAGCGTCTTGATTCCGACATCCTCCGCGGCCTTCACGATCTTCGGGTACCACGGCCAGCCGGCGTACTTGCCGTCGCCGCGCGCGCGACGCATCCAGTGGAAGTTGAACGCGTAGTCGCGCACCCAGGTGAAGCCAAGGCGGGCGAACTTTTCGTAGCCGACATAGCCGCCGCCGTGGACGTTGATTCCGTAGGGCGACGCCTCCTTTTCCTCGTCGGTCAGGTCCCGCGGATGGAGACAGACGACGTAGCGGGACTTCTCGACAAAAGGCTTCGGAAAGCCGTCGACCGCTATCTCGACCTTGTACGCGCCCGGTTCGTCGAACGGCAACTTCACAATCTGGCTCGCGCCGTCGAGGACCTTCAGCGGCGGGATTTCGAACTTTCTCTCCTCGCCTGTGGCGGAAACGACATTTGCCTTGAAGGTAAGCGTCTTCTCCTCGCCAATCCAGCTGCCGGCGGAGATGATGAGCGCAGGTTCACCTTCTGCGTCGTAGAACGTGTTGCCCACGACGGGATACCTGACGGAAAGCTCGTAGGGCCTGTCGGTGACGCCTGCCATGTCGGTCCAGAGGCGGAAGTCGTACAAGTCGAACTGGCGCGTCTTAGGCGGCGAGTTGCGGTCGCCCCAGTTGTTCTGCTTGACGCAGTCGAACTTGACGGGAAGCGCTATCGGCTCCTTGTTCTTGCCGACGGTTTCCGGGAAAGTCATCTCGAACTTCTGCCAGTTGCGCGTCAGCTTGAGCTTGCCCTTCGGATCGCCAACTGGATGCATTGATATCGAGAAGTTGTTCGTGTGCGCATCGACGAACGCGAACTCCATTCCCCACGAGTCGTCGTTGCCGAGACGCGCCCAGCCGGTGAACTTGACTGGCTTTCCAGGAAGGATGTTCTTCTTGAGCGATGCGTTCCAGCCGCCGAAAACATGGTCGCCGTAGCGCGTCTCGAAGCGCACCGACTTCGCCTTCGTCGGCGCGTCGGACGGCCGCTCGTCGAGCGTGATCACGTCGCCGCCGCAAGTAACCCATGTGCCTGCTTCCCATGCGTTCATCTCGGGATCGCCGATGTCGCGAGAGACAAGATCGGCGTAAGTGACAAACGAAGCCATGGCGGCAATCGCCGACAGGCCTACAAGTCTACAATTCATGTTCTTTCTCCTTGAAAAATGTAGCGCAAGAATCAAGCGCCCTTGCCGGGAACCTTGAGTCCTGGCTTCAACCCTGGCTTTTGCGGGAGCTTGAGACCAGCGGGCAATGCGCCGCCCTTGGGCGGGAGTTTAAGACCACTTGGCAACGCGCCACCCTTCTGAGGGAGCTTAAGGCCTGGCTTTAGTCCTGGCTTAAGACCTGGAATCGTCGGGCGACGAAGAGCCGTGGGAGCAACAGGAGTTGGGACCTTCGCCGTCTTGGTGGGCGAAGCGGGCTTAAGTTCCTCAACTGGCTCAAGAGGCGTGATCGGCTCAAGGGGCGTAATCGGTTCTAGAGGAGTGATCGGTTCAAGAGGCGTGATCGGCTCGAGAGGCGTAATCGGCGTAAGTTCGGCGACGGGCTCAAGTTCGGCGACAGGTTCAGGCGCGGGAGCTGGCTTTATCGGCTCCACTGGCTTCGGCGGTTCGACTGGCTTAACAGGCTCAACAGGCTTCGGTGGCTCCACTGGCTTAACGGGCTCAGCTGGCGGAGGTGGCGGTGGCGGAGGCGACGCAACGGGCTTCGACGGCTCTGCCACAGCCACGGGAGCCGGAGATGCCGACTCCTCGAAGTCAAACGAAGCAAGTTCCATGAGCCCGCACCTGATCGAATCGCCCTTCTCGATCTTCGTCGGGGCCTCGACCTTCACGCGGTTGCGGTAAGTGCCGTTCGTGCTGCCGACGTCCTCGACATACCATGCGCCGTCCTTGAAGAAGATGCGCGCATGGTGGCGCGAAAACCCATCAACATTGATAGGCGCTATGGTGTTTCCGATTTCGCGACCTATGGTCACTACGTCAGACGGTTCAAACGAATACCCAAGATATATGCCCTTGATGTTGGCGATGAACTTGATTTTCATGCCAACAATTATACCACAATTCTTTACGTCGGACAATGGGCAACGGTGACTGGCCAGCAGTTAGACTCCAAGCCACCATACGGGCAGTTGCGCGAGAGCGAGGCGAACTTAGCGACCTCGATGACGCGCCACTCGCCAACCTCGACCACAGTTTGCCGCGCATCATCGAGACGAGCTGCCGCGCGAGGCGAGAGAATCTCCCGCGGCATCTTCCACCACGCCTGCGCCCATGCGTCTGGCGACATTCCCTCGCCTTCCACCATCGTGACCCAAGTAAGCGGTATCGCCGCCTCAAGTCCGATGATTCCGTTTGCGCTTCCGGAAAATCCAAGCGCTTTCTTCGCCGAAGGATGCGGCGCGTGGTCTGTCGCAAACATGAGAACACCGTCCTTCACGGCACGGCGAAGCTCTGCGCGGTCTTCGTCGTTTCCAAGAGGCGGCGCCATCTTGTAGTTGGCATCGTCTCGCGGAATCTCCTCGCACGAAAGAAGAAGATGGTGCGGTGTTGCTTCGGCAGTAACAGGTAGTCCTTCTTTCTGCGCGTCGCGAACGAGTGCAACGCCCTCCGCCGTGGAAATGTGCTGAATGTGAAGACGGCATCCTGTCACACGGCAAATCGCAAGATCGCGGCGAATTGCTACTGTCTCGGCAGAGACGGGGATAATCGGGAGGTGGCTAATTCGGGCGAGATCACAGTCGCGGATCACGCCATCCTTGACTTCCTTCGGATCCATCGCATGTTCGCAGATGCACATACCAAGCGCGGCGGCGCGGCGCATCGCCTTTTCCATCACCATGTCGTCCGCGACATACGAGCCGTCGTCAGTGAAGAACGCAGCGCCCGCCTCGGCAAGCGCTTCAAGATCGGCGACTTCGTGCCCAAGCCGACCTTTCGTAATACAGGCGGAGGGAAGAAGGAGTGGGGGAGTGGGGGAGTGATGGAGTGGAGGAGTTTGTGAGAGCTGATAGGCGATGGCCTCCGGCGAGTCGCAGGCGGGAGTCGTGTTGGGCATCGTGACGACCGCGGCAAATCCGCCGCGCTCGGCGGCGGCAAGACCAGACGCCGTTGTCTCCGCCTCTGGAATGCCAGGGTCGCGGAAATGGACATGGACGTCAATGAAGCCAGGAAATGTTAGAATTTTATTCATTGGTCAGTTATTTAGCCGTGTAGAACGTGTAGATCGTGTAGATTTCTTCATGTTCTGCATGTTCTACATGGTTTATATTAGCCAAAAAGATCTCCTTGAACTGGAGCGGTAGCCGACGGCTTTTCGTCGGCAGGCCGCTCCGCCTTGTCAGATGAAGTTGACCCAAGAAGTTCGAGAAGCCGCGCTTCGTCTATCACCTCGGTGCCGAGCGCACGCGCCTTCTCGGTCTTCGTCGCGCCGACGTTCGCGCCGGCAATCAAGTATTTCGTCTTTGACGTGACGGCGCTTTGGACAATGCCGCCCGCCTTCTCTATTAGCGTGGCATATTCGCCGCGCGGACGGCTCAGCGTTCCAGTAAGAACGCAGCCAGCGCCTACAAGCGGGCCTGTCGTCGCGACCGCGGCACGTGCGCCGCGCCGAGGGTCGATGCCAAGCGACAGCATGCGACCAAGAAACGCGCTTCCGTATTCACTCGCAAAGAAAGAGAGAACCGCCTTTGCCGCCTCAACCTTGATGGCGAGAATCTTGCGCTCCTTGCCCTTCTTCGCGTCGTTCTCGATGACATTCTTTAGAACGGGGCTGTCCTTGAGATCGCTGAATTTCTCGTGTTCTGCCGCGATGTCTTTCGCCACTGTGACGCCGACCTGCGGTATGCCGACAGCGAAAAGCCACCTCTCCAAAGGCAACTCCTTCGCGTCGACAACGGCGTTCTTTAGGTTGAGCGCGTTCTTGCCGAACTTGCGAGGTGCGTCCTTCTCGCCAATGTCGAGACCTGCGAGTTCCGAATAGTCGAGCGTGAAGAGATCAAGAGGATCCTTTACAACGCCCTTGTCTACAAGAATGTCCGCGATCTTGCCGCCGAGCGCCTTCAGGTCAAGCGCATTGCGGCTCGCAAAATGCTCAAGCCTACGGCAAAGCTGCGCGGGGCACGCTGGGTTCATGCAGCGCGTCGCCACCTCGCCTTCAAGCCGTGCAACCGCGCCGCCACAAACGGGACACGCCGTAGGCATCGTAAAGACAACTTCCGCGCCTGTGCGCTTCTCGGGGATCGAAGACTCGATAGCCGGAATTACATCGCCCGCCTTTACGAGCCAGACGTGATCGCCTATGCGAATATCCTGACGTGCGATCTGGTCGGCGTTGTGCAAAGTGGCGCGGGAGATGACAGAGCCGGCGAGCGGAACTGGCTTCAGTTCAGCAACAGGCGTAAGGATGCCAGTTCTACCAACCTGGACTGTAATCGCCTCGACGGTCGTTTCAGCGCGCTCGGGCGCGTACTTGTATGCGCGCGCCCAGCGAGGGCCGTGAGCAGTCGCGCCGAGGATGTCGTAGAACTTGCGCTCGTCGATCTTGATGACCGCGCCGTCAATCTCGAAACGGAAGGTGTGGCGAAGCGTCTGAAGTTCGTCGATTGCAGCGAACACCTCGTCTATCGTCTTGCAGAACTTCGACCACGGCGCGACAGGGAAACCCCACTTCGCAAACGCCGCGACCATCTCGCTGTGCGAGGCGAAGCCATCGCATCCGACGCCGCCCGCGTTGTAGATTACGACATCAAGCGGACGCTCGGCAGTGACGCGCGAGTCGAGCTGCTTCAAGGAACCGGCGCAGGCGTTCCTCGGGTTCGCAAAGGTCTCGAGACCTGCGGCCTCCTGACGAGCGTTAAGCTCGACAAAACCCTCGCGCGTCATATACGCCTCGCCACGCACTTCAAGCTCGCGCGGCGCATCAGGCGGGAGGACTTTTGGAACGGTCTTTATCGTGTTTACGTTCGCAGTTATGTCATCGCCTACAAGACCGTTGCCGCGCGTTGCGGCGCGGACGAGCCGCCCACCTGAATAGCGAAGCGAAAGCGAGATACCATCAATCTTCGGTTCGACGAGATAGGTGAAGCCCTCGACTGTCTTGCGGACAAACGCGTCAAACTCGGCAAGTTCGCTTTTCGCATGTGTCTTGTCGAGCGACTGCATCGGCGGGTCGTGCTTGACTTTCGCAAAGCCCTCGAGAAGACCGCCCGCGACATTCTGAACTGGCGACGACGCGTCGGCAAACTCGGGGAAATCCGCCTCGAGCTTCAGGAGCTCCTGCTCCCACATATCGTAGTCGCGGTCGCCTACCGTCGGCTGGTGAAGGTCGTAATAGTCGTGGTTGGCCTTCTCTATGAGGGCCCTCAGTTCCGCAATCCGTGCCTTTGCGTTTGCCTTGTCCATCAATCGCTTGCTCCCTTGTAGCGGATTTTGCGCTTGCCGGAGGGGGAGGCGTGGCGAGGAGATGGCGCATACTGCT
The DNA here is from genome assembly GCA_017406465.1 of Kiritimatiellia bacterium. GTDB lineage: Bacteria > Verrucomicrobiota > Kiritimatiellia > RFP12 > UBA1067 > UBA1067. Next base: position 22,258 of record JAFQYM010000046.1, on the reverse strand, counting down.
GGCGTTCGAGAGCCATTTCCTCCTCGGTGCGGACATGGCTCTCTGCACGCTTCTTCGTGACGAGAACGGAGCGGCGGTAGCCGTTGTGGGCAAGAAGGCCCATGAACGCGCGAGCGGGCTTCAAGTCGCGCTCGGACTCTTCATCGACGAGAATGTGGATCACGCGGTCTGTGGGCACGTCATAGCTCTTCAGAATCGCAGGCACCCTTCTCGGGTCGACATAGCGCTCGCCGATGAGGAACCCTTGCGTTGAATAGCGAATCGAAGGATGCGCGGCGTCAAGCACGATGTCGCCATAGTCATTCGAGGTGCACCCTGCAGAGAGAAGACACATATAGACGACAGTGCCTGCGATGATGCTGAGAAGCGCGTTTTTACGCCACAGCTGAAGCGCCACAACGAGAACGCCCGAGATATACGGCCACGCCGTGCGCCATTCGAGGGCGGAATAGGAATATACAATGAGCCCTGCGATTATGACGGGCGAGATGATCGAACCGAAGCGTTCGACGGACGGGGGGACATCACGACCGCGTCCGGCAAAAAGAAGGAATGGCAACGACCTCAGTCCAAATGTCACCACCCAGGCGACGGCGACTATTCCCGCGGTGTGTAGAATTTCTTCAGCCATAATGCCTGAAAAATCCTTTCATCTGGTCTGTGAATATCACAAGGAAAAGCGCCACCATCGCGAACTCAATCCCCTTAGACGGGATAGGAAGCGCAGAACCGGCAATAGAACCAGCGACCGAGCCGAGGACCCAGTACCCCACGCAGAAACCATGGTTGAAAAGGCAGTAAAGCCGGTTCTTGAGAGGATCCTTTATCGTGCACGCCAGATCGAGGGCGTATATCTCATCTGCAAGCGAGTGGACGAGAAACCACTTCTGCAGGACTGGAATGCCCTTCCACTTTGCGAGCATGGAGAACCCATATAAGGCATAGCGAAAGTTGATCCCGAGGGTAAGCAAGGCAACCGCGAGAAAGGATTCCGATGCCGCCATTGCAGGAACTATCGCAAAACTCATCGTCCCAGAGACGAGCATCGCCGCAATGACAAACGACCACGCGGGTGCGCAATAAACGCCACCTTTGACGGAAAGCAGCACGCCTGCCGCGAACCCCATGGTCGTGTAGCCCATGAGCACGGGAAGAGAGTTGACGAAAGCGCGCCTCAAGATGGCGCGTCGCTCAAACTGCGCGATTTGCGAGAATTGCCGCAACACGTTCTGCATCCTCTGGCGTATCTACGCCGACGCCCTCATCCTCGGTGCGGACGACTGCGATCTTCGCGCCCATCCAGAGCGCGCGAAGCTGCTCGAGCTTTTCGGTCTTCTCCAATGGGCACGGCGGCTCCGCGATGTACTTCTTCAGAAACGCACCGCGATAGGCGTAGATGCCGAGGTGCCTGACGTAAAGGGGTTGAGGGGTCGAGGGGTTGAGGGAGAAGTCGGGCTCGTTGTCGCGGTCGCAGGGAATTGGCGCGCGGGAGAAATAAAGAGCGCCGTCGTCGCGGTCGAGCACGACCTTTACCACGGTCTTCGCTGCGAAGTCAGAGGCGTTCTTAATGGGCGTCACGGCCGTCGCCATGGACCAGCGGGGATCGTCCTTGAGCTTCGCCGCAAGCTGCTCGACAAGCGCGGGGTCGATAAGCGGCTCGTCGCCCTGGATGTTGACGAGGATGTCGTCGTCTGCGAAGTCAGCGCCGAGGAAGTTTCGCGCCGCACACGCAATGCGGTCGGTTCCGCTCGGAAGCTCCGATGGTGTCATCACCGCCTTGCCGCCGTATTCCTCGACGGCCTTTACAATGCGCTCGTCATCAGTCGCAACAAGGACTTCATCAAGCCCTTTCGCCTTCTTGACTGCCTCGACGACCCATGCGACAAGGGTCTTCCCCGCAAGAATCGCAAGTGGCTTCCCAGGGAAACGGCTAGACCCAAACCGCGACGGAATTATTCCATAGACTTTCATAGGCATAATTATACCATAATTCGGCGGGGGAGCGAAGGTCCGAGCGAGTGGATACGGCGTATTCGCCGAGGGTCCACGAGGAGGAGCCTTCGGCCCCCGCCGAATTACACCGAATTATGGTATAATGGTGTCATGAAATTCGGTGAAATAGCGACACGACTCGGCGGAACGGTAGTCGTGGAGAACGAAGAGGGCGAGATTACCTCGGCCTACACGTCAGACCTTCTTTCTGATGTCATGGGACATTGCGGCGACGAGTCCGTGCTTATTACGATACAAAACCATCTCAACGCAATTGCCGTCTGCACGCTCGCTGGTATAGAGGGCATCGTCCTCTGCCACGACCGCCAGCCGCCGGAAGACATGGTTGAAGCCGCACGCCGCGAGGGAATCGGCATAATGGCGACCTCGCTTTCACAGTTCGAGGTGTCGGTCAAACTCGCGGACTTGCGGCCTTCGGCAAGATAGCAAAAATGGAATATTTTCTGATAACGCTCGGAGCTCTGCTGCTCGTCTGTGGTTTTATTGGGAGCGCCGTTCCCGTCCTGCCTGGGCCTATTTTAGGATACGCCGCCCTCTGGACGCTTGTGCCAACGGCAAAAGCCCCTTCCACAAGCATCCTGGCGTTTGGTGCGGCAATTGTCATCGTCGTCTCAATCGTGGACTATGTACTCCCGACTTTCTTCGCAAAGAAGTTCAAGTGTTCAGGGTGGGGAGTTTTCGGCTGCGCTGTCGGAACGATCGTCGGGCTCTTCTTCCTGCCAATTGGCCTGATTGCAGGACCATTCCTCGGCACGGTCGCAGGCGAACTCATCGCCGGGCGGCGCATTGGGCATGCGCTTAAGGGTGGCGTGGGCGCACTCGTCGGATATGTCACCACCCTTGCGATGAATCTAGTCGCCGTCGCCTATTTTGCGATCATCTTCATCCGCGCCGCATTTGGCTAAAGAGACTCTTCCTGACCCTCGAGAAACTCGCGGGCGAGAGAAAGTCCCTCAACGGAATCAAAGCCGCCTACGGCATCCTTTAGCTCTAGACGGGAGATTTCATACTCGTTGCCGTTCTTCCTGTGGCGGAAGACGAGATCGAAATCTCCATCAAAGTTAAAGAGCGAGAGAATCGCCTGAGGAAGACTTCCCATCGGCGGAAGGTCTATGTTGTCGGCCTTGAACGTGCAGACGAGAGTCGTCCCCACGCCCTGCTTGCTGTCGAGCGTTACGCAGCCGCCGCAGCCGTCGCACGTCTGCTTGACGAACGGAAGGCCCATGCCGACCTTGCGCTTGTCGTGCTTTCCCGGCTCCGTGTAAAACGGATCGAACGCCTTGGCGACGATTTCGGGAGGCATCCCCTTCCCGTTGTCCTCGACTCGCAGCGTTATCGTGCCGTTTTCTTCTATAACAGAAACTCGAACGAGGCCCGCATGGGCCTCGATCGAGTTTGCCGCTACATCGGCAACAATGTCCGATAAAGAAGCGTGCACGTCACTCGAAGTGATAGACGTCGATCTTCTTGTAGCCGGTGTGGAGGAGGTGGTGCGCCTTCTCGCCGCCCTGCGCGCCCGTCTTGCCGCCGAGGTAGTCCTTGTAGAGGGCCTGGACCTCGGGGTTCAGGTGCGACATTCGGAGAGTGCACTTCTCGTCGTCGGTGTAGATGCCGGCCGTGCGCTGCGCACGGACAGCGTCCGTCGCGAGGCAGGGCTGTCCACCGCCGCCGATGCAGCCGCCGCGGCAAGCCATGACCTCGATGAAGTCGTAGCGCGGCTTGACGCCGTTCCTGCGGTCTTCGCGGATCTCGTTCAGCACCTTCTCGACGTTGCCCATCTGGTGCGCGACGGCGATGTTCACCTTCGTGCCCTTGATGTCGATCGTCGCCTTCTTGACGCCCTCCATGCCGCGCACCTCCTTGAAGTCGATGCTCGGGGGCTTGGCCTCGCCGGTGATGAGGCAGTAGGCCGTGCGGAGCGCCGCTTCCATGACGCCGCCCGTCACGCCGAAGATCGTGCCCGCGCCGGTGTACTCGCCGAGCAGCTTGTCAGCCGGTTCCTCGGGGAGCGAGGCGAAGTCTATGCCGGCCGCCTTGATCATGCGGGCGAGCTCGCGCGTCGTCAGCACCACGTCGGTGTCCTGGAAGCCCGTGGACTTCATGAACTCGTCGCGGATGATCTCGTGCTTCTTCGCCGTGCAGGGCATGATCGAGGTGACGTGGACCTTCGCGGGGTCGACGCCGTTCTTCTCGGGCCAGTAGCTCTTGGCGAGCGCGGAAAGCATCTGCTGCGGCGACTTCGCGGTCGAGAAGTTCTCGGTGAAGTCGGGAGCGTACTTCTCCATCCAGTCGGTCCACGCGGGGCAGCAGCTGGTGAGGAGCGGGAGCGTTCCGCCCTCGGTGAAGCGCTTGATGAACTCGGTGCCCTCCTCCATGATCGTGACGTCGGCGGAGAAGTTGGTGTCAAACACCTTGTCGAAGCCGAGCATGCGGAGCGCAGCGTAGATCTTGCCCGTCGTGAGCTCGCCCGGCTTCATACCGAACGCCTCGCCAACGGCGACGCGGACGGCCGGGGCAATCTGCACGAGGCAGGTCTTCTCGGGGTCGCGAAGAGCCGCCCAGACCTTGGCGGTCTCGTCGTTCTCGTAGATCGCGCCAACGGGGCAGTGCGCGGAGCACTGGCCGCACTTGATGCAGGGAGACTCAGCGAGCTTGACGCCGGCTGCGGGAGCCATGACCGTCTTTTCGCCGCGGCCGATGAACTCGAGCGCCCAGACGTTCTGCATCTCCTGGCACACCTCGGCGCAACGGCCGCACTTAATGCACTTGTCGGAGTTGAGGACGATCGACGGCGTGGAGTTGTCGGGATCGCGGTGGATGACTTCCTTCGGGAACGGGATGTCGCGGATGCCGAAGTCGGCCGCGATCGCCTGGAGCTCGCAGGAGCCCGAGCGCGGGCACTGGAGGCAGTCCTGCGGGTGGTTCGCGAGGATGAGCTCGAGGACCGTCTTGCGGACCTGGACGATGTCGGGGTCGTGCGTGAGGATGTGCATCCCCGCCGTCGCCTCGGTGCAGCACGCGCGGAGCATCTTGGGGCTCGGAACGAGCTTGCCGTTGTCGGCCGGGTTGCGGCTCGGGACGAGCTGCCTGACGACGCAGATTCCGCAGCTTGCGCCCGGCTTCAGGTCGGGATGGTAGCAGAGCGTCGGGATCTTGATGTGGGCGGCCTTGGCCGCGTTAAGAATAGACGTGCCCTTCGGGACCGTGACGGCCTTGCCGTTGATCTCAAGAGTGATCATTTCAGTTTCCATAACAAAGAGTTCCTTTCCTTTTCAAGGGGTGCGGGGATGGGTGGCATCCCCGTCCGTTCCTTTCACCCATGAGAGATCGCGCCGAACTTGCAAGTCGATTCGCAGGCGCCGCACTTGATGCACTTCGTCTGGTCGATGACATGCGGATTCTTTACGGTTCCCGAGATAGCGCCCGCGGGGCACTTCCTCGCGCACATCGTGCAGCCCTTGCACTTCGCAGGGTCGATCTTGTATTGGATGAGCTTCGAGCACTTTCCGGAACGGCACTTCTTGTCGTGGATGTGCTCCATGTACTCGTCCATGAAGTAGCGAAGCGTGGACTTGACGGGGTTGGAAGCCGTCTGTCCGAGGCCGCAGAGCGACGCCTTGTTCATCGCGTCGCAGATCGCCTCCATGTCCTTGATGTCCTGCTCGGTACCGCGGCCGTCGGTGATCTTCTTCAGGTAGTTGAGAAGCTTCCTGCCGCCAATACGGCACGGCGCGCACTTGCCGCAGCTCTCGTCGACCGTGAAGTCGAGGTAGAACTTGGCGATGTCGACGACGCAGTCGGTCTCGTCCATGACAATGAGGCCGCCCGAGCCCATGATCGAGCCGATCTTGGCGAGCGACTCGTAGTCGATCGGGGTGTCGAGGAACTGCTCGGGGATGATGCCGCCCGAGGGACCGCCCGTCTGGGCCGCCTTGAACTTGTGGCCGCCGCGGATACCGCCGCCGATGTCAAAGATGATCTCGCGGAGCGTCGTGCCCATCGGAACTTCGATGAGGCCGGAGTTGTTGACCTTGCCCGTGAGCGCGAACACCTTGGTGCCCTTCGTCGTCGCGGTGCCGATCTTGGAGAACCAGTCGGCGCCCTTGTTGATGATGACGGGGATGTTCGCGAGCGTCTCGACGTTGTTGATGACCGTCGGACGACCCCAGAGGCCCTTGACCGCCGGGAACGGAGGACGGGGCTTCGGCATGCCGCGGTTGCCCTCGATCGACTGGAGAAGCGCCGTCTCCTCGCCGCAGACGAACGCGCCAGCGCCGAAGCGGAGCTCGATGTCGAACGAAAAGCCCGAACCGAGGATGTCGTCGCCGAGAAGCCCGAGCTCGTGCGCCTGGGCGATTGCGACCTCAAGGCGGTGAATGGCGAGAGGATACTCGGCGCGGATGTAGATGAAGCCCTTCGAAGCGCCGATCGCGTAGCCCGCAATCGTCATCGCCTCGAGGATCGAGTGGGGATCGCCCTCAAGCGTGGAGCGGTCCATGTACGCGCCCGGGTCGCCCTCGTCGGCGTTGCAGACCATGTACTTCTGGCCCTTGGGCTGCTGCTGGGCGAACTTCCACTTCATGCCTGTCGGGAAGCCCGCGCCGCCGCGGCCGCGAAGGCCGGACTTGAGCATTTCGTCGACGACCTGCTCGGGCGTCATCTCGAAGAGCACCTTCTCGATCGCCTTGTAGCCGTCGCGCGCGATATAGTCCTCGATCTTCTCGGGGTCGATCACGCCGCAGTTGCGAAGGACGATGCGGTACTGCTTCTGGTAGAACGGGATGTTCGCCTCGGCGACGAGCTTCTTCGCCTGCTCGGGGTCGTAGCAGAGACGCTGCACGACGCGTCCCTTGACGAGGTGCTCGGCGACGATCTCCTTGACGTCCTCGGCCTTGACCTGGACGTAGAAAGTGCCCTGCGGGAGGATCTTGACGATCGGACCCTGCTCGCAGAAGCCGAGGCAGCCCGTCGCGACAACCTGCACCTTTTCCTTGAGACCGGCGGCCTCGAGCTCGTTCGCGAACGCCTCGATGATCTTGTCGGCGCCGCCAGAGCAGCACGCAGTGCCGCCGCAAACCAATACGTATGATTCGTATGCCATTGCAATGACTCCTTAAGCGTTCTTCACGATGTCGATCGACGGCTTGTCGAGGATCTTGCCCTCGATGAGCTCGTGGCCGACGATGTGCTTGTCGACGATGTCCTTGGCCGTCGCGGCGTCGACATGTCCGTAGATGACGGTCGGCATTCCGGGAACGACGACCTCGACCGTCGGCTCGGAGTGGCAGAGGCCCATGCAGCCGGTCTGCCTGACGAGGACGTTGGTGAGCCCCTTCTCGGAGAGCGTGTTGATGAGTGCTGTGAACGTGTCCTTCGCGCCGGCGGCGATACCGCAAGTGCCCATGCCGACGACGACCTGGACATCCTTGTTCGACGAGTCGCGCATGTCGAGCGCCTTCTGCTTCTCCTCGCGCATCTTGCGCAGGTCTGCGAGCGTAAGCTTAGCCATTTTCTTTCCCCTTTAACCGAGTTTGCGATATTGTTCAATAATGCCCTCGACGTCCTTCGTCTCGAGCTTGCCGTGCACCTCGCCGTTGACGACGGCGACAGGCGCGAGACCGCAGCAACCAAGGCAGCGGACGGCCTCGACGGAGAAGAGCCCGTCTTCGGTCGTCGCATTGAGACCGACGCCGAGACGGCGCTCGAACTCTTTGATGATGTCGTCGCCGCCCCTGAGGTAGCAAGCCGTGCCCAGGCAGACCTGGACATTGTACTTGCCGGACTTCTGGAGCCGGAAGAAGTTGTAGAACGTGACGACACCGTAGATCTTCGCCAACGGCACGTCGAGCATCGTGGAGATCTCGATCGCTATGTTGCGCGGGATGTACCCGTACGTCTGCTGCACCCGGTGCAGAACCATGATGAGGTTGCCCGGCTTGGACTTCCATTCTTCGACAAACGCCTTTAGTTCAGGCGTCATCGTTTCGAGTTTTTCGCTCATTCTTATTGTCCTTCTTTTATGCGAACTTAAAAATTGTCCCCATTGCGAAAGATTATACCCTATCTACCCATTGTTAGGCAAGGGTAAGTTGTTGGTCTCGACGGGCAAAATCACTCCGTCGGGCGGACCGGAAGGACTTTTACCCTAAAGAACCCGCTGGGTTGCGTGCGAGGAGAGGCAATTACGGTATGCGTCGTGTTTGACGCGCGATAGAAAGAGCCGACGTCGTTGCCGAACGCAGCAGTTGCGCCAAGCCCGTCCGCAACTTCGCAGCCGTACCAAAGCCCCTTTACGGCATTCGTAATCGAAACGCTCACCTCCTTGCCGCCCACTACATCCTCAACCTTTACGGGCTTATCCTCCGCGGCAGATTCGCCGACGCCGACAACTGGCGCGCCGACAGTCTCCGGATTCACCACGACTACTGCCTTGTATTTTCCAGACGAACCCTCGACCGGCTCTGCTACGACTTTTAGGTATTGCGTTTCAAGCCCTGCTGCGGCATCCTCTGCGGAAAGTGTTATCGTAATATCCGCCGCCGCTTTGTCCGCATCCGCCTGGTTCTTGGCCTCGAATGAACCAGTCTCTGTTCCGGCCGAGATGTCAAACGCCTGGTGCCACCACTTCTTGTCAGTGACTAATGCATCTTGCGAGTCGCAGACGAGCCAACCACCTGCACCATAAGCGAGAAGGAAATCTTTTTGCGTCACCTTGAGCGTCTGGCAGACCGTTCCGAACTTGTCGTAGATTGTGATCTGCTGCTTGTTGTTCTGTATCTTCGGCCAGCCATTGTCGGCCCAGTCCGCTTGGTTCGCCGTCCAGGACTTCAACGGCTTGACGTCGCCTTTGCCTTTCTTGTTCGTAAGCGTAACATGGCAGTGCGTGGTAGTATCGTGGTCATCGCCCTGCTTAAGGAAGCAGACTGTGACGTCAGCAAGATCAAGGGTCGCAGCGTCCGAAATATTGGTAAGCGTGAACCATTCGCCCGTGTCGCCATCAGCGCCGTCGTTTGTGTTCCCGCAGAAGGAATGGAGTCTGAGATACTTCTTCTCATTCGTCTCTGGAATCGCGGCAAAGACCTGCGTGCCGTCCGCCGCGAAGATCGCAATCGGCCCCGCGCCAGTGAACGTCGCGTTGCCGACGATTACCTGGTCCGTGAGTTCATCGCCGTGCACTCTGATGTAGTCACGGCGGTCAGCAACAATGTATATCGAGTCGTTCGCATCGCACACCGTACCGGCGGGGAACGTAAAATCGACCGAGAACGCAAGGCGCCATCCGCTCATGTCGACGGCCTCTGCATTGTCGTTTTGTATTATGACGACTTCCGTACCATAGAACTGTCCCGTAACACCAAGAGCTTCGGCCTGCTCAGCATCAAGCGCAGTGAGGTTGGAGACATATATGTTCGGTGCAAGCGTCGTAATCGGGCTTTGCGCCTCGGGAATACCTGCGTTCAGGTTGGAGCCATAGCCAACCACCTTCGTCGTGTTGGTCACGGAATGCGTAACGTACAAATGCTCGCGGCGCGGCACGACGTAATCGTCCCATATTTCGTTGATGCCTGCATCCATGTCTACAGGTCTCGCTCCCGACGGCCATACGTCAATCGCGCTGTCGGAACCGTCGTCCGGCCACTTCGCAAGGTCAAGCACCGAGTCCGCGCGCATAAGATCCGCCATCTCGCGCATCTTCACCATGAACGGAACCTCACTCTCCGGAGTGCCCGGCTCCTTAAGCTCCTGGTCCATCAGCGTCCTGAGGCGGCGCAAGTAGAGACGACGGAACTTCGAAGACTGCCAGACGGCCTCAAAACCGTCGTTGCCGTAATTAACTGATGTCCCCATGCCGGTACCCTTCCAGCAGCGTACGCGGTTGCCACCGTAGAACGGATGAGACTTGAACCAGTCCTGGTTCGACATAAGCCCGATCTTGGAGCCAATGTCACCCTGGTAGTATTGCCCAAAACTTATATTGAAGTCGTAGCCGAGCGGCATCCATGTACCCTTGCCGCGTGCCCCCTGCAACATGTCCGGGTTGTCGTAGTATGCGCAGATGTTCGCCCACACATCGTCCATTTCCTGCGTAATCTTTGCAGAGGCAAGATAGTTTAGCCACGCCGGGAGGTCAAACTTCTGGACGACAAACTTCGTGAGCGATGCGTTGTCAAGACCGGTCGTATCTGTCGTCGTGGATGACTTGGCAGCCTCACTTGTGCCCGACACGTTCTGCGCCGCCGTTATCTTGGAGCGAAGCTCGCTCTGAAGCACCGTTATGTTCGACTCGTCTTCATCGTCCGGCGTCTTCTTTTCAATGCCGCCCGCCGTCGTTCCTGAACCGCTCTTGAGCGTTCCCACGTTCTTGTAGCCATAGCCAAACTTGTCGAGCCCGTAGACGTCCTCAATCAATTCGTCCGTGAAGCGCTCGGAGTTGAACGCAAGCTGGTAGAATTCGCCGTTCAAGTTGCAGCGAACGGGGAAGTCAAAAGGAACGAGGTTGCCCATCTTGCGCCAGAGCCAGAACGCGATCATCTGGCGCATGAAGCTCGGGTCGGCGAACTCGCTGATGAGCGAAGTCTTGCGGATTTCCTCGATATCCTCGCCGGAAACGACATCACGCATGGTCAGCGGATGCGCCTTCGCGAACCTGAGTCCATGCCCCTTCTTCGTGAAGCTCGCGGAAGTATTGCCACGCAAGTCGATTCGCACGTAGTCGTAGTAGTTTGATGTCGACGAATCGTAAATCGCGATACGCGCCTGATTTGGCACGAGCGAACGATTCTGCTTGTCGGCATCGACGTTCATCTGCGTCAGATGGTTGCCACTTGCGAACATGTGCCATGTCGGGAGCGTCGCACTGTTGAGCTCGCCTGGCTCAACAATCGTTCCATACCATTCGTAGCCATCATCCTTGTTGTTGAAGCTCGGGGATGTCCACTCAACCCCCTCGCCGTCGGTGATAAGGACTTTCCACTGCATCAAGTGTCCGGCGGCGGGGAAATAGCTCGCCGGAATCGTCGCCGAATACCTGTCGCCCCAGTTGGCGTCCGTCGTCTTCGCTGCCATATTGACTTCATTCGTGACAAGCGTCGCATCGTCCAAATCCTTGCGATAGACGAACTTGATGGACTGGACCCGGTCGGCTGCACGCGGCGTAAACGTGCCGTCCGGGTTCATCACGGCGTTGATTGGAAGCGTCACCGTGTAGTCCGTCCCCGGCACGGCAGGCGGCGCATTGACTGCGAACTCGCTTGCGATGTCCGTCTTCTTTTGGTCCGGCCTCTCGTAGAGCGGCCCGACATTCGGACCGATGCGAACGAGCCCAGATGTCGCCGTATTCGCCCTGCCACGAGTTGGCGTGGGGCACATCCAGCGCCGCGTTCCCTCGCCTTCCGCAGCATCGCCGACGATTATCGACCAGCCCTCTGGAAGATCACTCGGCACGACAACGGTATCTACGACCGTCCCCTTGTCAGAATCACCGCCCGGGGCATAGTAGAGCCGTACATACGGCGACTTCTTCGGGTTCACCTTGTCGCCCCACACGAGGACGTTGCCATAGTCCTCAAAGATCATCGGCTTGCCGTCAAACGTTCCTTCCGCGAACGCACTCACCTTCTTGTCCTTGCTGTTGGAATAGCGCTCGGAGGTGTAGAATATCGCGCGACCGTGCGGCGGAACGAGACGCGACGGGAAGTTGCCGACGCCAGCTGGGTCAGTCTTTTTGCCGCGATTCACTCGGATAAAGCGGTAGTCGGCAAGGTCGGCCCACTTGTCGGACGTGTTCTCGACCTCGACCCAGCCGCTCTCCAGTCCGTTGACATCCATTCCCTCCATGCCGTTCAGCGTCCTCGCGTCCGTCGGCTTCGGCATAATCTCGCTAATGCGCAACACGCACTCGTCGGCAATTTCTTTTTCTGCCGTATTGTAAATGGTGATACCACTCGTTGTTGTGTCGAGGGTCATCCACTCTGGCAGGGATTCTCCATCTACCGTTATATGGGCCCCTTCCGCAACGACTACGCTTAACGCCGCGATATGTATCGTTTCAATGAGTGACAAATCCCCGGTTTCGGACTGAATGTCAAGCGTTGCGCCCGATTGAAGCGTCAGCACGCGGCCAAAAGATGCATCGCACGGAACGACGAACGTCCCCTCTTTCACCACAATATCTCCCGTTCCCTGATAATTCGAAAACTCCACGCTTCCGTCATTTGGCGCGTCTATCGTCACCTTCCCTGCGCCGGACAGCGCACCCGTGAACTTGAGGTGTATGCCGTCAGCGAAAATCGTCGTACCCGTTTCACCGGTTCCGTTGAACACGATGTCGTCCGTATCAGTCCAGCTCGCCGTTCCCGTAACCGTCCCGTCGCCGTATGTCTTCGCGATCGCGGCAGTGCATGAAGGATACTCGCCGAGATTCAGCATTCCGCCGCCTGTCAGCACAAGCGAAACTCTATTGGCGTGCCTTGACGTAATGCCCTTGACTACAAACTCGCCGCCGTCAATCGTTGTCGTAACAGAACTTGAATCATGGCAGACTTCGACAATTGTGTTCGAGGCGATGAATGAGCCGGAAATGTTGTGCGTTCCCGTTCCCGTCCATTCGCCGAGATCCACGCCACGCCCGTTGTTGCAATCGCTGTAGGCACTATTAAAGTTGTTGTCCGATCCCGTAGACGCCGTATTGATCGTTATCTTTCCGGCAAGATTCATCCCGAAACTTGGATTACCTTCTTTGTCCCCGAATTCAAGCGCAGAAAGAGATGCCTCCACTCCTGCCGGCACTTCCAGCGTCCCGGACTTTATTCTCAACTGCCCGGACGAAAGAGTAAGCGAAGGCATATAAAGCGAGCCACCAGCTACATTATACTCAAGGGCACTCATTGCCGTCACAGATGGATACTGTGCGCAGAGAGCGGCGTATTGCTCCTCTGGAATTTCATTTGTCGGGAATGCGAGCATCTTCAAGACGGCAAAACCCGATCCCACTTCCAATGGACCATTGCAGCCGCCTCTGACCGATCCAACCTGAAAGCCCGCGTGTGCTACTGTAGTGAAATTGGAATCCGCCATGATTTGTCCATCGTCTATCTGCAAAGAAGCTCCGCCCACCTGGTTGAAGCGGACCGTGAAAACATGATAGCCCTTAACAGGTCCTGCGGTTATGGTGCGCGCAGGAGCAACCTCTGCACCCGTGATCTGCACAAGACAGATATTGCCATCTGAATCTTTAACCAATGCGGTCTTTGCATTGTCTTTCTGACCCATGCACCAGAGAACGGCGTATTTACCGCTGTCTGCCGTGACCATGTCTGCCGAGCCGTATGTAATGAATGTAAAGTTGGTCAAAGGCTTTGCCGCATCACTGCAATATGGCGTCCATGTATCGTTGTTTCCGTTACGGTATGTGACCTGTATCGACTGCGCAGCGCCGTCCGGCCCCACCACCGTCTTCGGAGAACCGCCGTTCTCGCCTTTCCACGCCGTGAACCAGCTGCCTGTCGGCGCGCTCCCTGGCGTCCAGTCAAAGCATGGATCGACGAAACCAAGGTCGTCCTCCGAAACGATTTCTCCCGTCAACTGGAACATTGGCGTGTAGTCGGCACTGAAGTCGAGTCCGCTGAATATGCTCTGCGCCCGATACGACAGCGCATAGCGGATTTTGCCGCTCATTGGCGCACCGGAAGCGTCCAAAAGAGAAACGGAATATGTCTCGCCTACCGTGAGAACGCAATTTGCCTCGGCAAACGAATATACCAACCGTGGATAAGTGTTCGAATCCTTGCAAGAAAAACGATCGGCGCTGTTCGTCGTCACAAGCAAGGACGTCCAGCTTCTCGTTCCCGAAGAAATCGCGATCATTTTGGGATGCGTGTTCCCTGATGTATCCTCAACGAAACCGACGTCAAGAGAGTCCAACTTGATGTAGGTGCCTTCAGTCAAGTCGTCATGGGCAAGCAGAGGCATGGAAATCGTAGGTATCGCAGAAGGACTCCAAGAGGCCTTGTTGGAAGTTGCGTTTGTATTTGATATCTTCACCGTGGAGTCGTTGATTTCCACGACAAGCGATCCTTCTGGGGCGGCAGGCCACTTGTATGCACGCATCTGCTCTGCCGTAAGCACGCAGTCGAACACGGCGACGGCGTTTATCGTCATGCCCTTCGCGGCTTCCGTGCTGGACTTGGTGGAGTCGGCGCACATTCCGCCGATTGCCGCGCCGTAGATAGATGTATCATTGCTGGATTTAAGAGCGGAACTCCCCCAAGTAGCAGTGGACGATATTTTGGAGGAAGAGGCTCCATAGTAAAGATAGGTTCCAGCCGTGGAGTAAGTGAAAGCCATTACGCCACTTGATGGTATCGATCCTGAAGCATCCCCATTGTCCGCGTCATTGCATGACGAAGTGGAATTATTCCAGAGACCGACGAGAGTGCCGTTTGGATTAAGCTGGACTCCTGTCCTGTCATACTTGTGGTTACTGGTGACGCAACTTGCGAAGAGCACATGCTTGGCAGATTCACTTGCCTCAAGTCCCGAATACCGCACAAGAACAGTCAAGCCCGACATTGGAGTGTCGGAATTGAACATAAGCCCTTGATTGGTTCGGTCGATGGTTACGCTCGAATAGTACTTCCCGTGCGTCTCGTTCCAGTCGACGAGCGTATAGCCGTTTGACGTGAAATTTGTAAGCGCATCAACGCCAAAATCCCCATCCCATACGGCGACAGGAATTACCGCCGCTATGTCGTTTTCCAATATCGCGCCAATGTCTTCTGTACGGAAGGTGAGGTGCCCGCCGACTTCAAGAAGGGTGCCGAGCGTATCGCCATCAACCATGACAAGGGAGTTGTAGGCAAAAAGACCACTTGTACTCCCTTGTATCACACGATCGTAAGACCGGCCCCACATGATGCCAAGCCCCATTTTGTCCGCCGAATTGTCTGTACCAAAATGAAGTGTAATATTTGATCGGTCGCCGTTGGCTGCGAAACACGAGACGTAACGGCTCTTGCCGTCAGCGCCCTTGCCAAGCCAAAGGCAGCTGCCTTGGCACGCGGCCGAGGGCGACAGGGAATCATGCTTGGTCCAGTTCAGGTAGTCCGTCGTCCTGAAGAAATACCGTTCGCCTCCGCTCTGGCATTTCGCCATCATTACCCACGAGCCGTCGTCTAGCTCCATAACGCAGCTTTCCTGCGCCTTTTGCGTCGGAGCGAGCTTGGTGGACTTCCACGTTGCGCCGCCATCGGTCGAATAGACCGCAAAGGCCCAGGAATAGGCGGCCCATGAAGAACTGTTTTCCGATCTCTTTGTTGAAAAATACTGCATAGGAAAGACAAGCGCATCTTTCGGCATGAGAACAGTCTCTCCATCTAACGCAAAGACCATCTGGCGTTGGACAATACCATGTCCGGGACCTTGCAGGATGCCGCATATCCGGTCTTCGTCATTGGTCGCGTTTGGATCGACTTCGGCGAGAGAGTCAAGTATCATCTGCTTGACGCTGCGCCTGTTGCCCTCTGGCCCGCCGGTCCACTCCTGCCAAGCGTCGTTCTCGCCCGTTCCGCGCGTATAAAGGACGACGTCGGAGCGGGAATTGCCGCTGCTGTCATGCGATGAGGCAAGCCCACCGCCCGTGATGGCCATAAGCCAGAACTTGTTCCCTACGGGGTCGTACAGCATGCACGGGTCGCCGATATCTCGAAGCTTGCGTACATCTCCGTCGTTCGCGACGTCGATGCCCACACGCGGTGTCGACCATTTGACACCATTGTCACCTGACCACACCTCGGCGATGTCTATCGAGTTTGGCAAATCTTCAGATGAGTTATTGCGGCAGTCGCTCACGGCTACAATGACGCCGTTGGTGGACTTTGCCATCGCTGGGATTCTGTAAACACCCGAAGAATTTTCGCTAAGTCCGTTGATGTATGGCGTGTTGGCCAGCTGTACGCTCGACGTTCCTGCACAAACCATGCAGGCCGACGCAAACAACGTGGAAACGACAAAACCTCTTATCCTATGCATGTTGTCCACCTGTTTCCCCGCACCGTAAACGCGGCGACCTGCGAGGCCTCCAATCGCCGCGTTGCCATTGGGCATGAAACGGGGGAGAGGCTCAACCCCTCTCCCCCTTTTATTGTCAGACAAGTGACTTGTAGAGCTTCTCGATGTCCTTCACCGTGCAGTCGCGCGGATTGCCTGGGCGGCACGCATCGGCGTAGGCGCTCTTCGCGAGGAAGGGAATGTCCTCCTTCTTGAGGATGCCCTTGAGAGTCGGCGGGATGCCAACGTCCTTCGATAGCTTCTCGACAGCGGCGATTGCGGCCTTGCGCGCCTGGACGAGCGACATCTTCTCGACGCCCTTGACGCCCATCGCCTTCGCGATCTCGATGTAGCGCTTGCCGGTCTTCGGCGCGTTGAACTTCATCGCGGTCGGAAGGAGAATCGCGCAAGCCATGCCATGGGGCGTGTTGTAGAGCGCGGAAAGGCCGTGCGCCATCGAGTGATCGACGCCAAGGCCGACGTTCGAGAAGCCCATGCCCGCGATGTACTGGCCGAGCGCCATTCCAGCGCGGCCCGACGGCTTGTTGGCGACGGCGTCGCGCAGGTTCGCGGAGATAAGGCGGATCGCCTCGAGGTGCATCATGTCGGTCATCGGGCAGGCGCCCTTCGTGATGTAGCCCTCGATCGCGTGGGTGAGCGCGTCCATGCCGGTGAACGCCGTGAGGCCCTTGGGCATCGTCGCCATCATCTCGGGATCGACGAACGCAACGACTGGGATGTCGTGAGGATCGCAGCACACGAACTTGCGCTTCTTCTGGACATCGGTGATGACGTAGTTGATCGTCACTTCCGCCGCGGTGCCGGCGGTCGTCGGAACGGCGAAGATCGGTAGGCACGGCTTCTTCGTCGGCGCAAAGCCCTCGAGCGAACGAACATCGGCGAACTTCGGGTTGGTGATGATTATGCCGACGGCCTTGGCGGTGTCCATCGAGCTGCCGCCGCCGATGGCGACGATGCAGTCGGCCTTCGCCTTCTTCGCGGCCTTCACGCCGTTCTTGACGTTCTCGACCGTGGGGTTCGGCTTAATGTCGGAGTAGAGCGTGAACTTGACCTTTGCCTTTGCGAGGATGTCGGTGACCTTCTTCGTGACGCCGAACTTCACGAGATCGGGGTCGGAGAACACTATCGGATTCTTGAGCCCGCGTGCGGCGAGCTCGGCGACGATTGACTTCACGGCGCCTGCGCCGTGATATGACGTTTCGTTCAGGATGATGCGTGTGACCATTGGTCGTAATCCTTTCTTTGGTAAAGTGGATTATCCTAAAAATCCTGACAAAAGTCAAGGACGGCTATCATTCTTCCGGACCGTACTCAACGGGGAACCAGGTGCGGTAGTAATTAGACGGCTGCCACAAGTTGCCCGCAGAGGCATAGTCGCAGAACATGACTGCAAGGCCGTTCGCGCCCTCGGGGTTCTCGTGGTGCGAACCAATGGGAAGCGTTGCTGAAAACGCCATCCAAATATCGTCCGACGGCGTGCGAACGGCGGAGAAACCGTCCATGCGCTTCCCGTCTGCGACCACGCCGCGCCTAAACGGCTCTGTCATGTCGCCGTCGGCAAAACGGCTGTCGCGAGCGAGCAGCACCGGGCCGCGCGTAAACGCGACGGAGTGGTCGATGACATGCGCGACAACCGGCATATCGAAGGTGATCTCGACGATGTCGCCAAGCTTCCAGTCGCGGGACACGGTGAAATAGGAACCCGGCTTCACGCCATCCTGCGCAGCGCCATTCACCTTCACGACAGTCTTCGCGCTCCAGGCGGGAATCCTGAGCCGCATCGCAAGCGGGCCTTCCGTGTGGCTCACGATCCTGGCGTAGTTTGCGCGCGGATAGAGCGAGTACATGTCGAAGCCCTTCACGAGCGCAGACGCGTAGAAGTTGAACGTCGCCGTCTTGCCGTCGTTACGGCAAAGCTCCTTGAGGAAGCAGAGGAAGCCGCGCGGCCCGTTCGCCGTGCAGCAGTCGGTGTGCATGTAGCAGTGGTGCTGCCCGTGCCAGCGGTTGCCGGAGAGCGGCGTGTAGCCCGCGAACTCGGAGCCGTCAGGCTTCATCGCCGCGAGGTAGGCGTTGTAGAAAGTGCGCTCGATCTGGTCGGCCCACTTCGGGTCGTCCGTCACCTCGAGAAGCTTCTCGCAGAAGCGCATCCATGTCGTCGTGACACATGTCTCGTGGAGATGGAGATAGGGGAGATGCTGTTTTCTGGCGCCATGGTACCACGCCTCGGAGCAAGCGCAGCCGCCAGCGAGGTTGATCTCCTCCTTCACGATGTCGTCTGCGGTCATGATCGCCGCCTTGCGGAGATTCCTCAGCGCCTCCGTGCAGCCGTCAAGTTTCTCCTTCTCCTCTACGTAGTCGAGAATCCCCTGGTAGCAGCTCATCATCTCGTAGGACTTCCAGCGGTTGTGCTTCATCACATATCCGCCATGAGTGTCCGGCTTGTTGCCATAGCCGTTGCGATCGGCGACGGACACGCCCTTGAGTGCAAGATCAACAAGTCTTGGCCCTGACTCAGGTTCAGACATGCCCTTGACGATGTATGTAGCGAAGTCGAGGTACTTCTTTTCGTTCGTCCGGCGGTAGAGCCACACGACGGGCTCGAGGATCGACGAGCTCGCGTAGCCTGACCAATTGCCCGTCTGCCAGAGCTCGCGCCCGCGACGGCCGTTCGGGCCGATTTCGGCTATCACGTAGTCGCAGAGCTTCTTCGCCGCGTCCAGCGGCACATTCATCCGACTGACCCAGCCGCCCCGCTGCTCGTTGTCGTAATCGTGGAGTAGCCCCATCAGCGTGTACTTCATTCCCCACACGTCCCAGCCTTCGCCGCAGCGAAGCTCGTCGGGATAGTTGCCGATGTAGCCGCTTGGCTCCTGCGACTCGAGTATGCGCCCAATGCCCGTCTCAATCGCATTGTACATCCTGTCGCTCGGCGCGTAGTGGCTGTACGGAATCGCCGAGTGCATCCACTTTCCCCAGAACTCCGTCTGCCACCAGCCCTTCGTCTCGGTCTTCTCCATGAAGGGAGCCGTGATGTAGTTCAGGTCCGTCCCAAGGACGTGGCGCTCAATCATGCGGTCGAGTTTCTCGCCAAGCGGGCCCTTGAGCCGCGTCTCGCCAATGTTGTCGATTGAATCGCGCGACGCCGCAAGCGCGAAAGTCGCTGCGCCCGCCGCAAGCACAAAAACAGGAATCGCTCTGAAGTTCATGGGGAATCCCCTCTTCCTTAGGAACTTAGGACGGGTGGTTGTGGGAAGTGGATTCGAACCACTGAAGGCGTTAGCCAGCAGATTTACAGTCTGCCCTCGTTGACCGCTTGAGTATCCCACAATCGGAAAACGGCGCATAGTATATCATTCCATGCGCCGCGAAGTCAAGGGGGCTTCTCAGCCCTCCGCCTCAAGGGCGGCGTCGACTTCGTCAGTCGTCTCCATGTTCGTGTAGACGTCCTGGGTGTCCTCGAGGTCCTCGAGCATCTCGACGAACTTGTTGATCGCCTTTGCGACCGCGACATCGGAGACGGGATTCGTCATGTTCGGGACGAGACCGACGTTCGAGTTCTCCTCGTCGATCGCGATGCCGGCGGCCTTGATCGCGTCGCTGACGGCGACGAAGTCGTTGGGCTGGGTCTTGACGGTGAACCCGCCGTCCTCGACGAGAACATCCTCGGCGCCGGCCTCGAGCGCGACTTCCATCACCTTGTCCTCGGTGAGGCCGTCGGCCGCGGGAATCATCACCTGGCCGAGCTTGTCGAAGAGGCGCGAGGCGCTCCCGGGCTTCGCGAGCTCGATGCCGTTCTTCTTGAACACGCTGCCGACTTCTGCCGCCGCGCGGTTCTTGTTGTCGGTGAGAACGTGGACGACGATCGCGGTGCCGTTCTTGATGCCCTCGTACTGGCAGTCGACCATTTCTGCCGACTCGAGTTCGCCGGTGCCCTTCTTGATCGCGCGCTCGATGTTGTCGTTAGGCATCTGCGCCGCCTTCGCCTTGGCAATGAGCGTGCGGAGCGTCGGGTTGTTGTCGGGATTGCCGCCCTTCGCCTTCACGACGATCGTGATTTCCTTGCCGAGTTTCGAGAAGATTTTGCCCTTCTTCGCGTCTGCCGCGCCTTTCGCGCGCTTGATTGTCGCCCAGTGGCTGTGACCTGACATGGTTTGTCCTTTTTTGTGTTAGTTTGAAACAGATCCGTGAAAAGGCGTCATGCCTTGTGGCGGTAGGTGATGCGGCCCTTCCCGAGGTCGTAGGGAGAGATCTCGACGGTGACCTTGTCGCCAATCGCGATCTTGATGAAAAACTTGCGCATCTTCCCCGAGATGTGCGCGAGCACTTCGTGCCCGTTTTCGAGCTTCACCTTGTACATTGTTGCAGGCAGAACCTTGGTCACCGTCCCGGTGACTTCAATCGCCTGGTCTTCTTCTTTCGCCATTCAGCAGTTCCTTGTTTGCCTTTAAGTTTTGATATTTTACCAAAAAACTGTCGGAATGGCAATCGCCGACAGGTCGATTGAAAAAAAAAAACGAGGGCGCGGCAAATGCGCCGCGCCCTTTGTCTATGCAAACGGCGGTGGCCGAAGGCTCCTCCTCGGGGAACCCTCGGCGAATACGCCGTATCCCCTCGCTCGGACCTTCGCTCCACCGCCTCACTGCCGCCGCATCCACACCACGCTGCGACGCTACAAGACGCTATCCGACTTTATTCCGACCACTACAACCCTTTGCAAGCGAAGTGCAATCTGATTCGGGGTAAATTGCGGCGGGCGCGGTCAAACGCGCCCCAGAGATTGGAGGATTCACCATGGGGGTCGTGGAGAACGACGGCTGTGGAGTCGAGCTTTTGCAAGAGGCGGGCGGCGCGCCTGAGACGCAGTCCCTCTCGCTTCGCCCCCGCCGCTACCCACGCGAGAGCAAGGTCGGCGACAAGGTGATTGTCGTCGTAAAGTCCGCCGACATCGCTATGGCTGCCGGGGAAAAGCATTTCAACAACCTGCCCTTTGTCGCTTTTGAGCGGGACATACTGAAAGAACTTCCGCGTCTCGTCACGCGAAACGGCATGCCGCGCCTTCTTGACATTGCGCGGACAATCTGCCGCGACATCCAGCCCGATGGTAGCGTCAACTGTGTCCCACAATCCAAGATAGTCAACCTCGACGCCAAGCTTGTCGAGCCATGCCGCGAAGTGCCGCGCAATGAGAGCGCCGCGTGAAAAGCCGAAGAGGAAAACTTTCGTCGCTATGCCATCCTTCGGCAGCGTCTCGTAGTTCGCCTCAAACCAGCGTCGCGCGTCGCGAAAGATGGCCTGCCAGTCGGAACCGGCAATCTTGCCGCAGAGGTACGAACCCAAGCGAGTCCCAGGCCCCGCTTCAAGATGTAGCTTTTGCCGCACATCGTCCACGCAGATGTCGCGCAGCCGCGTCACGTTCGTTACCTTGCCCGCGACGCCCCGCCCCGTACCCTCGAAGAAAAGGCAAATGTTCAATTCTTAAATCTAATCTTAAATCGTAAAAAACTTTTGCGGCGGAGAAACAAGACGGAAACGCGGCAGATTTGCCGCGACGCTCTGACCCATGCCAATCTTCATTCTGTTTGTTGCTGCCATGTTTATTTAGTAGAGTAGAGCGGAGCGCCCCTTGTTGTCGGGTACGCCCGCCCCCTCATCGAACCGTACGTGCAGTTTTCCCGCATACGGCTCTCCGTGTGGGACTGGTTTCATCAGTCTCGCTCCCCTTCGCCTCTCGGCTCCGTTTCACATTGATTCCAATGGATGCTCCTCCATATGGACGAGCGGTTTCCGACGCGCCGCCACATAGCGGATTGTCCCCTATTGCAGTCTTTCGACATTATTCTTCTCGCCATTTGATTTGCATCGTCCCCTTTTTTTTCACGCAGAGGCCCTTCGCTCCACGGGCATTGCCCCGCTTCCCCGCTACTACGACCTCATCCGACTACTGCATTCGCTTTCGCTAATTGCAGTCCTCCCAAGTTCCCTTGCAGAACTTTCGGGAAGTGCCGCCCCCTTTGCCCCGCCGCGTCCACCTTGCCCGAATCGAGTCAGCAAGGCGATGTTGGCTTCACGTCCACAGAGACGCTGACCACGCGAAAACATTTAACGAGGCTTTACGTAGGAAGTTCACTTGCGTTGCGGCCCATCCCTTTGTCGGGCAAGACTCCCGCACATCGGTCGC
>JAFQYM010000045.1 GCA_017406465.1 Kiritimatiellia bacterium | reverse complement strand
GCTTGGCATGGACAGGGATGAACATTTGTTTTCGAGATACGGTGAGTGGCGTCGCGGCAAATCCGCCGCGATAGGAATTACATAGGATGAATCTCTGTCTTTTCTTCGAGGGTACGGGGCGGGGCGTCGCGGGCAAGGTAACGAACGTGACGCGGCTGCGCGACATCTGCGTGGACGATGTGCGGCAAAAGCTCCACCTTGAAGCCGGCCCTGGGACTCGCTTGGGTTCGTACCTCTGCGGCAAGATTGCCGGTTCCGACTGGCAGGCCATCTTTCGCGACGCGCGACGCTGGTTTGAGGCGAACTACGAGACGCTGCCGAAAGATGGCATAGCGACGAAAGTTTTCCTTTTCGGCTTTTCACGCGGCGCTCTCATTGCTCGGCACTTCGCGGCGTGGCTCGGCAAGCTTGGCGTCGAGGTTGACTATCTTGGATTGTGGGACACAGTTGACGCTACCATCGGGCTGGATGTCGCGGCAGATTGTCCGCGCAACGTCAAGAAGGCGCGGCATGCCGTTTCGCGTGACGAGACGCGGAAGTTCTTTCAGTATGTCCCGCTCAAAAGCGACAAAGGGCAGGTTGTTGAAATGCTCTTCCCCGGCAGCCACAGCGACGTTGGCGGACTCTACGACGACAATCATCTTGTCGCCGACCTTGCTCTCGCATGGATCGCGGCAGGGGCGAAAAGGGCGGGCGTTCGTTTTCGTCGCGGTGCTGACCTCTCGCAGCGGCTCGACATCCCGTCTGTCGTCCTGCATGACTCCCATTCCCTCGCCTCCAATCTCTGGGGCGCATTCGACCGCGTAAAGCGCGACCTTCCCCGCCTCCGCCTCCACTTTGCTTGCAAAGGGTTGTAGTGGTCGGAATAAAGTCGGATAGCGTCTTGTAGCGTCGGCAGCGTGTTGTGGACGCGGCGGCAGTGAGGCGGTGGAGCGAATGCTAAAGGCCGGAGAGCCGACTGTCGCGCGAGAGCATGTTTGCGGGCCCGGCGTGATTTTGACTACAGCGTAAAGGGCGCGCGTGAAGGCGCGCGCGTCAAAATCATGCCGGCGGGGTGCCCGCAAACTGCGGGTCGTGCGAGCAGGTCGGGCGTAGGCCTCGCATTCGGCCACCGCCTCACGAATCCTTTTGCGAGTGGTTGAGTTGTGGTTGGAAAATCGCGAATGCGGGATGGTTGTGTTGAAATCGTTCTTGGATTCGACACGAAAAATGGTTGAGTCGCGGTTGAGGGATGGTTGAAGAATCGGCCAGAGAACTTGGCACGGCAAATGCGCCGTTTCACATTAAAAAAATGTCATGCCCTGTGACGGTTCCAAACCCGCCGAATTTTTGGTAAAATATCCCCAATGTATCTAAAGCAGCTCGACATAGTCGGATTTAAGAGCTTCGCCGACAAGACGAAGCTCACCTTCGATCCTGGCCTTATCGCCATCGTGGGTCCGAACGGCTGCGGCAAGTCCAACGTTTCCGACGCAATCCGCTGGGTTCTCGGTGAGCAGCGCCCGACGGCGCTCAGGTGCTCGAAGCTCGTCGATGTCGTCTTCAACGGCACCGACACGAGAAAGCCCCTCGGGCTTGCGGAAGTCACGATCACCTTTGCGGACTGCGAGAAGGAACTTGGCACCGACTACCACGAGGTGACGATACAGCGTCGCGTCTACCGCGACGGCTCGGGCGAATATTTCCTAAACAAGCAGCCGTGCCGCCTCAGGGACATTCAGCACCTCCTGATGGGCACCGGCATCGGCACGTCGTCTTACTCCGTCATGGCCCAGGGCCAGATCGACGCGATTCTCTCCTCCAAGCCCGAAGACCGCCGCGGCGTGTTCGAGGAGGCGGCGGGAATCACGAAGTTCAAGGCCGACCGCAAGGAGGCCCTGAGGAAGATCGAGCAGACCGAGCAGAACTTGTTGCGCGAAGCCGACGTCCTCAAGGAGATGAAGCGCCAGATCGGCTCTCTCCAGCGTCAGGTCGGCAAGGCGAAGAAGTACAAGGAACTTCACGACGAGCTGCGCGTCCTAGATATCTACGTCTCGAAGCAGAAGATCCACTCCTTCGACGATGAGCTCGTGCAGAATGCGGCGAACAGGCGCGACATCGACAAGTCGATTGAAGAGGCGTCTGGTGCCGTAGCCGAGGCGGAGCGCGGGCAGCAGGAGCTCCACGCCCAGGTGCACGAGCTCGAAGAGCGTCTCCAGTCGCTCGCGTCGCGCCAGGCGGCGGCGGACAACGCCTACAGCCGCGCCAACGAGGTCATCGGCGTGAATGCGCAGCGCATCGAGGAGTACGGCCAGTTTGCAGAGCGCGACGAGCGCGAGATTGCCGATGCTAAGGCGCAGCTCGAGGAGATCGCCATGCAGGTCGATTCTCTCGACCAGAAGACGCGTCTTCTCACCGAGTCTCTTGCCACCGCGAAGGATGCGCTCGCCGAGAGCGAGGCAGCGTTTGCCGAGATTCAGGCCAAGATCGACGAGAAGCGCAGCGACGTACAGCGTCGCAGGCACGAGATCGCGAACACTACGCTTACGGGCGTTCTTGCCGAAGACGCGAAAGTCTCGCGCGAGGGCAAGACCGAGACGTGGCCAGCCGGCACAAAGGTCACGACGGCCGACAGGCGCGAGATACTTATGGCCGAGATCGCCGCGAGCGAGGACGAGCTGCGGACGCTCGAAGTCTCCACGATGTCGGTTTCCCAGCAGCTTACGGAGCGCCGCATCGCGACGAGCCAGATGGAGCAGGAGCTTTCGTTCGTCGGCCAGCAGAACGATTCTGCGCGTCGCCGCCGCGACGAATTGCAGAGGGCGGTTGACGGGCGTCTCGAGGGCATCCAGCGCTATCACGACTCCATCGCGCGCCTGAAGGAGGAGTCGGGCGATCTTCTCGGACAGCTCGAGGAGCTGAAGGCTGCGGCCGCAGACTGTCGCGCCGAGATGGAAGACGAGCGAGCCCGCCGCCAGACGATGTTCGAGAGAATCGCCGAAGTCGACCGCGATGTCGCGGCGAAGCGCGCCGAGCTCGACCATGCGCGCGACTTCAGAGGCAAGCTCGAAGTCGCCGCCGCAGAGGCGACGATGCGCCGCCAGAACATCTACGACCACCTTCAGGACGAATACGGCCTTTTTGCAGACGCGGTCCTGCGCGAGCCCGATCCCACGTGGGAGGACGGCGTTGAGCCGCCGCATGCCGAGCTTGAGGCAAAGGTGGCGCGGCTACAGTCTGAGATCGCCGCGCTTGGACCGGTCAACATGGTCGCAATCGACGAGTGCCGCGAGCTCGAGGAGCGCTATGCGAAGGAGAAGGCCCAGGAAGAGGACCTCTTGGCGGCCAAGGCCCAGATACTTTCGCTCATCGACAACCTGAACCTCACTTCAGGCGAGATGTTCAAGAAGACGTTCGAGCAGGCGAACGCCAACTTCCAGACGATGTTCACGCGGCTCTTCGGCGGCGGTGAGGCGAGGCTTGTGTTGCTCGAGAACGCCGAAGATCCGCTCGAGTGCGGCATCGACATCATCGCGCGCCCTCCGGGCAAGCGTCCGCAGAGCGTGACGCTGCTCTCCGGTGGCGAGCGCACGATGACGGCCGTCGCGCTCCTCTTCTCGATCTTCATGATCAAGCCTGCGCCGTTCTGCATGCTCGACGAGCTCGACGCCGCGCTTGACGATGCGAACATCGGCAGGTTCGTCGACCAGCTCAAGGAGTTCCTCGTGAACTCCCAGTTCCTCATCATCACGCACAACCAGCACACGATCGCCGGTTCCGACCTCGTGTACGGCGTGAGCCAGCAGGAGAAGGGCGTCAGCCGCGTCATTTCGATGAAGCTCAGCGATCTCGGCGTTCGCGACGGCAAGAAAAAATGAAACTGCTCGTTCTCGCCGGTGAGGAGTCGGGTGTCCACTACGCGGAGCGGATTTCCGCGGCAGTGCGTGCGCGTTGCCCCGATGTGGAGATACGCGGCTATTCCGACTACGGCTTCAAGACGGCCGATCTCGCGGTATTTGGGATATGGGCGGTCTTGAGGCGGATCTTCTTCTTTCTCAAGGTGAAGCGCACGATGGTCCGCGCTATCGACGAGTGGAAGCCAGATGTCGTCTGCACGATAGACTATCCCGGCATGAACCTGAAGCTCGCGGCCTACGCTAAGTCGAAGGGCATCAAGGCGGTTCACGTAGTCTGTCCGCAGGTCTGGGCTTGGCACCAGGGCCGCATACCGCGCATAGAGCGCTCTCTCGACAAGATCTGCTGCTTCTTCCCGTTCGAGCCCGCGATATTTCGCCCAGGGCTTGCCGAGTTTGTCGGCCATCCTCTTGCACAGGAATTCGAAGACGGAGCGAACGGCGGTGAGGAAACCCGAGAGAAGGGGCTTGTTGCGCTTCTTCCCGGTTCGCGCCTCGGCGAGATCGAAAAGCACCTTCCGACGCTTCTTGAAGCCGTTGCACCTCTTGAGGGGATCCGCGTCGTGATTCCAGCCGCGAACGACCGCGCCAGGGCCGCCATCGAAAGAATCGTGTCCGACTTCAAATCCAAACTTTCAACCCTAACGGTCCAGTCGGGCGGTGCACGCGAGCTTCTTCGCCGCGCCGATGTCGCTGCAGTCGCAAGCGGAACGGCGACGCTTGAGGCCGCGCTTGCCCGTTGCCCGACTGTTCTCGTCTACAAGGTCAGCCCGCTTCTCGCAGCGATCCTGAGGCGCGTCATAAACGGCGTGAAGCACGTGGGGCTTGCGAACATCATCGCCGAGAAATCCGGCGCGGAATGTCCAATGCCAGAACTACTTCAGGAGAATTTCACCGTCGAGGCCGTGCGCGGCTACCTTGAACGCTGGCTGGACGACCCTGTGTCGCGCGCGGAAGCGGCCAAGAAGCTCGACAAGACGCTCGAAATGCTCGAGAGTAGCGGTGACGCCTACGCCCGCATTGCCGATGCGCTACTGACGTAAAAGGAGAGCTATAATGGAACTGGTAGATAAAATCAAGGCAAAGGCGCGGGAGAGCGTCAAGCGTATTGTGCTGCCTGAGGGCGACGAGCCGCGCACGGTCGCGGCGGCGAAAATCATTCGTGACGAAGGGGTCGCGGAACCAATCCTGCTTACGAAGGATTTGATCGAAACTTCTTCCAACAAGCCAAAGCTTGATTCCTACGCCGCTGCACTGTTCGAGCTTCGCAAGGCGAAAGGGCTCACTGAGGAGGCGGCCGCAAAGCTTGCGACTGATCCGATGTACTACGGCATGATGATGGTCAAGCTTGGCGACGCCGACGGGCTTGTCTCTGGCGCGGTGCATTCTACCGGCGACATGCTGCGGCCGGCGCTGCAGATAATAAAGACTGCTCCCGGCATGAAACTTGTCTCGTCGAGCTTCCTCATGGAGTGTCCGAACCATGAGATTGGCGAGAACGGTCTTCTTGTCTACGCCGACTGCGTTGTAAATCCCTGCCCTAACGCCGAGGAGCTCGCCAATATCGCCATCGCCACGGCTGAGACAGCCCGCAAGCTCTGCGGCATCGCCGAGCCGCGCGTCGCGATGCTGTCGTTCTCCACGAAAGGCAGCGCGAGCCATGCGCTCGTCGATAAGGTGCAGGAGGCGACGCGCATTGCCCGCGAGCTCGCGCCAGATCTCGCCCTCGACGGCGAACTGCAGTTCGACGCGGCGCTTGTTCCTGCAGTCGCCGCGCAGAAGGCCCCGGGAAGCCCCGTCGCCGGACGTGCGAACGTGCTCGTCTTTCCAGACCTCCAGGCGGGCAACATCGGCTACAAGATCACGCAGCGTCTCGGCGGAGCGAAGTGCTTCGCAGTTTTGCAGGGACTTGCGATGCCGTGCAACGACCTCTCTCGCGGATGCTCTGTCGACGACATCGTGAACACCGTCGCCGCGACTGCCGTCCAGGCAGGGTAAAAGGAACTCTTAGCGGTGGCATTGACTAACGACCGCAAAATGCGGTATAATATCACTTCATAAGCGAAAGGAAAGCAAAATGTCTATTCTCATCGGTTTTCTCTATGTAGTCGAAGTCCTGGTCTGCATCCTTCTGGCGATGGTCGTTATGCTCCAGAAGCCGAAAGAGGGCGGCCTTGGCGGTGCGTTCGGCGGCGGCATGCTCGAGGCGTCTCTCGGCGCTGACGCTGGCAATGTCCTCATCCGCACGACGGCGATTCTCGGTGCAATCTTCTTGCTCAACACGCTCGTTCTTGCGCGTCTTACCTCGACCGTCCACTCCCGCAGCTTGATGGCTCGCGAGGCGGAACCTGCGGCCGAGACCGCGCCCGCGCTTCCTGCGGCTCCCGAGCTTCCGGCAGTTCCAGAAGTGCCCGCTGCTGCGCCTCAGGCGCCTGCGGCACCCGCGCCGGTTGCTCCTGCAGCTGCCCCCGCGGCACCGGCTCCTGCTGCTTCTGCGGCACCGGCTCCTGCGGCTCCTGCCGCGCCTGAAGCCAAGTGAGGTGTGCGATGAAGGTCCTCGTCACAGGCGGCTCGGGCTTTCTCGGCATCAATCTCATTCGTTTCCTCCGCACCAAGGGTGTGGAGGAGGTTCGCGTCCTTGACATAGCCGACTTCGACTATCCCGAGAAGTCCGAGCCGTGGCTCAAGTTCACTCTTGGCGACGTGCGCGACGTTCCGGCGGTAGAGAAGTGCGTCGAGGGCTGCGACATTGTCGTTCACTGCGCCGCGGCGCTCCCGCTCTATTCCGAGAAGGACATCTTCACGACCGAGGTTGACGGTTGCCGCAATGTCCTCGCCGCATGCCGCAAGTTCGGTTGCGACAGGATGGTGCAGATTTCCTCTACCGCCGTCTACGGCGTCCCCAAGAAGCATCCGATATACGAGACCGATCCACTGGTCGGCGTCGGCCCCTATGGCCAGGCCAAGATCGACGCTGAGGACATCTGCCGCGAGGCGATCAAGGAAGGATACTGCGTTTCGATCATCCGCCCAAAAAGCTTCATCGGCCCCGAGCGGCTTGGCGTCTTCGCGCTCTTCTACGACTGGGCGTACACCGGCCACGGCTTCCCTATGATCGGCAGCGGCAACAACCGCTACCAGCTGATGGACGTAGACGACCTCGACCATGCAATCTGGAACGCGATGACCTATCCGAAGGACAAGGTCGCGACCGAATTCAACATCGGCGCGAAGGAGTTCACTACGATGAAGGAGGACTACCAGGCGGTCCTCGACCACGCGGGGCACGGGAAGAAGATCCACGGCACCCCTGTGAAGCCGATTGTCTTCATCCTTCGCATCCTCGAAAAGCTCCACCTTTCGCCACTCTATCCCTGGGTCTACGAGACGGCCTCCACCGACTCGTTCGTCTCAATCGAGAAGGCCGAGAAGATACTCGACTTCAAGCCCCAGCACTCAAACAAGCAGGCGCTTATCCGCAACTACGACTGGTACGTCGAGCACCTCTCGGAGTTCCAGGGCAAGTCTGGCGTCTCCCACCGTGTTCCGTGGAAGCAGGGACTTCTCGCCGTCGCGAAGTGGTTCTTCTGATCCGCGTTGCGCATTTCCCTCTCTAAGCGTTCGTTCCAGCCGGAAAATGAAGTTTCACATCCATACGTACGGCTGCCAGATGAACGTCCGCGACTCGGAAGCCGTCGAATCGCTGCTTCTTGCCGCAGGGCACGAAAAGGCGGTTGGCGAAGACGACGCGGAGCTTGTCATCGTCAACAGTTGCACCGTCCGGCAGAAGGCCGAGGAGAAGGCCGTCGGCAAGGCGGGGAACCTCATCGCCGCAAAGAAGCTGACGGGGCTTATGGGGTGCGCCGTAAAGCGTCTCGGCGCGGATGTCTTCAAGAAGCTCCCGAAGCTTGATTTCGCCGTTGGCCCGCGCGCCCTAGGGCTCATCCCAAAGATACTCGCCGATGGGCGGTTCCCACGGCTCGAGCTTGGTGAGGACATGATGGGCGAAGCGCTTGCCGCGCATACAAACGGCGGTTCCCAGGCGTTCGTTACCGTTCTTGTCGGGTGCGACAATCGCTGCAGCTACTGCATCGTCCCCGACGTGCGCGGGCACGAGTATTCGCGCCCTGCGCGTGAAATCGTCGCCGAAGTGCGTTCGCTCGCCGCCCACGGCGTCCGAGAAGTCTGCCTTCTCGGGCAAAGCGTTCTTCGCTATGGAATGCGCAACGCGGCGTGGGATGCGTCCGACGCGCCGAGTCCCGGCGGCTACAAGGAGCCATTCCCGCGGCTTCTTGAGGCAATTGCTTCTATCCCAGGCATCAGGCGCATCCGCTTCACTTCGGCGCATCCGAAGGGTTGCACTGACGAGCTCGTGCGGGCCTATCGTGAATTCCCGCAAGTCTGTCGCCATCTCCACCTCCCCGTGCAGTCCGGTTCGGACCGCGTTCTTGCAGACATGGGCCGCCGCTATACGCGGGCTGAATATCTCGCCGCGGTGAAGAAGTTGCGCGACTTCGACCCGGAGTTTGCCATAACGACCGATGTCATCGTCGGCTATCCCGGCGAGACAGAGGCGGACTTCGAGGAGACGCGCTCTCTCATGGAGGAGACCGGCTTCGACAACGCCTTTGTGTTCAAGTATTCCCCACGCCCCGGAACGCGCTCCGCGTCGCTGCCCGACGATGTTCCAGTTGTGGAGAAGGAACGTCGCGACCAGGTTCTCCTCGCGGACCAGGAGCTTCGCGGCCAACGGCGTAACGACGCGCTCGTCGGCACTGTGCGCGAAGTCATGGTCGAGGGCCCGTCGAAGCGCAACAAGTCGCGCTGGTCGGGGCGCGACGGAGGCAACCGCATCGTCGTGTGGGACGACGCAGAGGGGGTCTCCGCGAATGTCGGCGACCTCGTCAAAGTCGAGATAACCGAGGCCCATCCACAGATTCTTATCGGCAGAATACAGGGCTCCTAAGAGGGTCGAAATCCCCCATTGACGGCGAGAGCAGTTTTTTAGTATACTACTCATTCCAGCATTTCGTGGATGAACCACAAGGAATGCGGAAGAAAAGGAAAGAAAACAATGGAAGCATACGCTGTTCTCGAAACCGGCGGCAAGCAGGTGCTTGTCAAGGTCGGTGACAAGATCGAGATTGAAAAGCTCTCGGTCGAAGCGGGTCAGGATGCCGAGCTCACGACCGTTCTCGCGGTCAGCGACGGCACGACTCTCAAGGTCGGAAAGCCCTATGTCGAAGGCGCCAAGGTCGTTCTCTCGGTCGCCGGCGTCGTCAAGGGCGACAAGGTCTACAACTTCAAGGCGAAGCGCAGGAAAGGCAGCCGCCGTCTCGTCGGCCACCGCCAGCAGCTCACCATCGCCACCGTCAAGGCAATCGCGTAAGGAGGCAAGACAATGGCTACTTCTGCATCAGCCCGCAACGGACGCGACTCCAACCCGCAGTATCTCGGCGTCAAGGCGTATGACGGCCAGCTCCTCAAGGCCGGCTCCATCATCGTCCGCCAGCGCGGAACAAAGATTCACCCCGGTAAGAACGTCGGCCAAGGCCGCGACTTCACTCTCTTCGCCCTCAAGGACGGCAAGGTAAAGTTCGTCAAGGACGGCAAGGTCGTAACGATCGTCGAGGCCTAAGCCTCTTAAAAAGAAAGAAGGTTTGTCATGGGTACTGGTCGTACACTCCGCAAGGAATCCCACGTCCGTCCGTGCAAGACGCCGGCCGGCAAGGCCCGCAAGAGCAAGGCTCAGCGCGCGCGCCTCGTGAAGATGGGAATGGATCCCGAGACTGTCGCCAAGATGGGCACCGAGGACGTCCGCGTTCTCGTCCAGCGTCCGACGGTCGTCAAGAAGCTCGTCGCCAAGAAGGCGAAATAAGTCAGCTTCGTCCTAAGTTCGCTCCGCTGCGTTCGCACTCTTCGATCGCCGCGGAGCGTTTCTTTTTTTAGAGGGAGAATTTTGTGATAAAGGTATTCTGCAATATTGCGGACGCACTGGTTGATCCTCTCTTCGAAGTGTTCGACGGAGGGGATTTCATATTGTCCTCGTACCACGACATCGAAGAGACGGACACGCAGATGCAGGTCTACCTCGCCGATCCCTCGCAAGCTGGCGAGGCGGCTCGTCGCCTCAAGGACGCGCTCGCGCTTGTCGGCTCTTCTGCACAGGTCGAAACCTCGGAAGTTCCTGATGAAGACTGGAAACTCGCCTATCGCCGCCACTTCAAGATCGAACCAATCGGACGCCGTCTCGTGACGGTTCCCACTTGGGAACTCGAGGGATTCAAGGCGTCTGGCGAATTCTCAGATCGGATTGCTCTTGTCCTCGACCCCGGCATGGCATTCGGCACCGGCAAGCACGAGACTACTCGCGCCTGCCTCGAATACATCGACGAGCTTGCGGGGAACGGGGCGCAGTCCTTCCTTGACATTGGCTGCGGCAGCGGCATTCTCTCCATCGCCGCGGCGAAGCTCGGCTTTTCCCCTGTCGCCGGTTTCGACATCGACGAAGACGCGGTCAATGCGTCGCGCGAGAACGCCGCGCTGAACGGCGTCAAGGTCGACTACCGTCTTTTCGCGCTCGGGAAGGGCGCGGTCACGCTTGACGAGTCGATAGAGGCGGCGAAGGGCGTTTATCCGGATCTTGCGCTCCAGGGGCGCGACGTCGGTTCCGGCGCCGCGCCGTTTGCACCCGCCGATTTCGTGGTCGCGAACATCCTCGGCCCGCTTCTCATCGCTTTTGCAGAGGAGATCGCTTCCTATGCGAAGAAGACGCTGATTGTCTCTGGAATTCTTTCGGAACTATACCCCGAAGTCCTCGCGGCGTTTCAGTCTCGCGGCTTCCGCGAGGTCTCTCGAAAGACGATTGGCGAGTGGACTACTGGCCACCTTTCGCGCTGAATATGGTAAAATATAGTCCATGAAGGCGAAGACGTTCATAGACCAGGTCGAGGTCCTTGTCAGGTCGGGCAAAGGCGGCGACGGCGCGATGTCGTTTCGGCGCGAGGCCCTTGTCGAGTTTGGCGGGCCAGACGGCGGCGACGGCGGTCGCGGCGGCGATGTAGTTTTCAAGGCGTCCGACCACGTGAATTCACTTCTCTCCCTCTTCTACGATCCCAAGTGTTTTGCGCAAGACGGCGGAGCAGGACAGGGGCAGAAGATGTTCGGCAAGCGCGGCAAGGACCTTATCGTTCCAGTTCCGCTCGGTACCGAGGTATACGACGTCGACTCTGGGCTTCTCGTCGCTGACATAACGGAACCAGGCCAGACCGCAATCGTCGCGAAGGGCGGTGCTGGCGGGTTTGGCAACGTCCACTTCAAGTCGTCGGTGAACCAGGCGCCCACCGAGCACACGCCAGGCGGAGCCGCCGAGGAACGTCGGCTCCGGCTTGAGCTCAAGACTATTGCCGATGTCGGGCTTCTCGGTTTTCCCAACGCCGGAAAGTCGTCGCTTCTCTCGTCGCTTTCCGCCGCGACTCCGAAAATCGCGAGCTATCCTTTCACGACCTTGAACCCAATAGTCGGCACAGTCGTCTACCACGACTATGCGAAGATTCGCATAGCGGACGTGCCCGGGATAATCGAAGGAGCGGCAAAGGGCGTTGGGCTCGGGCTTGCGTTCTTGAAGCACCTCGAACGCTCGCGCGTCCTTGTCTACGTTATCGACATGGCTGGCGTCGACGGGCGAGAACCGTGGCGCGACTACGAGGTGTTGCGCCGCGAGATCGACGAGTATTCCATCGAACTTGCAGAGCGTCCTTTCGTCGTGGTCGCCAACAAGCTCGACCTCGAGGGTGCGAAGGAAAATCTTGAACGCTTCGTCAAGGAGACAGGCGTAAGTCCGATCTGCGTCTCGTGCGCGACGCGCGACGGGCTCGACGCCCTCAAGGACGAGCTTAGGCGCATCGTGAATCCCGTAGTGAAGTTCCACCACACCCACGACGTCGCGCCCGACATAAAGGACATGCCCGACACGACCGGCGACGAGATACCGGCAGAGGCCCTTAAGTTCGCGACATTCCTCAAGTTCGAGGAGCCGAAGGCGAAGAGCCATCCGTCAAGGGGAAACATCCATTGAGAAAGGAAAACGAATAATGAGAAAACGAAAAATGAACCAAATCGCCAGAGCCGTATCGGCGGCTCTTATGCTGTGCGCGGCAGGGTGCGTCTCGTCCACGCCCGACTTCAGGCAGGTCGTATCCGAGGCAAAGGCCGCCGTCGCGCCGTCTGTAGTCTTCATCCGCGTAATCTACAACGACACCGAGTCTGGCCGCAACCGCAAGGGCGTCGCGTCTGGATCGGGCGTAATAGTCTCTAAGGACGGCGAGGTGCTGACTAACCACCATGTCGTCGACAAGACGAGCGAAATACGCTGCCAGCTCGCCGACGGACGCGCGTTCACGGCAAAGGTGCTCGGCAAGGACAAGGACCTCGACATCGCGCTTCTGAAGCTCGACATGCCCGAGGGAACGGACGTTCCCGTCGCGGAGCTTTCGCCGCGCCGCCTTGAGGTCGGAGAAGTCGTGCTCGCAATGGGCGCGCCGTGGGGTCTCGCGCGTTCGGTCTCGATGGGCATCGTATCGTGCAACGACCGATTCCTCGAGAACTGCGGCGACTACACGCTCTGGTACCAGACGGACGCGGCGATCTCGCCCGGCAACTCGGGCGGGCCGCTCGTCGATACCGACGGTCTTGTCGTGGGGCTCAATGCGCGCGGCAACCTCTGGGGCGACCAGGCGTTCACGATTCCTTCGGAGACGATTCTAGAGATACTCCCTGACCTAAGGAAGTACGGCGAAGCGCACTGGGCATGGTTTGGGTTCAAGCTCCAGCCGCTCGAGGACTTCAAGCGCAACATACGTTTCGACGCGAAGGAAGGCGCTCTCGTCGCCGACGTCGAGCCGGGTTCGCCTGCGGAGAAGGCGGGGCTCAAGTCGAACGACCTGCTGCTCTCGGTCGACGAGGTGAAGACCACCGCGCGGTTCTGGGAGGACATTCCCGCAATCGAGCGCCATCTCGGGCGCAGGGAGTTCGAGAAACCCTGCAAGTTCAAGGTCGTGCGCGACGGAAAGGACCTTGAGATCGCCGTTGCGCCGACGGAGAAGGGCAAGGTCGAGGGCGAGGAGTTTGCGTGCGGGCGCTGGGGCCTCACGGCGAAGGAGATCAACCGCTTCTACAACCCCGACCTCATCTTCTTCGCGCCCGAGGGCGGCGTCTATGTCTCCGGGCTCGCGTGGGACGGTAACGCCGATTCCTGCGGCTTCCGCGAGAGCGACATAATCGTCTCGATCGGCGGGAAGCCGGTCAAGACAGTCGCGGAGGTAAAGGCCATATACGAGGATTCCATCGCGAAGCTCGAGGAGAAGACTCGACTGCCGTTCGTCGTCATGAGGAGAGGTCGGCGCACAACGCTCGTCCTCGACTACACAGAAGACACAGAAGAGGAGGACTGAGACATGCTTTCCGTATTGGCCGCGTCGCTGCTCGCCGCAGCAGTTCCGTCTGACAAGCTTTCCTCCGTCGCTCTCGCCGCCTACTGGTACAAGAAGGACGAGCGCGGGAGGGGCGACGAGATATCCGAGCTCG
Source organism: Kiritimatiellia bacterium (assembly GCA_017406465.1). Classification (GTDB taxonomy): domain Bacteria; phylum Verrucomicrobiota; class Kiritimatiellia; order RFP12; family UBA1067; genus UBA1067. Next base: position 67,704 of record JAFQYM010000045.1, on the reverse strand, counting down.
CGAAGCCAAAGCGCTTCCCCGCGTTTGCGATTTCCGAGGACGAGTTCATCATTGCGGATCCCCTCGTCCGCGAAAAGCACCTCGACCGCATCGAGCTCTGTTTCAGGGACGACAAAGTCCCCGCTAAGGAAGTCGGGCGATTTGTGAATCCCGACGCCGTCCTTCTCAAGGCGGGCCGTCCGCTCAAGGGTGTCAATCCGCTTGCATTCCAGAAGGGCAATCCCGTCGAGAAGCTCGTCTGGAAGTGGAACGGCGACACGCTCACGGTGTCGGCTGCTGGCGTAGGGACAAACGACTCGGTGGTCGTGGTGGCGTCGACTGGACGCGTGTTCAGGAAGGGAGTCGCGAACGCGCTTTACGTCGACAAGGACCGCAATCCCGTATGGCTTGACTTCGGCTCTCGATTCGAGATCCCAGACGGCAAGTTCGACTATGTTCCGCCGGCGGAGTGGACGCGGCTCCCCGCTGACGAATACGAAAAGTCGGCGAAGCGCATGGAAGAGCGCCTCGCGGCGGCGACGCTCGGCATCGTGATCCACCTCAACCCCGTCGACAAGGAGGACGCCTCGCGCCGCTATTCGCGCTACGACGACGACGGAGGCAACAACGAAATCGACGCGCTCGGCTATGCGATCGAGGGCCGCGTACTCGTTCCGTCCGATCTCAACGGCGAGAAGATCTCCCGTCTCGGCAAGGTAGAGGCGACGTTTCCGGACGGCTCGAAGACCAATCTCGTCTTCGCCGGGGCGCTTGCCGAGTGGAACGCGATTGTGTTCGACATACCAGAGGGCTTCAAGGACAAGGCCACCCCCCTTGCTGTTGCGAAGGGCGCGCCCGAGGACTTCGACAACCGCATCGCCTGGATGATGACCGCCGAGAACGAGAACGGGCATGTCGTCACTACCGCGACGCGCCGCCGCTTCTCGGGCGTAAAATTCGTGCGTGGCGCCGGCTTCGTTCCCTATGTCGGGGAATGGCGCTCGGACATGCGCGGCGACGATGACGACGACATGTCGTCTCGCAGCTTCAAGTCGTTCGTCCTCGACGGCGACGGGAATATTGCCGCGTTCGCCCTTTGCCGCAGGTTTTCTTCGAGTCGGTGGTCGAGACATGACACCGAAGCCGTTACGACGGCGGACCTCTCGCGCTTCATCGCGGGCAAGTGCTTCAATCCCGAGTTCATGCCGCGCAAGGAGGAGGAGCGCAACCGCTTCGTCTGGCTCGGCACGGAGGCGGTGCGCCTCACCGACGCCCTTGCGCGCGAGAAGAAGGCGCAGAGCTTCGCAAAGGAGTATTCGAGGCCCCCCTACGTTACCGAAGTGTATCCCGATTCGCCCGCGGCGAAGGCGGGGCTAAAGGTCGGTGACGTCTTGCTTGCGGTCAGGCGTGGAAGCGAAAGCGAGCGTTCGCTCGAGGCGGACTACGACTATTCGTATTCGTCCGCTCCGTGGCCGGAAGTGGAAAACTCCATCAACACGCTAATGACTGAGTTCGGTGCCGGTGCGAAGGTGACTATCGTGTATGCCCGCGACGGAAAGCGCCACGAAACTCCGGTCGTCCTCGAGCCTGCGCCCGTCCACTACAAGAACGCTCCCAAGGCCCGCAACCGCACACTTGGCCTCTCTGTCCGCGACATGACGTTCGAGGTGCGCCGATTCTTCAAGTTCGACGACAAGGCCTCTGGCATAGTGATTGCGAAGGTGAAGCCCGGCTCGCCCGCCGATGTCGCGGGGCTTGATGAATACGAGCTCGTCACCGAGGTGAACGGCGAGAAGGTGACGGGAGCGAAGGACTTTGCCGCGAAGGTCAAGGGCAAGAAGGATCTCATTTTCGCCGTCCGCCATCTCGCGCAGACGCGCATGGTCAAGATACACGTCGAGCCGGATGATGACGCGGCGAAGGACAAGGGGGAAAAATCAAAATGAAAAAGTGGAACGTTGCGGCCGTGAGGGCCGCGAAGGGAAAGACGAAGCTCGGCTGCTGCACGGCGTACGACACGTGCTTCGCGCGGCTTGCTGACGAGGCGGGGGTACCGATCATCCTCGTAGGCGATTCGCTGGGGATGAACTGCCTCGGCTACGAGACGACGCTTCCTGTGAACATGTCCGACACGCTTGCAGCTGTCGCGGCTGTCGCGCGCGGCGCCAAGGACGCAATGGTCGTCGGCGACATGCCGTTCGGGTCCTACCAGTGCGGGGACGACGAGGCGGTGAAGAACGCCGTTGCGATCATCAAGGCGGGCGCGGAAGCGGTGAAGCTCGAGGGCGGGGCGTCGGTGTGCTCGCTCATCCGCCGCCTAACGACGGCCGGGATACCAGTCCTCGCGCATGTCGGCATGACGCCCCAGAGCGTAAACGAATACGGTGGCTTCAAGAAGCAGGGCAAGACGCGCGAGGCAGCCGAGAAAGTGCTTGCAGACGCAAAGGCCGTCGAGGAGGCGGGTGCGTTCGCAGTCACGCTCGAGTGCATTCCCTCCGACCTCGCAGCCGAAATAACGGCCGCCCTCAAGATCGTGACGATTGGCATCGGCGCGGGGCCGGTGTGCGACGCGCAGTGGCTCGTCATGCACGACCTTCTCGGGCTCAACGAGAAGGTGCCGTCGTTCGTCAAGAAATATGCCGACCTCGCTCCGGCCGTGCGCGGCGCATTTGCCGCGTATGTCAAGGAAGTAGCAGATGGGACGTTTCCAAATTCATAACATAAACCACACAGGAGAAAAGCCATGAAGATAGTGCATTGCTCCCGCCTTGCGACAGTCGCCATGACGACAGCCGTCTTGTCTTGCGCTGCCGCTTTTGCGGCCGATGTTCCACAGATCATACCCGCGCCGCGTAAGATGGCCTTGGGCGAGGGGGAATTCGTGTGCAAGGGCTATGCCGCCGCTCAGGCGAAGTTCGAGTCTGACGCCGCGATTCCGAAGGAGGGCTATCGGCTTTCCGTCGCGAAGGACGGAATAAAGGTCGTCTCGTCCGACGATGCCGGTCGCTTTTACGCGCTTGAGACGCTGAAGCAACTTGCCGTGAAGGACGGCAAGGATGGCGCGAAGGTTCCGTGTGTCGAGATCGAGGACTCGCCGCGCTACAGCTGGCGCGGCTTCCACCTCGACGAGTGCCGCCACTTCTTCGGCAAGGAGACCGTCAAGTCGATTCTCGACCTTATGGCGCGCTACAAGCTCAACCGCTTCCACTGGCATCTCACGGAGGACCAGGGTTGGCGCGTGGATGTTCCCGGCTATCCCGACCTCGTGAAGTACGGCGCGGTGCGTTCGGCGAGTCCGAGGCACGGCGAGAAGGCCTACACCGGCACGAAGGAGGACGCCGCCAAGCTCAATGGCGTAAAGTACGGGCCGTACTACTACACCGAGGCGGACCTAAGGGAAATCGTCGCCTACGCCGCAGAGAGGCACATTCAGGTCGTTCCCGAGATCGAACTTCCCGGCCATGTCTACGCTGCGCTCGCGGCATATCCGCAGTTCGCCTGCCGTCCCGAGAATCTCGCCGCCCGCGAGCCGCGCCTAGTGTGGGGCATCGAGAAGGACGTCCTCTGCCTTGGCAACGACGAGGCGATAAAGTTCATGGAGAACGTCGTCGACTGGGTGTGCAAGGTGTTTCCCGGCGATGTCGTGCATATCGGCGGCGACGAGTGCCCGCAGGTCCGCTGGCAGTCGTGCCCCAAGTGCCAGGAGAGGATCAAGAAGGAAGGCCTTGGCGACCACCACGGGCTCCAGCCGTGGATCACGCGTCATTTCGTGAAGTTCCTCGCCGACAGGGGCAAGCGAACGCTTGGCTGGGACGAGTATCTTCTCGGCGACATTCCGAAGAGCGCGATGGGCATGAGTTGGCGCGAGAGCCGCAGCGGCGCGGGACACGAGCTCGTCTCGGGCGCGGCGGCTGCGACGCGCGGGCACGACGTAGTGATGACGCCGTGCAGCTATTGCTACCTTGACTACGGACAGGGGCTCAAGGAAGATCCGTTCTTCTACATCGGCGGCAAGGTGACGCTTGAGCGGTGCTACTCGTTCGATCCGTGCGCGGGCGTTCCCGACAATGCCAAGGCGCATATCCTCGGTGGCCAGGGCAACAACTGGACCGAGTATACCTGGAACGAATACGACCTTGAATGGAAGGCGTGGCCGCGCATGCTCGCGCTTTCCGAGGTGTTCTGGCTCGGAGAGGCGAAGCCCGGCTTCGCGGACTTCAAGAAGCGCGCCGCAGCGCAGAGGAGCTGGCTCGTCCGCCACGGCGTTAACTGCGCTCCGCTCGAATAGTCCCGTCGATTATGGTATAATATCAACATGAAGAAAATTCCTGTCGACAAGGGTGTTGCGTTCGGCGACGGAGGACTCGTTTTCATAGCGGGGCCGTGCGTCATAGAATCGCGCGAAATGGCGCTTGACCTCGCGAGGCGGCTTTCGTCCCTTGCGCGGAAGCTCAAGGTCGGCTACATCTTCAAGGCGAGCTTCGACAAGGCGAACCGCACGAGCGTCGATTCCTACCGCGGCCCCGGCATCGAGAAGGGGCTCGAGATCCTCTCCGAGATCCGCGCGAAGTTCGACGTTCCCGTTCTCACAGACGTCCACGAGCCGTGGCAGTGCAAGGTCGTCGCGGAGGTCTGCGACGTGCTGCAGATCCCCGCGTTCCTCGCGCGGCAGACAGACCTCGTCGTCGCGGCCGGCGAGACAGGCGCGGTTGTCAACGTCAAGAAGGGCCAGTTCATGGCCCCCGAGGACATGTCGCAGGTGATTCGCAAGATCGAGTCGACCGGCAACAGGCGCATCGTCCTGTGCGAGCGCGGCGCCAGCTTCGGCTACCACAATCTCGTCGCCGACATGCGTTCGCTTCTCGTGATGCGCGAACTCGGCTATCCCGTCGTGATGGATGCGACGCACTCGGTGCAGAGGCCGGGCGGCCTTGGCACCGGCTCTGGCGGCGACGGCAAGTACGCGCCTGCGCTCGCTCGCGCCGCGGTCGCGACGGGCGTCGACGGCGTCTTCATGGAGACGCACGTGAACCCGAAGGTCGCGAAGTCCGACGCCGCGAACGCAATCAAGTTCTCCGAGGTCGAGAAGCTGTGGAAGACGCTCCTCGCCATCCACAAGGTCGTAAAAGGCGCGTGAGCGCAGATTGGAGTCCATCGGCTTGAGAAAGGTCCTGATAGCACTCGTGATGGCGCCTGCCGCCGCGTTCGCGTTCAAGTCGGATGACTGGCTCGCGAAGCGCGAGGTGCTGTCGCGCGAGGCTGAGCGCCTGCAGGCCGCCTACACCTCGTGCGTCGCGCGCATCGACGAGCCGGCGACGGACGTTACGATTCCCATCGAGCGGCATCCCGACGGATCGGTGAAGGCGTCTGTGACGGCGAAGAAGGCGCAGGTGTTTCTCGAAGTGGGAATGATATGGGGCACCGAGGTCGTCGTAACGCAGTTCTCGACGAATGGCGTCGTTGAGGCGCGTGTCGAGGCGGACAACTGCGTCATAGACAGGACAACGAAGTCGGGGTGGGTTGAGGGCCACGCCAAGGCGTTCTACCTCGGCAACGAAGTGGAAGGCGACGGAATCTACTTTTCTTTCGAGGAAGAATTCGTTACAATATACGCAAATACCAAGATTAGGGTCAAGGACCAAAAGTTCGACACGAAGGCGATAGTTGGCGGCGGCGGCAAGAACGCAAAGCGCGACGCAGAGATAGCGGCGAGGCGCACAGACTTCGACCGCAAGGACGGAGTCGTGCTGTTCGATGGCGCAGTGCGCGTTGCGGATTCCGAGTATTCGCTCGGGGCGGACATGCTCTACGCCTTTCTCGACGGCACGAATTCCCTGAAGCGCATCGTGGCCGACGGCTCCGTCGTGGTGACGAACGGAACACGTTCCGGCAGCTGCCCTCGCGCGGCCTACGTCAAGTCCCTCGGCCGCGTGACGATGTACGGAGAGCCGGGGAAGCCGGCGAAGCTCGCGGACGACGGTCGTCGGCACAGCGACGTCGAGGGCAGGAAGATTTCGTTTTGGCTCGATTCCGAGCAGGTCGAGGTCGAGGGTTCGACGCTGACCGTCGACGGTGTCTCGGGCGGGATGGACGACTTCATTGGACAGGCGGTGAAATGATGGAAGACCTAGTGACAAAGGCCATGAACGAGATGGCGGAGGAAGCTGTGGCCAAGACGGCCGTCGAGCCGGACCTGCGCGCATCCGGTCTCGTCAAGGCATACGGCGACCGCACCGTGGTGAACGGCATGGACGTCTGCTGCTCGTGCGGCGAGATCGTGGGGCTTCTCGGACCTAACGGCGCCGGCAAGACGACGACGTTCTACATGGTCGTCGGGCTCGTCAAGCCGGATGCGGGGAGCGTAGTTTTCCGCGGCGAGGACATAACGCGGCTTCCGGTGTTCATGCGCGCGAGGAAGGGGCTTGGCTATCTCGCACAGGAGGCGTCGATCTTCCGCAAGCTCACGGTGTGGGAAAACGTGATGGCGATTCTCGAGACATTGCCCATGTCGCGGAAGGAGCGCAAGGCGAGGGCCGAGGAGCTGTTGTCCCCGTTTGACCTCATGAAGGTGGCGAAACAGCCCGCCTACACGCTTTCCGGCGGCGAGCGGCGCAAGCTGGAGATAGCCCGCGCCCTCGTCAGGAACCCGGCGATCCTGATGCTCGACGAGCCGTTCGCAGGCGTCGACCCCCTGAGCGTGAACGAGATACAGGACATCGTGAGGCGGCTTGCCAAGCAGGGCCTCGGAATCATAATAACCGACCACAATGTGCGCGAGACCCTGTCGGTAGTCGACCGCGCATACATGGTCTACAACGGCCGGCTTCTCAAGGAGGGTCGCACCGCGGAACTTGTGAACGACCCAGAGGTCAAGGCGAGGTATCTTGGCGATGGGTTCAGGATGTAGTAAGAGAGTTGAATAGTTGAATAGTTGAATAGTTGAAAAGTTGAATAGTTGAATAGTTGAATAGTTGAAAAGTTGAATGGTTGAATGGTTGAAAAGTTGAAGAGTTGGAAATCAAACAATTTTTTAGTTAGATACAGAAACCAAAGGAAAGGAGACAGAACATGAGCATAGAAGTTACGATGAGGCACAGCGACGTGAAGATTGAGTCGCTGAAGGAATATGCGGAGACCCGCATGGCCAAGCTGAAGGAGAAATTTCCTAAGGTGACGAAGGTCGCCATCGTCATCGACGTCGATGTCAAGAAGCACATGTACATGGCCGAAGTCGTCGCGAACCGCCTCGGTGAGGTCGCTGTCGGCGCGAAGGAGTTTTCCGAGAGCGGGAAGGGCGTCATCGACGCCGCCGCGGCGCGCGCCGAGCGCCAGCTCCTGAGGATGCGCGTGAAGGCGCGCAAGGGCGCCGTCCGCAAGCAGCGTGCGGCGTCGGCCAAGAACTGATCGGAAAGATGATGAAGCGCCTGCCGTCATCCACGCTCTCCCGTTCTGCGAAGATCACCTTCGCCGACTTCCTGAAAGTCGGCGCGGATCGGCTTCGCCTTTCGGTTGTCGTGGGCGGCGACAGGCTTTCGCGCGAAGTCGAAAGGCCCATGGTCAACAGGCCGGGGCTTGCCCTTACGGGCTTCTTCGAGCACTTCGCGTGGCGGCGGATGCAGCTTTTCGGCAATGCCGAGATAGCGTATCTGCGCTCGCTTTCCGATGAAGATCGCCTTGCGCGCATACGCGCCCTCTTCGATCACAAGGCGTTCTGCATTATCTACACGAACGGGCACAAGCCACGCCGCGACGTCATGCGCCTCGCCGAGGAGGCGGGCGCCATCGTGATGTCGTCGGCGCTGAAGACCCGTGAGCTGATGCACCACAGCGCTTTTGTCATGGAACGGCTGTGCGCGCCGAAGACCTCGCTCTACGGGACGATGGTCGAGGTGTGCGGTCTCGGCGTGTTCTTCGAAGGCGATCCAGGGATGGGCAAGAGCGAGACGGCGCTTGGCCTCATCAAGCGCGGCCATGCGCTCGTCGCGGACGATCTCACGTGCATACGGAAGGACGTCGCAAACGACATCCTCTACGGGTCGTCGTTCGAGTCCACCGCCGGCTTCATGGAGATCCGCGGCATCGGCATAATACACGTTGCAAGTGTCTTCGGCATAAACGCCGTCCGCGGCGAGAAGCAGCTTCAGCTCGTCGTGACTTTCAAGCGGCTCAAGGACATCGAGGGCGAGATCGACAGGGTGGGCCAGCGCCGCATGTACACGAACATACTCGGCGTGGACGTGCCGCACTTGATCATGCCGGTGAGCGAGGGCCGGGACCTCGTGAACCTGGTCGAGACGGCCGCCCAGCAGCAGAAGCTTATAATCGCCGGGCAGGACCCGGTAGGTGAACTTTCCGAGCGACTCCGTCGGCGGGCGGACGGCGCTCTATCCAAGCGGTAAAAAAAGGGGAACGCAAATGGCAGAAGGGAAGATGACAAGGGAGCTGACCCTGCTCAACAGGTACGGGATGCACGTCAGGCCGGCCGGGCTTTTCGCCAAGGTCGCGAGCCGATACGACGCCAGCGTCGAAGTCGAGAAGGACGGCAACGTCGTCTCCGGCAAGTCGATCATGGCCCTCATGACGCTCGAGGCGACGTGCGGAACCGTACTGAAGGTCACGGCCTCCGGCCCGCAGGCCGCCGAGGTCCTTGACGAGCTTGAGGCGCTCGTCGGACGCAAGTTCGACATTCCTGATGAGCAGTAAGGCTCCAATGACGACGATTGCGGGACTGGCTACCGCGCGAGGCTTCGCGTCCGGTCCAGTCTTCGTGTACCGAGGCGACGGGCAGGTGCCCGTCCCGGAGTATCTCGTCGAGAGGGACCGCGTGGACGACGAGCTGATGCGCCTTAAGCGCGCCGTCGTCGAGACGAAACGCGACCTCGAGACGCTGATCTCCGTTCTCCGCCAGCGCACTGGCCGCAGCGACGTGCGCGTGTTCGAGTGCCATCTGATGATTCTCGAGGACGAGGCGCTCAAGGAGGAGACTAAAGGGTACGTGGTCCGCGACCGGCTGAACGCCGAGGCCGCGGTCAGGAAGACCGCCAACGGCGCGCGCCAGCAGTTCGAGCGCATGAACGACCCGTATTTCCGCGAACGCGTGCGCGATCTCGACGACATTGAGCGAAGGGTCCTCAAGGCGCTCACCGGCTTTTCGTCCGGCGCCCATATCGAGATAAGGACGCCGTCCATTGTCGTCGCCGACGACCTTACGCCTTCCGAGACTGTTCAGCTTCCACGCGAGCTTGTCCTCGGCTTCGCCACAAACGGTGGCTCCACGACGAGCCATGTAGCGCTTCTTGCAAGAGCCCTCGCCATCCCGGCCGTCACGGGGCTCGTGGACATCACCGCGCGCGTGAAGCCGGGAGAAGTCGTCCTTCTTGACGGCACGAACGGCGCAGTGACGCTCAACCCCGACGAGTCCACGATACGCCAGTTCAACGATCTCGTCGAACGCCAGCTCGAGCTCACCGAGGATGCGACACGCGGTGCGCCGGCAGGGACTCTCAAGTCTGGCGGCGACGTTCCCATATACGCGAACATCCATCCCGGCGTTCCGCTTGCCGGGATTCGCGAGCAGGGCGCTCGCGGCATCGGTCTCTACCGCAGCGAATACCTCTGGCTCAACCGCGAGATGGAGCCGACCGAGGAGGAGCAGTTTGCCGCCTACCGCGATGCGGCGAAGTTTGCCGCTACTCTTCCCAACGGGGGCGCGATAACGATTCGTACTCTCGACATCGGCGGCGACAAGCTCGTCAGGGGAATATCCTCGAAGGAGGCAAATCCCTTTCTCGGCAACCGATCGATACGCTATCTCCTTTCGCATCGCGACGTCTTTCGTACGCAGCTCAGGGCAATCCTGCGGGCGTCCGCCTACGGGCAAGTCTCGATACTTTACCCGATGATCAGCTGCGTAGACGAACTCGTTGCGTCCTCGATGGTGCTCAACGACGTCAAGGCGAAGCTCGACGACGAAGGCGTTCCCTACGACCGCTCCATTCGCGTAGGCGCGATGATCGAGGTGCCGTCGGCTGCGCTCAATGCCGACGAGCTCGCACGCCACGTCGACTTCTTCTCGATCGGCACAAACGACCTCGTGCAGTACACGATGGCTGCCGACCGCGGCAACGAGTCGGTCGCCCACCTCTACCAGCCGACGAATCCCGCCGTGCTCAAGCTTATGCGCATGACGGTTGATGCGGCGAAGCGGGCGGGGATAAGCGTAGGCGTCTGCGGCGAGTCCGCCGCCGATCCGATAGTAGGCGTCCTTTGGGCGGCGATGGGTGTGGACACGCTCTCTATGTCGCCGACCTACATCCCGCTCATTTCAAAGATACTTGCACGGCTTACGCGCGAGGATCTCGACGAGTATGCGCGCGTTCCCGAAAACGTTCCACCGGGAGAAACCGCGCACGAGATTTACGACATCTGCCATTCCTGGCTTGCCGCGAAAATACCGAACCTCGAAGACATACTGATATGATTTCCGTTCCCGAAGTCGTAGTAGAGCGCGTAGCCGCGGCTATCGGCTCCGGCGAATCGCTCGTGGACCTCGCGACAAGGTCGGCGCGCGCAGTCGGCGCTAACGGGATCGTCGCAGTCGTAGCGGCGACTTTCTCGAATCCCGAGAGGTTCCCCTCGCTCGCCGTGCGCGTCGCCGCATCACTTGGACTTCCTCCGTCGGTTGCCGCCTTCGACCTCCAGATGGCGTGCAGCGCCTATCCGTATGCCCTCTATCTCGCGGGGCGCCTCTCGGCCGACCTTGGCGGCAAGGCGCTCGTCATCGACGGCGACGTGCAGTCTCCGCTTGTAGACGAAAGCGACCACGCCACGGGGAAGATTTTCTCCGACGCCTGCACCGCGACAGTCGTCTCCGCGAATCCCGATGGCGCAAGCAGTTTCGACTTTCTCACGCGCCAGGACGAGGCGCTTGTCTGCGGGTCGCAGGGCCCCATAAAGATGGACGGCTTCAAGGTCTTTTCCTTCGTCGCCACGGAAGTGTCGAAGTTCCTCAAGGATTTCCTCTTGTCGACATCCGCGCCCGACTTCTTCGCGCCGCACCAGGCGAATCCCTACATGGTGCGACAGCTCGCCGACGCGCTTGAATTGAAGGATAGGCTTTTGACGATCCCCGAGGCGTTGAAGAACCCGGGCTCGTGCTCCGTTCCGCTTGCACTCGCGCACAACGCCGCGCGCATTCCAGGTTTGCGCGTTCTAGTCGCCGGTTTTGGCGCGGGATATTCCGCCTCGGCGGGGATTGTCAGGATCGCAGGCGATTACGAAGGGAAGGTGCTATGAAGCGAGTGCTTGTCACTGGTAGTTCCCGCGGCGTCGGGAAGGTCGTCGCCGACGTCCTTCGCGCCGAGGGCTATGCGGTCGTGACGCATTCCGTGAAGTCTGGTGGAACCGATCTTGTCTTCGATGTTGCCGACCGCGACGCGGCGAAGAAGGCCATAGACGCCGACATAGCGGCAAACGGGCCGTACTACGCCGTTGTGCTCAATGCCGGCGTGTGCCGAGACTGCGGCTTTGCCGAGATGGATGGCGAAACTTGGGACGAGGTTGTCCGTACGGACCTTGACGGCTTCTACAATGTCGTGAAGCCGTGCCTCTTGCCGATGGTCCTTGGCAGGATCCGCGGCAGGATCGTCGCCATCTCGTCTGCGTCCGGCGTCGCAGGAAACCGCGGCCAGGTAAACTATGCGGCGGCCAAGGCGGGGCTTGTTGGCGCCGTCAAGTCGCTTGCCGTGGAGGTCGCCGCGCGCGGCATAACCGTGAACGCGATCGCCCCAGGGTTCATCGACGCCGGGATGTCGGCCGCGATGGACGGCGAAGCCGCCGAAACCGCAAGAAAGTCGATTCCAATGCAGCGCTTCGGGAAACCCGAGGAGGTGGCGTCGCTCGTTTCCTACCTTCTTTCTGACGGCGCGGCGTATTTGACGCGTCAGGTCGTTTCAATAAACGGAGGAATATACTAATGGCTATCAAGACTGTCCTTTTCGCAGGCGCTGCCGTCGCCTTGTCGTCGGCTGTTCTTGCTGATGCGGTGGTTCCCGGCGAATTCACCGATCCGACGAACGTCAGGAAGCTGACGGACGACCAGCAGGGCTGGTGGTACGTCGCGCCAGACCACCTCAAGTATCCGTACATCTCCACCTACTACATAACGCCGACAGTCAAGACGGGCGAGAAGGTGACCATTCCGTTCTTCGTCACCGACTACGACAACTCGAAAATCCGCTTTGGAGACGAGTCGTTCCGATTCACCGTCAAGTTCAAGTGCCTCGGCGCCGACGGAAAGGTGCGCGAGGAGACGTTGGAGAACGTGCCGTCCGGCGACGGCGCGTTCGAGTTCGACCCCTTTCCCGAGGGCGAATACGAGTTCTGCGTGTGGGCTGTCGACGCCAAGGGCCTTGAATCGCACCGCGTCTGGCACAAGTTCCGCGTGATGACGCCAGAGGCGCTGGAGATCCCACCGAGCGAGACCTATGCCATGGCTGCCGACGACCTCGAGACCTACGGCATCCGGAACGACGGCGACCTTGGTCGGCGTGTCCTCGTGGACGCGCCATCGCTCGAGGACTACGAGCCGCAGGCGACGCCGCGCGACGGCAGTCCTGGTTACACGGTGTTCATCCCCGCGCCAGGCGGGAAAATACCGGCCGGCGCGTGGCGCCTTTCAAAGATCGTCTACGACGAGGGCTACGACACGAACGCCGTCGAGCAGGCGGCGATCGCGACGGCCGAGGGCCTCCAGAAGCTTCTTGACGACAAGGCGGAGGCGGGATTCCGCAAAGTCGTCCTTCTTCCCGGGACTTATCGCATCAGCGCGTTCCGCAAGGTCAAGATCCCCAACCGCATGACGCTCGACCTCAACGGCGCGACGCTGAAGGAGAACGCCTTTACCGGGGCGGGGGCGCTCATGGTCTCTCTCTCGAACGTCTACGACGCCCATCTCGTGAACGGCACGCTTGAGGGCGACTACTACGAGCACGACTACAAGAACTCGCCGTCGAATTCCGAATGGCCGACGGGTTTCGGCATCAGCGGCAAGGCGCTCTACTGCTCCGTCGAGAACGTGACGGTCAGGGACATCACGGGCTATGGCGGCGGGAACGGCATGGGCAAGTTCAACGACAAGCAGGTGACCTTCCTGAAAGGCGCGGGACGCTACCTGCCTGGCGGACTGAACATAAAGGACGGGACTGTCGATGCGGCGGAGGAAGGGCGATTCACGACGGATTTCATCAAGCTCCCGCCCGAGGCCGACCGGCTGCAGGTCTCGGCCTACCTCGGCTACCAGGGCATCCGCTCGCGCCAGTGGCAGCTCGCGGCGTGCTGGTACGACAAGGACAAGAACTTCCTCTGCGGCGAGACGCTGTGGCAGTATCGCGTCGTGCCGCGGCCGAAGGACGCGATGTTCCTCCGCTTCTCGCAGGTCAACGTGTCGGCGAAGGCCGCCGGGAAGGACGATCTCTCGCTGACATGCTTCTTCATCCCCCAGAACTGCGCCGTCAAAAACTGCACGTTCGACCGCTGCCGCTGCGTCGGCTACGCCGCGAGCGCGATGAAGAACATGCTCTTCGAAAACAACTTCTTCACGCACAGCGGCGAAGCCGCCGCGAAATGCGCGTTCGACGCGGAGGACGGCTGGGACATGATGCAGGACGTGACATTCCGCGGCAACCGGTGCAAGGACAACCCGTTCAACAGCCGCCTTCTTACTTGCGCGGGGCATAACTTCGTCTTCGAGCGCAACAAGTGCGGCATATACCTCTGGCCGCGCACGAACTCGCCCTGCGTGCGCGACAACGAGATGGACACGGCTACCATGATGTGCGAAACGCGCAACCGCTCTGGATACGGCCGCTTCGAGCGCAACGTCTACACCGGCTCGGTTTCGCTGCGCGGCGGAAAGAGCTGGAGCGGATGGGATTTCGCGCTTGCAGGCCTCGATCTCGACGGGCACGGAAAGACATCGTTCGCGTTCGGCCCGTCCTCGCGCATCAGGGAATGCAGCTTCTCCAATGCCGAAGTCGTGTCGCCCGCCATCGTCACGGCCTCGAAGTTCTCGAACTGCACTGTGTCTAAGCCGGGGTTCGGGCGGTGGTATGGCGTCGAGATGGCCGGGGGCGCGATGGAGGCGCCTTCCGCCTCGAACCTCTTCCTCAAGTGCTCTTTTCGCGACGTCGCCCTCCGCAAGGTCGGCGACAAGGGTCTACAGCTTTTCACGGAATGCACGTTCGAAAACTGCCGCGTCGACGGTCTCAGCGGCTCGACGGTCGTCTTCAGCAACTGCGTGTTCAAGGGCGGGGCGACGCGCGGCCTGGAAGGGGATTCGCCGGCCTCGGTCGAATTTCTGCAATGCCGCTTCGAGATGTCTGGCATGCCAGCGGTGGGCTTTTCGGCATGCGGAATCCGCGACGTGACGTTTGCCGGCTGCGAGATTGCCGGCGACGTCGGCGATGCCGCGGCGTTCGTCGACATATTTGACCTGAAGCCGAAGGCGGAAGACGTCAAGGGGACGATGACCTTCGCCGAATGCAAGTTCGGCGCCGGCGTGAAATCGGCGGTCTGCGTCGTCAAGGCCGTGCAGGGCGACACGAAGAGAAAGCAGCTTGAATTCGTTTTCAAGGCCAACAAATTCACCGAGAAGGGCGTGACGCCTGTTCGCGACAAGCTGCCGCATTGGGTCGTCACGCGCATAAGGAAGAACGGGAGATAAACACCATGGGTAGGCGGCTCGCATCGCTGGATGTCCTTCGCGGACTGGACATGTTCCTTCTTGCCGTGGCAGGTCCGCTCTTCTACGCGCTTGACAGGGCGTTCGACCTGCCGGACGCGCTCATGCGCCAGTTCAGCCACGGCTGGGGCGGTTTTACCCTCTGGGACATCATAATGCCGCTCTTCATCTTCATGAGCGGCGCCGCCGTTCCCTTCGCGATGGGAAAGCGCCTTGACGACGGCAGGGCCGGCTGGCGCTACTGGCGGCACGTCCTCTCGCGCTTCGCGCTTCTTTGGGTTCTCGGCATGATGGCCCAGGGGCGTCTCCTCACGCTTGACGTCATGAAGATGAGCCCGTTCAACAACACGCTGCAGACGATTGCCTGCGCGTATGTCGCCTGTGCCGTCGCGTTCCTCGTGCCGTCTCGCAAGATTCGCGCGGCTATCCCAGTCGTTCTTGCCGTCGGTTATGCGCTTCTACTGCATTTCTGCGGCGACTACTCTAAGGACATGAACGTCGCGATCCGCTTCGAGAGGTGGATCGTCCCGATCCTTACCCCAGAGGGTTCCAATGCACTGAAGCTGGCCGATGGCGGCTACACGTGGTGGGCGACGATCCCGATGTTCGCCGCGATGGGGCTCTGCGGCATGGAGGCGACGATGATTCTGCGGTCTTCCGCGGCGCCTGTGCGCCGGGCGCTTGCGCTTGGTGCGCTTGGGCTTGCCCTCCTCGCGGTCGGCTGGGCGCTTGTGCCGGTCGTGCCGCCGATCAAGCACATCTTCACTGTCTCCTTCACGGCTCAGGCGATGGGCTGGTGCTGTCTCTCCCTTGCCTTGCTTTACTGGCTCGTAGACATTCTCGGGGCAGGGTCCGCCATGCTCGGGAAGTGCCTTTGGATATTCACCCTCTTCGGGCAGACGTCGCTTCTCGCATACATGTGCCACGGCGTCTTCGGCAAGCCGTTCCGAGCGTTCGGAGACATCTTCGCGCCCGGTGCCGCACATCTGCTTGGCGCGTGGGCCGGGCCGGTCGTCGAATGGCTGGCGGCATCGCTTCTCCTCGTCGCTGTGCTTTACGTTCGTCGCGAGATGCGCCAGCTGTCGATGCGGTCCAAGGAGGCCGCGTCTTGAAGGTCTTGACAGCGGGAACGCTCCTCGGGCTTGCGCTTGCCGCCGGCTTCCCGTTTGCGTCTGTTGCTCGCGAGGATCGCCCCTTGTTCTACAACATTGTGCCGGTGTTCCCCGGTCGCGAGGACTTCGCAGTGTCCGAAATCCTCCGGCAGCATCGCGAGGTCGGGCTAGACCGCTTTCTCCTGAGCCTGAGCTTTCATCCGCAGACGACGCCTGCGCGCGACCTCGTCCCCGTCCTGTGCGAACGTTTCCGCAAGGTTCGCGATGGCGTCGCGGGATCGGGCGTCGAACTCGGCGTTCTTGTCCAGAGCACGCTCGGCCACGGCTGGAACGGGAAAGTCCCGCTGACGCAGGAAAAATGGCAGCATGTCGTCCTTTTCGACGGAAAGGAGAGCCCGCGTTTCTGTGTCCTCGACCCGGGCTTCCGCGGCTACGTGCGCGAATGCATCTCTTCAATCGCCGCGGAGCGTCCGTCGCTTCTTCTCATTGACGACGACGTCGGCATTCGCGTCGGCGAGTGCTTCTGCCCCCTACACCTTGCCGAGATGAGCCGAGACCTCGGACGTTCCGCGGCGGAGATAGAGCGGGCTCTTCGCGAAGAGGCGCCGACTGGCGCCGTCTCCGTCGCCGCGTCCAGGACTCTTCGCCGGACGATCGTGGACTTTGCAAAGACGATCCGCGAGGCAGTCGACGCGGTCGATCCGTCGATGCGATGCGGCATCTGCGCCTGTTGGGGCGGCTACTGGGAGAACGCCGACATCGCGCATGCGCTCGCCGGTACGCGGACAAAGCCGTTCATGCGCGTGAACAACGCGGCCTACGGGGACCAGCGTCCGTCGCATCTCGTCCACGACTTCGCCATTGCGTCGCGCGTCCTCTACCAGTGCGACGGCGTGGCTGAGGCCTGGGACGAAACTGACACCTTTCCGCAGAACTACATGAGCGAGTCTGCTGCGATGTTCCATTCGCACATCGCGTTGGCCATGCTGTCCGGGCTGTCGGGGTGCAAGCTCTGGACGAGCGAGTTCCAGCAGCCGGTCCACACCGGCTCGCAAAGCCGCTACGAGGCGCGGTTACGCGACTTCAGGGGCTTCTACGAAACACTTCACGCCCTTGCGCCCAGCATTCGGTGGCAGGGGATTTCCGGTTATGTCGCCCGCCCGCCCGAAGGATACGGCGGACATCCCCTCCATACGCTGCGCGGACTCCATCCCGGACCCTGGAACACGCCAATCGAGGCGGTCTACGGCATCCCGCTGCGCTACGAGGGCGTCGAGACGGACGGAATCTTCGCCCTTCGCGGGGAGGATGTCGACGTCATGACCGATGCGCAGGTCGAGACAGTCCTTTCAAAGAAGACCATTGTCGATTCTTTCGCCGCGCGCAAGCTTACGACGCGCGGCTTTGCGTCGCTTCTCGGCGTCGAGGCCACGCCCGGCGGCGATGGTTTCGCCTTCTCCGGCGAAGTCTCGTCCGACGGCGCCGTCGTCAACCGCTGTCACTGGGACGATTCCATGTCTCACTTGAAGCCTGTCTCCGGCGACGTGGAGGTTCTCGCGAACTTCTGCCGAGGCGATTGCTTCGCCTCGCCCGAGGTCGTAGCACCATCGCATACGCTCTTCGCGAACCGCCTCGGCGGCCGCGTCGCCGTCCTCGGCTGGCATCTCGACCTCGTGGACCACAAGATGTTTCGCCCCCAGCGTAGGCGGCTCTTTCTCTCACTTCTCGACAAGCTGAACGGTTCGCCGCTTGAAATGGCCGTCGAGTCCGGCGAGCAGGAATTCGTCCGCCACGGCGTCCTGCCGGACGGGCGGGAGATACTTGCTGTGACGAGGCTTTCCTTCGACGCAGACGATGTCTTGCCGCTGCGCCTCGCGCGGACGCCGAAGGCGGTCGAGCGGCTTGCTCCGACAGGCGTATGGGAGGGCGTCTCCTTCCGGCGGAAGGGGGCGCTCGTCGTTGAGATCGATGTTCGCGTCGTCTGCTGCGAGCCAGTCGTCCTGCGCCTTTCCTTCTGACGCCGCGATCTTGACCAAGCAGACTGGCTTTGATATACTGAATTCAATGAATGCAATGAATGTTTTCGCCGTCAGCTGTGTCGTGATGGCGTTTACGGCTCCGCTAGCATGCGCCTCCGCCGTTTACGTCAATTCAGACGCCTGGAACTTCTTTTCCGACAACGAGCTAAAGGACCGCGGCGCAATCGCCGCGGCAATAGACGCCGACGTGGACTTCTACGCCGATGCTGGTGCGACGGCGGTGTTCTACAACCTGAACGCCCAGCGCGCGCTTTTCGGCTCAAAGACGGCGACTCCGCTGTGGAAGGACGTATCGGTCGGGGAGGACGGCCGTCCGCTTCTTCGCGGCAAGCCGTTCGTCACTGACCAGGACGGCAGGCGCATCCTTGCGATGGCGAACCGCGCCCACAGGGTGAGCGAGCTCATGCCGGACTTCATTGCCCGTCGCTACGCGCGCTGCCGCGCACGAGGCGTGGAGATGTGGCATTCGATGCGCATGAATGACATCCACTACACGTATCTCGGCAGCGAGTGGATCCCTCTTCATTCCGACATGTGGCTTGACCGAAAGGACCTTCTTCGGGCGTGGTATCGCCATTCGTGGCGCGGTGAATGGCGCGACAACGGGTTCGACTACGCGAAGAGAGAGGTGCTTGACGCCCATCTCGCGCTTATGCGCGAATATCTGCTTGGTTACGAGTCGGACGGCATAGAGCTCGACTGGATGCGGTGCGTTCCGCTGTTCGCGCCAGGACACGACGAATCGAACGCGCATGTTCTCACGCACTTCATGCGCGAGACGCGTAAGACGGCGTCCGAGGCCGCGGCGAAGTGGGGGCATCCGGTAAAGATCGCCGTGCGCGTGCCCGCGCGCGTTCGCGAGGCGTACGGCGTAGGGATGGACATCGCGACGTGGGTGCGTGAAGGGCTTGTGGACGTCGTCGTCCCGTCGCCGCGCGACACGTCGACCGAAATGGATTGCGATGTCGCGCTCTACAGGGCGATATGCCCTAAGCCTATAGTCCTTGCGCCTGACGTCGACTACTATTGCCGGTCGAGCGACGACAAGAGGTACGTCCTTGCCTTTTCCGCAGACATAGACAGGGGCTTCGTGTCCGGATGGTATCATGACGGGGCTGATGCGGCCTATCTCTACAATCACTTCCCGCGACACGCGAAGGAGAGGCACGACGGCTATCCCGCCTACATCGCGTCGCTTGGCGACCGCGAGGCCCTGGCCCGCATGCCGCGCCGCCATGTGTTCACGAGCCATGCGCCGATAGGAGAGGGAGTGTTCCCGTCGTCGCCGTACTGGAACGCTGTGTGGCGCAACTGCTGCAACGGCTGCGTCAAGGTCAATTGCGGCGAGGGCGTCTCCGGGCGACGTGCCGTGGTAGTCATTGGCGCTAAGACGTCGCTTGACGTCGACGTTATTGTGAATTCCGTGAAGTGCGCTCCCGTCAGCCTCGATTCAGTCTGCCTCAAGGACTTGCCGGAAGCCAAGGAAGGCGATGCCCTCTGCTACGTCGCGGCAGTCGTTCCGCCCGGCGTCCTGCACGACGGCTGGAACGGCGTGGAAATCTTCAATCGCGGGCCTGTCGACCTCAAATCCCGCGATTTTGTCTGGCTTGAGGTCAAACTCTGAGCGGTGCTGTGTCTGCGCCGCGAAATGCGTCAATGGAGGAAAAAGTGAACATGGCGTTATCTACGCGAAGGGGATTCCTCGGTGCAGTGGCGGCGACCGCCGCGATTCCGGCCGCCGCGCCTTCCGCGGACCGTGTCAGGTTTCTCGCGTTCGCCGACATCCACTACATGCCGGGAGTCTATCCGAACGACTCGCGCGAATGGCTTGAGCGAATACTTGCGAGGGCGGTTTCGGCGCGCTGCGAATTCGCGATTCACGCGGGGGACTTCACCCACGATCCGGTGCGCAACGCCGACTACGTGAAGTTGTACAACGACGCGCCGCTGCCGACTTTCCATACGCTCGGAAACCACGACACGGAATGCTGTCCGGTGGAGAAGACGCTTGAGGCGTATCGCATGGAGCGTGGATACTACTGTTTCGACCGCGGCGGTTTTCGCTTCGTGGTCCTCGACACGAACTATTTCCGCAAAGGAGACTCGTTCGTCCATTTCCAGGGCTCCAACTACTTTGATGTGCCGCGCGAACTTTCTTGGACGCTCGGTGAGGAGCAGTATGCGTGGGCGGAGAACGTAATATCAAGCTCTCCCAATCCATGCGTCGTGTTCATGCACCAGAGCTGCGAGCGCGAGCAGCATGGAATGCCGGACTGGAGCAGGCTTCGTTCGCTCTTTGCGCGCCTGAATCGCGAAAAGGGCTCGAAGGTGCGTCTTGTCGTGAATGGGCACCACCATACCGACGGTTTGCGTTTCATTGACGGAATTCCCTACCTCGACCTTAATTCCGCGAACTACAAGTATTACCACAAGAGCCACGAACTCTATCCAGAGGAATATCGAAGGACTCATTCGGGCTGCGGACACACTATTGCATGGGACGCGCCTCTTAGCGCCGTGCTGACGATTGGCGCGGACGGATATCTCAAAGTCGAGGGAAGCGAGGCCGGGTATCTCTTCGGCGTGTCGCCAGAGATGGCCCAGCTAACCATGAGGGACAGGCCCGTCCGCCCCCTTATACAGTCGGTTGAGATGAAAATCTCCCTTTGCTGATCGCATTTGTCGTACTGTGCCTCTGCGCATCTGCCGCGTCATGCGTCGTGCGTTGCCGGCAATGGATGCAAAAATTTTGAACGCTTTGAACGTGTGGCGCATTCTTACATTGGAGACAGGGTACGGCTTGAAAGGACCGCAGGTTGTGCAACTCGCCGAGATTTGATACAATTAAAAGATGAAATCGAAATATTGCAGAAAGAGTCTTGTCCGCTTGTCGGCGTCGGCCGCATTCGTTCTTTTCTTGGCATCGCCATGCTGCGCCGGTGAGAAGGTCCCTGTCCCCGAAGACGCGGGGCTGTACCTTGGCGCGGGCGTCTACTCGCCGATCGGCGGAATGCTCTGCGGCGGGTTCTGCTTCACCTACTGGGAGCCCGGCACGCTCGATCCGACGGGCGCCGTAGAGCTGTGTGCCAAAGAGGGCTTCTGCAACACGCTCCAGTTCTGGCAGCGCGGCGAGAAGCTGCGCGACCTCTGCCGCCTCGCGAAGGAGAAGGGCATCTACTCCACCTGCATCTACTCGACGGCGACGAACGGCCTCGCGCGGGCCCTCGTGGACGAACTCGGGACTTTCTGGATCGGCTATGACTTTGGCGAGCGCTACAACTTCGCGCTCAACGACCTGGGCGAGCGCGGCGGCACACTCGAGTCCGTCGCGGCCGAATACATGGGACGTGTGCGCGAGCATGTCGCCAAGCTCCACGCGGAGGGCTGGGGAAAGGTTATGGCGACATCGGCGAATTTCTCGCTCGACTACGAAGTCGCCGCGGGGGTCGAGGTTCCTTGCACCGAGGACTTCCCGTTCGGCGACCTCACTCTTTCTTCGGCGCTCGGGCGCGGTCTCTATCGCCAGTACGACCTGCCGCTCTGGGGGTCGCACCTCGCGCACGAGTGGTACAGCTGGATTCCCCATAAAAACCCTTACAAGGCGAAGACGCTCGAAACGGCGCTTTACCTCAAGTACATGACCGGCGCGAAGGTCATTATCAACGAGTCAGGATGCTTCCAGCTCCAGAGCTCGCTGTGCGAGGATTCGCCGATGTCGCGCATGCCCAAGCCGATTCGCAAGCTCTCCACGCGGTTGACGAAAGAGGTCGTCGCGGAGCAGGTGGAGCCCGTGATGGACGAGGCGAGGAAGAAGTTTCCGTCGATAGACTGGCGCTCCCCGGTCGCGGTCAAGTACCGCCGCACGCTCGCGGACTTCTACGCGTACTGCCGTGCACACCCTGCGCCGAAGGGCCAGCCCGAGGCGACGTGGGCGCTTGCGAAGGGCTATCTGGACCTCGGCGACTCGCGCTGCATCCCGGGCGCGGCGATCTGCGCTGCGTACGCACTCGCTCGGAAGAACCCCAACTGGATGCATGGCCTGCCTGAGGCGAGCTGGGAGACGGTGCGGAAGGCCGTCATGCCGCTTCCGCCGATGCTCGCGCCTAACAAGAACATCCATTTCTCCGCGACGCCGTATGGTCTTTGCGACATTGTTTCGTTCGCGGGTGAGGGTCCGTCGGCGGAGCATCTGCTCTCGAACTACAAGGTTGTCATGTTCTCGGGGTGGAATACATGCACGCCGCGCCAGTATGCCGTTCTGTGCGACTACGTCAAGGGCGGCGGCACGCTCGTAATCGGGCTATGCCATCTTTCGACGGACAATGCGCGTAGTTACACGGACATGTCGGCCGCGAAGCTCATCAACGGGGGAGACCTGACGGAACTGTGCGGGCTCAAGGTCGTTGGGGAGACGAAGCGCAAGTATTGGGCTACAGCCCCGTCCGTGACGCCGAACTGCCTCGGGTTCGCGGCGCGTCGGCGTTTCGGCTACATGTGTCTGCCGCTTGGGAAGCTCGAATACGCGGCGCCGGAGGAGGCCTTCGAGCCGATCGCGGTTGACGACGAGGATGGCGAGCCGTTCATCCTGCGCTGCCGCAACGGGAAGGGGCAGGTACTGCTTATGAACTGGTACGCCTATCCTGCGGCCGCGAACATGGACGTCGGCTGCGGTGCGGAGGTCGAGGACGTCGGGCTCGTCGGCTATCTCTACCGTTATGCGGCGACGCTTGGGCGGGGGAACGTGTGGATCACAGGCCGGGACTTCGAGAATCCCGACGAGGACTGCCGCTGGATCGTCTATTCGTATTTCCCCGACGAGGGGAAGATATGTCTGCTGAACCTCGACTACGCGCACGAGCGCAGCTTCGTCCTGCAGCAGTTCGGCGACAAGGACTTCGTGACCCTCGCACCCGGCGAGTTCCGTCTTGTCGAGTCGGTCCGGCTGCGCCCGGAAGAGAAACTTAACAAGGAGTAAAAGGACAAATGAAAGCAAGGTACATGTTGGTTTGCGCCATGTGCGCAATAGCGTCCGGCGCGACGAGCGCAGGCGTGGAAGACACCGTCTGGAACGCGCAGAAAGAGCGTGCGAAGACGCTGAAGGCAGAAAACGCGAAGCGGTTGCGCGAGCTCGGCGTAAAGGACGACGTGGCGTTCTTTGCCGTTCCGGCGTTGAGCGACCTCATGCGCCTCGACGACACCTGGCCGGACGACGGGACGCTCGGCGGGACTGTCCGCTGCGTCCTTGCCCAGGACGAGTTCGAGGCCTGTTCGTTCGAGCTCTTTTCTTTCAGCGATATCGACGGCATCGAGCTCAAGGTCGATCTCGGCTTGCCTAACGACCTTCGCGTCGTCAAGCTCTGGTTCCAGAACGGCAACGGCTGGGTGAGCTATTTCGACGACATCGGGCTCAAGCTTGTCCCGGAACTCCTGCTCCACGACGAGAACCTGATCAAGGTCGTCAAGGACGGCGACGGCCCCGCAAACTACGCCCGCGTCCGGAAGGGCGGAAAGGACGAGTTCGTCTGGATTTCGTCGCCAAAGGAGATGAATCCCGAGAAGGAAAAGTGGCAGTATTCCGACGGCTTTGCCGACGCGGACCGGCTTCTGCCCGTCACGCTCGAGAAGAATTCCTTCAAGCAGTTCTTCCTGACGATCCATCCGCCGAAGAACCAGAAGCCCGGCGTCTACAAGGGTTCCGTGACCGTCTCGCGCAAGGGGAAGGAGCTCGCGAAGATACCGCTTGCCGTGCGCGTCCTGCCGTTTGCGCTTCCCTTTCCAAAGGGCTATCTCCAGAGGGACAAGGCGTACATGCATTCATGCATGGGCGCGATGCCGAACCTCGAGCGGCTCGTCGGCAACTTCGATGGCGACGAGGCGAAGGCGAAGAAGTGCTTCCGCGCATGGCTCCAGTCTCTCTACGACCATTCGATGTTCCATGCCGTCTGGATCGGCGAGAACAACGCCTGGTGCGTCCCGCTGCTGCGCGAAATCGGCTTCCCGCTCGACGTCGTGTGGGGCTCCAACATGGTGCCGTGGTTCGGGCTGAACTTCGGAGGGCGCATGAAGTACGAGCATCTTCGCTGGGCGCAGGACGCGGCGAAGAAGTGCAGCGCGTTCTACAAGAAGGTCCTCGGCGACGCGAAGATCTGCTGCGGGCACGGCGACGAGCAGGGGACGGCGTTCGTGACGGCACACCGCGAGCTCTTCCGCGAATACGAGAAGTATGGCATTTCGATCGGCTGCGCCGGGCACGAGGGACTTCTCTACAAGGGCGGCTACGCCTACGGGCACTACCCAATGGCGGGCGAGCCGGAGAACGCCTACCTGAAGTCACGCCCGTGGCGCGAGATCGGCGCGTATCCAATTGGCTTCTACGCCTCTCAGCACACTGGCAGCGAAAACCCGCAGTACACGCGCCGCCAGCACGGCATCCTCGGCTGGCTCAACGGCCTTACGATGGCGCACAACTACGAGTTCGCCATCGGTAGCTTCAACGACCGCGCGAACATCCTCTACCGCCCGATGGTCGTCAGCTACTGCAATTCGCAGGGGCTTATGGAGACGATCGAGTACGCGGGCTTCCGAGAGGCCTGCGACGACATCCGCTATGCGTCGTACCTGCTCGACCTCGCTGACGAGGCGGCCGCATCGAAGGACGTGGACGTGCGCATTCTCGGCAAGAAGGCGCGGATGTACCTCGCTATGCTCAAGGGCGAGACGATGGATCTCGACGCGGTGCGTCTCGAGATGATTGCAAAGATTCTCGAGCTGCGCGGCGCACTCGGGAAGTGAAGAAACAGGAAACGACTTACAGACGGGAGACTTGAAATGAAGAAGATCGCTATCATTGCAGTTGCTGTTCTGGCTGCCGGGTTCGCCCTGGCGCTCACGCCGGAGGAGAAGTCCGCGCAGGAAAAGGCGCGCGCAGAGGCCAAGGCGAGCGCCGAGGCGTGGAAGACGCTTCGCAAAGAGGCAGAGGAAATCGCCAATAAGGATTTTAAAGGCGGCTTCGCCAACTACTGGCACGACAGCATCGACGCCGCGCGAGAGAAGCTCGAAAAGGCGCTTGAAGACCCCGTGTTCAAGAACAGGGAGAAGATCGACATCTGCCGCCAGATCGCCCAGTACCGCCTCGAGGCGACACGCGACGAGAAGGGGGCGATCGCCGAGGTCGAGAAGCCATTCGCGTTCAAGGATCTTTCGGACGACGACAGGAAATACGCCGAGTCGCGCAGAGGCGACCTCCGCAGGTTGATGGGCCTCGACCCCAAGCCGGAGCAGGAAAAACGCGACGAAGCGTGGTATCTCGCGGAGCTCGCGAAGAACGAAGTGAAGTCGGGCGCCTACTCCCGCGCGCTTAACGATTACTTCAAGTTCTGCGCCGAAAGGGATGCCGCGTATTTCAAGGCGAAGGTGCCGGACCTCGTGAAGGGCAAGCTTGCGGCCGACGAAAAGTCCGACTGCGTGCGGCAGGCTTTCCAGTCGGCGACTTGGAACTGGCGGAACCGTGCGGGCGACAAGGCCTTCAAGTCCCCTGCGTTCGCGGCATGGCTTGTCGGGTTCGTCGATTCGTTCCCCAACGCGCAGATCAAGCCCTCCTCCGCCGACAAGTTCCAGTATCTGCGCGGCTTCAAGACCCACGACCTCGACGCCCTGTCGGAGAAGTATGCGCGCGCTGTCGTCGAGGAGGCGAAGGATCCGAATAACAAGGTGAATCCAAACGCACTCAAGGCGGCAGAGAGATTCCTCGCTTTCTGCAAGGTCGGCGACAACGCGGGCCGTGCAATCGATGCGTGCAAAGACTGGCTGAAGGCCCAGGACAAGGCCGACGACAAGGTCGAGCTCGCCAAGCTCCTCGCCGAACAGGCGCAGGACTTCCTCACGTGCGGCAATGAGGCAGGGGCGCGGAAGATCTGGCAGGCGCGCGAGAAGATCGTGCCGCCGCGCAAGCCGGTGAAGTTCGCGTGCAAGTGGTGGAGCGGTGCGCCGCACGACATTCGCGGCATCGTCGAGTCGGGCTTTTTCGCAAAGGCCGAAAAGACGCCGCTCGTCTACAAGTATGGCGACAACCTCAAGTTCCTCATCGAGACGGACTCCGCGCTCACGGGCCGCGAGATGACGACCGACAAGGGCGAGAAGTTCCGTCCGTCGGAGCTCTTCGCGTTTTGCGACGAGCGTGGCGTCAAGTTCCTCCTCCGCCAGTATCTCGACAACATGGACGACATCCGGGCCGGCTTCGCGAACGCCCCGGGCGTCGAATCGTATGTGGCGACAGGAATCGACAGTCCCTACCACTGCATCATGTTCGGGGCGAACGAGGGGGCAGAGGTCGCCGACAACTTCCTCACTCAGTACGACAACGGGACGGGCTACCGCGTGACGCAGGAGAAGCGCGGGACGCTTGCCTGCTCGAGTCTCTATCTCGCCGACGGCACGGCGACGCTCGTGGAGATTCCCTGGGCCGCGGTTTTTGATTCGCTCCCCGACGGGAAGAACGCCTGGTACGTCGAGTTCCTCAACTGGTCTCACGGCGGCATGAGCCTCGGCGGGTCGATTTCGGTCCACAACCGCTCGTCGTTCGCAGAGATGCGCTTCGAGGGCGTGGACGCCAAGGCGCTTGCCGCGATCAAGCGTACGCTGCTCCTTCCGGCGCGCAATGTCTTTAGGAACTCGATCAATCCGCGCTCGAACGGCGACGCCGAGCGGTGGTCCGACCCCGTGCTCGGCGACCAGGCGTTCTATCTCGCGAAGGTCAAGCCGCTTGTCGAGGAGCTTAAGCCGTTTGCAGACCGCATTTCGCGCGAGCTTACGGACGCCGAGGTTGTCGAAATCTACGACAAGGCCGGTGTGGCGATGCTCAACTTTGACTACGAAATCGCACGTTTGCGCCGCGAATGGCTTGAGGAGAAGCTCACCACCGACTGACGGTGGCTTTGCGAAATCACGACAAAGCCCTCTGTTTCCTTCAGTCACAGAAGGCCTTGTAGCGGGCGAAAGTCCAGGCATGGCATGGGATAAGCGCGGATTGCGCTTATTTTCCCCGCTGTGCCGAAAAATTTGGTATAATATCGCGTAGTATGAACATTTTGAAGTTTTTGTTTGGGACAAAAAACGATCGAGAGCTCAAAAAACTCTGGCCGATCGTCCGTGAGATTAATCGCATCGAGCAGGAATATCAGGCCAAGAATTTCGCGGACGAGGACTATCCGCGCATGACTCAGGAGTTCAAGGACCGTGTAGCGAAGGGCGAGTCTCTCGACCATATCCTCCCCGAGGCGTTCGCGCTCGTGAAGAACGCCTGCCGCCATCTGTGCGGGACTACGGCGGAGGTCTGCGGGCACACCCTTACCTGGAACATGGTCCCGTTCGACGTACAGCTCATCGGCGGCATAGTCCTGCACCGTGGCAACATCTCAGAGATGCAGACGGGCGAAGGCAAGACGCTCGTCGCGACTCTGCCGCTCTACCTGAACGCGCTCTCGGGGAAGAACGTCCAGCTCGTCACCGTCAACGACTACCTCGCACGCCGCGACGCCGCGTGGATGGGACACCTCTACAAGTTTCTCGGCCTCACCGTCGGCTGCATCCAGAACTCGATGGATTCCGAGGAGAGGCGCGCCCAGTACGCGTGCGACATCACCTACGGCACGAACAGCGAGTTCGGCTTCGACTACCTCCGCGACAACGGCATGGCCCAGAGGCCAGAGGACGTCGTGCAGAACGGCCACAACTTCGCGATCGTCGACGAGGTCGACTCGATCCTCATCGACGAGGCGAGGACGCCTCTCATCATCTCCGGCCCCGCGACGCTCTCTACCTCGCACATCTACCAGAACCTGAACCCGCTCGTCTCTTCGATCGTGCGCGTCCAGACTGCGCAGTGCAACGACTTCATTCAGGAGGCGAAGAAGGCGCTTGCGTCTGGCGACATTGAGCTCGTGAAGGACAAGATCTACCAGGTCTACCACTCGATGCCGAAGCACAAGCAGCTCATGCACCTCCTTGAGGACGCCGATGTCCGCAAGATGCACGAGGACGTCGAGCTGCAGATGCTCTCCGAGATGCGCAAGGAGCATGCCCGCGAGCTCAAGGAAGAGCTCTACTTCACGATCGACGAGCGTACGCGCGAGGTTTCGCTGACCGACAAGGGCTGCGAGAAGATATGCCCCGAGGATCCAAAGCT
Organism: Kiritimatiellia bacterium; assembly: GCA_017406465.1. Lineage (GTDB taxonomy): Bacteria > Verrucomicrobiota > Kiritimatiellia > RFP12 > UBA1067 > UBA1067. Next base: position 39,651 of record JAFQYM010000045.1, on the reverse strand, counting down.
CTTCGTCCTCCCCGACCTCGCGGCCGAGATGAGCGCGATCGACGGCGACACGTCGCTCACCGAGCAGGAGCGCCTCGAGCGCCGCCGCGACACGCAGTCGTCGTTCGTCGAGAAGTCCGACCGCGTGCACGTCGTTGACCAGCTCCTCCGCGCCTACTGCCTCTACGAACGCGACGTCGACTACGTTGTGCAGGACAACCACGTCTACATCGTCGACGAGTTCACGGGCCGCGTCCTTCCGGGGCGCAGGTGGTCCGACGGTCTCCATCAGGCGGTCGAGGCGAAAGAGGGCGTCGAGATCGAGAAGGAGTCGCAGACTCTCGCGACGATCACGATCCAGAACTACTTCCGACTCTACAAGAAGCTCGCCGGCATGACCGGCACCGCCGAGACCGAGGCGAGCGAATTCAAGTCGATCTACAAGCTCGACGTCGTCTCGATACCGACGAACAAGCCGGTGAACCGCATCGACGGCAACGACCAGATCTACCGTACCCAGCGCGAGAAGTACAAGGCGATCATAGCCGACGTCGCCGAGCGCCATGCGAAGGGCCAGCCGATCCTTCTCGGCACCGTCACGGTGGACACTTCTGAGATACTCTCGCGCATGCTCAAGCTCGCGCACATCCCGCACGAGGTCCTGAACGCCAAGAACCACGCGCGCGAAGCCGAGATCGTCGCGCTCGCTGGCCAGCGCGGCGCCGTGACGATCGCGACGAACATGGCGGGCCGCGGCACCGACATCAAGCTCGGAGAGGGCGTCGCAGAGGTCGGCGGACTCCATGTCATCGGTTCCGAGCGGCACGAATCGCGGCGCATCGACCGCCAGCTCAGGGGCCGCTGTTCGCGCCAGGGCGACCCCGGTTCCTCGCAGTTCTTCATCTCGCTCGAAGACCAGCTCATGCGCCTCTTCGGCTCCCAGAGAATCTCCGGCATAATGCAGAAGCTTGGGCTCCAGGAAGGCGAGGTCATGGAGCACCGCTGGCTCAACAAGTCGGTCGAGACGGCGCAGCGCCGCGTCGAGCAGCAGCACTTCGCCGTCCGCAAGCGCACGCTCGAGTACGACGACGTGATGAACAAGCAGCGCACGATCATCTACGAACTCAGGGGCAAGGTCCTCATGGGTGACCCCGCGTCGGTCCACGGACTTGTCCTCGATGTCGCGAATGATCTTGTCCAGTCTCAGGCCGAGCGCTATCTCTTCAGCCCGAAGGACGGTTCTCTCGAAGACTTCATGAGCTGGCTCGGCGTCACTTTCCCGGTGGCCGTTTCCGAAGACGAGCTACGCCCGCTCATGGGCACGCCGGGTCTTGCCGGCGACCTTGTCTACAAGCGCGTCGAAGAGGCGTACGAGGCGAAGTGCGCGGGCGAGGACCAGGAGATGCTTCCGTTCATGGAGCGCGGCGTGTTCCTTCAGGTTATCGACCGCGAGTGGCAGGACTACCTCAGGGCGATGGACGATCTCCGCCAGGGCGTGAATCTCCGCGCCTACGGCCAGCGAGATCCGCTCGTCGAGTACAAGAAAGAGGCCTTTTCGATGTTCGAGTCGCTCATCGCCACAATCAAGGCGAAGGTGGTCTCGGCCGAGTTCAGGAGCGCCACTGCGGCGCGCATGCAGCGTATGCTCGCTGCGGCCGGAGCAGCGCGGATACGCACGAATGCCGACGAGATCACAGTAACCGAGAGCGAAAAGTCGTCGAGATCGTCCGAGCACGAGAAATCAGCCGCTCCCGCGAAGACGATAGGCGACGTGTTTGCCTCGATGATGTCGCGCCCGCCGGCCGCTGCGGTTCCGCAAGGGCCTGCCGTAGCCGCGCCATCGCGTGTACAGCCTGTTGTAGGTCGCAACGACCCGTGCCCTTGCGGTTCGGGCAAGAAATTCAAGAAATGCTGCGGGAGGAACATGGTATGACGACTGCGATAATAGTGGCCGCCGGAAAGTCCGAGCGGATGGGAACAGGAACGGACAAGGCGTTTCTGAGCTTGGGCAACAAGCCTGTCGTGGCATGGTCGCTTCTCGCGTTTGAGAGGTGCGCCGACGTAGACAGGATCGTCCTCGTCGTCCGCAAGGAGCAGCAGCTCGCCGCAAAGGCGGTCGCCAGGATGTTTGGCATCTCCAAGCTTATTGCGATTGTCCCCGGTGGCAACAAGCGCCAGGAATCCGTGCAGGCGGGGCTCGCTGCATGCGACGCGGATACGCGCTTTGTCGTCGTCCATGACGGTGCGAGGCCCTGCATTACGCCTGATGTCGTCTCCGAGGTCGTGAAGCTCGCGAAGCGCGTGGGCGCCGCGACGGTAGGCCGTCGCATCACCGACACCGTGAAGCGCGTCGAGAAGGGCACGGCGGTTTCCGGCACTGAGGACCGCGATAAGCTCTGGGCGGTGCAGACTCCGCAGGCCTTCCATTTCAAGATTCTCGCAAATGCATACAAGAACCTCGGCAAGAACGACGTTACCGACGACTGCCAGGCCGTCGAGCTTTCCGGCGAGACCGTGCGCATCTACGAGAACAGGGCGCCCAACTTCAAGATAACAACCGTCGAAGACCTTCAGATAGCGAGCGCGCTGCTCGTAAAGTGATGTCAAAGCTCTTTGCCATACTCGGCGACATACACGCCAACCTCGACGCACTGAACGTCGTTCTCGACGACTGCCGCGCCCAGGGCGTGACCGACTTCCTGTGCACTGGTGACGTCGTCGGTTACAACGCCTGCCCGCACGAGTGCATGGAGATCGTACGCGCGCTCGGCTGCCCGGTCGTCGTTGGCAACCACGACTACTACGTGTCGTCACGCCAGAATCTCGACGACTTCAACCCGGCCGCCGCCGCAGTCGTGGAGTGGACGCGCAAGCAGCTGTCCATGGAAGAGATATACTGGCTCAGAAACCTGCCGTTTACGTACACGCAGATGGGTGTGACGCTTGTCCATTCGACGATGGACAGGCCCGAGAACTTCGGGTACGTGTTCGACAATCTCCAGGCCGAGGCCAACTTCCTCAGGCAGCTTACGCCGATATGCTTCCACGGCCATACGCACTGCCCGATGATCTACGAGAAGTCGATGAATGGCGTCTTCCGCATTGACGCTCAGGACTTCACGTTGCCGATTGGCCGCAAGTACTTCGTGAACGTCGGTTCCGTAGGACAGCCGCGCGACGGTGACCCGCGCGCATCGTATGTCATCTACGACCAGAAGGCGCGCACCATCCGCTACCGCCGCCTTGAATACGACATTGAGGCCGCGCAGGAGCGCATCCGACTCGCAGACCTTCCAGAACGCCTTGCCTCCCGCCTCGCCGTCGGGCAGTAATTTTGGAGGCCTGCGCGGACGAACGCCTCAGTTCTTCGCGAACTTTCTGTCGAGTTCTCTCGTCGACGTGAATATCATCGTCGGCTTTCCGCCGGGGCTTATGTAGGGCATGCGACATGCTGCAAGCTCCTCTACGAGCCGCGTCGCGCCGGCTTCGTCGAGCGCAAGCGACGTTCCCGCGAAGGAACGCGCTATCGATTTTGCTACAAGCTCTTCGCGCCAGCGTTCGCCTCGCCTTGCCCCGCCTTCCGAGAGATCGCGCGCAACTGTGGAAATGACGTCTGCAGGGGAGAGAGAGCCGATAAGCTGCGGGACGGCGTCAATCTTGAAGGTGTCACGACCGAAGGGTTCGATCTTGAAGCCCATCGGTTCGATATCACCGAGCGCGGCCGTGATTCGCGCCGCGTCGACAGGCGAGAGGTGGATTGTCTCTGGAATAAGAAGCTGTTGCGAAAGGGCGTCGCCTTGGCCGGAGCGTGAGAGAAGCTGCTCAAACGCGATGCGCTCGCGGGCGGCGTGTGGATTTATCGTGACGAGTCCTGCATCGGTCTCGACGAGAAGATAGCCGCTCGCCGTCGTCGCGAGGAACTTGAACCACTTCCACGGCCTTGCGCCTGTATCGTCGGCAGCGAGAGGAAGCTCTACTGCCACAGGTTGTGGCTTAGGGTCAATTAGGGTCGGCGCGGGTGCGGGAGTTAGAGTGGTGGTGGGGGAGTGAGGGAGTGGGGGGAGTGGGGGAAAGTTGGGGAGTTGGGGAATGTGGAATTTTTGTCTCGTCAGTATCGTCTGTCCCGTTCGTCCTGTTCGTCCCGGTCGTCTCGCTTGTCGCCATTTCGCTCGCTGCCACATTGCTCGCCGTCGGTCTAAGCCCAAGCGCTCCTTCAATCGCCTCTGTAATCGCGCGCTTTAGTGCGATGTTGTCGCGAAAGCGAACTTCTCTCTTTGTCGGATGGACGTTGACGTCAACTTGGTTCGCTGGCAGCTCGATGAAAAGGAAAAGCGCGGGCTTTATGTCTCCCTGCCTGTGCGGGTACGCCTCGCGTACGGCGTAGGCGATAGAAGGCGCAGTTGCAGGGCGTCCGTTTACGAACACATATTGGTCGCGCCGAGTCGGCATAGAGAGGTTTGGCTTTTCTATGTAGCCAGAGACGCGCACGGCGTTTCTTTGCGCATCGGACGGCGGTGGAAGGGGGATTAAGCTTTCGACGAAGTCAGCGCCGTAGATATCGAGCAGGCGGTCGGCGAGTGAAGTCGCGGGCGCGAGGCGGTAGAGCTCTCGTCCGTCTACGACAAGAGAGAATCCGATGCCAGGGTGCGCGAGCGCGTGGACTGTGAATATTCCCTTTACACGACCTTCTTCCGTAGCGAATGAGCGCAGGAACTTACGACGCGCCGGGACATTGCAAAAGAGGTCGCGCACTTCCACGAGCGTTCCCGGCGGGCATCCCGCCGTGCTCGTCTCGACGAGTTCTCCTGCGTTCACGACGATTTGCGTTCCCTCGTCCGCGTCGTGGCGGCGGGTCACGAGGGAAAAGCGCGACACTGACGCGATTGATGGAATCGCCTCTCCCCTGAAGCCGAGAGTGTCGATGTTCTCTATGTCGTCTACGTCGAGGATCTTCGACGTCGCCTGTCTCTCAAGCGAGAGAAGGGCGTCATCCTTCGTCATCCCGCAGCCGTCGTCGCGCACTGAGACGAGCTTGCGCCCGCCCTGCGCGATGGAGACCTTTATGTTGGTGGCGCCTGCGTCCACCGAGTTCTCAACGAGCTCCTTCACGACGGATGCAGGGCGTTCCACGACCTCGCCCGCCGCGATCTTGTTCGCGACGTGCAAGGGGAGAACATGGACGTGTCCGTCTCGGGCGGCCATCTCAGATATCCAGGTTAATGCCGCGCCGCAGGAACGTCGGAATGTCGAGGTCCTCGTTATTCCAGATGGTTGGCTCGGCATTGTTGAAGCGCCCGCGTCCCTGAGGGCCTACGCCGAGCGGTTTCGAAACACGCTTTTTGCGCTTGTTGGCGATGACGCCGCCGGGGCTTTCGCCAGAATCGTCCTTTGTGTTCGCCTCGAAGAGCAGGAGGACGGTGGAAATGCGCCCGGAGAACGTATCTTCGTCGTTTACAGTGGCGAGTTCGAAGGAAGTCGCCTGATTGCCGAATGCTGAACGGACGCTTTCTGATATCGTGCCGATTTCGCTGAGCCGCAGGTCGTCTCCTGCGAGCACTCCGCAAAGTATCGCCCTCACGGGGCCTGAGCCGGTCGTAAGGAGCGGCGCACGCGTGAGCATGTCGCCTATGTCGCGGGCACGTTCGGGACCCTGCGACGAGACCGCGGCGAATCTGCCGCGTCCGGCCTTTGCGACCAGGTGGCGGATGCGCTCGGCGTCAAGCCTCAGGTACCCTGGTTTTTCGACGAGGCGCCAGAAGAGCGTGACGGCCGATGCCATCGTGTCGACAGCGCGTCGCATCGCGTCGTCGAAGCGCTCCGCGTTTCCGACAAGTTTGTCCAGTGGCACGAAGAAAGTCGCTCCTGCGGCCTCCTCTATCATCGCCATGACGCCGCGTGCCGAGCGCTGGCGGTCCTCGCCCTCGAACGTAAAGGGCGTAGTAGCGAAGACGATTGACGGTATCCCGAGCGAGTCGAGCCGCTTGACAGTCTCAAGCGTTGCGCCGCCGCCGGTGCCGCCGCCGAGCGACGTAACGATGACGGCGAGGCGTACTCCCTCCATCTCTGGGTCGAGTGAATCGATCGAGTCCTCGGCGGCAAGACGCGCCGCCACGACGTCGCCGCCTGAGCCGCGACCCGAAAGCCGGTCGCCTCCAATGAGGAGGAATTCATCTCCGTCCGCCGCCGTTGCGGCGTCTGTGTCGATCGTGAGAAACCTGAGCCCCTCGCCGAAGGCGCGGCGAACGCCGCGCGCGATGGCCGAGCCGCCGCCTCCGATGCCGATGAGCATCATGGACGATGAATCGCTCATGTGAAAAACCTCCCTATGAGTCCGCTGAGGATTGACGACTTGTCGTCGTCGTTTCGGCTTGCGTAAATGATCGCGCCGGCCATGGCTGCGAAAGATGCCGGATTCTTCTCGCCGTAGAGTCCGTCGACGTGGATGGGCTTACCCGTTCTCGTCGGCATGCCGAGCTCTCGCTGGACGAGGGCGTCGATGTCGCGCATGGCGGCGCCGCCTCCGGTGAGGACTGCCCCCGCATGCAGGCGGTTCAGCAGGTCCTGGTCTTCGAGCGTCTCTCGTATGACTGCGAAAAGCTCCCTAAGTCGCGCATTCACCACGGTGTCAAGCGCACGGCGCGAGATAGTGCGCGATTCCATGAGTGGCGAAGAGCCAGGCACTTTGACGCGCGTCTCGCCTGGGGTTCCGATGATGGCCGAGGCGGATTCCGTCTTTAGCTGTTCCGCCTGCGCGTTTGTCGTCTGGAACGCATGGGCGATGTCGTTCGTCACATGGTCGCCGCCTACGCCTACGACACCTGTCATCGCAAGGTGGCCGTCGGAGTAGACCGCATAGCCAGTCGAGCCGCCGCCAATGTCGAGGACGAGTACGCCGTTGCGCTTTTCGTGCTCCTCGAGCACTGCCTCGGCTGCGCATGTGGCAGCGAAGAGGGGTTCCCGTATCTCGAGCTTTGCCGCGTCGGCGGCCGTGCGAGCGTCGTCGATCCTGTTCTTGTCGGCGTGGATCTGGAGGGTATTCAGCTTTAGTATGCGTCCTGACATGCCGCGTGGCGCTGTTATGCCACGAAGGGAATCAACCTCGTAGTCCTGATCGACGATGTCGAGGAACTCGCGATCCTTCGGGATCTGCATCGTCCGCGAGCTCCTGAATACGGCGTCGAGTTCTTCCGTGCCGACCTTGGCGCCCTCGATCGGCACCATTCCCTGGAAGGGCCCGGCCTTTATGTGCTGGCCGGAGACGACGAGATAGGCATTGCCGAGAGTTATCTTGCTTCCGGCCTCAAGCTGCTTTTTCTCGATGGCGCTTAGCACGCTCTTGATGGAGCTCGTCGCCTGGTTGATGTCGAGTATCTGGCTTTTGCGCACGCCTGTAGACGGTATCTCGGCATGGCATGTCATCTTGAGCCGGCCGCCTGTCTCGGTCTCGCCTATGGCGAGGACGGTGCGCGTCGTGCCGATCTCCAATGCTGCGTAGAAGTTGCTCATAGCGATCCTTTCTGAGTGTCGGCGTAGACTTTTCCTGGTTGCGTGGCGTTCCAGATGCGTATGCCGCTGTCGACGTGCGAGCAGTAGGCTTTTGTGAGCTCGTTTAGCTGTCGTTCAAGTTTGCTTTGTGTCGCGTCAGACGGGTCGTCCATTCCATCCCATGCTATCTTTGCCGTGCTGTAGTCGTTTCCGAGCACGATCGTTATGTAGTCCGGCTTTGATGTGTCGGCCTCTATTGCGGCAAGTTCGCGGAACTTGTCGCGGCATGTCTCGAGAAGCCTGAGCGCCGCAAGTGCGCGCCCCGAAAGGCGCTGGCCTTTCTTCGTTCCGGGGGCTGTGGCTTCTCGAATCATGGGAAGCATCTGCGTTCCGCTCGACGAGATGAACACGACGCCCTCGGTGTCCGCCACGCGGCCGCTATCGGTCTTTTGCCCCATGATGCCGAGGCGAACGGCGGGAACGCGTTCTTCGACCGTTATCGAGACTTTGTCCGGAAGATGTCTCGCTATCGAGATGTCACGTATGTTCGGGATCTTCTTCATCGTCTCCACGCGCTTTTCCGCGAAGTCGATGAGAGCGAGGTTTGCGCCATTCTTCAGTCCGAACTCGTATGCGATCACGTCGGCGCGGACCATCTTTCCGTCGGTAATTGAAACCTGCGAGGCGACGTCGGTTATGACGCACTGCTCAAGCCAGATGTCGCGAAGTTTGCCGTAGGCGACGGCTATACCGACGATGGCGGCAATGCATACGACTATGCCGAGGAGTATCAGCACTCGGCGTGCTCCGTGCGGGGCGGTTATCTTGTTCTCTTTCATCTATGTATGTCAGTCGTGTTTTGCGCTTGCGAGTATGCGGTCGCAGACGCCGGCGAAGGTGAGTCCCGTCTTCATTCCCGCCTTCGGGACGAGCGAATGGGAGGTGAAGCCGGGAGAGGTGTTTAGTTCAAGCACGTAGCAGCGCCCGAGCGGAGACACGCGGAAGTCAACGCGTGTAACTCCGCGGCAGCCGACTGACTTGTAGGCGTCCACGGCGATCTTCTGCATCTTCTGCGCGAGCTCGCCGTCTTCGAGGAAGGGGTAGCGTGTCTCGTTCGAGTCGTACTTCTCGTGGTAGCCGTACCAGCCGTTGGGCGCGACGATCTCGAGGACGGGAAGCGGTTCGCCGTCGATCACGCCGACGGTAAATTCGCGCCCTGGAATGTATTCCTCGACTAAGACGGTAGGCGGCGAGGATTTTGCGTTCTCGGCGCTGATGGCCTTGAACGCGTCTTCGAGTGCGCTTTTCCATTCCTCTTGCTTCGAGACTTTGGAGATGCCTACGGAAGAGCCGTCGCACGGTGGCTTCACGACTACTGGAAGGGGAAGAGGGGATTTTTCCGTGTCGGGGTTGGCAAGCCCCCACGCAGCAGTCGGGACACCATTCATCTCGAGGACCATCTTGGTCTTGACCTTGTCCATCGCGATTTGCGAAGCCGCGGCACCAGGACCGGTGTAGGGAATGCCGATCTTGTCGAGAGCGAGTTGGACACCGCCGTTTTCGCCCCAGCCGCCGTGCAAGGCGATATAGGCGGCGTCAACGTCCTTTGGCATTGCGTCGAGGTTGTCGGCGTCGAGGATAACAGGAACGACCTCGTATTTCCCGAGGCTAGCGAGCGCTTCTGCGACATTCCGTCCGCTCTGTAGCGAGACCTCGCGCTCGCTCGAAGTTCCACCCATCAAAACAGCAATTTTCTTCATTGCGGATATTATACCAAAAATATGCAAAGAGGAGGACTTCGCGTCGAGGCTGGCGGTGGCCGAAGGCTTCTCCTCGCGGAGCCTCGGCGAATACGCCGTATCCGCTCGCTAGAACCTTCGCTCCACCGCCTTCGCTCGTGTCCTTGATAGACGCCAATTTGATATAATATCCGAAAAATGAACGGGCGGAGGACAGTGCATTTCATTGGCATAGGCGGGGTCGGGATGGCCGCGCTGGCCGTGCTTCTCAAAAACAGAGGCTGCACGGTGTCGGGCTGCGACCTCTCGCGAAGCGCGCGCACCGACTGGCTTGAGTCGCTTGGCATTCAGGTCTCCTTGGGGCATGACCCAGCCCATGTTGACGGCGTTGATGAAGTAGTTGCGACTCCTGCCGTCGCTTGCGACAACACTGAGCTTGTCGCCTCTGCTGGACGCGTGCGGATGCGCGGAGAAGTGCTTGCCGAAATCGTAAACGCCGCGCCCGACTCGATCGCCGTATGCGGCAGCCACGGCAAGACAACGACGGCGACTTTTGTTGCGAAACTTCTTCTCGCTCTTGGCGAAGACGTTGAATGGGCGATTGGCGGCGAGACAGGCGATTTTCCCGTCGCAGGCGGGAAGGGCGTACTTGTCGTCGAAGCGGACGAATCGGACGGCACCCTCGCGCTCTATCGCGCCAAGACGCTCGTCGTCACGAACTGCGACTACGACCACCCAGACCATTTCAAGACGAGAGCCGACTACGACGCCTGCTTCAATACGGCGCGGCGACAGTCTGGCGATGTCGTAGAAGGCGAACAACTCGCGCCGCTTGAGTTTCTCGATGCGGTAGACGCTTTTGCCGCCCTTGCGCAGCACAACAGGAAAAACGCCCGCGCCGCAGTTGAAGTCGCTCTTCGCCGCGGACACTCTCCGGGGGCAATAGCCGCGGCGCTTCCAGAGGCAGTCGCGGCGCTTCCCGACAGGCGCTTCCAGAAACTAATAGACGGCGTATACACCGACTACGCACATCATCCTGCGGAGATGGCGTGTGCAGTCGCGATGGCGCGGCAAATCTGCCGCGGAGTCCTGCGTGTTCTTTTCCAGCCGCACCGCTATTCGCGCACGAAGGCGCTGCTTGCTGACTTCCCGGCGTCCTTTGCGCTTGCGGACGAAGTCGTGCTTTGCCCTGTTTATGCGGCATTCGAACCGCCGATTGAAGGCGGCGACATTGCCGATCTCTACAAGGCGACGCGCGATGCGGGCGTCAATGTGAAGCTCGCGCGAAGCTGCGAAGAGGCGTGGGAACACGCTCGCAATTCAATGGGGATTGAGGACGTCACGCTTCTTCTTGGCGCTGGCGACATAATCGCGCTCGCGCCGATCGTCAGGCGTGGAGCGGATGCGGTGCTTAAGAAAATCCTTATCGGACACGGCTCAAACACCTGGAAGAGCGACTTGAACCTCTCTGTCGAATATGTCAAGGCCAATGGTCCCGCAGGGGAGAGCGGCGCCTCGCTTCTTGCCGCGTATCCGTCGCTATGTCCGTGGATGGCGGGAATCCCGGGAACGATCGGCGGCTGGGTGAAGATGAACGCTGGTGCGTTTGGACATTCGATTTCCGAAGTCATCTCGGAAGTCAAGGTCGATGGCAAATGGATCCCGGCCGAGGAATGTGGCTTTGGCTACCGCACAAGCGCGATCAACGGCGAGATACAGGATGTGAAGTGGTGCAATTCCGTCTGCGAAGAGGGAACGCCTGCGGACTTTCTCGCAAGGCGCAAGAACTTCCCGCCTGGAACGAAGGGGAGCGTATTCAAGAACCCTCCTGGCGACTTTGCGGGGCGGCTTCTCGAAGAGGCTGGCGCGAAGGGCCTTAGAGTCGGCGGCGCATACATTTGGGAGGAGCATGCGAATGTCATCGTCTCTGGTCCTGGCGCGACGCCGAGTGACTTCCTTGCGCTTTCGCGGCTTATGCGAAACAAGGTTCTTTTCAAGTTCGGCATCCGCCTTGAGACCGAGGTGACCGGACTCGCCTGAATATGCTATAATATTCGCCAAACGGGGTGCTGCGGCGCATGGTGCGCGGCGGCTGAGATGAGACCCGCAGAACCTGATCCGGGTAATGCCGGCGGAGGAAGAAAAATGAAGATCAAGTACCAAGGCGAGGCCGTCGATACGACGGCGAAGACGGTTGCCGAGTTTCTCTCGGCGCGTGGCGTAGACCCGGCGAAGGCGATTGTCGAATACGCTGGCGAAGTGTATGCACCAGGAGCCGACCTTTCGGCGCTTGCGCTTGTTGACGGCGCTTCGCTCGATGTGTTCAAGATGACGGCTGGGGGCTGAGATGTCTGCAAATACCTATCTCACTCCCGAGGAACGCGCCGCGCTTGAGTCTGTGCGCGTCGGTATCGCGGGCGCTGGCGGACTCGGTTCCAACTGCGCGATGCATCTCGTGCGCTCGGGCGTGAAGCACATCACGATCGCCGACTTCGATGTCGTAAACGAGTCGAATCTCAACAGGCAGTTCTTCTTCCGCGACCAGATCGGACAGAAGAAGGTCGAGGCGGTCAAGGAGAACCTCCTGCGCATTGAGCCGGATGCGGACATCAGAGCCGTGGACATGCGGCTTGACGCATCCTCTGCGCGGGAAATCTTCGCGGACTGCGGCATTGTCGTTGAGGCGTTTGATGCCGTGGACGCGAAGGTGATGCTGGTCTCTGCTTTCGCATCGTCTGGCAAGAAGCTCGTCACGGCGAGCGGACTTGCCGGATGGGGGCGCTCCAACGCGATGAGGGTCAGGAAGATGGGCAACATAGTGGCCATCGGCGACGGCGAGACGTCCGTCGGCGATGGCGCTGCGCCCGTCTCCCCCCGCGTCGGAATCGCCGCGGCGATGGAGGCCAACGCGGTGGTCTCGCTCCTTCTGGGCTGCGAGCCTTAGCCGCAAAGCGTCGGTAGATCGCATTGCCGCCCTTGCTCATTACCAAATGGTCATCTTTCGGTAATGAGTCCGTAATCCTCATTCTGTATACTGTATGCAGATATGAGAGAGGTATTGTCAATTCTTGTAATGGTCGGCGGTGGACTCGGCACGTTTCTGCTGGGTATGAAGCATTTGTCCGAGGGTCTACAGTCCGTCAGCGGATCGGGCCTTCGCAGGTTCATGTCGCTCGCGACCACGCACCGCCTGGCCGGAATCGGCACGGGCGTCGTCTCGACGATGATCGTCCAGTCGTCGTCGATCATCACCGTCATGGTCGTCGGGTTCGTGACGTCAGGATTCATGACCTTGCCGCAGGCGATCAACGTCATCATCGGCTCGAACATCGGCACGACCGCCACGGCGTGGATTATCGCGTTCGCGCCGGACGTCAAGACGCTCGGACTCCTCGTCGTGCTGCTTGGCGCCGTTCTCTACTTCTTCCAGAAGCGGGAGTGGCTGCACAACCTCGGCCTCGCGCTGATGGGGCTCGGCTTCGTCTTCATGGGCCTATACTGGATGAAGGAGGGCATGGAGCCGGTCCGCACGATGCCGGCGGTGGTTGACGCGTTCAGGTCGCTCGACGCGACGACGGCGTGGGGGCTCGCCAAGTGCGTCCTCGTCTCGCTCGCGTTCACGGCCGTCGTGCAGTCCTCCGCCGCGACGACGGCGATCGCGATGACACTCGCGCAGCAAGGGCTCCTCTCCTTCGAGGCCGCTGCGGCGACAGTCTTCGGAATGAACATCGGAACTACCGCGACCGCCTGGCTCGCCGCATTCAACGGATCTGCCGAAGCCCGGCAGACGGCCCTGGCCCACACGCTCTTCAATGTCGTCGGAACGATCATATTGATTCCGTTTTTCGTGCCCGTCATGCTTCCGGCCGCTACGTCGTTCTTCCCGCACTACGCGGACGCGGTTGTTGTCGACGGCGTAACGAGCTATCCGCACATGGCCGCGCCGATGGCGGCGGTGCACACGCTCTTCAACCTCGTTACGACGGCGATGTTCGTCCCGTTCGTGAAGCCGTTCGCCAGGTTTGTCTCGCGCGTCATCCGCGCGCCGGAATCGGAGAAGCCGCACTTGAGTGCGCTCGACATGACGAGCCGTCTTTCTCCCGTCATTGCCTGCGACCAGGCGCTGATGGAGGTGACGTTCATGCGCGACAGCGACATAGAGCTGCTCGAATGCGTGCGCAAGGTGCTTTCGGGGGAGGCAGACGAGCGGACGGAGGAACACGTCGCCCACCGCGAGGAAGTCCTCGACAACGTCCAGCGCGAAGTCACCGAGTTTCTCGGAAAGGTCATGTCGCGGCGGCTTTCGGGTGCAGTCGCGGCGCGTGCGCGAAGGCTCCTCAGGATGTCAGACGAACTGGAGTCCGTCTCGGACGAAGCGTCGACGATCCTCAAGGTGACTCGGCGATTGAGGAAGGGCGGACAGAACTTCTCCGCCCAGTCGCTCGGCGTGCTGCTTGGCGTGCACGACGGCATCACTTCCTTTGCGGCGAAAGTCTCCGGGTACCTCAAGTCGCCGCGTCCGAAGTTCGACCTCTTGGCCGTCCAGGCGGAGTCTGCAGGGCTTCGCGACCTCGTGCGCGACAGCCGCAGGCGACAGCTCGACCGCGTAGGCCCTGACGATCCCAGCTCGCCCGTCCGCGTGTTGGTCGAGCTCGACATCCTAAACGCATACGAGAGGATCCGCGGATACTACCTCAACATCGCCGAGACGCTTGCGGGAGGCAAGGGATGAAGACGCCAAATCCGATGTCGCCTATGCAGGAGTACAAGAAATAGAGCAATCTCCGGCCGTTGTGTCACCTCCTACACCACCCGCGACGCGAAGGAGATTCCCAAGCTGCTGGAAATGCTGCCATGAGCGCTGCCGGCGGCGAGAAGCGTAAAGCCTTTGAAAAATGAGTCTTTCGCGGGGGGCTCCGAGTTTAAACTACATACACTACAGTTTGTCGTTGAATGTGCCATGATGTTTTGATATCATATCAGACATGGATTTCAAGATTATTTCTTTTGCTTTTGTTGTATTGGTTGCGGGCCGCGCGACGGTCGCGGGCATGCTGGATCTGCAGCGCGAGATAGATGACGTAGCGGCGTGCGGCGGCGGAGTCGTGCGCGTTGCGACGGGCGAGCGAGAGGTACGCCCGTTTGTCCTTAGGAGCAATGTCACGCTTGAACTTGCGGAAGGCGCAGTTCTTCTCGCCAGCACTAATATCGCCGATTACGCGGCGGCTCTTGGGGAGCGCTGCTTCGTCGGTGCGGAGGGCGCGACGAACATCGCGATTGTCGGACGCGGTGTTATCGACGGGCGCGGCGCGGTGTTCCGCGAGATAGACGGGCTAAAAGGCGAGAGCCAGCCGCAGGCGCTTCCTGTGCTGATGCGATTTACGCGGTGCCGCGATCTTCGACTTGAGGATTTCACATATCGTTGCGGCGCGGCGTGGGGGTGCCATCTCAGGAACTGCGATGGAGTCGCTATGCGCAGGGTAAAGTGCTTCAACCACGTGAACAATACGAACGACGGCATAGACATCGAGTCCGCGAATGTGACGATCGAGGACTGCGACATCGATGCGGACGATGACGCGATTGCGTTCAAGACCGAGAGCGACAAGTCGTTTGCCGTGACGAATGTGACTGTCCGCAACTGCCGTCTTGCGAGTTGCTGCAATGCGGTCAAGTTCGGCACTGGCAGCTATGCCGATTTTCGCGATGTCACTATAGAGGACTGCTCGCTCGTCCGTGCGACGGGTAACCACCGTTTCAACTGGTGGAAGTCGATTCCCGGCGTCACGAATCGTATTTGCGGCATCGCGGCGCTTGCGCTTGAAGTCGTGGACGGTGGGCGAATGGACAATATCGTGGTGCGCAACATCGAGATGGACGGCTACCAGACGCCGATATTCGTACGGCTTGGAAGGCGGCGCGATCCCCCTGCGGGCGGGGAGACGTATCTCAGGAACGTGCTGATAGAGAATTTTCACGGTGTTGCCGACAGCCGCATAGCGTCGTCCATAACCGGCGTTCCCGGTCTGCGTCCGCACGGGATAACGTTGCGGAATGTTTCGCTTGTCGTTCCAGGCGGCGGAACGAAGGAGGATGCTGCGGCCCGAGTGCCAGAAATGGAACGCGCCTACCCAGAGTCGTTTATGTTTGACAAGATGCCGCTTCCGGCATACGGGTTCTATGTCAGGCATGCCGACGGGGTTGTGTTCGAGAATCTCGATGTGAAGACGGTCTCGCCAGACGCTCGCAAGCCGCTCGTCTTCGATGATTGCAGATAGCCGTGGTGAATGTGCAGAATATGTAGCTGCACATCCCTGTTGGTCAAGAAAGTGGTATAATATCGGCATGGGTGCGAAATTGAGAAAATCCGATCTTCCGTTTAGGGTCGAGCGCTCTGCGGCGGGAAGTCTCTCGAAGCAGATGACCGACGGCTTGAGAGAGGCAATCGTCTCGGGGCGCTACAAGCCTGGCGATGTGCTTCCGACGATCCTCGAGTGGTCGAATCTTCTCGATGTCTCGATTCGCGTCCCAGAGGCAGCGGTCGCTGCACTTGCCAAGGAAGGGCTTATCACTGTTCAGAAGCGCATCGGCTGTGTCGTGAACCCAAGGCGGCAGAACGTGTGGAATGGGCGCGTCCTTGTCGTCGTTCCTGACGGCGACCATGTTTACTACCATAATGTCCTTGTCGGCAGGATTCGTGCACGCGTCTGTGAGGCCGGGTACATGTTCTCGCAGGTGACGGTTGTCAGGAAGGAGAATGGGCACTACGACTTCAAGCAGCTTGCACACGAGCTGAAGTCGCGTCCAGACTTCACGCTTCTTGTCGAGAACAGACCGGAGATCGAGCGGCTTCTTTCGAAGTCCGGCGTCGCGTTCGGCGTGTTCGGCAAGGACCGTTGTGCGCTTGCTGGCTGCGTTGCCAACTTCTACCGTAACAACGACGCGGCGGTTCCAGAGATCGTCGCGCATTGCGAAAAGGCGGGCGTGAAGCGGATCCTCCAAGTCACGAAGGAGACAGGCGGATATTTCGACGCCGTTCCACAGCTTAGGAAATTCGGCTTCGATGTGGCGGAATGGTTGACTCCTGTCGTGTTCGAGTGCGGACGCGCCGAGGGGACCGAGCGCGGCGCATTCGCCGCGTTCCGCGGGCGCTTTGCGAAGGAGGGCCGCAAGTGGCTGCCCGAC
Organism: Kiritimatiellia bacterium; assembly: GCA_017406465.1. Taxonomy (GTDB): domain Bacteria; phylum Verrucomicrobiota; class Kiritimatiellia; order RFP12; family UBA1067; genus UBA1067. Next base: position 23,263 of record JAFQYM010000045.1, on the reverse strand, counting down.
CTTTTCGTGTTTACGGACGATTTCGTCGCCGCCGGTGCGCTCATCGCCATGCTGATGGAGGGCGTAAGAATTCCCGAAGACGTCAAGGTTATCTCGCTTGCGAACAAGGGTATCGGCCCCGTCTATCCTGTGTCGCTCACGCGCGTTGAGAACGACCCCATGCGCCATGGCGAGATGCTTGCCGAGGCAGTTGCGCGTTTTCTCGCCGGGCGCAAGATGCGTGATGGCGAGCTGGCGCCTGAGTATATCGTCGGCGAGTCGTTTCCATGAGGCGACTTGCGGTTCCTCTCGTTGGCGCGTTTGCGTCAGGCATGGTGCCTGGGCTTGTTGCCGCAGCGCTTGCGTTTCTTTCGACGGGTGATGCAGCGAAATCCACTTTCGTCTCTGCCGCGATGTGCGGAATGATTGCGGCGTCTATCGCAGGTGGATTTCTCGCAGATCGGCTGGGGCGCGTTCGCGCCATGCGTCTCGCCGGATGGATCGCGCTTCTTGCGACGCCGTTCCTCTGTGTGTCGCAGCTGTTCTTTGCGTTCGCGTTTGCCGGTCGCTTCGTGCAGGGCTTTGGGCTCGGACTCTTTTCTGTGCTTTTGCCGCTCTACATCGCCGAGACGCAGCCAGACAACCGACGCGGAAGGGCGACGGCGTTCTATCAGTTCTCCAACTCCCTTGGCGGCATAGTAGGCGCACTCTGCGGCTTTGCCGTTGCTGGCGCTGGGTTGTCGCAGTCGGTGGCGTGGCGATTGGACGTGTTGATGGTCGCGCCGATTTTGGTGGTCTTTCTTGTCGGGAGCCATGTCCTCAAGGTGGCGAACGTGACGGACGTGACATGCGTGACGTTCGAGACGGAGGGGACGGGCGGCGGAGCAATGGGTCATTGGCGCAGACTTGTCCTTGCGATGGTTGTTCTTGCCCTCACTTCCGCCACTGGCATTGGCTCGGTGATGCACTACTCTGTGACTATGATGACAGAGGCGGGGCTGACGGGATCGAGTGCAAATGCGGCTGATGCCGTGATGCGCGTATGCGGTCTTGTTGCCGCGCTTCTCTCGGCTGTGTTCATCGACAGACGCGGGAGGGCGTTTGTCCTGAAAATCGGAACGGCAGGGGCGACCGTGACCCTTTTTGCCGCAGGAGCCATGTTTTTCGGGCTTAAAACGGGGTCTGTCCTCACGTTTGCGGGGTCTGTCCCCGTTGCGGGGCTTGGCGTTGCGGCGCTTCTGTGCCTGTTTGTGGCGTTCTTTTCGTTTGGGCCCGGGGTCTGCGTCTGGGTTGTTGCGGCAGAACTACTCCCCGCGTCCGTCCGTGCGAAGGGGATGTCGTTTGCGCTTCTCGGCAACCAGATCGTGACGGCGGCAATAGCGTCCGTATTCCTCCCCGTTGCCTCGCGCTTCGGCTACGCGCCGCTATTCTTCGCCTTCGCCCTCGCCGCCGCCATGTATTTCGCGCTTGCGGCTCGGCGGCTATATGCTGGCAATTGAAATTCTGGCGAGTTCTGCCTTTATAGTCGCGTCCGACGGTGGATCGGGTATCAGGAATTCGACGGCCTCTGTATAATCAATATCGTCGAAAAATGAGAGTTGCGCCCGGAAGAGTTTTTCAGAAAACAGTTCGCCGAATATGGATGATGCCTTTGCGGATATTTCCGCGATGGAGAAGTGTTTTGTCAGGAGAAAATACAAATCTACATAGTCTTTCCATTTTGACCGCCGTCCCAGAGCGTATGCTTTCATTGCTGCAAGGGTCAAGAGCGACGGCAAGCGAAAGATGTTCTCGAACGAGCATTCTGGGACTATCGGAAATGGGTATTGGAAGAAGGTCAGCTTCACGCCATTTACAAGCAAGTTCATCTGCTCATAGACTCGCCGCGTGACTTGGTGCGTGAAACCTTCGGCAGATATCTTCTCAAGGTTCTTCTTGTGGTTTATTGCGGTCTCCTTGAACATGTCGAAATCCACAGATCGGCGATGCCCGATGTGCAGCGCGATGGCGGTGCCGCCAACAAGATAGTATTCTCTTTTGAATTGCTTCATCAGCGGAAGCAATTCTCGTTGGGAGGTATTTAGTATCTCGTCATGCATAGGGTTGGAGAACGAGAGAGAAGAAGTTGCGAATCTCGGGATAGTAGTTCCCCGCTTTCCTTCCAGTCGCGGAGAAAAAGACCTTTGCAAGTCGTTTCGGTGTCATTATGCGCTTCAGCTCGCGGAAGTCGTCGAGCGTTCCGTAGTTGAGCGTGGTTTCCACGAGCAGGTCGTCGCTAATGGACTGCTTCGCCTGTTCCGGCGTGTACCAGAATAGGTTGCTGTGTTTTTTAATGAAGTCTTGCCTGCTGGATATCATAATTCATAAATATTATACCAAATATCCCACATCGAACGCAACTCCGTCGCCGCCCTATAAACTATAAAAACTACATTTTCCCTATTGCGCTTTGCGGCGAGGTGTGGTATACTGTCTGCAAATAATTCGCAAAAGGAGGAATGCCTATGGAAACAAGAGGTGTCGCAAACCTCGGTCGCGGCGGGTTGCGCCTGCGCTCCGTCGCAGTTTGCCTAAGTGCGCTATTCGCGTCGGTGACGGCGCTTGCTGACGGTGACACGAGCGATCCGGCGCTTGTGTATTTGCGCCCAGAGACGAGTTCGTTTTGGCACACTGCCACAAACTCGACGATGACGTTGCCTGTGGAGTTTCCGGTCGGCGCGTCTTCTGCGACCTTGACCGTTACGGGCGCGTTCAACTACTCCCAGACGATCAATGACATAACGTCATCATCAGTGACGGTTGCATTGCCTGAAGCAGTGATGCCTGAAAACGACCCTGCCACAGAGGACGTTTACGATTTCACCTTGACGTTCAACGACGGCACGGTGCGGACGGCGAAGCTGGGGCTGATAGCAGGTCTTGGCGATGGAGAAGGTCAGACGCGGTGCCTTGCACCGGCGTCTGGCAGCGCATGGGAGAAGGTGAAAGGACAAGTCGCCATTCCGATTCCCTACGGCATGACATCATTTGAGATAAACGGAACATCTACCGATACTGGCCTCGACGGTGCTCAGGGTTGGTATGTCCTCAAGCTCAAGAGCAATGTTTCTGCTGCCCTTTCAGGGCTCGTGGGCGAAGATTCCTGGACAGCGTTGCTTAAAGGCGCCGCTACGGGTTTCTTCCTGATTCTACGGTAAAATCATTCTCCCGAATTCAAAATCTTAACGAAAGGAACAATATCATGAACAAGCCAGCAATGCTCGCCCTGCTACTCACCCCCGCCGCGCTCTTCGCCGACCCGCAGGTCGAGCGCGTGATCGTTCGCCAGCAATGGCCGTGGTCTAGCGACGTCAAGGTGGAGTACGCCCTCTCCGGCGTTGATGCGTCGCACCCCGTAAACATCTCGGTTCGCGCTTTCAACGGCGACACGGAGCTTGACTCCGCCGCGCTTGCGTCCGCGATTACCGGTCGTCTCAACTTGATCACGTCACCTGTTGGATCGTTCATGATAGACCCTGTCGCGGCGTTCGGAACCTCCGAGGTTGCGCTCGGCAATTTCAGGGTCCGTCTTTTGCTTTCTGACGCGATGGAAGACATCCTCTACAAAATCGTCGACCTCGACCCGCCCTACACCATCACGAATGTCAAGCGGAAGGACTTCTACAACGGCACGTACCAGGATTTCGTCACATCCTACTCCGACATCTATTCCACCTTCACAACCTCGCTTCCCGATGTCCTGATCTGGAGGGGCGTCACGAACGACATCTACAAGACGGACAAGATGGTCTTTCGCCGCATCCCCGCCGCCGGGAAGTCGTTCAACTTCCAGAACAACACAAACAAGGTCGTCACCTTCACGAAGGACTTCTACATCGGCGTCTTCGAGGTCACGCAGAGCCAGCAGGCCAAGTTCTACAGCCGCGAGAGCTGGGAGACGAACGCCCTCTACGCGGCGAAGCGGCCCGCCACGAGGCTTTCAATAGCAACCCTGCGCGGAAGCGGAACGTGGCCGGACAACCAGACGCACACTGACTGTCAGGACTACGACTGCCTTGCGGGCAATATGCAGAAGGCGACGGGGCTGAGGATCGACCTGCCGACCGAAGCGATGTGGGAATATGCCTGCCGCGCCGGGACTACCAACACCTTGTACGGCGGCACCGACAATCCTGTCAACTCTGCCAACCTATGGTTCTCGAAGCTGCTCTACCGTGGACGGTATGTAAACAGGGCGGACAAAGCCTACAACAACGACGCCAGCACCAGAAACAGCAATCTTTCGGACTGCACTGCGGCTGTCGGCACCTATCTGCCAAACGCGTTCGGCCTCTATGATATGCTCGGCAACGCCTTGGAGCTTTGCCTCGACCGCTGGTCGAACTCGCCTTCCGGCGGCACAGACCCCGTTGGAACCACTTCCACTGACAGCACTGCGAAAAACTATTGCGTGGGGCGCGGCGGAAGCGCTAACACAACTTTTGGTGGCGTTAACGTCGGGGCGCGTGTGCAAAAGATGCGTAGTTTCTCCGACTCGTATGTCGACAACGGAGGGCGCCTTTGCATCTGGATTGGCGACAATGACGACGGCGAACTATAGCGCAACGCATAGTGCATACTGGTGAAGCGACCATGAAATTATCTTCATTCGCGCCCTTTATTCTTCATTCTGGATTGTGCATCCTGCATTTTGGCTCGGTGGCGATTGCCGCTGAGCCGATTTACTGGTCGGGCGGCGGTTGGGATGAAGCCGGTGTGCCGAAGGGTGCGCTTCTCACGGACAATCCTGGCTGGTGGGGGCGGAGCGTCTTCACGGGCGTCACATACTCCTACGAGGAGGGTGGAAAGCCGACGAACCCAGGCGACAACACGGGCCGCCGCCTCATCGACGCCAAGATGTTTGGGGAGGCCTGGATCACCACGGTCGGCAAAGGCGGGGACGGACGGATTGCCGCTGTCTTCGACTTCAAGCGACCGTGCGTTTTCTCGGAAGTCGATTTGTTCACCCGCGCTCCCGGACTACACGGCAAGGTCGAAGTTGGTGATGATGGCACGAACTGGACGGCGATCTGCTCATTTGAACTTGCCGCCAAAATGGGTCGCTTCGGTGTCGATGGTGCGAAGGGTCGCTTCATGCGCTTCTCCGCCAAGGCTGACAAGGGCGTGACCTTCCTCGACGAGGTGCTTGTCTGGGGCGAGGGCGAGGTGTCAGACACCTACCCAGAGGCATACGCGCCAATCAATCCCGGCGATGCGCTGCGGATGGCCGCGCCGCGCGAGGGCGGCGGGATTGAGATTCGTCCGATTGCGAAGCCCACGCTTGCTGCCGCAAAGGTGGGCGGCATTCCCCGTGAAATCCTTCTCGCCCGCAACGAGACGGAAGTGCGCTACTTCGCCGTCGCCAATATCTCGACCGAAGCCGTGACGGTCACGTTGTCTGCGCCGGACTTCGGTGACAAGGCGATTGCGGCAGAACTGCTCATCGGCGGCGTGGTGCGCATGGAGAAGCCTGCGCCGAAGGAGAAGCTGACGCAGAAGCAGATCATCGACCTGCTCATCACGGACGAGTCGAAGCTATACGAGCAAAGGCCGCAGCGGCTTGAGGTTCTTCCATTCTTCCGCGCCGAGGCGCTGCCCGCGCCGAACTTCGCACGGAGATATCTTGCGAACGCCGCGCAGATATTGGGCTTCCCGGCCGCCGTGCCGCTTGCGCCAGGCGAAGGGTGCGTCGTTATGCTGCGCGTAACGACGGACGGCGCCGCGCCCGGACGGCGAAGGACGCAGTTGAAAGTTCAAAGTTCAAAGTTGAAAGTTGAAAGTTCAAAAGCGGCAAACACTCAACCTTCAACTTTCAACCTTCAACTTTCAACTACCGTGGTTGACGCGACGCTGCCGGATCTGCCTCTCTGGATTCACGCATACTCGCCGTTCACGAGCCAGTTTCCGTTCGAGAGCGAAAGCCGCATGAAGACGGATGCCAGGCGTCTTGCCGCGCTGGGCGTCAGTTCCTGCTACGGGCTGCCACGTCCACGGACAAAGCAAGCCTTTCTCAAGACGCTCGCGCCGCATACCATCTGCGCGAATCCATGGTGGCTTCAAAGCGACATTTTCCACGGGACGGCCAGGGGCAAATGGGAGCACTTCGACTCCACCAACCGTGCCGCAATAGCCGAAAGCGCACACAAGATCGTCCGCGAGGCGGAGTCGCTCGGGCTAAAGCCAGACGAATACTGCGTTTTCCTGCCCGACGAGCCCGGACGCCACAACGCCGCCCTTGCGGGTGAACTGGCACGAATCGCCAAGGAGGCCGAGCCGACGCTGATGATCTACGAAAACCCCTGTTTCTGGGAGCGTGGCTTCCCGCCGCACGTGGCGATCCGCGACTGCCTTGCGCCTTACTATAACGAAGTCATCGACATCTCGTGCCCTCTCCGCAACCTCGTCCGCCCTGACAACCTTCTCACGAAGGAGCTCTGGACTGCGAAGCGGCGCGTCAATGCACAGTATATCCATCCGCCGGGGCGGGCTGGACGCTCCATCGCGTGGTCGAGCTTCATGAACGGGCTGAATGGCTTCGCCTACTACTGCTACTACTCGCCGCGCGGCAACCCGTGGGACATCCGCACTTGGACGAGCCTCGACTACAGCTACCAGATGGTGTTTCCGCTGGAGAACGACGTGGCCGTGACGCCCATCTACGAGACGATGCGCGAGGCGTGGGAGGACTACCGCATGCTGGAAGCGCTCCGCCGCGCCGGGAATGACAAGCTTCTCGACGAACTTCTGAAGTCATACGAAGGCGCAACCAACTACGCCGACATGGAGAGCGTTCCAAACCACTCCGACTTCCAGTCGTTGCACGACAAGGCGCTCGGAGCGTTCGTCAAATTCAGGACTGAGACGATTCCCGGTACACCCGAAAGCAATGCTGTCCGATTCTACACGAACGACGTCGGCTTTGTCGAAATCAACTACGACATGGAGAAGACCGGCGTTCTCGACATCTTCGAACACTAAAGCCACATACCTCTACGATATGACGAAACGACTCATTCTGTTCTCGGCCGCCATGCTCGCCGCATGCGTGGTCTGCGCGTCAGTTGAATGCAACCCAATCACACCGTTCCTTGCGGTGACGGGCCGGCCGACCGACGCCGAACTGTCGAGGAAGGTCGCCGCGCTCAAGGCGGACGGCTTCGATCAGTTCCTCGTCTACGCAAGGAGCGGCCTCCAGTACAGGTACATGGGAGAGGAGTGGCTCCATGCCGTCGAGACGCTCTGCCGCGAAGCCGAGGCGCACGGCATGAAGGTGTGGCTCTACGACGAGTACAACTGGCCGAGCGGCACGTGCAAGGGCCGAGTCCCCGCCGCAGACGAGCGCTTCCGCTACAGCGAGTGGGCGGTCTATTCGAAGGACGGCGGCGGCTTCGGATGGGAGGTCGTGAAGGCACCGCGAGGCTGGGTGAACGTCTGCGAGCCGGAGGCAATCCGCCTCTTCATCCAGATGACGCACGAAGTCTACGGGAAGCGCCTTGCGAAGTACTTCGCCTCGAAGACCATCGTCGGCATCTTTACCGACGAGCCGGGCCACCACACCTCCGTCTCCCTGAAGCCTGGCTGCCGCACGCATTTCCGCCGCTGGATCGGAATGGAGGACGAATACCGCGCCGAGACCGGGCGCGACTTCCGCGCCGACGTCGAGCGCTTCCTCTTGGACAACTCCGCCGCCGAGGTGTGGTCGACCTACGCGAAGCTGATGGGGCGGCGCTTTCGCACAGCCTATTTCGACCAGATTCGCGCATGGTGCGACCGGATGGGCATTCTTTTCACCGGGCACATGATCAACGAAGTTGCACTTTCGGGCGCTTGCCTCTGCAACGGCGATCCGCTTCTGGTGCTCAAGGGTGAGTCGCTTCCGGGCATCGACGAGATATTTTCGTGGGCAAGCCTCGGCAAGGGCTACGACATAAGGAAGTCCGAGCCGGAGTGGCTGACTTTCGCGACGGCGCAGCACGCGACCTCGCGCAATCGGAATGGCGGCCTCATCGAGCTCTACGGCTGCGGCCCGAACGATATGACTGCGGCGCGGATGCGCCAGATGGTGTGGCTGGCGGCGCTCCACGGCATAGACCACTATCTGACGGGCTTGCAGGTTATGGACCAGCGCGGGCTCGTCGAGAAGCACGGCTACCTTTCGCCGCTCATGGAAGGCCAGCCCTGGCACGGGGAGCTGGCGGACTTCATCGCCGACGCGAAACATGCGGCGAGGTTGGCCATCCGTCAGGACACAGTCTATCAGGTGGCCGTGCGCTATCCGCGTCGTGAAGGCTCGATTGCGTGTCTGGCTCGGCGGAAATGTCCGCCGATCTCGTGGCTGCTGCGCGAACTGGACGGTCGGCAGATCTCGGTCGATCTGCTTGCGGACGAGGAGACTTCCGACCTGCCAATCGTCTTCGAGGCGAAGGACGGCGGCTTTGTCGATGCGAAGAGCGGCACGTTCTTCGCCAACATGGCCGAGGCCGGGCGATGGGCAGTGCAGCACACCTCGCGGCGTGTCCGCTTCTTAGAGCAGGACGGCACGCCGTCCGACGGCCTCGTTGTCCGCGAATGGGCGGACGGCACAATCGCAGCGCTCGATCTCATGTGCAAAGGGCCGCGGACCCTGGTCGCCGTGTCGGGCGACGTCCGCCGTCCCTGCGTGATTCAGTCGCGCGGCGTACTGGTGCTTGGCCCGGGCGAAATGCCGCCGCCGCCACCCGCGCCCGCAACGCAGCTTCAGTTCGGGCACCTCGCCTACTCGCTTGACCGCGATTCCGTCTTCCGCATGCCGTTCGCAGAGAACGGCGAGGCGCGTTTCACTGTCGCGGAGGGCGTTGGCGGTGTGCGTCTTGTGTTGCGGACATGCGCGATGTCGTATGCAGTGACAGCCTCGGGGCGACCCGTGGACGACGGCGAGGGCGAGCCGCCGGACGAGAAAGTCCTGCGGCACACGGCGGCTCCCTATCGCTTTGAGCTGGACGGCAAGCCGATTGCCGCAGAGCGTCCCTGCACATCGTTGCCAGTCGAATTCCAACCGCTCTACGCCGAGACGGCAGCACTTGAGCTTGGTCCAGGTGAGCACGTGCTGCGGCTCGTCACGGGGGAGCCGGACGTCAACTACTTTCTGCCGGCGGCGTTCGCTGCGGGCGCGTTTGCGGAGAAGGGCGGCGTCCTCAGTGCGCTGCCGACGACGCTCGCGCTGGGCGCCGTTGCCGAGCAGGGCCTCGCCGGGTTCTGCGGTGCAGTCACGTATACGCTTGACGGAGTAGAAATTCCGCAGGGCGCGTCGGCTCTGGTGCTTGACGTCGGCAACGCCTTCGCGCACGTGCGATGGAACGGTTCCGATCTCGGCACGTGCGCGTGGGGGCCGTATGCATGGCAGATTCCTCCTGTCGCGGCGTCGCGTGGACGCCTCGAAGTGACGGTCTACACGAATGTCCTGAACATCTTCGGCGACCACGACCGCCCAGGCGCGAAGTGGGACATGAAGTTCTGGAATCCCCAACACGACGCCGACATGTCGCCAGGGCTTTTTTCTGTGGGTTTTACCGCTTGTCGCCATAATTGATGAAAGGTGATTCCATGTGAAAAGCAGAAGAGTTATCTTGTGTCTGGTTGCGGTTGTGATTGTGGCGGTGGCGAATGGCGCAGATCCCGTGGCTGCGGTGAAATGCGATAGATCTTCCGTGCCGTGGGTAAGCGATGCGGAGCGCGAGAGAATTGAGCCGTTCAAGTTCCGCAAGATCGTAGGTGTTCCCGGAACGCCGGAAGGTGATTCGGAGAGGTTCTATACCAACGACACGGGCTTTGTACAGATTAACTATGACGAGGACAAGGCCGGCGTTCTCGGCAGGGACTACACGATTCCCGATCCGCTCGTCTTCGTTGACGGACGGCGGGTCGCAAATGCCTCTGACTGGTCGGCGCGGCGCAGGGAGATCCTCAGCATCTTCGAACGGGAGGTCTACGGCCGGATGCCCCCGAAGCCGAATGCGATGGTGTTTGACCTCGTTTCGGAGAAGCTGACGGAGGATCGCTTTTTGGTTGAGCGCCGCTATCGGCAGTGGTTCCGCGAGGACAGGAGCGGACCATGCGTTGACTGGATCCTTTTTGTCCCTGTCCATGCCAGGAAGCCGTGCCCGGTGATCTTGCACCTCAACTACAAGGGCAACGACCTTGTCGCGTCGGGACGAACCAACCACTTCCTGCTGCCGCTCGGCGAATTCGCCGCGAGGGGGTACGCGTTCATGTCCGCGCACTACACGCAGATAACCTCCGACGGTCCTGGCAATCCCGGCGAGGCGTTAGACGGCGTGTTTGAGCTGTGGGGCAGGCGCGATCCTTCGCGCACGGACAACACGGGTTCCATTATGGCGTGGGCGTGGGGGCTTTGCCGCGGACTCGACCTCGCGGAGAGGATCGGGGAAATTGACGCGTCGCGCAACGTCGTCATCGGTTCGTCGCGACTTGGCAAGACTGCGCTTCTGGCGGCGGCGTTCGACGAGCGCTTCAAGGTCTGCGTTGCAAACCAGACAGGCGCGATTGGCGTCCAGCTCATGAAGCGCGATTATGGAGAGAATCTTGCGGTGCAACGACTTCTTTTCCCGTGGTGGTATTGCTCCGGTGTCTGGAAGTGGACTGGGCGAGAAAGGGAGATGCCGTTTGATCAGCATATGCTTCTTGCCTGCGTCGCGCCGAGGGCGTTGCTTTTGGAATGCTATCACAAGAAGTGGTTCGATCCTCGTGGCGAATGGCTTTCGGCAAGGGCGGCTTCGCCGGTTTGGGAGTTTTTGGCTGGGAAGGGGCTTGGGCTCGATGACTGGCCGGAGCCCTACGACGACTGCGCTGTTGGCCCTCCTTTTGGCTATGTCCGTCGCACGGAGGAACACGGCCTTTCGCCATATGACTGGAAGTGGGCGCTTGACTTTGCAGACAAGGCATTGTCGGCTTCACAAAAAATTGAACGGGTGGGGGACAAGCCCCCGCGAAACGCGCGTTTTACAGAGCTTTCCGCGATCTCAACCCTTTGAATGACCTCGAAATCGGGTAGAAACCCCGCGAAGCGGCTGTTTCCGGGCGGGCGGTGAAACAGGTGCGCTGTGAAGAGATCACATGAACCGCTCGTTACCAAATGGTCATCTTTCGGTAATGAGTCCGTAATCCTCATTCTGTATACTGTGCGCAGATATGAGGAAAGTGCTGTTGATTCTTGTAGCGGTACGCGTCGCCGCGATGTTCGTTGCCCCCGTCTTCGAGCCGAGCGAGGCGCGCTACGCTGCGATCTCCGCGAACATGGCGCGGACAGGAGACTGGTTTGTCCCGAGCTTTACGTACAAGGGCGTCTACCAGCCGTTCGCGGGGAAGCCTCCGTTCGCGTTCCAGGCGTCGGCGCTCTCATGCAAGGCGCTCGGCGTGAACGAGTTCGCGGTGCGTCTTCCGTCACTCGTCTCGTGGCTTGCGCTTCTCGCAATCCTGTACTGTTCGGTGCGCAGGACATCGTCGCGCGACGCGGCGATGCTTGCGGTGGGGCTCTGCGCGACGACCGTGTCGCTGTACATGATGTCCGGCATCTGCATGACCGACGCACTGCTCGTCTGCTGCGTATCGGGCGCCCTGCTTCTGTACGCAACGCGCGACACTTCGCTGTATCCGGCTGTCGCGCTGCTCCTTGCACTCGGAACAGTCGTGAAGGGACCTGTCGCTCTGGCGCTGTTCGGGCTCCCAGCGCTCGCCGATGCAGTAATCGCGCGCAGGCTGCCTGCGCTGCCGCTTAAGCGCACGCTTCTCTCGTTGTTCCTCTTCTTCGCTGTCGTCGTTTCGTACTTCGCCGCCGTGGAGGCGAACCAGCCCGGGTTTCTCAGGTACTTCATCGTCAACGAGAACATCATGCGCTTCCTTGTGCATGACTACGGCGACAGGTATGGGGCGGGACGCGAGACGTTCCGCGGCATGGCGGTGGTGTGGACGCTTGTCGCGACGCTTCCGTGGTCGCTCGTCCCGTTCTTCAGGCGTCGGTTGCCGTCGCTTTCGTTCCACATGCTTTCGATTCTATGCATCACGCTGTTCTGGTGCCTCACGAGCAGGGTTCCGTTCACGTACCTCCTTCCAGTAGCGCCGCTCTTCGCCGCGCACCTCGCGACGCGTCCTGAAGAGTTCGGGATTGAACCCGCGCGACTTCGGAGGCTTGTCCCGTTCGCCGCGGCGCTTGCGTGCGTCGTACTCTGCGGGGCGCTGTCATACACGTACGCATTCAACCGCAAGAAGATGCCGGGCGCGTCCGCTCCGATGAAGGTCAGCGACCATTATTTTTCGTACGAGTTCTACAACGGACCTTGGGGAGAGGGGGCGCCGAAATGAAGACGCTTGCGCTTGTCGTGCCTTGCCACAACGAGGCGAAGAGACTGGACGTCGACGCGTTCGTCCGCGCGGCGGAGGAGTGGCCGTGGATATCGTTCTGCTTCGTCGACGATGGTTCGACGGACGCCACGGCGGAGATCCTCGCGCACATGGCGAACCTGTCTCCGTCGATGCATGCGATATACATCAACGAAAACGTCGGCAAGGCCGAGGCCGTGAGGCGCGGGGTCCTGCACGTCTGCTCGTACTCCGGCGCGGACTGCGTCGGGTTCTGGGATGCGGATCTCGCGACGCCGCTCGGGGAGATTCCGTCGTTCATGCGCGCGTTCGAGGAGCAGGGTCCGCTGAAGGCCGTGATAGGCTCGCGCTGGCCGCATCTCGGGACGGACATACGGCGCTCGGTGGCGCGCGGACTTGCGGGCGCACTCGCGAAGTGGCTCATCAGGCGCTCCCTCGGCGTGCCGGTGTGGGACACGCAGTGCGGGGCAAAGGTATTCGCCTGCGACGTCGCGAGGGAGATCTTCCGCGCACCGTTCAGATCGCGCTGGCTTTTCGACGTGGAGCTTCTCGCCCGCATAGGGAGAAGGCGCCTGCGCCGCGATGTGCTGGAGCTTCCGCTTGCCGAGTGGTTCGACGTCCCGGGCTCGAAGGTGGGGCTTGGCGCACTCGGAGAACTTCTGTTGCTACCTTCCATTTGCAGGGAATCTTTGGTAGAATCACGTACATGCACGTTCTGATCATAGAAGACGACGCGAAGACGGCCGATTTCGTAGCTGGCGCGTTCAGGCAGTCCGGGTACGTCTGCACGATATGCGCGGACGGTCTGGAGGGATCCGCCGCCGCGCTAGCAAACGACTACGATGCGGCAGTCGTCGACATAATGCTCCCCGGCAAGGACGGGCTCTCAATAATCCGCTCGCTGCGCGCTGCCGGGAAGAACCTGCCCGTGATTGTCCTTTCCGCACGAGGCGAGGTAGACGCGCGGATCAAGGGGCTGGAGGCGGGAGCGGACGACTATCTTGCGAAGCCGTTCTCCGTCGCTGAGCTGCTGGCGCGCGTGCAGGCGCTGATGAGGCGCGCGACGCGCCACGCCGAGTTGACGGTGCTGAAGGTCGAGGACCTCGAGATGGACCTCGTCTCGCACAAGGTGACGCGCGGCGGCGAGCGGATAAGCCTTCAGCCGCTCGAGTACCAGCTTCTCGAGTACCTCATGCGCAACCGCGGCAGGGTCGTGTCGCGCAACACCATCCTCGAGCGCGTGTGGGACTACGACTTCGATCCGCACACCAACGTCGTCGAGGCGCGCGTCTGCCGTCTCCGCGAGAAGATCGACAGGAACTCTCCGCGCAAGCTGATCTCGACGGTGAGGGGGGTGGGCTATGTCCTCGGCTGAGCCGCCACGCGGCAGGGCGCGTCCGATGTGGGTGCGCATCGCGCTCTGGTCGTTCCTGTCGTTCGGGCTCCTCTTCACGTTCGTCGGGGCGCTCGTGATGTTCGCGACGCTGCGCCATACGACGAACGACTACCACGAGGTGCTCGTCCGGCTTTCGGGCGATCTGACGCAGGAGTACGAGGGGTGCGGGGGGAACGTGGCGAAGATGGCGAAGTTCTTCGCGGAGGACTCGGAGACCCACGGACACGAAAACGTATTCCTTCTCGTCACCGACAAGGACGGCGCGGTGAAGGTGAGCAGCACGCACAACAGGACGGTACTTAAGGAGATGGTCGAGAACGCTGCGTCCAAATCGACGACATACCGCATAGCGGGGGAGTCGGCGGACGGAAGCCGCCAAATCGCCGTGCGGGTGCGGAAGTCGTTGCTCGGCGACGGATGCGTGCTGTCCGTCGGGTACAACGTGACGAAGGACGAGCTGCACGCGGTGCGGATGGGTGCGCTCGTCGGCTCGTCGCTCGTCTTTGTGTGGCTCGTCGGCGCAGGTCTCGGTGCGTTCCTCGGGCAGCGCTTTACCGCTCCGTTGAGGAAGGTTGCCGCGGTGGCGGGGCGCATAGCGGACGGAGACTACTCCGCGCGCGTTCCGGTGACGTCCGAGGGGCAGGAGATAGTCGACCTCGAGAACGCGTTCAACAGCATGGCGGCGGAGAACGAGAAGACGCTTTCCGACCTGCGCGCGCTCACGGACGACATCGCGCACGACCTTAGGACTCCGCTTACGCGCATCCGGGCCGCTGCGGAGACTGCCGCGCTTGCAGAAGGGGAGCATCCGCTCGCCGAGGACGTCTGCGAGGAGGCGTCGTCCATGCTCGAGATGATCAACACGATGCTCTACATATCGCAGACGGACAGCCGCATACGCCGCACGCCGCGTGAACAGATCGAGATGGTTGCGTTCGTGGGTCACGTCATCGAGCTGTACTCGGTCCTTGCGGAGGAGTCGTCGGTCTCGCTGTCCGCCACAATGCCAGACGCGCCGCTGTACGTCTCAGCGCACAAGGGGCGGCTTCAGCAGATGTTCGGGAACCTTCTCGACAACGCGCTCAAGTTCACCCCTAAGGGAGGCAGGATAGAGGTGCGGCTTGCGTCGGATCCGTTCTCGCTTTCCGTCGCCAACACGGGGCCCGGCATCCCGGCCGCGGACATCCCGCACGTCTTCAAGCGCTTCTGGCGCGGCGACGGCAGCAGGTCACTTCCTGGCAACGGGCTTGGCCTTGCGCTCGTGAAGGCAATCGTGACGTCCTATGGCGGGAGCGTCAAGTGCGAGTCCACGCCTGGCGAATGGACAGTCTTCACCGTCACGGGCCTGTCGTAGCCTAAAAGGCAAAATATGACTGGGGTAATCTTCGAAAGGTGAAACGCCAACACGGATTTTTGATACAATATCCTTGTAACGGGGTGCTGCGTCGCACGGTGCGGCGTCGGCTGAGATCAGACCCGCGTACCTGAACCGGGTAATGCCGGCGGAGGAAGGATAAAAATGAAGGACCTGGTTATCGGCGGCCGCAAGTTCAAGAGCCGCTTTTTTCTCGGAACGGGCAAGTTCGCATCGGGCGAAATGCTCAAACGCGCGTTTGAGGCGTGCGGGACGGAGCTAGTGACGACTGCGCTCACGCGCGTCCACGAAGGCGACGCGGAGCATGACGACATCTTGGGCGTGATCGACCGCTCGAAGGTCGAGGTGATGCTCAACACGTCCGGCGCGCGCAACGCGGCGGAGGCGGTGAGGATCGCGAAGCTCGGGAAGGCCGCGGGCTACAACTGGATCAAGATCGAGGTGCATCCCGACGCGCGCTACCTGCTGCCCGACCCCGTCGAGACACTGGAGGCCGTGAAGGAGTGCGCGAAGCTCGGGATGGTCGTGCTTCCGTACATCAACGCCGATCCCGTGCTTGCGCGCCACTGCGAGGACGCGGGAGCCGCGGCGGTCATGCCGCTCGGGAGCCCCATCGGCTCGAACCGCGGAATCCGCACACGCGACATGATCGAGATCATCGTCGAGCAGAGCCACGTTCCCGTTGTCGTGGATGCAGGCATCGGACTTCCCTCCCACGCCGCAGAGGCCATTGAGCTCGGTGCGGACGCCGTCCTCGCGAACACCGCCGTCGCAGCGGCGGACGATCCCGTCCAGATGGCGCGCGCGTTCGCACTCGCCGTGGAGGCCGCCGAAATCGGCATCAAGGCCGGCCCGCCCGCCGAGCGCTCCACCGCCAGCGCCACCAGCCCGATGGACATCTTCAAGTGACCGCGCGGCGCCTCCGCCGCGTCGGCCCCGACAAGGGCGGGCGCTGGGAAGTTAGCGGCATTATATATGCTGGTGTGGGCGTAAAACGCACAAAAATGGTATAATATCAACACTTAACCGGCTGGAAAGGGTTGCATTCATGTCCGTACTATATTTACACGCAAAAGTGTTCTATGGCAGGGCGAGGCGTGAGTGTTTTCTCGTACGCACAATGAAAGGAGCATTGGAATGACTGATACAACTTTGCAATTGGCAGTTGAGCGGTTTCGTGCAATCAGCAAGGCTAATATATGCTTGGATGAAATTACGGTCCTTGCCGGCGTCAATGCCAGCGGCAAGAGTACGCTTGCGCATTTGTTTCATTCACTAATCAATCTCAATGCGGTTTATCCGACTTCGCTGGAGAAGTATTTCTGGGACAAGTTGTCGCGAATGATTGATGCAGTGGAGGAATTAAAGTGGCAGATTGACCATCCAGGTGAAATTCGCTCATCTATAGCTCGTTATAACGAACACATATTCCAGCCGCAGTTACATGTAAAGTCGTTTGAAACGCTGCTGCAAGAGTTTGATCGTTTTCAGGCAGAATCATTGGATCTGTGCCAGTCACGAACTTCAAGTGATGATGTGCGCCGGGCCTACTCTGCATTTGTAAGAGAGTTGAAAAGTGATTTTGAATCGGCATTTAAAGATTTGGAGCAACCGGATCCAGCTCAGATAAAGGCACTCATTTCTACGAAAGTAAGAGAAGTGCTTGAGGAGTACGTGGAAGCGAGAACATCTCGAAGTTATGCCGCATTTCTGCATGGTGATTCACGGTCTCGTTTTTTGCTCTTGGAAAATGGCAAGATTTCTCTTGCGGAAGGAGGTAGCGTAGTTTACGCCACTGATTTCGGTTCGAGTGACGTGATGGTAACTTCTCCTTTGAAACCGCTTTATGGCGTAACGAGGTCAGTGTACATTGAATCGCCTTGGATGAGCATGCCGATAGTGCGAGAAGGAGGATTGCTGGATTTGCATGATGGTTTTCCTGCATTGAAACGGGCAGGCAGGGAGTCTGAAGAATCTCTGTTTTCCGTTTTGTCCGGCAGGCTTGAATCTGTCGAGAAAAAGATGGATGCATTGGACAGAATTTTTGCCGTCGCAACATCCGATTTCAAATGGATGTACAGGCGAAATGACGGAAAATCATTTGATCTTGAAGCCTGCGCGACGGGTATTCGTTCCCTTGCCATATTGAATGCCTATTATCAATGGGGAATCCTTGACAGCAAGACACTTCTTATTGTTGACGAACCAGAGGCACATCTTCATCCGCAGTGGATAGTGGAGTATGCGAAGATACTTGTCAAGCTCGTCAAAAAACTCAATGTACGCTTGCTGATTACAACTCATAGCCCGTATATGATACGTGCTTTGCGAAATGTGTCGGCGGCAGAGCTTACACAAAGCAAGATAGCCTTTTACCTTGCAGAACAGGACAAGGACTATCAATTTTCATATCGCGCTACGGGAACGGACATAGCGCCTATTTTCAAGGCTTTTAATGTCGCCTTGGACGAGATTGCCAGCTATCAAGAGGATTAGGCATGTCATTTCTGGACGAATACATACATGGCAATTGGCGGCAGTCGGCCCACAACATGCTCGCTCGCTTGCTGGAGCATGAGTGCCGTCCAAGCAAAGATCCCAAGAGCGCTAGTGCTGAAGGAATTGACGCTCTCCTGGCACAAGAACAAGCGTCGATACAACGTACGTTCGGCGATAGGGACGTCCCTTGCCTGCCTGGCGACGAGATAGAGCGCCAACGCGCTCAAAGGACGCGAGAGCAGCAACAACCAAGTGCAGACGCCTATGTGCAGTGGGGACATGGCGAGATGGCAGACAAGACCGTGCCTCTTGTGTTGCTGGAATGTAAATATCGGGTGCAGACGGAAAATGTCAATCGAAATACCCGCAAAGTGGGAGCCCTATACGGAGAGCTGTGCCGGAAATTCAACTCATCGCGCAAGTTCCTTGAGGGAGAAGGCCGGATTTGCCGCAGACATGAGGTTGTGGTATTTAACGCCGCGGCGGTTGAGGACATGCGCGACGCGATTGAATCGTGGTGCATAGGTGAAGGCCGTTCTGTATTCAATGTCGTAGATACCAAGAAGCTTGCCAGCTCGGGTTTGATTGGCACGGAGGTGACGTCATGACACCTTTGACCACGGAAGCTTCTATCCGTAAGGTGCACGGCTATGTGGATTTCTGGAAGGTCGGTAAACTCAACCACAACAAGGAGGTCGAGCGCGGCATCGACTGGCCGCGATTCCGCGACACCGCCACGGCGCTTCTGGAATCGTACGGCTGCAATTATTACATCAAAGAAGACCTGTGCAAGGCGGTGTAAAATGGAGGTAGTTTAGGACATGGAAGAATCTAACAACAACATTACTCATTTTGACTCCTTTCAGGTGACGTCGTATTTGATGGATCACCTTAATGTAGCTGACGGTACTGCGCCAGCTAAATGTGTATATCATTATACGACTGCGGATGTACTTGAGAAATTTCTTGCTGATGATGGCGATTTGCTATGTACTCATTGTAGATCTCTAAATGACGGCGGGGAGTTTCTTTTCGGTGCGGGTCATTTTATAGATTACATGAAGGCAAGGAGCTGGAATCAGGATTTGATCGCGAGATTGACGAAACAGATTAGTGGATTTGCCCAATATGATTTGTCGATGCCGTGGATATTTTCTTTCTCATGGTATAATGATTTTCTGCCACAATGGTCTGTCTACACCGACAAAAGAGATGGAGGGTATGCCATCGGGTTCTCGGTAGACAAATTGATAGAATTAGGGACCATCCGTTCGGACAAGGCAAATATGGATAGTCATTATCCTGTTACTACTTATTATCTCCCTTGTATTTACGTTGGCATAGATGATGTGTTTGCAGAGTTTGATAAATTCTTCCAAGGGCACATAGACTCAGGCGATGTGCATTCTGCACGAATAGATGATCACCTTGTTAACGAAGTTATGTGTATGGCCATTGTGGTGGTGGCAGCAGTCAAAGATAGATCATTTTACATGGAAGGCGAATCGCGATTAGTTATATCAGCAAATTTCGACGAGGCGTATAAGCGAATTAATTCGATAGGAGGTCGTGTGCGCATGCCTGCATTAGTTAAAGAAGATATTGGCCTATTGCGAGATATAATACGATCTGTAATAATATCTCCCCATGGGGAAAGAGATTCGTTGTTTGTTAATGCACTAAACTTGAAGCGTAAATATAATTCAAATTTTCAGATCAAATTCAGTCCCTCACCTTATCGAGGATAACATCTGAAGGGTTGGCAATGTTCTAGTTGAAAGGATTGCACAATGAAAAAGATCGTTACAATATGCATCATTTGGATATCATCGGTGGTGCATGCGGCAACGCAATACGTTGATGGCATCACATGGACGTATACTGTTGCCAATGGTAAGGCGTCGATAGGAAATGGGTCATCGGCTTCACGCGCCGTATCAGTGTTAACTTCTGGCGGTGTGACGATCCCAGATTCGCTGGGAGGATGTCCCGTTGTAAGTATCAGGAGTTGTGCATTTGACAATTGCAGCAGTCTCACGAGTGTGACGGTGCCGAGTAGCGTGACCAGTATCGATTCGTATGCATTCCCTGGTTGTAGTGGGTCGCTTGCAATATATGTAAGTGAAGCAAACCCTGCTTACTTGTCAGTTAATGGCATGTTACTTTCAAAAGATGGGACGGTCTTGATCCGGGGAATTGTTGGTGATGTGGCTATACCTGACACGGTGACCACCATCGGCGACTCTGCGTTTAGAGGTTTTAGGGAACTTTCTTGTGTGTCAATTCCTGAGAATGTTGCGATTATTGGGGCTCGCGCGTTTGCTGGTTGCGATGGGCTTGCTACAGTGATGCTCTCCAACAACATTAAAAGCATCGGAGAGAATGCATTTGGAGGATGTAGTGGATTGACAATGCTGGATATTCCGGAGTCAGTGACAAGTATCGGTTCGTTGGCGTTCAGTGGATGTAGCGATTTGAAAAGTGTAACTATACCACAATATATTTGTTCTTCGAAGCTTTCAGCTGTATTTGATTCATATAAAGCGATTACGAATGTTTCAGTTCGACTTGGTGTAACCCTAATCTCAGATTCATGTTTTGCAAATTGTCTTGCTATGCAATCTGTAACAATTCCCTCTACTGTTACGAGAATTGGAGACTTGACGTTCAAGGATTGTTCTTCTCTCAAAAGCGTATTTATGGAAGGTGATGCACCCGACGTAGGAAGCAATATCTATAATGGAACGCCGCGTTCACTTGTCACTTACGTAAAAGACGGTAGTATTGGGTGGGCTGGCGGAATCTCCAGTGTGCTGCCAGAAGATTGGAACGGACGCGGCATTGCGGTCGGAAGTCCTGGTGGAGGAGGCGAATCGGGTGACGGAGATTCGGGTGGTGGGTCGGGTGCGTCCAGCTCTGTTTGTCTGACAGTCACCAATGTTGTTGTTCATTATGTCTTGAACAGTGTTGTTCCGGAAATTGCCGTTCCTGTCAGCGGCGATACTGGGTTCGTAACTGTAGTGACTGAGATTAAAGGCGGTGCTGTAGCAATACCAGAAACATGGGCACAGAATTATCCCAGTTTCTCCGGTAAGTTTGGCGATGATTTCTCTTCTGCGCTTACAAAAGAAACTGGTAAAAAAGATTTACAAGGAAATCCCTTGCTTGTCTGGCAAGATTATGTGGCAGGAACAGATCCCACCGACGAGGCAGATGTTTTCAGGGCTTCTATTGCTTTGGTTGACGGCGCACCTCAAATCAGCTACACGCCAGAGTTAAATGAGTCCGAAACAGCCAAACGCAAATACACCATATATGGCAAATCCAAATTGCAGGATGCGGAGTGGTCGGTTGTAGATGGCGACGCCGCAAACTACAATTTCTTCAAGGTGACGGTTGAGATGCGGAGATGAATGCCGATCCGGTATGCGATAGCGCTTGATTAGTGGACATTGGAGCCAACATTACATGGACAATGCGAAACATGGACATCATTTTGTTCCGCGAGAGTATTTGCGGCACAGTTGTGTCGTTAGCGAGATAGCGCGTTTTACGCCGGGCGAAAGGACGCTGCAACTGGTGATTGACATTGCCGCGGCGCTTGGGCGCTATCGCATCGTCATGGAAGGGCCGGCTGGTGTGCGGCTCAGAAAGCTGAACCATATCCGCACGATTCGCGGCACGACGGCAATCGAAGGCAACACGCTGACGGAAGGCCAGGTGACGGACATCATCGCCGGCAAGCGGGTCGTCGGCTCAAAGCGCGAAATAGACGAAGTGAAGGGCGCTCATGCGGCCTATTCAAAGGTCGAGGCGTTCGATCCACTGTCGTCCCGGGCGCTTTTGCGAGCGCATGCGCTGATGACGAAGAATGAGCATTGGGAAGTAATCGAAACAAGGAGAAAACAATGACGACATACAACACGAAAGGAACGTGTTCGCGGGCGATCAACTACGAGGTCGCGGACGGCGTTGTGACGAAGTGCGAATTCGTCGGGGGATGCCCCGGCAACACGCAGGGCGTCGCGAAGCTCGTCGTCGGACGAAAGGTCGAGGAGGTTGTCGCGCTACTGAAGGGCATACAGTGCCGCAACGGCACCTCCTGCCCAGACCAGCTCGCCCGCGCGCTCGAGGCGGAGCGCACGATACAACAAGATTAAGGGATGCGAGCAATATGAAAACCGGTTTTGACAAGTTCAGGAGATGGCGTCGCTGTTGTGTGGCGATCGCATGTGTTTTGCTGGCCGTGCTTCTTCTTGCCGCCATTTTATCGACATGTTCGGATTTTGCCTACATTGGGAAGCGCGATGTTCGTCGAATTGCAGGAGTAATTTGCCTGCTGGGGGTAATCATTAATCTCACCTCCCTTCATGTCTTTCAAAATCTACGCTGCCCGCACTGCGGTAAGTTTGTCATGTCAAAATGGCTGGGACGCGACGCAACAGGTCGCAATTGCGCCAGACGAATAGCAAACCGCCTGCCGATTCAGTGTATTCACTGTGGGAAAGAGATAGCTACAGATTAAAATTCCATTGTGATTGCGAATAGCCTCTTTTGCGGAAGTTTAAGTCGGAAACGAGCAGTAGACGATCACCTTGTATGACAGGGCGGAGAAGCAATGCAATCATGAAAGAGAATCTCCTTCGCGGTCTTTGCGGCTAAAACAAAACAATGAAAAAGATACGCTGCCCATATTTCGAGCTGAACGACCTGGAGCGCGCGTACCACGACAAGGAGTGGGGAACGCCGTGCCGGAACGACCGCAGGCTCTTCGAGTACCTGATGTACGAAGTGCTGCAGTGCGGACTGAGCTGGGACACGATCATCCAGAAGCGCGCGGCGTTTCGCATGGCGTTCGAGCGGTTCGACTTCGAGAAGATCGCCCGCTACGGCGAGCGCGACATCGCGCGCATCCTCGCCGTGCCGGGCATGATCCGCTCGCGCCGGAAAATCGATGCCATCATCCACGATGCGCAACGCTTCATCGCGCTCCGCCGCGAATGCGGCACGTTCTCGAAGTGGCTCTGGGCGTTTACGGACGGCAAGACGCTTCATAATCCCGACAACGCGAAATCCGACAATTGGACCGCGCCGGCGCGCACCGAACTTTCCGACCGCATCGCCGACGAACTCAGGTCGCGCGGCTTCAAGTTCCTCGGCTCGGTCACGGTCTATGCCTTTATGCAGTCCGTCGGGCTCGTCAACGACCACGCCCGCTTCTGCTTCCGCTACAAGGAACTGCGCAATGATTCCCCGCAATGATTCCTCTTGCATTGCGAAGGGAAATTTGGTTTAATATGTCACATCTTCAAGGCATAAAGTTTAAAATGTGCGGTTTATGTAACAGGAGTGAGGCCTAATGAATAGGATAGATGACATATCAGACGAAGACCTGCTGAAGGAGGTTGGGCGCCGAATTGCGTATTTGCGCATTTCTGCGAAGATGAAGCAAGGAGAGCTGGCCGCGAAGGCCGGTCTGTCGCGCTATGCGCTTTCTCGTCTTGAGAACGGCGCAGGCGGCATTCGCCTCGATTCTTTTCTTTCGGTTCTTCGCTGCCTCAATGTCTTGAATAAGCTGTCGATCTTACTGCCGGAGCCAG
>JAFQYM010000044.1 GCA_017406465.1 Kiritimatiellia bacterium | reverse complement strand
TCGAGTCAGGCGCGATTTCCTTGAGCGCAAAGGCGAACTCGACGAGCTGCTCGTCCGTCTCGCCCATTCCGATTATGCCGCCGCAGCAGATCTGGAAACCAAGCTTCTTCGCGGCGCGCAAGGTGGCGAGCTTGTCGGCCGCCGTGTGTGTCGTGCAAAGCGACGGAAAGAGAGACGGCGCGGTTTCGAGGTTGCAGTGGACGCGCTGGAGCCCCACCGCCTTGAGCTTTGCGAGGTCCTCTTCGGAGAGTAGCCCGAGCGAGGCGCAAAGCCCGATCTCCGGCGCCGCTTCGCGCATCGCCTTCAATGCCACGCAGACATTCTCGACATCCTCGTGGGAAAGCGTGCGCCCAGAGGTGACTATGCCGATCCTGTCAGCGCCATTAGCCGCCGCTTCCTTCGCCGCCTTGACGCATGCCTCAGTTCCGACCCAGCCGTATGTCTCGCAGCCGGTCTTCCAATGCGCCGACTGCGCACACCACTTGCAGTTCTCGCTACATCGCCCAGAGCGCGCGTTGATGATCGAGCAGAAGTCAAACCGCTTCTCGACGCAATTGAGCGTCGTCTCGTGCGCGCGTTCGCGAAGCTCTGCCCTGCGCTCCGGCTTCAGGAGCGCCAGCGCCTCGTCTCTTTCTATTCCATAAGACATGGCAGATATTATATCACGGTTCCCCGTACCAGCGCCAATGGGAAACATTTCCGCCCGGCAATAGGCCGCGGCTATGGCCTCGAAATGCAAAAAATTGAAACTACCCTATTGACTAGGAGTTAGCTCCAAATAGTATAATATTCACCGTATGGACGAAGTCTCACAGTAACGCCGGAAGAACAAACACATGAACAGAAGAACTTTCATCAAAAGCGCATTTGCCGGCATTGGCGTGGCAACGGCGGACATCAGCGCTGGTCACACCACAAAAGGAGCAATGACGCTTCGCGCGAATCCGCATGGCAGAAAGGTGTCGCTGCTCGGCTACGGTGCAATGCGCCTGCCCACGGTAGACGGCGGACACGCCAACGCCTGGGCGCAAGATGGCTACTCGAAGTCTGGAATCGACCAGAAGACGCTCGACGCGCAGGTCAAGTACATGCTCGACCACGGCGTCAACTACTTCGACACGTCGCCGGCCTATTGCCGGGGAGAATCTGAGTCTTGCCTGGGCAAAGCCCTCGCGGCAAGCGGCTACTCGCGCGAAGACTACCTCATCGCAACGAAACTCTCAAACTTTGCGCCACAGCAGTATCCCCTCGTCAAGTGCAAGGAGATGTTCGAGAATTCGCTGAAATTCCTAAAGACGGACTATATCGACAACTACCTGCTCCACTCGATCGGCAACGGCGGCTTCAAGACGTTCTCCAAACGCTATCTCGAAAATGGTGCGCTCGACTGGTGCGTGGAACTTCGAGCCGCCGGCCGCATACGAAACCTCGGCTTCTCCTTCCACGGCGATCCCAAGGCGTTCGAATGGTGCCTCGACAACCACGAGAAATACAAATGGGACTTCTGCCAGATACAGATGAACTACGTCGACTGGCTCCACGCGAAAGAGACTAACGACCGCAACCTCGACGCGAAGTATCTCTACGAGCGCCTGACTGCACTGAAGATACCTGTCGTCATCATGGAGCCCCTTCTCGGCGGACGCCTTGCGCGCTACAACTACGCGCTTGCGAAGGAGCTTACCCCCCTCGACCCGGAGGCATCGCTCGCCAAGTGGGCGCTTCGCTTCTGCGGAACGTATCCGAACGTCATGACGATTCTCTCAGGCATGACGCGCACCGAACACATCGAGGAAAACGTCGAGACGTTATCGCCGCTGAAGCCGTGCTCTGAAGAGGAGCTCGCCGCGCTCGAACGCGCGGCGCAGGCGCTCCTCAAGCTCAACACCATCCCGTGCAACAACTGCAACTACTGCATGCCGTGCCCCTATGGGCTAGACATCCCGGCAATCCTGACGCTCCGCAACGCTGTGCTGACTGCGAAGACCTTGCCCTCCGCGCGAGAGGTCCTCAAGATGTACGCAAAGGCCATCCCGGAGGAACTGCGGCGTGCAGACCACTGCACCGGCTGCGGCAGATGCAATCCGCATTGCCCGCAGTCGATCAACATTCCGAAGGAGCTTGCGCTGATCGACGAATGGATAGATTCGCTCAAGAACGAGGAGGCCCGCCGATGAAGACGAAGAAGCTCATAAAGGCGCTTGTCGCCGCCGCCATGCTCGCCTGCGTCACCGCCGCGTTCTTTGGCTACGACACTGACCTCGCCTGCCGCATTCAGCCCGCAGCGACCATCTGGTTCCTCATCGTCCTGCTGCTGACGCCGATCGTAGGGCGACTCTTCTGCGAGTGTTTCTGTCCACTTGGGATAATCCAGTCGATAGTCAACTGGATCTTCCATCCAAAGACAAACGTGCGCCGCGTCTGCACACGACTCCCCGAATCACACGCACAGCAGACAGTCCGCTGGACCGTCCTCGCCGTTTCGGTCGTGCTGGTCGCGACGGGCTTCGGCGCAATCGGCTGGCTACTGACGCCCTACTCGATCTACGGCAAGGCGCTGACGCTCTTTGCGCCCGGCGTCGCCATCTTCGCGACGGTCGTCGTTCTTGCGGCGTTTGGCAAAGGACGACTCTGGTGCAACTGGATATGCCCGGTCGGAACTCTTTTCAATCTTCTCTCCAAGAAGAGCGTGTGCGCCCACAAGATAGGCCACGGCTGCGCAAACTGCAAAGCGTGTTTTGCGAATGGATCAGGTAACGGGGAACGTATCCCCCGAGCGAAGCGAGTCGCCGAAGGCGATGCCCTAGCAGGGGTGGAAACGGGGAACGGGAAAGACGGCGTGACGCGCCGCGAGGCGCTCAAGGGCGTAGCCGTTCTCGCCGCGACAGAGGCCCTCGACAAGACGACTGACGGCGGCTACGCTCCAGTATCACTCCCTGGCGTTCCCGAGCGCCCCGCGGCCGTCCTGCCGCCGGGAGCCGCAGACCGCAAGGCCTTCAACGTGAAGTGCGTCGCCTGCGGACTTTGCATAACGAACTGCAAGGGCAACTGCCTCACGGCCTCTACGAACCTTAAGCGCTTCGGCCAGCCCGAGATGGACTTTAGGCGCGGCTACTGTCTCCTCGGCTGCAACTACTCCTGCGGCCATGTCTGCCCGACTGGCGCGATCAACTGGATCCCGCGCCTCGCGCGAAAGAACGTCCACATGGGCCACGCGATATGGAAGAAGGACCTGTGCATCCGCGCGACCGACGGCGTCCAGTGCACGGCATGTTCGCGCAAGTGTCCCGTCGGCGCAATACACATCGTCGAGGGCTTCCCCGTGGTGGACAAGACGGTGTGCATCGGCTGCGGCGCATGTGAACATGTCTGCCCCGCGCGTCCGATGCCGGCGATTTTCGTCAAGGGCTTCGAGCAACAGCGGCTCGTCTGGCCAATTGACGAAGGCGGACTTCTCGCAGAGATGAAGACGCTCGTCATGAGCGGCGTCTCGTGCGTCGCGGCAAAGGACGGCGTGATCGTGGCCCAGGAGACAGGCTGCGGGATCATGCCGATAATGAAGCTCCTTTCCGACGGCAAGCTCGCACATGCGCTTGTCGTGGACAAGGTAGTAGGACGCGCGGCGGCGGCAATCTGCATCGTCGGCAAGGCGAAGAAAGTCCATGCCATGATGATGAGCGCAGAGGCGGCGTCGCTTCTCAAGGCGCACGGGGTTGAGGCGAGCGCCGACAAGACCGTTCCAAAGATCTTGAACCGCGACCTCACCGACAGCTGTCCGATGGAGCAGACGATAGACGGCATAGAGGATCCAGCCGAAATGGTCAAGGCGCTCAGATCGCGCCTTGGAATCTGACACGGCCAATCTCGCAAGACGGACACTTTAACAAGAGAACCCACAAGGAGGATACTATGGACATGAAGTTCAGCGAACTCATCGAGGCGCCAGGCGAAAGCGGCTACATGGGCGATACGCCCGCGAACGAGCTCGGCGAGATGTGGGGCGCGTATGACTGCGGCCTTGCGTCCTCCTACTTCGTCCTCGCGGCGAAGAACCATGGCTGGGACACGCTCATCATGGGCATACGCGACACGGCGAAGGTAAAGGCGATACTCAATATCCCCGAAAAAGAAATACTGACGTCCGTCATCGCAGTCGGAAAGTCCGCCCAGCCGTATTTCAAGAATCCCCGCAAGCCCGTCACCGAAGTGCTGAAGATGGTGTAAGCAATTGGAAGATTGGTTTTTAGCCACAAAGAACAGGAGAGACAGGAGAGGTAGGAGAAGTAAGGAACTATAAGTAAGATGAAATCAAATGACCTAGTTTTAGAAAAAGACTGGAAATTGTTTCGCAAGCGACTTCCTGAATGGCAAGAGCGTCACATGCAGTCGCTTCTCGACGAGTATGCCGCAATAATTGCAGGCGATGGTGACGCTGCGGCGAAGTTCTGGGAGCTGAAGGAGCGGTTGAAGAAGGACGTTAGACACGTCGGAGTCCAAGCGGAAATGAGCCGTTCAAGAATGGTACTCAACTTGATGTGTCTTCTTCACGAGAAAGCCATCACAATGTCTGACCTTGACGGCTTCAGCGACGAAGTGAAAGCAGCCATGCCGCCGTCATTTACCGTAGACTAGGTTGCCAATACTGAAAGGATTGAGCTATGAAGAAGACAAATAAACTAGATGTGCGCGGAACTCTTGTGCGCGTAATCAAGATTGGCGGCGAGGATTATGTCTGCCTTACCGACATGGCGAAATTAAAGTCAGAGGACGCGCAGCAGACTATAAGCAACTGGATGCGCAACCGAATGACGCTCGAATATCTTGGTCTGTGGGAGGAGCTTTACAATCCAGATTTCAACCCCCTCGGATTCGAGGGGTTTAGAAAGGAAGTCGGGTTAAACCATTTCACCATGAGCCCAAGCAAATGGATAAGCGGTGTGAGCGCCATCGGCATTGTGGCGCAGGCCGGTCGCTATGGTGGAACATACGCCAGAAATGACATTGCCTTCAAATTTGCATCGTGGCTATCAGTTGAATTTGAACTGTACCTTGTTAAAGAATTCCAGCGTCTCAAGGCGAAGGAACAGGAGCTCATCGGCTGGTCGGCAAAGCGTGAATTGGCGAAAATCAACTATCGCATCCACACGGACGCCATACAGCAAAAGCTAATTCCAGATGCCGTTACGCGAGCGCAGATGAACATCATCTACGCGAGTGAGGCAGACGTTCTGAATGTTGCGTTGTTCGGCATGACGCATCAGCAATGGCAGTCCGCGAATCCAACGCTGAAAGGCAACCAACGCGACTACGCCACAATTAACCAACTCATCTGCATCTCCAACATGGAGAATATCAATGCCGTCATGATAAACGATGGCGTTCCACAGCCGCAGCGCCTCAAGAAACTCAACGAAATAGCCATCCAACAGATGCGCATTTTGGCGGAAGTCGACAACAGGAAGTATCTAAAGTAAACGAATTCATTCTTGTTAACGCACTCTACATAAATTCAAAAGACGGAGCAATTATGGAATTTGAATTGATGGACTTTCACAGAGATTTATCCGATGAAGAATTGCTACAAGACATTTTGAGAGTTAAGGCCATATATGGCAAGGAAACACTTACGCGAGAAGAATACAAAAAATATGGGAAATTCGGCCACAATACATTTCTTCGTCATTTTGGCGGCTGGAATGAAGCACTTAACTTATGCGGCATGACGGTTAATGCGAAACAATGTGCTGGTGCTCAAGGGGTTCATAACTATGCACAAGTCACAGACGAACAATTAGTGGATGATTTGAATAGGGTGGCAAATATTCTTTGCAAAACAACACTCTCAAGTGGTGAATACAAGAAGCACGGAGAATGGTCAATCTGTACATATTTTAGAAGATTTGGGACATGGAATAGTGCTCTTGAGAATGCAGGGCTGATACCATATCAACAATCAACAGGTGGGAAAATAGCTACAGAAGAAATGTTCAAAGAGATAGGGCGGATTTGGGTGAAGTTAGGGAGACAGCCTACCTCAACTGATATTAAAAATAGATTATCAGTTTTTTCACTGAACACTTTTACTCGGCGGTTTGGCAGTTGGCGAAAGGCTCTTGTCGCGTTTATAAACTATGTAAATAATGATAATAACCATACGGATAAAGTAGATCGCTCAATGCCCTCTGGCACTTCTGTCAAATATAAATCAACTGGTAGGAACAAATCAAAAGTTACTCATGAGTCAGAATTCCATAGACATAAAACCCAACGAGATCCTAATCTGAGGCTAAGATTTAGAGTTCTTGAACGAGACCACTTTAGCTGTTGCATTTGTGGTGCTTCGCCTGCTAAAGATTCGTCTGTCGAATTAGAGGTGGATCATATCAAGCCGTGGTCAAGAGGAGGCGAGACCGTTTTGGATAACTTGCAAACACTTTGCTCAAAATGTAATTTAGGGAAAAGTAATTTAATGTAAAAACTCACACCTTGGTTTTATCGCGGAGCAAGAAGTGAACTTCAGATACGGCAAGAAGGAGACGGAGTATCTCAAGTCGCGGGATAGGCGGCTGGGGGAGGTTATCGACCAGATCGGGCGCATCAGCTGGACGGTTGAACCAGATCTATTCTCGGCCATCGTCCAGAACATCGTTTCGCAACAAATTTCCGGCAAGGCGGCGGAGTCTATTCTCGCAAGAGTCGGGGAGCTGCTCGGGGAGATTACGCCGAAGGCCGTTGCAAAAACAAATATACAGGCCTTCCGCACTTGCGGCGTTTCGCAGCGCAAGGCGGAATACATCAAGGACTTCGCCGCCAAGGTTGTGTTGGGCGAGCTCGACCTTGACGCCGTCGCCAAGATGCCTGACGCTGAAGTGATCGCCACGCTCTCTTCCCTGCGCGGCATCGGCGTCTGGACGGCGGAAATGCTCTTGCTCTTCACGTTGCAGCGTCCGGACGTCTTGAGCTATGGCGATCTCGGCATCCATCGCGGGATGCGAATGGTCTATCGCCATCGCAAGATCACGAAGAAACTTTTCGAGAAATACCGCCGCCGTCTCTCGCCTTGCGGCAGCATTGCAAGTCTCTATTTCTGGATGGTCGCCGGCGGTGCCATACCAGATCTCACCGACCCAGCAGGCGGAACACAAAAATGAACGAAGAACAAGAAAAACTAATCGGCCGCGAGTTTCGGCACTTTAAGGGTAACCTCTATCGCCTCGAGGGATTCGCAAAGGATTCCGAGACACTTGAGGAAATGGTTGTCTATCGCGCGCTATATGGCGAACACGGCCTGTGGGTTCGTCCAGCAAAGATGTTTTTTGAGACAATTGAGCGCGACGGCAAGCGCATGAAACGGTTTGAACTTTTAGAAGGACCTATCGCGGAGAAAATGCAGTGAGCGACACCTTTGGAGAATACTCTTGGGCTGTCAGGACGTATGAATGCGGCCCAGACGGCTCGGCTACGATGGCCTCTGTCTGCAACTGGCTGCAGGAGGCAGCAAGTCTTAACGCCGAGGCACTGTCCTTTTCGAAGTCCAACTTCGAGTCTGCCGGCGAGAACATCTCATGGGTGCTTACGCGCCTCAAGGTGAAGATGTCGCGATTCCCGAAGTGGGGCGAGACAGTCTCGATACTGACATTCCCGCGCGGCGGACGACGTATTGTCGCATGGCGTGATTTCGTCTTGTCGGGCGCGAACGGCGAGGAACTCGGACGTGCAACCAGCGAATGGATGCTCATAGACCTTTCATCCCGCAAGGTAGTCGCGATTCCGGAAGCCGTGTTTGCGGCGGCGAACACGGTCAGAGAACCTGTTTTCGGCGACGAGCCGCTGCCGAAGTTGCGCTGGGAATGTAGCGTTGCGTCCCCTGACGCACTCGTCTTCCGCGCACGACGCGGCGACATCGACTTGAATGGACACGTAAACAACGTCCATTACGTCGAATGGCTGATGGAGGGACGCCATGACTCGGCGTATCCGTGCCATGAACTCGAAATCGTGTTCAAGTCAGAGACGCTTGCAGGCGAGGAGGTGCGCGTTGAATCCGTCGAGACTGAACCTGAAGTCTTCGTTCACCGCGTATACGCTCCCGACGGCCACGATCACGTCTTGGCAAGAACGGCACGATAGTCATAGACTTTGTGTTCTTTATATTTACGTTCTTTGCGGATAGAAAATAATCACTGAAATGACAGAAAAAGGAAGAACGACAATGGACAGAAGAGAATTCATGAAAGATTCGCTGGCTCTCACCGGTGCGGCGGTGCTCGGGCTTGGATGCTCGAAGGAGGCGACGCCAAACGAAAATCACACAGAAGACAAGGAGAAATCACCCATGGAATTCACGGAACTCATCGAGGTGCGCAGAAGCGTCCGCCGCTATGCGAAAAGCGAGATCGCGAAGGACGAGATGGAGAAGATAGTCGCAGACGCGCTCAACGCGCCGAGCTGGAAGAACAGCGAGACGACGCGCTACTACGCGGCGATCGGC
Organism: Kiritimatiellia bacterium; assembly: GCA_017406465.1. Lineage (GTDB taxonomy): Bacteria > Verrucomicrobiota > Kiritimatiellia > RFP12 > UBA1067 > UBA1067. Next base: position 22,556 of record JAFQYM010000044.1, on the reverse strand, counting down.
GACGAGGCGAAGAACCGTATGTGGAAGGAGGCGCTTCCAGGTTTCAATGCGGCGAACTCCGCCGATGCCGCTGCGCTCGTCGCGGTGACATTCGTGCCGGGCGAAAGCGGTTTCATGGGAAGCGAGCCCGCCGACGACCTCGGCAACATGTGGGGCGCCTACGACTGTGGCCTCGCCTCGTCGTACTTCATCCTCGCGGCGAAAAACCACGGCTGGGACACGCTCATCATGGGAATCCGCGACACCGCCAACGTCAAGGCGATCCTCGGCATTCCCGCCGGCGAGACCCTCATGTCCGTCATTGCCGTCGGCAAGGCCGCGGTAAAGCCCATCAAGGTTCCGCGCAAGCCCGTCGCCGACGTGCTGAAGACGACCTAAAGGTCTGAACTAATTAAGGTAGCCTCCGATTCCGCCCAGCGACATATAGTCTCTGCGCCATTGACATAATTGTGATAATTAGATACAATATCGTCCATCAATTGTCATAAAAAGGATAGTTGTGAAGGATGATATTGTAGCCAGGATGATGGAGGAAGTTGGCGATTCGATTCGCAAGCTTCGTCTTCAGCGCAATTTATCGCAGGAGGTTGTAGCCGAACGAAGCGGCATTTCGTTTGGTGCATACCGACATCTTGAGTCGGGCAAGGGTACTTCGTTGCGCTCGTTCCTGGCGGTCTGCCGGACATTTGGGAAGACAGATTGGCTACACACGCTTCCGCCGCCGATGATAAGTCCGATGGAAATACTTAAGCGCGAGAGCAGGACGCCTCGCCAGAGGGCGTCCGCTGTCAGGAAAGGAGATTGAAATGGGGCGGTCATCGAGATACATTCCGGTCAGAGCGATAAAGGTTTCGCTTTGGAACAGGACCGTCGGAGCGATTGTGCCTTACTCTGCGGGGTACTGCGCATTTGAATACGACGCTGGATTCCTGAAAAGCGGACTGGAAATCGCGCCTCTCAAAATGCCGCTCGCCAACGGCGCAGGACCATACGTGTTCAACGACTTCGGGCAGGGCGTGTTCATGGGGCTCCCCGGCGTGTTCGCCGACTCGCTTCCCGACGGATTCGGCAACACGCTCATAAACGAGTATCTGCGCAGACAGGGTATTGGCGCGGATTCCATAACGGCGCTTGACAGACTTGCGTACATCGGCGCACGCGGGATGGGTGCGCTGTGCTACGAGCCGGAGCGCAATCCACACGGAGGCAAGCCGCTTGCACTGAACATGCGCGAACTTACGGAGGAAGCGCGAAAGGTTCTCAACGGCTCCCTTGAGAAGATGTCCGGAAACGACGCGCTCAGAAGTATTCTGCGCGTCGGCGTTTCGGCCGGCGGCGGGAAGGCCAAGGCCGTGGTCGGCTGGAACAGGGAGACGAACCAGTTCCTTGCCGGGGACAGGGGGCTGCCGGACGGGTTCGAGCACTGGATAGTCAAGTTCACTCCGCCGGAATATCCATACAGGGGACGATGCGAATACGAAATCATGCAGAAGGCAAGGGCTGCGGGAATCGAGACGAGCGAATGCCGTCTGTTCGAGCTTGATGGAATTGAACACTTTATGACCAAAAGATTCGACCGCGACGGGCAGAAGCGCTATCATGTGCAGACACTCGCCGCCATCGCGCATCTTCCGACGGGCATGGGGTCGGAGGTCTGCTCGTACGACAACATATTTTCCGTCATCGACGATCTTGGGCTCGACTACGAGTCAAAGGAGCAGATGTTCCGTCGCATGGCGTTCAACGTGCTGGCTGACGAAAGCGACGACCACACCAAGAACTTCTCGTTTCTTATGCGCGAGGACGGCCGCTGGGAACTTGCTCCCGCGTACGACATCAACGGAGGTGCACCGCAGGCTGCCGAGGAAGCTCTCGACCCATGGTGCGGATGGCATGATTTCCACGCCATCAAAGTCAACGGCAAACAGTCGAAGATAACGGATGACGATCTCCTCGCCGTCGCGGACCGCTTCGCAATCGGCACGGCCCCGCGAGTCCTTCGCGAGGTCAAGTCGGCGCTGGCGGACTGGGATGCAACTTCGGCAGGTGATTGACCCCTCTTCCCTTTGCCGCAACCGGAACAAGGGCAAAGGAAAGAATGGCAATAGGGACGTCAGAAAAGCTGGCTCAGGAAGGACTGCGCGGAAACCGCGATCGGCTCGCGGTAGGAAAACGCGTCGGCTCCTGCATACGGCAGGTCGCGCACGACCTGGAACGCATGCACGGCACCGGTGGCCTTTTGCATCGTAGCAAGCGCCGGCGAAATCTTTGTGTCCGCAGTTTTCGCCTCTACGAGGAACCAAGGCGCTCCGTTCTTCGTAACCAGAAAATCAACTTCCGCCTTCGCCTTGTTCCTTATGTAGTAAAGCGCGTAGTCGCCAAAGCCGAGATCATTCCACATGTCAACGGCCTTGAGCAGGTGACAGGCAACGAGGTTCTCGAACCGCGCACCTTCATCCTCAACTTCGCACCAGTCGCGCTGATACCACTTCGGTGTCTTGCGAATGGAGTTTTCGATGTTCCTGAACCACGGGCGGACGGTAAAGCCCTCGTGGAAATACTCCAGCGTTGCAATCCATGCCTTTATCGTCTTCTCGGCGATACCGATCTCGCGGGCGAGAGAGGCCAACACAATCTGGTTCCCGGCGCGGGCGAGGAGAAGCTCCGACAAGATTCTTATTCCTGCAACATCGGCAATCTTCGTAAGGTCGCGGAGGTCTTCCCGAAAGAGCTGCTCGCGGCGAAGTTTGCGCCAGCGATGTGTGAATCGCATATCACGTCTTACAAACGGCTCCGGGAATCCGCCATGCGTCCAGAGGGCGTCCCAGTCTTCGGAGCTGACGTGGCGCGGCGCATGGATTTCGGTCGCTTCAAGTTCTGGACGGACAAGTTCCGCAACGCCGAGCGGGTGCATGTGGTAGAGAAAGTACCGTCCCATCAGACTGTCGCCGCCGCGCTTGTAGATGTCGAGCCGTGCGCTGCCGGTGACGATAAGGTGCATACGGTCTTCGTAGAGGTCGAAGAACCCCTTGAGAAACGACTTCCAACGGACGAACTTGTGGATCTCGTCAAGTGTGATGACTGTTTTGCGGTCGGAAGCGATGCCGAGCCCGGCGGCGTTGGCAAGCCCTGCCGCGTCGCCCGCGACAAGTTGCCGCGTTGCAAGGTCATCCCAGGTGAAGTACTTGTCGGAAAGCGATTTGGCGAGCGTGGTCTTTCCGCACTGGCGAGGACCGGTGAGAAACGCCATCTGCCTGTTATCACGCAGATGCTCTTCAAACACCGCCTCGTAGATTCGCTTTCTCTGGAATGTGTCTTTCATGGCGCGTATGGTATCAAATTCGCATCTTCGCGTCAATACCAAACTGACCGATGGGTCAGAATGGTAAATACCAAACCGACCAATTGGTCAGAATGGTATGAAGCCTTTAACACTGCGGCAAGGGATTGCGCCCTCTTTCTTTTCTTTTGCCGCAATCGTACCGGATTTTCCGTCATTACGTGAATAACATCACTGCGCCCGCCGGTAATTTGTTATAATACACGTCGCAGGAGGGAAACGTATGAGCACGAAATGCAGATACTGCGGAAGCACGAGCTATGGGTCAACTTGCATCCATTCTCCCACGCGCATCTCATCTGCGAGACCTGGCGCGACGAGGCCGCGCTCGAAGCACACGCCGCTTCCGAGCCGTTCGTCAAGAATGTCGCCATCATCAACGACTGCGGCGAAATGAAGATCGAAAAGTTCGACATGCGCTAAACCGTTAAGGGAAATATGGTGCAGAGAAAGGAACCACCAACAGACGGCGCAAGGCGAAGCACGAGGTAGAAAACTGCAATGCTGCAACATACGAAAAATCTGCAAGGGACGATGCCATGAAGCGAGGGCTGGTACTTGAAGGCGGAGGATTGCGCGGGCTCTTTACGGCCGGCGTCCTGGACGTCTTCATGGAACGCGGCGTGAAGTTCGACGGTATCATCGGCGTCTCGGCAGGTGCCTGCTTCGGCTGCAACTACAAGAGCGGACAGGCAGGGCGCGTCATACGCTATAACAAGCGCTTCGCGCGCGATCCACGCTACTGCTCGTGGTCGTCGCTCCTCAGGACTGGAGATCTCTTCAACGCCGACTTCTGCTACCGCGAGCTTCCGATGGAGCTCGATGTCTTCGATGCTGCGGCGTATGCTGCGAACCCAACGGAGTTCCATGTCGTCGCCACTGACTGCGCAACGGGCAAGCCAGCATACAGGCGGCTCGACGAGGCCGACGCGAGGGCGTTCGAGTGGATACGCGCCTCGGCTTCCATGCCAGTCGTCTCGCGGCCAGTCTCAATCGACGGCGGCGAGTATCTCGACGGCGGCCTTTCCGACGGGATTCCCCTTCGCTACTTCGAGTCGCTTGGCTACGACTTCAATGTCGTCATCACGACGCGACCGCACGGCTACAGGAAGTTCCCCTCGTGGAAGCACCGCTTGGCAAAGCCGTTTCTCCGCCGCTACCCAGCCGTCTACAAGGCGCTCAAGACGCGGCACGAATGGTACAACGAAACGCTACGCTACATCGATTCGCGCGTTGCCGACGGCGCGGCAATCCTGATTGCACCCGACGCACCGCTCGATATATCGCGCGTCTGCCACGATCCGGAGCGCATGCAAGCCGTATACGAAGTCGGACGCAAAAAGGCACAGGCAAACATAGAAAGGATGATGTCTCTGCTATATACCGACTCTGCCTATAAGGAAGCACGTTCGTCAGCATGAGCTCCGCTTTTTGCGGCTATGCTGTCGCGCTCAACTCGGGGTGCCAGGTGAAGGCGGTGATGTTGCGCCAGCGGACGGACGTCGGCTGTCCGTCGAATGTCGAGAGGACTTCGACTCCGTCAGAGACGGTGGTGATCGAGGGCGCACGTATGAATGTCATCGTCGTGTCGGAAATCCCGTCCCACTTGCCGACTGTCGTGAAGCTGCCGAGCTGCCGCCCGTAGGCGTTGCGCTTCACCGCAACAGGGAGAACACCAAACCACTTCTCAGGTCTCGTGTCGTCACGCCGCCCGGGATCGTCGATCCTCTCAGCGAGCAAAATCAGCCCCGCGCACGTCGCGAAAACGGGAAGCCCGCCCTCGATAAGCTTCTTGATCGGATCAAAAAGCCCGAGGTCCTTGAGGAGCTTGCCCTGCACGGTCGACTCTCCTCCCGGCAGTGCCAAAAGGTCCATGCCTCGGCCAAGGTCGGCGAGCTGGCGGATCTCGAACGTATCGGCGCCTTTCTTGCGCCAATACGCCGCCATCTCGGCAAACGCCCCTTGAACTGCTAATACACCAACTCTCATTTCCCTCGCTCTTCCATGATCGTCTCGATCTCGTCGGCGTTGATGCCCACCATCGCGGGACCGAGGTTTTCGGAGAGCTTCGCGAGGAGCTTCGAGTCCTGCCAGTTGGTGACGGCCTGCACAATCGCGGCGGCGCGCTTCGCGGGGTCGCCCGACTTGAAGATGCCGGAGCCCACGAAAACGCCCTCTGCGCCAAGCTCCATCATGAGCGCCGCGTCCGCAGGCGTCGCGACGCCGCCAGCCGCGAAGTTGACGACGGGGAGCTTCCCGTTCTCGTGCACGTACTTCACGAGGTCGAGCGGCGCGGCAATTTCCTTCGCCGCCTCGTAGAGCTCGTCTTCGCGGAGCGACACGATCTTGCGTATCTCGCTCTGCATCTTCCGCATGTGGCGGACCGCCTGCACGACGTCGCCCGTGCCGGGCTCGCCCTTCGTGCGGATCATCGTCGCGCCCTCGCCGATCCTGCGAAGCGCCTCGCCAAGATCGCGCGCACCGCAGACAAAAGGCACGTTGAACTTCGTCTTGTCGATGTGCCTCACGTCGTCGGCGGGAGAAAGCACCTCGGACTCGTCGATGTAGTCGATCTCTATTGCCTCGAGAATCCGCGCCTCGGCGATGTGCCCGATGCGGCACTTCGCCATCACCGGGATGGAAACTGCGTTTTGAATCCCCTTGATCATCGCGGGGTCGCTCATGCGCGACACGCCCCCGGCGGCCCTGATGTCGGCCGGAATGCGCTCAAGCGCCATCACGGCGCAAGCACCCGCCTGCTCCGCGATCTTCGCCTGCTCAGGCGTCGTCACGTCCATGATAACCCCGCCCTTCAGCATCTGCGCGAGATTCCTGTTAAGTTCCTGTCTGTCGCTCATTGTGTTTTCCTCCTGTCGCATTGGATTGTAACAGTATAGCGAATCCCCCGCGCAATCGGGTAATTGGAAAACCCATCGCCGAGCAATAGGCGCTACCTATGACTATCCGCGCTTGGCTAAAGCCGGGCGAAGTCGACGTACAGCATCCTGCAGTCGTTCGGCTTCTCTGTCAATGGTTTCCAGGCAGAATCTCATTCATGCTGCCGGTGCGGTAGCCGAGAAGATCGAGCGTGACATACGCAAAGCCAAAGTCTTTGAATGCGGCGGCTATTTCCGACGCGCGCGCGGCGAGACGCGGAATGTCGGCGGGCGGCACCTCGATTCGCGCGAGATCGCCATGCGAGCGTACGCGCAGCTGCGTGAGTCCCCATCCCGCGTCAAGAAGCCACTGTTCCGCTTTTTCCACCCGCTCAAGCCCACGGACAGTGATGCGTTCGCCGTAGGGAAAGCGCGAGGCAAGGCAGGCGAATGACGGCTTGTCGGAGGTTGGGAGTCCCATTTTGCGCGACAGTGCGCGGATTTCAGTTTTCGTCAAACCGGCTTCGTGTAGTGGGCTAACGATGCCGAGTTCCCTAATGGCGCGGCGTCCCGGACGGTAGTCGCCGTCGTCGTCGATGTTCGACCCTTCGAGCACCGCCGCCAAACCGTTGTCACGCGCAAAGGCAAGGAGTTTGCTAAACAACTCCCTCTTGCAGTGGTAACATCTATCAGGAGGGTTTTCCGCAAATCCCGGGATGTCCAACTCTTCGGAATCGATGACCACATGGCGAACGCCCTCTGCGCGGCAGAACGCCGTCGCCTCGTCCAGCTCGCGGTTGGGGAAGGAATGCGAACGAGCCGTGGCTGCCACCACGCGATCCCCCAGCTCCTCGTGCGCCACGCGCAGAAGGAAGGTCGAATCCACACCAGACGAGAACGCCACAACCGCGCCCCCAATGACACGTAAACGCTCGCGGAGCCGTTCCAGCTTCGCGAGCGCTTGTGTGTGTTCCTGTTGGCGTAAAGCCATGGGTACATTATATCATAATGAGCCCTTACTTCATAATGAGCCCTTACTCGAAGAGCCAGGTCGAGAGATAGCGCTCGCCCGTGTCGGGAAGGAGCGCGACAATCGTCTTGCCGGCGAACTCGGGACGCTTCGAGAGCTCCAGCGCCGCCCAGAGGGCAGCACCGGACGAGATGCCGACGAGGAGCCCTTCCTGCGCCGCAGCTGCGCGAGCCGTCTTGCCAGCGTCATCGGCGCTGGCCTTGATGACTTCTGTGAGAAGCGAGGTGTCGAGCACCTTCGGGACGAATCCCGCGCCGATGCCCTGGATCTTGTGGGGACCGGGCTGTCCGCCGGAGAGGACGGGCGATGTGTCGGGTTCTACCGCAAAGAGCTTAACGTTCGGGTTCTTCTCCTTGAGGTACTTTCCGGTGCCGGTGATCGTGCCGCCCGTGCCGACGCCGCCGACGAACGCGGCGACCTCGCCATTTGTGTCCGCCCAGACTTCTGGCCCCGTCGTACGGTAGTGGAAGTCGGGGTTAGCCGGGTTCTCGAACTGCTGCAGGATAACCGAGCCGGGCGTAGAGTCGCGGAGTTCGTTCGCCTTGGCGATCGCGCCCTTCATGCCGGCCGCGCCAGGCGTGAGGACGATTTCCGCGCCGTATGCCGCCGCGAGCTTGCGGCGCTCGATCGACATCGTCTCGGGCATGGTGAGAATAAGGTGATATCCCTTCACCGCGCTGACGAGAGCGAGGCCGACGCCGGTGTTGCCGCTCGTTGGCTCGATGATCGTCGCGCCGGGCTTGAGGACGCCCGACTTCTCGGCCGCCTCCACCATCGAGAGGGCGATGCGGTCCTTGACGCTGCCGCCGGGGTTGAAGTACTCGACTTTCGCGAGCACCTTGGCGCCGCCCTTGTTGAGCTTGTTGGAGATCTCGACGAGTGGCGTCCCGCCGACCTTCTCCAGAATGTTCTTTACTGTGTTGCTCATTTTTCTGTTCCTTCTTTTAGATTTGTATTATACTATTTTTTAGCCATGTAGAACGTGTAGATCGTGTAGATTTTTATGCTCCATGTCCTTCATGTTCTACACGGCTGATTCCTTTCGCATCAGAACTGGTACTGGATGCTGAAGACGAGGCCCGAGCCGACGCCGAGGTTCTTTGCGGAGCCATGGCGGTAGAACTTGTCCTTGTCACCAGTCTGGACATACGCTGCGACGAGCGTCAGGTTGTCGTTGACGAACCATGCGACATGGCCGTCGTAGTAGTCATGGTTGCGGATTCCGTCCCCTACGCGCGCGCCCTGCTTGTATTCAAGGCCGATCGCGACGTTGGACGCCGGCAGCACGTCGATGTTGCCGAAGGCGACCAAGTCGTAGTCGTTGTGCCCGACGACGCCGTTGACGACCTCGTCAGTGTAGAGGAGGCCTGCCGAGAGAAGAACCGGCCACGGAGTCTGGGTGATCAGCTTCGACGCGACGACGTATGCGTCGAATCCGTCGTTGTCGAGCTTGAGGGCATCAACAGTCCGCGAGTCCGTGTACTTGTAGATGCCGCCGACGGCTATCGCCGGCACCCACGAGGTGTCGAACGCATTCTCGTCGAGGAGCCGGAGCTTTGCGCCGAGGTTGTACTTGTTGATCGACCTGTCGCCGTACTTCCTCGCGTTGACGAGTTCGTAGCCGGCGGAGATCTCGAGGCGGTTTGCGACGGTGAACGCGGCGCCGAAGGCACCCCAGTTGATGTCGGCGTCATTGAGGTTGACGTACCACGCGCCGAACTGAGGGCGCGACACGATTCCGTTTAGCGAGGAGTGCTCCACCTCGTTTGTCGAGTCGCCTCCGTCTGCGCCGTCCCACGGTCGCCCTGCTGTATATGCAAGGGGGTTGAAGGCAATGCCTCCCGCGCCCTGCAGGTTGTTGAGCGGAACTCCGGCATGCGCGGCGGAGAAGATTCCGACGGCTGCGGAAAATGAGATTACGGTGCGGACGAATTTTTCGTTGTTGATCTTGTTCATTTTTATGCTCCTTTTTTGTTTTTTCGGTAGTTATTTGAAAATGGCCCACCCGGGGTCATCCCGGGCGGGCCGGGGGGTTAGATTGTTTCCAGGGCTCTGTCAAGCTCCGAGATTATGTCGTCGACATGCTCGAGGCCGATGGAGAGGCGGATCAGCTCTGGCAGGACGCCGCCCTTCCTGAGGTCCTCGTCGGAGAGCTGCGAGTGCGTCGTCGATGCAGGATGTATGACAAGCGACTTCGCGTCTCCGACGTTGGCGAGGATCGAGAACACCTCGCCGTTGAGCGCGTCCGCGAAACATCGGGCCTTCTCGGAGCCTCCCTTGACGCCGAAGACGACCATTCCGCCTGCGCCGTTCGGAAGGTACTTCTTCGCGAGTTCCGGCTGCGTAAGGGAAGGATACTTGACCCAAGCGACCTTCGGGTGCTTCTCGAGGTATTTTGCGACCGCGAGCGCGTTTTCGCTATGGCGCGCGATGCGGAGCGGCAGCGACTCGACGCCCTGGAGGAAGATCCACGCCGCGTCTGGCGCAAGCGTCGGGCCCTGGTTGCGGATGCCAACCGTGAGAAGGCGGATCGAAAACGCAATGGGCTTGAGCGGCTCGGGGAGGTCGTGGGCGAACCTGAGGCCGTGGTAGCCTGCGTCCGGTTCGTTGTAGAGCGCGAACTTGGGGTCGGTCCAGTCGAAGCCGCCTTTTTCAACGACGACACCGCCGATGCCGGCGCCGTGCCCGCCGATCCACTTCGAAAGAGAGTGAATCACGAAGTCGGCGCCGTGGTCAAGCGCCCTCAGTAGCGGCGGCGGCGTGAATGTCGCGTCGACGACGAGCGGCAGATGGTGCCTGTGCGCGACCTCGGCGTACTTCTCGATGTCCGCGATGTCAAGGGCGGGGTTGCCGACCGCCTCGATAAAGAGAAGCCTAGTCTTCTCGTTTATCGCCGCCTCGACGGCCCCGAAGTCGTTGACAGGGGTGAAGTTCACCTTGATGCCGGCGTTCGGCAAGATCGCGTCGAACTGGCTGAACGTGCCGCCGTATAGGTTAGAGGCAGCGACAACCTCGTCGCCAGCGCGGGCGATGTTCGTGATGGTGAAGAAAATCGCCGCCGTGCCGGAGGAGAGCGTCTGCGCAGCCGCGCCGCCTTCGAGCGCCGCGATGCGCTTGGCGAGGACGTCGTTCGTCGGGTTCATGAGGCGGGCGTAGATGTTGCCGAGCTCGCGGAGGCCGAAGAGGTCGGCCCCGTGCTTGGAGTCGCGGAAGTTGTAGGCCGTCGTCCTATAGACCGGAACGGCGCGTGCGTTAGTCGCGGGGTCGCCGAAGGTCGGCTGTCCTGCGTGGACTGCCAGCGTTTCAATGTGGAATTTCTTGTCGCTCATGTTGCGTTCTCCTTTCCTGCGTTTGAACGCGGCTATTGTAGCATTTGACATGCCCATTGCATAATTGGAAATAACTTATTTAGTCCATAGTCTATTCCTATATTCAGAAAATTGTGCTACAATACTCGTGCCATGACACTACAGCAACTCAGATACGTAGACCAGGTGGCGACCGTCGGCTCGATCAGCGAGGCGGCTCGCAAGCTCTTCGTCTCGCAGCCCACGCTCACGGAAGCGGTGCGCACTCTTGAGGAAGAGCTTCGCATCGCGATCTTCAACCGCTCCGCGAAAGGCGTGACGGTCACGCGCGAGGGCGAGGAGTTCCTCGCGTCGGCGCGGCAGATTCTCGACGACGCCGGGCGAATCCAGGAGAAGTACACGGGCAAGGCGGTGCGGCGTCCGCAGTTCGCGGTCTCGTGCCAGCACTACGCCTTCGCGGTCGAGGCGTTCATGGAGGTGGTGAAGGCCTGCACCGCCAAGAGCTACGACTTCACGCTGCGAGAGACGGTGACGAGCGAGATCATCGACGACGTCGCGCGGAACAGAAGCGAGATCGGCATATTGTATCTCTCGCGGCGCAACGAACGGGCGCTCATGAAGATCCTCAAAAAGGAAGACCTCTCCTTCGAGGAGCTCCTGACCGCGAAGCCGCACGTCTTCATCGGGAAGAACCACCCGCTCGCAAAGAAGAAGTCCATCTCGCCTGGCGAACTCGACGACTACCCGTACCTCTCCTACGAGCAGGGCGTCGAGAACGCGTTGTACTTCGCCGAGGAGGTCATGCCCGCGATAGACCGCAAAAAGAACATCCGCGTGCGCGACCGCGCAACGATGACAAAGTTGATGCTGGGGCTGAACGGCTACACGGTTTCGTCTGGCGCGAGAAGCAAGATGTACGCAAACGACATAGTCGCAGTACCGCTCAAGCTTGACGATTTCATTCGCATAGGGCTTGTGCGCCGTTCTGGGATTTCTCTTTCGACCGCAGGCGAGATATTCGTCAGCAATATCCGCCTAAAAGCATCCGTCGCATCAAATAAGCATTGACAGTGCATTAAATCAAAGATACACGGCTGTTTCTCTGCGACTCTGTATCTTTGTGTCTATGTGTTAAATTCCTCCCTTCGCTGTAACATTCTGTCGCACGAAGCGACAGCGTGTCTCACTTCTTGGCGTGTTGCCGAGGATTTCACGTTTGGCACGGGCGGTGCAGTATTGTGGGCGTCCGTGCAAAATGGCGCAGACAAAAGATTTGAAAGGAGAAAGAAAAATGAACACGATAATGAACATTGATCCGTGGGGATTCCTGGACGATCTGCTCGGCGTACCGAGCCGCACGTTCCAGGCGATGAGGGCGCGTGCAGCAGGGCGCTTCCCGCCCGTGAACGTGTTCCTCGACGACAACGCGGTTCTGCTCGACCTGCAGCTGCCGGGGAAAACCGCAAAGGACGTGACGCTCACGCTCGAACCGCAGGCAGTCGTGATCGCCGACAAGCCGGTGGCCGAGGAAGGCAAAGAGGTGCAGCCCGCATGGAGCCGCCGCCTCGACCTGCCCTTCCGCGTTAACGCCGACAAGGCCAACGCAAAGTTCACCGACGGCATACTCCGCATCGAGTTGCCGAAGGCCGAGAAGGAAGGCGTCAAGCACATCGCGATCCAGTAAGGACCGCACAAAAAAGAAAGGAGATTTAAAATGAACACCGAAGAGAAATTCACCGTTCCGTCCACGCAGTTTGTGGAGAATCCCGAAGGCTACGTACTGAAGGCATCGCTGCCTGGAATCGCAAAGGAGGACACGGAGCTTCACGTCGAAGGCAAAACGCTCGTCCTCAAGGCGCACAGCCGCTACCAGAACCCGGCGGGGTTCCGCCAGGTAGCCGCGGAGTTCGAGCACGAGAGCTACGCGATGAGCGCAGACCTCCCCGAAATGGCAGACGTGGGAACGCTGACGGCAAAGCTTGAAAACGGGCTTCTCACCGTAACGATCAAGAAGCGTCCCGAGACGCAGCCTAAGAAGATCGAAATCCTCTAACGGCCAAACTACCAACAAATTGCGGCGGGTGTACTTTGCGCCCGCCGCTATTTGTTGGCAGCACTCACCCGCTCGTTGGCGGTGTCGCGAAGCGCAGAGGCCGGAGAGCCAAGCCGAGCCGATGGTCGCGGGTGAGGTAGGCGGAAGGTCGCAGGCGTAAGAGTGACTTGCGTACGCAGCCAGTGATAGACGCCGAGGCACGGCAGACTAAACTCGGTTCATTGTCTGATGTGCGAAAGCCGTCGCGAGCCTGGAGCCGAACGAGAGCCCCGCGAGCCATCGGGCGGCGCGGCGATTTTCAGCCATAATCTGAAACTCGCCCGCCGCTATTTGCTCAATATCTCTTCGCGGACGTTCTTCGGGGCGAGCTCGAACTGGTCGGTCTCCATCGAATAGGAGGCACGGCCCTTCGTGAGAGAGCGTATCGCGGTCGCGTATCCGAACATCGATGCGAGCGGAACGCGGGCGTTCACGAGCTGAAGGTCGCCCTTCATGTCCATGCTGAGCACCGTGCCGCGCCGCCCGTTTAGGTCGCCGAGAACTTCACCGACCGACTCCGGCGGCGTCGTTATCTCAAGCTTCATGATCGGCTCGAGGAACTCGGGGGCCGCCGCCTCCGCCGCCTCCCTGAAGCCCATCATCGCGGCCGAGCGGAACGCCACTTCGTCGGAAACCTCGGGGTCGAACAGCGTCGCCGAAAGGCACGTAACCTCGAGGTCGGTCATCGGATAGCGCGCGAGAACGCCGGTGACGGCACCGTCTTCCAGCCCCTGCTTCACGCACTCCTGGAGGCGCTTCTCGGCGACGAGATTCACGAAATCGCGCGAAAGCTCGACCTTCGCGCCCTTGCCGCGCTCAAGCGGCTTCACCTCGATCTTGAGCGTCACCGCATGGCGCTTGCCGCCGAGTTCGCGGTCGAAGGTAAATTCCTTTACCGCGCTCTTCGTCACCGTCTCGCAGTAGCTCACCATCGGCTTTCCGACGTTCGCCGCGCACTTGAACTCGCGCTTCAGGCGGTCGACGAGAATCTCGAGATGAAGCTCGCCCATGCCGGAGAGAATCGTCTGCCCCGTCTCCTCGTCCTCGCGGAACTGGCAGGTGGGGTCTTCGGCGGCAAGCGCCTTCATCGACTCGACGAGCTTGTCCTTGTCGGCCGAGCTCTTGGGCTCGATCGCCATGAACATCACGGGCTGGGGCGCTACGATGCGCTCGAGGTGGCACGGCTTCATTTCCGAGCAAAGCGTGTCGCCCGTCGTGACCTCCTTGAGCCCCACGATTGCGCCGATGTCGCCGGCGCGGAGCTCGTCGACCTCCGTGCGGTCGTCGGCGAAGAGGCGCACTATCTTCATTATGCGCTCGCGCTTCTTCGTGCGCGGGTTGTAGGCGTTCGCGCCCTTCTTGAGGACGCCGCCGTAGACGCGCACGAAAAAGAGGCGCCCCACGAACGGATCGGTCGCGATCTTGAAGACGAGCGAGGTGAGAAGCTCGGAGTCCTCCTGCTTGCGCGTCACCTTCTCGCCGCTCTTGAGGTCGGTCGCCTCGACCGGCGGACGGTCGGTGGGCGCGGGGAGATAGGCGCAAATCGCGTCAAGAAGCGGCTGCACTCCCTTGTTCTTGAAGGAGCTGCCGCAGAGAACCGGGACTATCGCTCCCGCGACGGTGGCGCGGCGGATCGCGGGAACAAGCTCTTCGGGCGTGAGGTCTCCCCTTTCGAGAAACGCCTCCATCACTCCCTCGTCCGCATCCGCGACCTTCTCGACGAGCTCGGCGCGCGCGAGTTCCGCCTCGTCCTTCATCTCGGCGGGAATCTCGCCTACTGAGAACGTCTGGCCCTGGTCGGAATCGTCGTCCTTCCAGACGACGGATTTCATGTTTACGAGATCGACGACGCCTTTGAAGCCGTCTTCGCGACCGATCGGGAGCTCTATCGGGCAGGCGTTCGCCTTAAGCTTGTCGCGAAGCTCGCCGACGACGCGCTGGAAGTCGGCACCCATGCGGTCCATCTTGTTGACGAATGCGATGCGCGGCACGTTGTAGCGGTTGGCCTGGCGCCAGACCGTCTCGGACTGCGGCTGAACGCCGCCCACCGCGCAGAAGACGCACACCGCGCCGTCGAGGACGCGTAGCGAGCGCTCGACCTCCATCGTGAAGTCGACGTGGCCGGGAGTGTCGATGATGTTGATGTCGTGGCCGTTCCACTGGCAGGAGATTGCGGCGGACTGGATTGTTATGCCGTGTTCCTTCTCCTGGATCATGAAGTCCGTCGTCGTGTTTGCGTCGTGGACGTCTCCAGCGTGGTGAATCTTGCCGGTGTAGAGTAGGATGCGCTCGGTAGTCGTCGTCTTGCCCGCGTCGATGTGGGCGACGATGCCGATGTTGCGTACATTCGATAGCTCGGAACTCATAGATTGGTTATTATAGCGAAACTTCCGCGCTGAAATCAAGCACGACAAGATGAGATTATGGCGCGGACGAAATCAACGGCGAAGCAGTTAGAGTCGATTAGAGACAGTTTGGGACGAATTAATGTCGGATAGCGTCGCGGCGAGTAGTATCGCAATGGGCAATATCACGGCACATTTGTCGCGGGCTAAGCGAGCTGACGGAACGTCGGCGAGCGCAAGAGCTACAAATAAAAACGCGCCTTGGCCAGCGCCCGAGGATGCCATGCGCGGACGCGGCGGGGGTGTTTCGGCGGCATGCGAAGCGACCCTAAGCCGAAGCTCGCCCCGTCGCGGACGCGCTACCGCACGATGTCAGGCAAACCAGCACATCGACAAACTTAGAGGCAAAAAAAATCGCTGGTGCGGCTGAGAAGTTCGTCCTGCGAGGCGACGGTGTGGACGGAGGCGGGAATCGACTTGCGGAACACCGCGCCGTAGTTCTTCGTGACGAGCCGAGGATCAGTGACGACGACGACTCCACGGTCGCGCTTCGTGCGTATGAGCCGCCCGAACCCCTGGCGGAAGCGTATCACCGCCTCCGGGAGAGTATAGTCGCGGAAGGAGCTGCCGCCCTCTCGTTCGACCCGCTCGCCCCTCGCCTCTACTATCGGGTCGCCGACCTGCGCAAACGGAAGACGCGCGATGACGACGCACGAAAGCGCCTCTCCCGCGACATCGACGCCCTCCCAGAACGACTGGGCGCCGAAAAGAACAATATTGGAATCCGCCTTTAGCGCCTGCGTCATCGACTCGCGTGAAAGCCCCTCGCCCTGCACGAGCAGGCGGATTCCGGCCTCCGCGAGCGAAATCGCCGCGTTGTCCGCGACGGCCTTCATCATCTCGTAGCTCGTGAAAAGGACGAGCGCGCGCCCGTTCGTCGCGGAGAAGAGATCCTTGAGAAGCGCGGCGAGCGCCGCCGAGTAGGCGGCGGAATCAGACGACGGATCGGGCAGACAGTCTGGCGCAAGCACGAGACACTGCCTGAAGTAGTCGAACGGCGAAGTCGCCGTGAGGCAGCGGAAGCGCGATTCAGTTGGCGGCACATTTGCCGCGTCGCAGAAGCCGAGGCGGCGGCACATGTACTTGAAGTCGTTGCCGACGCGCAAAGTCGCAGACGAGAGGATGACAGAGTCCTTCAGGTCGTAGAGCATCTTTCTGAGCGCGTCCGCGACAGAAAGCGGCGCGGCAACGAGCCGCACATAGCGACGGCGCTTCTCGAGCCGCATGCGCTCCGCCCAGCAGACATGCGCATCGTCCGCGCCCTTGAGCACGAAGTCGACCTCGTTCGCAAAAGCGACGAAGCTCTCTGCAATGCCGCCCACCTGCGTTGCAAGGTCGGCGCAAAAGTTAAGCTCGCCGGGCGCGGCGGAATTCTCTAGCGTGTCGCCGAGGTCGTGGAGAAGCGTAACCATCTGCGCGACAGCGTCGTCGAAGCGAAGGTGCGCGTCCTTCACGTCAATAGGCCCCTTGTAGCGGACGATGTCGCGCGTGTGGTCGGCGAGCACTTGGCGTTCAGCAAGTTCGAGAATCTCGTCCGCCGCGTCGACGATACGCACTACAAGACTCGTCGCATCGGCGAGAAGCCGACGGACGTGCTCGCCGACGTCAGTTCCCGCAAGCACGCCCTTCGCAAGCTGGCGCTCTACCGACGCGAGTATTCCGCCCGCGCGGCCATGCCGCCCCTTGCCGCGACGAATGAGTCGATTGAGGAGACGCGTCAGCTCCGGCATCGAGAACTCGCTGCTCAAGGCGTCGGTCGCTATGTCCTCGAGGTTGTGCGCCTCGTCGAGCACGAGACGCCCGTAGGCGGGGAGAATGGCGGCGTTGCCGCCAGCCGCTTCCGCGAGAACGAGCGAATGGTTGACGACGATAAGGTCTGCTTCCGCCGCTTTCTTTCGCGCACGGTAGACGAAGCAGCGCGAGTAGAACGGGCAATGCCTCCCGCTGCACTCCTCGCCGGGGCAGACAAGCAAACTGCGCTGAAGCCCCTCGTACTGGTCGAGATCGCCGTCTGGCGTAGACTTAAGCCAGTCGATGAAGTGCGGCATCTCGTCCTGCTCCTCCTTCGACATCGTCCAGAACCCAGGCGCAAAGAAGTCGCCGACGGCGCGGAGACAGAGGTAGTTTGCGCGCCCCTTCAAAAGCGCGACCTTGAACTTCGCCGCGCCATCTCCGAGGATTTCGAGCGCACGAGGGATGTCAGATCCGATCAGCTGGCTCTGCAAGTTGCGAGTCGCCGTCGAGACGACGACTGGAGTGTCGTTCGTCGCGGCCCAGAGGATCGAAGGGACAAGATAGGCGAGAGACTTCCCGACGCCTGTTCCCGCCTCTATCATCAGATGCTCGCGCGAATTGAACGCGCGGACGATGGCGGAGAGCATGTCGATCTGCCCCGGGCGTTCCTCGTAGCCGTCCATTCGGCCAAGCGTTCCGCCGCGCCTCAGGTGCATCGCGGCAGACTCGGAGTCTATGCGCGAGCAGTCCTCGTGCGTAGGAAGCGCACGCACGCGCGGCGCGCGATCCATTTCGGGAAGGAAGTCCGCCCAGTTGGGGTCGTCGATGAACTCTGCCGGCGTCATGTGCGGATGAAGACGTGCGAGGGTTTCGCGGACGCAGGTGCCAAAAGACTACGCGCGGAAAGGACGCGCCTTGCCTGGCGAGCGACGGCGTCGGAGGGGTCGATTACCTCGGCGCGGCCGTCGCAGATTTTCTCGATGAGCGGCTTCAGGTGCGGGAAATGGGTGCAGCCAAGGACGATCTTGTCGCAACCGGCCTTTAGGAGTGGCTCGATTCTCGCGCGAACGACGCGCTCTGCAGCCGCACCAGAAATCTCCTTGCGTTCGACTAGTTCAACAAACTCGTCGGCGACGGTGGCGATCACCGTGACGTCCCTGGCGAACTTCGCCTTGGTCTCATTGTAGAGGCGCCCGCCGAAAGTGCCCGCCGTCGCGAGGACTCCGACGACGCCCGTCTTCGAGCGAAGCGCGGCCGGCTTCACCGCCGGCTCTATGCCGATGAAGGGAACGTCTGGCCACTCCGCGCGCAGCGTGTCTATCGCAGCGGCCGTCGCAGTATTGCAGGCTACGACGATCATCTTGCAGCCGCGTTTCAGAAGCCGACGCGTATGGCGCTCGGCAAGACGGACGATCTCGTCCGCGGGCTTGTTGCCGTAAGGGCAGTTCTTCGAGTCGGCTATGTAGACGGTCGACTCGTGCGGGCAGAGTTCCTTAAAGGCATCGAGAATGCAAAGCCCCCCGAGCCCTGAATCGAAGAAACCGACGGCTCCGCCCTTCGCCGCCATCTCACTTCACCGCTTCGACGAGCCAGTGCGGCATCGGCGGCGGAACGGGGCGCGTCTCGCCGGGAGTGAAGCCCGCCTCGCGCATCCAGCCCTTGAGTTCCTCGTCGGAAAAGACCCAGCCGTTCTCGGTCGTGAGCGCCATGTTTACCGCGAAGAGAGCCGAGAACTTCGGCGCGGTGTGCGTCGCGTCGGTCATCATGTCGAGGACGAAGAGCCGTCCGCCCGGCTTGAGCGCCCTGTTCGCGCGCTTCAAGATGTCGACTATCTGCTCCGGCGACTCCTGGTGGAGAGCTCCGAATATCGTCACGACGTCGTAGGCCTCGGCTTCATACTCGTCCGCGTGGTAGTCGCCAGCGCGGCACTCGATGCGGTTCGAAAGACCGAACTTCTCGACATAGCCCTTCGCCTCCGCCGCAATCGCCTTTAGGTCTACCGTCACGCATGACGCAGACGGATTCGCCTGGCACATCAGTATCGCATACGCGCCGGGTCCGCCCGCGAGGTCGAGGATCTTTCCCGGGAGAGCGCCCAGCATCGGGACAATGCCCTTGCCGATGCCCATCGCGCGGCCGAACATCGACGCGGCAAACGCCTTCGTGCGCGCCGCGTCCTCGCCGAGATGTATCTCGGGCTTCTCAACGGGACGGCCGGTCTCGGCAAGTTCCGCGAGCTTCCCCCACGCCGGATACACGTCGCGGTTGTAGCGTATCGCCTTCGTGAGATCGGCGGGACCTCCCGGTATCAGCGCCATCTTGCCAGCTGGGGTGTTGAAGTATTTCCCATCGCGCTTTTCGAGAAGCCCCTCGGCGACGCAGGCGTCCGCGAGAAGCCGCATGCCGCGGCGCCCGGTGTCAAGCGTTCCCGCCTCGACCTTCTCGAATACGCCACAGTCAATGGCGGCGAAGAGGACGGCGCTGCCGTAGTAGGCGCTCGCGAGATCGACGATTTCCTGTACAGATTTCATGTCAGCGGTTCCCTCCCCTTCCGCCGTGCCCGCCGCGCCCACCGCGCCTGCCGCCACCCCCAGGTCCGCCCCAGCCCCAGCCGGAGTCGGTCGCCTCGTATATGCTCTTAACCGTGTCTATTATCTCGGCCGCATCGTCGCCCTGGAATCCCAGCGCCTCTGCCGTCTGGACAAGGAGATTGTCGCGCTCCGCCCTGTTGAGTTCACGGATCTTGCCGTCGATCTCGCCGATCTCCCGAAATGCCTCGCGCCTTTCCTCCTCCGTCATGTCCATGAACTCGCGCATCTTCTCCTCGACGGCCTCGCGTTTCTCGATCATGTCCTGAAGTTCCGAATGAACCTTGAGCATCGCAGGCGACATGCGCGACGTGTCGACCGACGAAAGGAAGTCTATCTTCGACTGCGCGCGCTCGAGGCGGCGCTGGCGGAACTGCGCCATGCTGTTGGTTATCTGCGCGTAGCGCTCGGGCTCCTCCTTCTTGAGACGCTCCATGTCCGCGCGGAAGTCCCAGTTCCGCGGTCCCCGATCCCGCCGCGCCGTCTCTTCTTCCTTCATCTTCTCGACCTCGACGCCTTGCTTGGCGAGCATGTCCTCGAGTTCCTTGATGCGGGCGCGAAGCGCGCGGTTCGCCGCACGATCGCCGTGATCTCTCTGATCGGTCTGCTTGACTTGTTCTGGCTCCGCCTTCTGCTCCGGTTCCGGAGCCGGGGCTGGCGATGACAGCGGACCGAGGCAATAGCCAAGGGCCGCGCCCACGAGAAGCGATATTACGATTGGCGAGAAGTTTCTCAGTTTCATTTTATCTTACTCCGATTGTGCCACGGTGCATCTGCGCCCGTGCGTGCCCTTGACTATCCCCCTGTTGAAAAAGAAAAGCTCCTTCGGGTCGAAGCCCGGCTTGTTGTGGATGTCGACGTGCGACGCGAAATCCGGCGACTCGCGCCTGTCCGTCCACCAGGCATAGTCGCACCACGATCCTTCTCTGGCGAGAAGGAGTTGAGAGTTAAGAGTTGAGAGTTGAGAGTTGGGAGACGGAAGCTCGTAGTCGCCAGTCGCGAGCAATAGCTCCACGGCCCTTTCCCTTTCCTCGCCGTAGACTACGCAGAACTCGTGGTCACACATCGCGAACGCCGTGGATTGGTAGAAGTCGGGATAAGACATCCCGGCGACGGTGCGCGTCCTGAAAAGATCGTTGCGGCGAAGGACTACATTCGGGCGGACCGGCTCGGCCGTCACCTCGGTTATCTCGTAGTCTCCGACCACCTTTAGCTCGCATCCGCGGCGCATGCAGATGTCCGCGACTCGCTCAAGCTGGCGGCGGAATTCCTTCAGCGCCGATTTCGCGGCAGGCGAATCAGGTCCCTTCGCCTGCGCCGCGTAGTCGAGAGTCGGGAGATACAGATACGCCTCGTCGACATCGTGCGCGTTCGTCATTTCCTCAAACCACGAGATGCACATGCGCCCGACCTTAGGCGACGCGAGTGGCCCCCAGTAGCGCCAAAGCGGGAACTTGCCGCAGAGCTTCTCGAGAATCGGCGCCATGCCCGTCGGCTTCGTATAACAGCTCATCACCATGCCGCCGCCGTGCTTGTGGATTGGCGCGGGCGAGACGACTACATCGACTTCCTCGCCGAGCGACTGCTGGAAGAAAAACATGCCGACAGTGCCGCCCTCTGCGCGACGGTCGGCCCAAACGCGACGCCCCTTCACGATGCGCGAGCTCTGCTCCCAGAAAAGCGGCCTTCTCAAAACCTCCGACCACCAGCCGTTGGAGACCATGCCGTGCTCGGCAGGAGAGAGTCCAGTCCTGAGCGACGCCTGGGCGACGCACGTAACGGCGGGAAACACGCTCGGCGCGGAGTGAAACTTAAGCCCCGCCATCTCGAGCATTCCGTTGCGCTCGAGGAGATTGTAGCCAAGCCCGGCCGCGACTACTGTCAGAGTCTTCATTGGAAGATTTAATTATACCAAAACCCTCCCCGTTGACTCAATAGCGGGAAGTCGGCTTTGGAACTTGCATCTGCATCCAACCGTAGGCACCGATTGCATCTGCGACGGCGGCAAGGTAGTTCGCCTCGTCATCCGTCACCTTGCCGTCCTGCGCAATCGTCTCCTTAAGCCCGGTAAGAAGCTCGCGCTTCGCAAGCGGAGGCAGGTGTACAAGCGAATCGAACGCCGCAAGCACCTCTGTCGCATCGTCGTATGGCTCTGGCATCGGCGGCAGACCCGGACCAAAAAGCGAAAGCTTCTGCTCCGCCGCCTTGTAGCCGCTCTCGGGATCGCCGCCGAACGACGCGACCGTCGAGATGACGCGCGCGGCGACGGGGAGAAGCGTTTTCGCCGGAACCATCTTCGGTATGCGCCCGTCGGAGAGAAGCCGCCGCCGGACGGACGCCATGACCATCATCTCGAAGGAGTCGTACATCCCGTCCTCCTGGACGACGCGCTCCGCCTCCGACGCCCAGAAGCGGCGCTGCGAAGCCGGCACTCCGTCCCGAAGCGTGTTGACGCACCTGAGCGCAAGCGTGCGCCGCTCGGCCGCGGAAAGGCTCCCGACCCAGCCCTCGGGCGTCTGTCCGCGTAGAAGCGCGATGAGCGTCCCACCCGCCTTCGCCGGACTCCGCACAGACGTAAACGCGGCGGGCTGCACCTTCGCATCCGCGAGCGACGCGACCGCCGCCTTTAGCCCCTTCGCGCGCGCGACGCTCTTCGCGAAGTTCTCGTTCGCCGCCTTGGCCATCACGCGGCGGCGCTCCTTGACCGCATTGATGCGCGACTTCACCGATTCGTCCGCGGCAGTCTCGCCGCGCGGCGAGAGACGGCGGATGCGCTCCTTGACCGGCGGATGGGTCTCAAAGAGGGAGTCGCCTGTCGACGCGAAGAGCATGTGGGAGACATCGCCCTTCCACGCACCGAATGCACGGCCGCCGCCAACTACATCCGCAAGGTACGTGAACCTGAGCGCATTCGCAAGCCCCTCAGGATTTCTGGTGAACTGCGCCGACGCGGCGTCCGCAAGGAACTCGCGCTCGCGCGATACAGCACACTGGACAAGCCGCGCGAAGAAGGTGCCGATCGATCCGACAAGCCACAGCGCGATGCCGGTGAGGACATAGATGACGAGGAGCGGCAGCGGACCGCCGCCCTTGCCCTTGCTTTTGCCGCGCGGAACCACAATGACGCAAGAGCCGTCTTCTCCGTCTCCACCAAGCAACGACAGCATGCCCTTCCCAAAACGC
>JAFQYM010000068.1 GCA_017406465.1 Kiritimatiellia bacterium | reverse complement strand
GGGCAAGTGATTACACGGCAGCATTCCCAGCCTACAAGTAAAACTATACCACCGAATCCAGTTCCTTGATTGTCGTGTTGTCGAGGAGCATGCTGCATCGCCTCACTGTGACGATGTAGCAGACATCTTGCTTTTGACGATATATGAGCCGGAAGTTCTTGCGAACAAGAATCTCAAGATAGGGGGCTTCGGGGATCTCTGGGAGGTGATGCCCGATGTTCGGGAAATCGGCGAGATGTTCTGCCTCGTCGAATATGTCGTTCGCCCATTTCCATGCAATCTCGGCGGAGCACGACTGCTCGGCGATGTAGCGCGTCTGCTCCCTCATGCGCTGCAAGGCATGATCTGACCATGAGACCGTTGCCATTAGACGGAAACTCCAAGGTCAGCGGCAATGGCTCGGCGGACATCATCGGTAGAATGGACGCGCCCTGCGGCGATGTCCTGTTCGCCCTTGTAGATGTCCATCATCAAGTCAAGCTTGTCAATGAGACGCTGGTAGTCGCCAACATCAAGAAAGACGTTAGCGGCGCGGCCATTCTGCGTGATGACAATCGGACGGTGAGTCTGTCGCGTCTGTGACATAAGGCGCGTCATATCAGACCGAAATGACGAGAGCGGCACGATGTCCTCTGCATAGTTTACTTGCGGCATAGTTCTCCTTGGATTGTTTGACAAATAGTTTACCATATTCTGTAATGGATTTCAATACGGATTTCATAAGATTTCATAAGACCCGCATGCCGTTACCCATCCTTAATCCCCCGTCCCTCTTTGTGTCCTCTTTGTTCTTTATGGCTAAACTACCCACCCCCACGACCCGCCCTGCACACCGTTCAAGATTGTGGCGCGCAGCAAAATTACGTTCTTGCCAGTCAAGGGCAATTCTAAACAATCATTTTGAATTGCACGATGGTCTTTCTGCGCCCCATATTGCCATGTATGACAGCAGGAACGGGGGTTGTCCCCAGTTCCTTGATTGCTTGATTGGGGACAGTCTCCCGTTCCCCGCAATAAATTATTGCAGCAAACATCTCATGATTGGTATATTCTTGCATTTATCCTAGCATGCCTTTGGGGACAGTCCCCCCGTTGGCGGGGCTACTCCAGGGGGAGGAGGCGGATGCCGAGGTTGCGGAGGCGGTCGTTGAGGGCTTCCCAGTAGGCGACGAGGTCGCCTTCGGACTTGGAGGCTCTGGCGGCCTCGAGGTCGGCCTTGGCGCGCTCGTATATGGCGATCTCGGCGTCCTGCCGCTCCGTGAGCCGCCTGCCGTACTCCACCAGGTTCCCGCCCGCCGCGACGTAGGCCCTCGCCTCGGCCTTCATGCCCTCGACCATAGCCTTTATCTGCCGCGCCTCCATGCCGTCGCCAGGCGACGCGGCGACCTCGCGCTTCAGGGCGGCGGAGAGCTCCTCGACCGTCGTGTTCCTCTGCCCCGCCTTCACGCCGGGAACGGCGAAGCTCGCGAAGAACCGCTCGCCCTCCTCCGGGAAGACGTCGCTCCAGCCTGTCAGTATTCCCTTCTCGACGACCGCCGCGTCGCCGATCGGATAGCGCCGCGTCTGGGCGGTCTCGAACGCCGGGGCGGGCGGGTTGCCGTTGGGGAGAAGGGATCTAAGGGACAGAAGGGACACAAGGGATATAAAGGACACAAGGATGACGAACGCCGCATATCTCCACGACCTTCCCCTCTTGCTCCTTCCCTCTTCCTGTTCCCCGTTCGCCTTCGAGCCATCGGCGGCGACGACCTTTATCGGCCTTATGCCCCGCGCCCGCAGAGACTCGAAGACGGCCTCGCGGCTCGGCGCGTCCATCGCGTCCTCGTGCCG
>JAFQYM010000043.1 GCA_017406465.1 Kiritimatiellia bacterium | reverse complement strand
GCGGCACGTTTCAACGAAAGCATTGTAGCCGCCCAGGCAGGAAATATCCTCAGGTATTCGCCGAACGCCTTTAACGCTGTATCGTATTTATTCCCATCGCCTACAGATGCCATGAAAGGCAACGATGCCGTCCGCAAAACATCTTCCACAGCACTTTTACATCTTGCTACAACTATCTCAGTGTCATTTACAGTAGAAATGCCGCGCAACATCTTTTCAACGTACGCCGCTTGTACGGTAGCCTCGGCATCCAGCAACGCCTTTTTCGTCGCTTCCTTCAGATTGTCATAATTGCTCTCAGCCTCTTCCTCCTTTAGCGCGGCAATGTCTGCAACCTCCAGTTGTTTGGCAACTTGTCGGCATTTTAATACCGACAGCACTCGCCTCACTTCCTTCCGGACGGTTTTAGACGACACGAACGCATTGACAAGGTCTGGTGCTACATCTGCAAGTTGCTTACGCAATTCTCTACTCGGGAAAGTATCGTGCCCGAATATCCTTTTTATCGCATCAAACAATCGGTCAATGAAATTGCGTTTAGGTACCGCGCTTAATGCCACATTGACCTGCTCAAGCAGTGACATTGTTTCGGCACTATCGCGCTTATCAACTGAAAGAGATTTGATATGTTCGTTTAAGTCCGATAGCAGCCTTTCAAAGCCCGATATTGCCCTCCGTAAATATTGAAAGCGTGCAATGTGCGATTCTGCATCCCGGTATTGCGACAATGCGACATCGAGTTTGGCAGACCATGAAACATCATCGATCATGGAATCTGTGGTGGCATCTTGCTGCCGATACGCTTTCGAAAGCCTAGCCTTTACGAGGTCCGTACGCAAATCCACTGACTGCTGCGATTTCTGCCAATCTGCATTTGTGGGATTGTCTGGCGTAGTGCAAAAGGAAACAAGCGGAAAATCAGAATCTTCAATTGCATCAGGTGCCTTATCAAAGATGGCGTGGATTGCCTTATGATTCTTACTTGTGAAAAGAACTGACCCACCATGCAGAACTTCGTTTGCAATCAAGTTTACGGCCATGAAAGACTTGCCGGTACCGGGTGGCCCGATTACTTTGACCACTGGTCGATTCAATGACTCTTCCACCGCTTCGAATTGCCCCGCATTCATTCTACGCTTTGTGAAGGATACGGGGATGCGCTTCTCGTCTTCGCCAACACCATGAACGGGATCGTTCGGAAGAGGCGGATCGCGAAACACGTATGCAAGAGCGGTTTTGTCCAACACCGAATCGGGTTCTGTACTTATGCGGCGCAGTTCTGAAAGCAGATTCTTCGTATATGTGGTCTTGTTGCCGACAAACAACACGGCAGTATTTAAAAGTTCCTTCTCAGATTGCGAGTGGCGAACTGAAAAAGCCATTGAGTTGGGCGAAAGCTCTTTGACACCAAAACGCCGTGATATGTAGTTTAACACCAGTTCTACATCAACCCGCCCCAACTCGTCATTTGCCTGTTCGCAAGCGCGCTGAAATGCCTTTTGATCTGCCTTAGGGATATGGTATTCGATCCAGTCATGGTTTATGGATATGCCTTGCCTATCTATCTCCATCTTCATCCCAGTTGTAAACCCCGCTCCTTGCACCGAGATTGAAACTGGAAACATCATGATCGGAGAAAGGCATTCAACACCGTTGGGCGAAATAAACGATTGAAGCGGATAGCCAATGAACAACTCTTCTTCGTCTGAAGCCTTGAGCAGATTGGATCGAACAAAGACATCTTCCTTTGATGTTGCAACTACAAATTCACCGTCCATGACATGCCAGTTGTATGGCAGCCGCGGCATCATGAACGATATCCCCAACTGATTTGAGAACAGATACTCTTGGCTCTGTTCCGAATACTTTACGCAGTCGGCATAGTAGCGGCACAAGTTCCTGAATTTTGTCCAAGGTTCTGCCATTGATTATGACTTCTTTCCGCTTCTTATCAAGCCTGATTATTTTGCCAAATCCCCATCGTCTTTAGTGTCAAGAAACAGCCTTATCTGACGATCAAAGTCTGATTCAATTTTCTGGTGTCTATTAAATTCTTCGTACTCAACAAAAGCCTTCTCATCGGCTTGCGCTCGAGACACCGTACCGGCACCATCCAGTACCTCGTACTCGTTGAATTCAAGAAACGCATTGACGCTCTTTGCAAACTGCTCCATGGTAAAGGTTTGATGCCGTTTTATGATTCGCTCGATATAATCGAAATACCCGACAACTGCGCCCTCCAATTCTCGTACCTGCGATGCAGTAAGATAGTTCTTGGCAATCGTCACATCACTTTTAAGCACACGACCATCCGGGGCGTTCTTCCAGGTCTGAAGTCCCATGTGATCTCTTGTTGCATCTGCACGATGATAGACAATCTCGGCGGCGGTTTCCCCAACAATCGCATAATGGAATTTGTTCTGGACCATTGCATAGAAATCGCGAGTGATATCTGAATTCCTATCATAGTCCACGCTGCATTCGGCATAGATATCTGTTATCTGCTGCCATATCCGGCGTTCACTTGCCCGTATGGAGCGAACTCGTTCAAGCAACTCGCGAAAGTAATCTTCACCGAATGAATTGCCGCCTTTTTTCAGACGATTGTCGTCAAGCACGAATCCTTTTGTGATATATTCCGTCAAGACCCTTGTTGCCCAGATTCTAAATTGAGTTGCCCGGAATGAATTGACCCGGTAGCCAACGGCTACAATCGCATCAAGATTGTAGAACACCACCTCGCGCGAGACGCTGCGTCCACCCTCATTCTGAACTTGTTCCATTTTGGAACAAGTTGCCGCCATCTGAAGTTCCTTTGTGGCGTAAATGTTTTTCAAGTGCTTGGTTATTGCCTGGCTTTTGACGCCAAACAATCCCGCCATCGCTTTCTGTGTCAACCAAAGTGTCTGATCACGCAGAACTGCGTTTACACGGATTTCGCCGGCCTCCGTAGTAAAAAGCACGATTGGGAACTCATTAACGTTCATTTCAGCCTCCATTCCAATTCATCCGCCACACAAGCGGTTATCTTAGCATCATCCACGCCGATGACCAACTTACCGCCCTGCGCATTGGCAAAGCCGCAAATCCATTTCAGGTATTCGTCGTGCCACGACTGCTTGAATTCTATCGTCTGTGTTTCTCTTTTCATAATTTCCCCAAGATCGGTTTTAGTCGGCAACATAAATCCTTTCAAGTCCAACGCTATTAACATACATGTTATGTCCTCGATAAAGTGGACATTCAGCTGAAAACCTTTTGGACAACGGAACTATCGTGCCATCTGGGAAGTACACGACTGGCTCTGCTGATGAAATACTAACTCCCGCAAAATAACCATCATAAGGTCGAAGATGCTTATTGGAGTCGATGAAATGGTAAAAATCGTTCTTCTTGGGGTCTGAGTCGCTTTTACCAATCCAATCACGAACTATACACCAACACGGTCGGCCTTTGTCATCCTTGAACCAAATCTGAGGATCAATTCCAAGAACACTACAAGTACTGCCAATTTCAAATTTGTTGTTTTCACGAATATCACGTTCTATTACATTGATGGCAAAAGCCCGCCTCTCCCACTGTGACATCGGGACATCCGCATCCGTAGCCAAATCCGCAGGCAAAACAGGCGCCCTTGATATTACATTTATAAGACCCGATACATTCTTCAATTCAGACCCATAAACCCCCAATTGATTTACACCCGTTTTACCAACATTCACTTGTATTTCACATGGTACAAGGTTAAACTCTTCTGATGCCTCTGTCAGACGTTTCTTGTGGGCTGCACTAAAACTTGGAATTCCATCGTTTACGACATTTACATAAACGGCAAACACTTGATTCCGGTATGCAAACACCAGATGCGCGAAAAGCATCTGAGGGCGCATCACCAGCCAACGAAAATATGGCGCTTTGTTTTCCGGCCCCGAAGGCAGGCTCTGTCCCATCCGTTCAATCGCCTCTCCTGCCATCCTATATGCCATAAGAAAGTTTGGTGGCGGCTCATCATTGAAACATTGGTAGTTCATTTTGTTCTCCTTTTTGTCAAGCACATTTCAGTTACTGGGAATCCCTTCCAAGGTTCCGCGCCCGTTGACATATTCTATCAAAGACCTGCGCATTGTTTCATGTTTACAACCAATTTCATAAGAGAGCTGACCGGGCGGCAACAGGTTACCATCTGTAGATTTAATCCACCCATCAGGGGCAACAAGACATTCCTTATCGAATCTCCTTTTATGCAAAATGAAAAGCATTGTTTTAATGAAGTATCCAGCAACCTTGGTGTTCTCCGCGCTATGTATCCAAACCGATCCAAAGAGATTCGTTCGGAAGAAACGATATGAATTGTATGCAGAAACTAGAGCGTTAAACGCTCGCTCACAAAGAGCCGTCTCGCTACCCTGTATTGATGTCGGATGAAATTGCATTAAATTATACGCCAGTCGCAAATCTTTCTGATCTGGGAGTATAACATTGCAAATGTTCTCCAACGCCTTCGTGAGCAACATTCCCGTCCGAGTATCTTTTGAGGAGAAATTATTTGCGCAAAAAGAAGTTTCAATCTCGGTTAAGCAAACGCCTCTCTTTACATACTGACTGAACAACTCCGCTCTGACAGACTCGAAATCATCATTATCATATTGATATGTCCATGCGAGAAGTCGCAAATAACGTTTCCTATCTTGTTGCATCGCTGTTAACAAGCGTTTGAACAAGGTTTTGTATTGTGAATCCGACACGCGTGAATCCGGGAAACGATTTCTCGGATTATTACCAAACACATTCTCTCGTTTCAACTTATCGATTGGCGACATAGTCTCTGCATCAAAAAAGCGATTTTCACCATATTTACGTTCACAAAATCTATCTATCGGATCGACTCGTCCCCAATAACTTTGCGCCCGGTAAAATAAAGCGGCATCCGGCGGAACGCCATTCAAGAGAAACGCATCTACCTGATCATGAACCTTCCCTGTCCACGCATAATGGCTCGCTTCCACATAAGGCATTGTTGGAGGAAAGTGCCTCTTCAATTCGCGTTCTATGCGAACTTTTGTCATGTCAGACGGCGTTGCCGATCCTATGTCAATCAATTTTGGACGTTCAAGAAATGATGCGAAAAAACAAGCTGTCGCTAACCCTTGACCAGGCGTAATCTCTACCTGGCACATTATCTCGGCATCTTCTTTAGTGGTAATGTCAAAATCCACCTTCCATTCTTTGAGCTTTAAATCTTCACGCGGCTTACCTTCAGCAAGATATAGTAACAACTTCCTAGATCCCGAATGTAAAGTTCCAACAGGTTGCTTCTCATCTGTAATAAACTTTTTCCCACCAGGCCACCGTTCTGTGTGTCTAACGAGCGGTTTTGAGAATTCGACCCGCTCATCGCGCGTGGTCACAACTAATGCCAATGAATCTAGCTCATCAAAATACGGTGTCTCGCTTAAAGACATTCTTCTTAGACATTCTCGTGCGCCATCAACTAGTAAGCTATCATTGCCACACAAACATCCAAAACGCCAACCAAAGGAATTGGGACGTTTCAATTTTGCCAACACCGCTCTATCGCCCTTGTTCATCTCAACAACAAACCTAACATCGCCCCCAACTGCATCCTCGCCATGTAGCCGCAGTGATGCTCTTTGCGGCACTACTCGTCCATTGCCGTCATCCATGAATCGAATTGTAATCGCGTTGTATTTATCGTGGCAATATCCGTCTTCAACCAAAAGCGATTCACCATTGGATAGTTCCCTTTGTTTTATCTGATATCCAAGTGCCGCAGCAACACTGCGCCAAAGAAGGAACATGTCGGAACGTGCGAACAGAGCGGGCGGACGTGCACAAATGATTTTCTCAAGCCAAGCAGCATCCCAATGGTCAGGGACTAGGACAACCCATTTCTTTCCCCCAAGTAATCCATATAAATGATGAAAATAAGAAGAAAGTCCATCGGCATCCTTTGTCTTAAGTATTTCTTCAAGTTGGATATTCTTCCCGGGTTCTCGACTTGGCCGATGCGGGTTTTGGATGAAAGGTCTGGCATTGGGATGGTTTTTCGGAATGACAATGATATCCCGACCATCCCAAGGATATGTTAGGTCAACGACAACTGTTTCTTCATGTTCGATCGGTGGCTCAATAATTGGTTCATCTAAAAGGTCACATTCAAATATAGGTTCTTCAAGGATATTTTGTTTCCCATCAAGTTCATTAAACCAAATCGGTGTTGCATATTTGGCATTCGGAGAACAACACCGCGCAACATTATTATGAATGTTGTCATAATCATCTGATACTTCTTGCCGTCTAACCCAAAGTTTTTCCGCCACATCGTCTTGGCGAACAAGTTTGCAATATTCAACCCACACCCTCGAATAAAGACGATCCTGCTGGAGCACATAATTCGGCATTGGGAATTCTCGTAACGACTTTACCTTCTCGCATTCAGGCAATGACAAAATCGCTATACAGAGATTCTTGAGCTTTTCTACATTTAAAATTGTCATGTGGGTCGGCCATTTCGACCCGTACCTTCTCAAATACATATTTGATTGTGCAAAGCACCGGCGCAGGAAGTCTTTCAAGACCCTGTTCTCAAGCGTATCGTAGTTTTCTTTTCGAACAACACCCAATATCTCCTGTCGTGTCCCCGCCTTTTCGATTGGTGAATAACCTGGTTGTCTTGTAAGCCATCGTAGACAATGTGAATCCAACTGTTGTACATGCGCAATTCCGACCATCTCGCGAAAACGCATTAAAACTTTTCGTAGATTACCGGCCAAGACCTCCAATGTCTGAACGTGGCGTTTGGCAATCGCCGTTATTATGTTTTCTGGAGGTCCCCCACTTTCAAGAACACGTCGGATTTCATCCCAAGGTAATGGTAGCGCACCATGACGGTTCTTGGCCACATACTTATGTTTGGTAAAGTAATCTTCTGCTGCGGATCTCAGCGAGAACAATTCCCATATCTTCAATATAAAATCGTCGTATTCATCTATAATGGGCGCATTCTTCACCTGCGCCGTTTGCAAGTGGAGATATTCTTTGAAAGATATAGCATCAACGGTCGTCATCTCATTACGCCACGCCATTTAAAGAAAGCTGCATCGGCATTACATGAGGTCGCAAACGCATTCTTAAGGCTATCGTCTCCGGTCGCATCAATCGCAGTTTGCAGGGCATTCCGAACTTCATTAAACCGTGTGTCTTGAAGCTCAACCCCATTCAATTTTGGCAAGATCTTCATTTCCAGCTGATCAGAAACAGCATGTCGATAATCACCGGGATAGTTCAAAACATATAACTTCATGGCCTGGTCAACACGATATCCATAAGCCCGATTTACCTTGTCAAGCGCCATCAGTACCGGCTGAACTGTTCTGTTCAAGAAGTCTATGGCCTCTCGTTCTTCCGTAGTTCTAGAAAGAGGCCTGCACCAGACATCCCATTCAACTGCGCAAATCCGCCCATCTTTTCTCCATGAATCAATGAATCCTCCTTTATCAGGAGCTTTCTTCATGTTGTCCTTATTGCCAGTTCTAGCCAATATCTTTGGAAGTCCAAATCGAAGCACATTAGCCCGATCAAGTACTTTGTCAGAAAGCATCTGGGTACTCTCATCATCATTCATCGTTCCGACAAAAAGCGTATATGGCGAAACAAACAAATGTCGCATTGAATCTATCTTGCCTGCTGCATTACACTCAATCTCTATTTCTGCCTTACGACGCTCAATGGCATTATCCGCATCAATACCATTACGTGTTTCAAGTTTGCTCAAAAGATCTGAGAAATAATATTCCACCCTGGCAAGATTCATTTCGTCTAGCAGGACAATGTTTAATGGAAGGATGCCGTCTTTACTCCACTTTCCTGCTTTAGGGTTATTGTAAATATCGAACTGCCAAAGAAGCCGAGCCAACTCTGTTGCCTTGTAGCGCCCTTCCATATAGTTGTAGAAACCAAATAGGTCTTGAGGGCTGTCCCACCGTGGTTGTACAGGGACAGACAAGAAATTAGCACCAAGTGCAGCAGAATAAAGTTCTGGCAACAAACTCTTGCCAGTCCCAGATATGCCAGAAAGGACGGCAAGTGGTGTTTGCCTAACACACTTTAGACTTGTGTGGAAGGCGTAAATAGCTCGAGCATCAAAAATGAAACCATAGTTCGACAAACGCTTACTAAATTCTTGCAACCAATCAGCCTCGTCCATGTCTTCATATGGTGCACGGAGCGAGGTAACATTAATCATCGGGGCATCTAGATTTTTCCATTTCTCGCCAGACTCCTCGCGTCTCTTTGCATATTCCGCAAGAACTTCTCTTGCGACATTCTCTTCTCCCTTCAGTTTTGCAACTTCACTTCGTGTCCTTGCAGCTTCTACCGACAACTTTTCCAACTCTTCTTTTCTAACTGCAATCAAACCATTAAGTCGCTCCAATTCCCCCTGCGCCTTATTTAATTGCCCCGTAACGTCATCTAACTGATTCTTAACTGCTTCAAGAAGTGATTTTTTCGCATCCAATTCCTTTTCTATTCCCTCTAGTTCCTTTTGCAGTCTTGGAACAGCCACTTGTAATTCAGCATATTCCTTACGAATAGTCTCGGCATTTTTGCTGGCATCCTCAACTCGTTTTTCAGCATCAACCGCCTTTTTCTCCAGTTCAACAAGTTGCTGTTGACGCTCAGAAATCTGTCGGTCCAAATCCTCCTTGCGAACCTTTTCCGTCTCGATAGAAGCGCGAACACTTTCAAGGTTTTTTTGTGTTGCCTCTATTTCATCCTTAGCGTTTTTAAGCCATTCTTCTGCGTCTTTGCCTTGTTGTATGAGTCGTTCGGCTTTCGTAATTTCTGCCAACTTATCCTTAAGTTCTTTTTCGGCATCCTCAACCTTTCCTTGCAATTCAGAAAGCTTAGCCACGAGCTCTTCGATTTTATGGAGATACGGAGCCAAGTCTTTTGCCTTGATGTAATAGCGAAGCGACAACAAGAATATTCCTGCCAGTCCAATTACGAGAGACATTCCAATGATATAAACGACGAACGGATCAAGCACCATTGTCGCAAAGAACGGATTTATCATTTCGTTTCTCCTTTCGTCTGATCGCCATCAGCTTTCTTTTGCTCCGCTTTCGAGACCTCTTTCTTAAGAGCGCTCAGACGTTTTTCCATTTCAGCAATCTGTGCCTCAATCTCCGGTTTGCGTTCTTTTAATCGCTTCTCGGCAAGTTCCTTTTCGGAAACTGCCTTGTCGCGCAACGACTCCGCTTCGCGCTTACTGTCAAGTGCTTCATTTTTATCCTTCTCGCATTGCGCCGTCTCTGAGGCGATTCTTTTTTGTTCACGTTCTACCGTCTCTGTCTGCCGCGCAATCTCAGTCAGTCGCATGTTTGCCAATTCGATTTTGTTAGAAATGCTCTGCAATTCAATACGAGCTGATTGCATCGTTGCTTTTTGTACTTCTATTGCCCCCTTGATTTGTTCAAGTTTTATTACGGCATTGTTTGTGGCATTAGCCATCTTTTCCAGTTCGCCTCTCATTTGTTCCAGCTTGTTTTCTGCAACTTCGTATTCGTCTTGCGCGTTGTCACGCTTCCTCTCGGCATCCTTTCGCGCCCTGACTGCCGCATCCCTTGCCGTTTCCGCAATCTTTCGCTCTGACGTCTTCGCGCCTATGTCTGTGCGAATGTCAGATAGAGTTGCGTTAGCCGTTGTCAGCGCATTCGAGGCAGTTTGAAGTTCAGCAGCAAGTGCAACCAATCGGCCCCTACCAATCTTCTCTTCATTACGCAAGGCAGACAAACAGAGCGCTGCGTTATTTGTGGATGATTCAAGTTTCTGCAACTCATTCTGCAACGAAACTTTCTCCGTTTCAATTCGTGACAGTTCCGATTTCGCGGCTCCGATCTTACCATTCCATTCATTGAAAGTGTCCTGCGCCTCACGCGCAAGACGCATTACCTTATCTCGCTCATCTATAGCTCTGGCGAGGGCATTGCTAATGGATTCGTACTGCCGCGACATGTCCGCAAGAGACTCTTTCTCTTTCATCAATTTCTGCAACTCCATATTTTGAGCCCGAATTGCATTTGCCAATTCGTTTGTCGTTGTGTCGAACCTCTCCTTAAAACCTTTTATGAGAGTTGCAAAATCTTGCTTCTTTCTAGTAAGCTCTTCTTCTAGTTCACTGTTGCGTTTCTTGAAGGATTCTTCATTGGCAGCCCGCTTCCGTGAAAACTCATCCGCTGCTGCAAGTATCCGTTTCTGGCTTTCGCGTTCCGTTTCAGCACACCGCGCCTTGATGTCAGAAAGTTCCTGCATCCTTTCGGCTTTGGTTGCCGCGAAATTGAAATATCCCGTGTATAGCCAATGAAACGCAGTAAATGCCAAGACCATAACAGCGACCATGCCAATGACAAGCACCGCCACTGCCAATTTCTTTGGCTTACTCAATGGATCAAATTGAAGCACGTTGTCCGATTTGCTTTCTTTTTCCATTCTATCCTCACTTTTCATTCAATTAGCTTACGTTACCTTCCAGAATGTCGTGTACATGTGCGCTATCTGTCGCATTACCTCTCATTCGTCATTCACCCTCGGGCAATATTATACCAAAATTCGGCCATCAAACGATCTCCTTGGGCTAGTGATATGCCATCACTTACCTCCTTTTGAGGTCTTGCGAGGTGCGGAATATCTTCCCGACTCTGGCGGCGGCAGGGCGCGAAGCGCCATGGCCTCTTCAATAGCGGCGCGTTCACGCTGCAATTCAAGGCTCAACTCCTCGACTGTCGGAAGATGTAGGTGATATTTCACCGCGAACAGATTCCGCTCATTCTCGTTAAGGGTGTATCGGATGACTGCTTCATCCCTGTCAGAGCCGAGAACGATCCCTATCGGCGGATTGTCGCCGGGATTCATCATTTCGCGTTCGTAGTAATGCTTGTAGAGTTGCATCTGCCCGATGTCCTGCGGCGTCACCTTCCCCACTTTAAGGTCAATCAGGACAAAGCACCGGGCAATGAAGTTGTAGAACAGGAGGTCGCAATGATAAGTCTCGTCCCCGATCTGTATGGGGCACTGCTCACGCACAAGCGCAAAGCCACGGCCCAGCTCCAGCATGAACTTGCTCAGTTGTTTGACAAGCCCCGCTTGAAGATCCTTTTCCTTGTACTCCACAGGAGAAATGCCCGCGAACTCCAAAATCGCAGGGCTGCGAACAATGTCCTGCGCATCGGGAACGCCTCGCTTTACCAGCTTTCCCGCAGAAGACAAATCGCTGTGGTTTGCGATCAGTCGCTGATAGAACTGCGTCTCAATCTGTCGTTGCAGCACACGCACGCTCCACTTCGACTTGATGGCCTCATCGAAATAATACCGCCGCGCATCTTCGTTCTCGACTGTTATGAGGGCACGGTAGTGAGATCAGGTCAATTGTTTACACAGTGTGTGAACATTTGGAAAGGCCAAATAGAAACGCCTCATGTAAAACAAGTTGACACGCGTGTATCCCGGGCCGAATTCCGCCGTTAGCTTTACCGCAAGTCTATCGACAAGACCGTCCCCGTATGCAGACCTCCCGCTCCCGCCCTGTTTTTCGACGATTTCGCGTCCAACATTCCAATATGCCCTTACCATCTCCGCATTGGCGGCGACATAGACCGTAGCACGGGCTTTCGCGAGGATTGAACGAACGTTCTCATAAAGTTCTTTCTCCACGCTTTCGACAACCTCGACAGACGCGGTTTTCTTTCTGTTTCTATTTGCCATGCCCACCTCCGTTTTCGGCAATCGCCCTGAATTCGACCGGCTCGCCTCTGTTCCAATCCATGACCTTACCGCGCGCGGTATAGTCGTCCGTCGCCCAGATGATATTGCGGCCCGTCGAGCGGTCCTTCAGCAGAACCGCAAGCACCTCTTCTGGAACGTTCCATTCCAGTATATCGCGCGCAAGGGCGCTATCTGTCGATTTACCTCTCATTCGTCATTCGCTCTCGCTCTCTGCCTGATATTATACCAAAAGCACATCCAAAGCGGGAGAGCGATTTATTGAAGCCGGACGATGGCACGCACGCCGGCGGGATTAAGGGCTACGTCTGGAAGCGAGCGCGGCGGAGAGTTCCTCCACCACCTGCGGGAGCCTCTTCGTCACGTCCTCGGCGAGAAAGCGGACAACAAGATATCCGTTCTTCTGAAGGAGGAAATCCTTTCGCCGGTCGCGGCGGTAGTGCTCGGCGTTTTCGAAATGGAATGCCCCGTCGATTTCGACGGCCACCTTCTTCTCCTTGCAGAGAAGATCGACCTCCATGTAGCTGTTCGGCCCGAAAGGAATGTCGAGGCGCCCGTTCAGCGTAAAGAGCCCCTTCGTCTTCGGAAGCCCGTCGATGAACCGGAAGAGGAACTTCTCTGCCGCGCTTCTCGCAACCCCTTCGCCCTCAGAAGTCGCCAGCGCCGCATGGACAAACAGGTCCGCCGTCTCCGCATCCGCTCCGTCACGGCCGATGCGCCGGATCGCATCTGCGAACGTCCTGTCCTCGCGGAGCGAAACCGGTATCTCGACTCCCTCGGGCCAGCCGTTCAGCGAGTCGTTCGTCATCACCATGTCGTATCCGATGTCGCGGTATCCACGCGAACGCCTGTTGAACATCTTCGCACACATCGCGACGCGCTGGTCGAGATAATCGTATATTCGGACCTCGCGCTTGCCGTCGCAGCGGCGGTGAAGCCGCCCCGCGTACTGCACAAGCCTGCCGCGCCACGAAATCGGAAGCGTGAGGAACAGCGTGTCCAGCCTCGCATCGTCGAACCCCTCTCCGAGATACGATCCTGTGGCGAGGATGATGCGCGACTCGCCCGCGGGAATCCGGTCCATCTCTTCCATTGCGGCCTTGAGCCGGCGACGACCCATGCCGCCGCGCAAGACGACGATGTGATCTGCCGCGTCCCGCAGCAAATCGGCCAGCAAGTCGAGATGTTCGCGCCGTTCGCTGATGACAACCGGCGAGCGCCCTTCTTTCACGCTTTCCTCGACATCGGCGGCGATCATCCTGTTCCGCGCCGCATCGCCCGCGAGTTCCGCGACAATCTCAGCGAACTGCTCCCGTCCCTCCTTCTCCAACGACTCCACCGTCGGGACGAACGGGGTCGGACGAACGCGGACGACATGCCGGAACGAGGAAAAGGCATCCATCTTCTTCGCGTCTACGCGGTATCGGACCGGGCCGCACTGCATCTCGATTATCGGATGCTGCCCGTCCTGCCTTACCACCGTCGCAGAAAGGCCGAGGAAATACCTCGCCGACGACGCATGCGCGATGCGCTCAAACGACGGCGCGGATATCGCATGGCATTCGTCGACGATTATCTGTCCGTAGCCTTTGAGCGCGGTCGCAAGATATGCGTCATCCATGCGAACAAACGTCTGCATGACGGCAACGTCGAGCCGTCCGTTCGCCTTCCTCGCGCCTCCGCCGATCCGTCCGATGTCCTTCTTCGGAATCCCGAGGAACTGAGAAAGCCGCTCCGCCCACTGGGACTGGAGCTGGTTCCTGTTCACCAGCACGAGGGTGGAGACTTTCCGCTCCGCAATCATCCAGGCCGCCAGCACCGTTTTCCCGAACGCCGTTCCCGCGGACAGCACGCCCGTCTCGTGCTTCGCGAGTTCCTGTGCTGCCAGGCGCTGTTCCTCCCTGAGCTCCCCTGCGAACCGCAGTCCATCTATCGCTGAACCCGCCTGACGCTTGTCGACAATCTCCCATTCCGCTTTTTCGCGGCGCAGCGTATCGAGCGCTCCGTCGAGGCATCCACGCGGAAGGATAAGCCAGTCGTCGCCGTTGACGCTGCGGTCGATTATGCGCGGCGTGTTGTAGACGTTGAGTCGCAGGCGCTGCATGTCTGCATACACGGGATTCACGAACGCGGCAAGCCGTATGAGGCGTCCGCGCAGACTTGGCGTTAGTTCCGCCTGTCGAATGTAGACGGCGTTGGCAAGCGTTATCTGCACCTTGTCCGAAAGATGGCCCTCGGGAAGTTCGTAGCGCGCGCTTTGCCCCTCCGCCGAAGCTGGCACTCCCATGCTCGGATTGAAGAGCGTCCACGGTTCGTTGCGCAAAGCTTCTTCCTCGCTTTGCGGAAGGAGCGAGCGATGCGAGGACATCGCACGTGCGCGTAATTCCGAAAGCTTAGCACTGGATATGAGCGGAAGCTCGGAGAGGAATTTCCACTGATCCGGATACGGCACGAGCCTGCCGTCCACAAAACAGGCGTTGCCGACCCTCCTGCTCGCGCCTTGCAGTGGCAGCGCGATCAGGTTCCCGAAGCTGCCCTTTGGAAGTCTGTCCTGGTTAGGGAAAATCCTGTCGTACGATCCGAGCCCCACCTCGGGATTCCGCTCCATCGCCAAAGTCAGCACATACGTGAGAACGTCCCGCACGAATCGCGCTGGCTGCGGCTCGTCGAAGAAAAACCAGAGATGCGCGCCATTTCCCGAGCGCGACCTCTCGCGGGCGACGGGAAGCCCAAGATCGCGGAGAACGTCGCAGATCGAAGAACTGTCCGTCCGCCAAGTCGACTTGTCCAGGTCGATCGCCGCAAACCTAACCGTGTCGTCGGCGAGAAGCGGATAGCATCCGAGCGTGAAGTCGCGACCATTCGCATCGACACCGCGCAGATGTTGTCTAACGACATCGTCGTCTATCGGTAGCAGGCGGCGATTCGGGCAGACCACGCAGGAAACGCGCTTTTTATCGCAGAGCCCGTGAGCCCATTCAACAGCGCAGGCGGGGGAGTATCCGCTCTTCCCAGACTTCGCGC
Organism: Kiritimatiellia bacterium; assembly: GCA_017406465.1. Classification (GTDB taxonomy): domain Bacteria; phylum Verrucomicrobiota; class Kiritimatiellia; order RFP12; family UBA1067; genus UBA1067. Next base: position 22,350 of record JAFQYM010000043.1, on the reverse strand, counting down.
TAACATATCTTCTCGCATAGACGTCCTCGCGTCCGCGGAACATCGCCTTGAACAGACGCACCTTCTCCTCCGGAGGCGACGCCATCGTGACGACGCGTCCGAAGAACGTCTCGCCTGTACCCTTCTGCCCGTGGCTATACTGCTTATCCATGTGCAAATACTATCAAATTTCCGTTCAAAGTTGAATGGCTCAAACCAAGATTCTGCGTGGTCGTACTTCCGTCTGGTCTTCATCTGCTCATGGGCGGCATCCGCTTCGCCCGCCTTGGTCGGCTCCGCCGCCGCCATCATTCTTTAGCCCGCGACCCTAAGCCCTGCCGCCATGTCTACGCCGCCGACAAAGGCCTTCGCATTTCCCGCCGCCGCGTGCCATCACCCCAGACTCCGCCCCTCCAGACCTTGATGAGAGGAAAAAAAATCTTCAAGATTTTTCCGCATTGAAATCTCATTTATGGTATAATGGTCGGCGTCGGGCGGAGTACAGCCCCCTCACCGGGGAAAACAACGACCCTTCGATTTAAGAGCAATGACGCAACAATGACGCAAAGGACATACGAGCACTCGGCCTACTGGTATGCGTACCACTACGGCTGGACCTACAGCGAGGCCAAAACCTACACAGGGAAGTACCTCGACATCCACTCCTACCGTCCGCGCATGAGAGAGCGCCCCGACGGCGAGTTCCGCGGCAGGGACTGGTTCAGGTGGCGCGAGGCTGACAAGGAGCTCGATTCGACGTTCAATCCCCTCCTGCTGTGCGCCTGCGCGATGGTTGACGTCGGAGTCGCGATGCGGGACGAGCTCTCGAAGTTCGCCGATCCCGTGGAGCGCGACAGGATAAAGCGCGAGCTGATGCGCGACCTCAGAAGGCTCCGGCGGCCCTTCTACTATGCGCGCGAGACCGAGCGCCGCCGGGAGCTCGCAACCGCACGGCGCAAGGTGATGCGCCGGACGACATCCGCCTCCATGCCGACTCCGGAGGAGATTCTCGCCGCGTGGAACGCGCGGAAGGAATCGCGCGAGGCGATGATCCGCCTCGGAGGGATGCTCCAGGACCTCGAGTGCTATGTGGACAACTGCCTGAAGTTCGGCGAATCCGGCGAGGTCGTCGGGCGCAACGGCGGTATCAAGGGGTGGCTCTTCGACAACCTGCCGGAGCTTCTGCCGAAGTACAAGACGCTCATGCGCTACAAGGCGATGGCCGTGAGGCTCAGGCAGGTGACGGGCACGAGAGACCCGAAGCCGACATCCGCCCTTCTCGACGAGACTCCGCGCCACGAAGTAGTCGCGGCGATCCTCGCGGATCCCGATCCCGTGTTCTCGCGCGTCTTCGCGGCCCTCGAGCACACGCTCTCGCCCGATGCCGTATTCCTCGACGCGGCAAGCCACCAGCCACGCGGCAAGAGGCGCGGGAGCAAATGTCGTACGCCGCCGTTCGGGGAGATTTTCAGCCGTCAGCCAAGCCATGGAGGAAGCCGAGGGAACAAAGACGCTGTCAGGCATCGGCAAGGCCGATGGCGTTCCAAAGCTTCTCGCCGTCCTTGAGAAGACCGGCAAGCGACTCCTTCCTGTCGAGAATTTCCTCCACGCGCTCTTCGACAGTTCCCTCCGTGACGAAGACATGCACGAACACCGTCTTCTCCTGCCCGATTCGGTGGGCGCGGTCAGTCGCCTGCCCCTCGACGGCGGGGTTCCACCACCTGTCGTAGTGGATGACATGCGTCGCCTTCGTGAGATTGAGGCCAAAGCCGCCCGCCCTCAGGCTCAGCACAAACGCCACCGGCCCCGCAGTGCCGCCGAAAAGCGCGATCTGCTCCTCGCGCTGCGCGGCGGAAAGCCCGCCATGCAAAAACGCGATCGGCTGCGCGAAGCGCCCCTCGAGCAGTTTCCTAAGCGCCTCGCCGACCTTGGCGTACTGCGTAAAGACGAGAACCGATTCGCCGTTCTCGAAAATCGTCTCGACAAGCTCGACGAGGCGATCTGCCTTGCCGCCCGAGACTGTCTCGCCGTCAAAGCCGTCACAGGCGAGCTTGAGCCGCGTCAAAAGCGCGAAGATGTCGCCCTGCCGCCTCTCTCCCGCGCGGTAGTCGGCAAGCGCGCCCTCGTATTCCGCGCGCTCCGCCGGCGCAAGCGCGCAGTATTCGCGCACTTCGCGCTTCTCCCCGAGCTCTCCCGCTACAGCCGGGTCGCTCTTGAGCCTGCGCAGGACGAACGGCTCGAGAGCGCGGCGCAGCTTCTTTCCCTGCGCGGAACTCGGGTCGGTCGCAAGGGGCTTCACAAAGCGGTCGGCGAACGACTTCCTGTCGCCGAGAAGTCCCGGGTTGAGGAACTCCTCGAGACTCCAGATGTCCGCGACCGAGTTCTCTATCGGCGTTCCGGTGAGCGCGAGGCGGCGACGGACTCCAAGTGCGCGAATCGCCCTCGCCGCATGGGTGTCGGGGTTCTTTATCGCCTGCGCCTCGTCAATGACGATTCCACCCCATTCCACCTCCGCGAACTCGCGGTGGTCGCGGACGATGAGCGCATAGCTCGTCACCACGACATCGGCTTCCGCAGCCGCCTTCTTGAAGCCGCTTCCGACATGGCGCATGTCTCCCTGGTGGACATAGACGCGCAGGGACGGCGCGAACTTCGCAAACTCGTGTCGCCAGTTCGAAAGCAGCGTAAGAGGCGCAACGACAAGAACGGGCTGTGCCGCGCCTGTCGCTTTCGCGGCGAGGGCGCGGAGAATCCACGCAATCGTCTGGATCGTCTTGCCGAGGCCCATGTCGTCGGCAAGCAGAGCGCCGAAGCCGTTGTCGGTCAGAAACGAAATCCACTCGACGCCGCGCACCTGGTAGTCGCGCAGCGACCCCTCGAACCCCGGGATCTCGGCGGCGACTCCGCCGCGCGTCACATTTGCCGCGCAGTCGTGCGACTGGCGAAGCCGGTTCAGGAGCCCGAGAATGCCGCCGTCCGCAAGCACCTCGCCGACTTCCATCCTCCCGACGGCACCGATTCCGAGAGCGAAGGAAAGCGTGTTCGCCTTCGTCTTGTCGGCCTTCTCGAGCGCGCGCAGCGCTTCGCGCAGGATTCCGCGGTCGACCTCAATCCAGCGGTCGCGGAAGAAGACGAGCGTCGAATTCTGCTCAAGGAGAAAGCGTATCTCCTCCGCGCTCACCTCCTCGCCTGCGACCTTGATCTTTAGGCGGACGCCCTTTTTGTCGCCGCGCGTCACATCTGCCGCGGAGCCGTCTATCTCGGCCGCAGCCGCGACAGCCGCCGCGAGATCCACGCCCGCCACGGAGTAGCCCGCGTCCGCGAGCTCTCGCGCACCGCGCCGGATGAAATCCTCTGCCTCGCCTTTTGAAAGTCTGGCAACCAGTTGGTAGGGGCGTCTCTCCGAGACGCCCGCGGACGCATGGGGACATGCGTCCCTACCATCGCCGTCACTCCTTAGGCCACGCAAGCCGCCCCACACGCTGACGGCCTGCCCAAGCGCGCGATACTGGGCGCGGCCCTTCGGCCGAGGGCACGAAAGAGCAAACGCCCCTTCCCCCGGGTCGTTCGCGGCATTGAAGCTGAAGCAGAGCGCCCGCCGCGCCTCGACGTCTTCCCTGCCGCCGCCGTGCCATTCGGCGAGCTCCGCGGCGAACGCGGCGCACTCTGCGTCGTCCCAGCGCACAAGCCCAGTGCGGCTTCTCAGGGCCATCGCCCACGCGTCGTGCAGCGTCTCGTAACGCTGATCCTCGGCATCCTCGCTGAGAACCGTTACAGACGGGCCGCGCACATATTCGTCGACCCATTCGTTGTCTGCGCCAAGCGCGCGCCACCGCGCATGCCAGCCGTCGTCCTCCTTCACGAGATCGGGATAGAACTTCCCGTCCGCGACGAGCACGAGCGCCTCCCTCTGTCTCGGAGACGGCTGTTTCATTTCTTTGCGCAAGTTTCCTTTGCAACATTCATGGCAAACTTGCGCCGCCAGAGGGCGAGCGGAGCGAAGAGCAAGAGAAGGACGAGGAAGCCGGGCGCGTCGCCTGTCTTGTCGGCCACGGACTCGTCGAAGTCGAGCGACTTATCGCCGTGCAGGGATTCCATCTCCTTCTGCTTAAGCCCCTTCTCCTGCGCCGCCGACTCGACGACGATGTACGCGGACTTCGTCGTGAGCGTCCCTGTCTTGCGCGTCAGTTCAAGAAGCTCGCGTCGGACGTCGAGCGCCGGCTTTAGGAACGCATTGTTTTCCAGCTCCCACGCCTTCGCGCCCTCAGCCCACGCGCCGCCAATCTTCGTCGCGCCCTTGAGGTTTGCGAACACAACCGCGCCGAGAACGGCCGAGCCGCCGTTGCCCTTGCGACAGGGAACGGCGACCTTCCCGCCATCCTCGCCGTCGAGGAAGAACCAACCGTCGAGAGGCCTGTCGCCAAGCGACGCAAGCCCTGGAAGTTCGCGGCGCAAGATGGCGAGGTCGGCTTTCGAGAGAATGTTCGTCGAAAGGATGTCTATTGGCAGCGCGAGGTCGTCCTTGCGCATTTCGAACTTGATGTTGGGCATGATGCCGCTGCAATCGCGGGCCATCGCCTTGGAAGCTTCGCGCAGTCGCCGCCTGAGCTTGCGCATGAGCTCGGGATCGTCGATGTCGAACTTCTCGGCTTCGCCTGCGCTTGCCGCAACGAGTTCGTTTGCATGCGCGTTCATCCAAGCCGCAGGGACCGCCGAGACCGCCGCGCCATCGGCCGTGTATAGCGCGTCGCCGCCTGAATAAAGCGGGTTCGCGACGGGCTCTCCGTTGAACACCACGACATACGACGATGCGTCAGCCGACGGAAGCCGAATCGTCAGCTCCACTTCACGCCCTTCCTTGCCGACGGGAAACACCTTGAGAGTGCCTGTCGTCGGAGTGTCGAGCGTAACGATAGAAGGGTCGAGGCGTTGCTCGGTGATCTTGTTGTAGACCCATTCCGCCGCCTTGCGCTCGGAAGGTCGCGCCGTCTTCCAAACGCCGTTCGTCATCTTGAGACGCATGCCCTCGATCCACGCACCGGCGGGAAGAGCGATGTCCGCGACGAACTCCTGACCCTCTCTTTCCGCGACAGGTTTCACGACAACTGCAAAGACCGGCTCGCCCTGCTCGCCAGATGGCTTTGCCTCAGTCGTAAAGACGTTAGTCGGCGTCGGACGACCCCACCATCTCCCGCGCGCACCGCGGGTATACGAACGCCGCGCCGTGTTGGCGCCGAACAACCCTCCGCCGAAGATGTTGCGAGCGCGCCCCTCCCAGTCGCGTTCGTCGGCCACTTTCTTGCCGAGGATGCGGAGGTTCAGCTCGTTGCGGAGCTTGTCCGCCATGTACATTCCGTCGTAGACGCGCCAAGTGCGCCACGCCGAAAGGAAGGGAATCTCCGCACCGAAGGTGTAGTCGTTGACGCCCTTCATTATCTTCTCGGCCCGCTCCTGCGAGACCGGCATCGGCGCAGGCGGGAGATCAAAGTCTTCCTCGGTATGCCATTTAAGAAGCGCCTTGACGTCGCGGCGCTCCATTTCGACATCCACGACAAACGCCAGCGGCAGGACGAGAGCGCCAAGGAGCGCCATGAGGACGAGACGCCAGCGGGCGAAGCGAGGGCGAAGCGCAAGATACGCGGCGTATGCGTCGCGCGTCCAATAGCGAAAGAGAAGCGTCGGCGCAAGAATGAGAAAGCCAGCGCCCATCACGATTATCGCCGGTATTGCAAGCGGCATGAAGGGAACGAAGAGGACGAAGAAATAGACGACGAAGGGAGCTGCGACGAACTTGAGGAAATACGAGCCGAGGCCAAGTGCGTCGTTTCGCGCGGGCAGGAAAAGAACCAGCCCCGAGAATATGGCTAGCCCCCACGCCCACGGGTTTGCGAAGTCCGCGGGGAACGGAATCGTCAGGTTGAGCGAAAGACCGGCGAGCGGGAGAACGAGGCCAAAGACAGTAGCGCCGCCATATCTGCGGGCGCTTTCCGGCATCTGACTCGTAACGACAGTGAAGAGCTTGTGGAGAAGACGCAGTAGCCCAACAAAGAAGACGGCGCATCCAAGAAAGTAGCCGACGGCCAAGGCGTGCGCAGCAATGGACTCCAGCAGTGGCGAAAGCTTTAGGTCGCGGAAGAATTTATCGAACCTAAACGCGACATTCGCCAGGAAGAATGCAACAGACGGCGGAACGACGAGGCAGAGGACTGATGTCATGATGTCTGCGCCGGTATTCATCTTCCACTTTGCCGTGGCGATGCGCGCGACGCCGGCGAAGACAAGCGGGACGATGCCGGCGAAGATTGCAAACATCGGCGTCGGGCCGATTATCCAGTTGTCCACCTTACTTGTCATCTCGCCCAGGACCGGCACCGAGAGATAGAGAAACGCCACGCCGAGAAAGGCGTAGGCGAACATAAGCCATGCGTTCATGGACTTGGGGCGGAACATCAAGACCCCAAGCGCAGACAGGGGAAGCGCGGCAGATGCGAGCAAGACGGCGAGCGCCTTTGATGCAAGCACTCCTTCGAGAGCGTCGCAAGTGATCCAATAGAGATAGACGCACGCGAGCGTCGCAAGAATCGGAAAGGCGAGATGCGTGATCGCGAATGTCAACGGATGGGCGAAGAGCGAAAGCTTTTCATCGTTTTGCAAGGGCGTCTCCATGATGATCATCCTTTCTCAAATCCTGTGAGTCCTGTAAATCCTGTCTGAAAGATCTTTTGCAACTGGCTTTTACGACAAAAGTATACCACAACAGCGCGAACACGGGCAAGAAGACTGCGATGCCTATGGACATGTGGACGGCGGGAATCTGCGACGCCGGGAAGAAGCCGTCCGCGTAGACGAGAAGGACGAGCCGCACAGCGTTCGCGAAAACGGCGACTATCCACGCAGACACAATGGCAATAGGGATCCTCAGCGCAAGCTGGCGGATCGGCATGGCAAAGCCAAGGAGCGCAAACGCCATCGAGAAGAAGTCCGTAGCGGAACACGCCCGCACGACAGTGATCGTCACGCCGCGCGCCGAAATCGTCATCGTGGGAATATCAAACGCCGCGCCCAAGTAGATCGCGGCAAGCCGCGCGGCTGGCCGCATGAAGCCAAAGGCGACGGCTGCATCCGGCAGCGCGTCGACAGCAAGCTTCACGCCAAGCGCGACGGCTACGGCATACAGGATCACTCCTTTCGCGGCTTGTTTTGACGTTGCATGCATTACATACCTGATTTTCTCTGTGCCCCTGTGTCTCTGTGACTCTGTGTTAAAAAACTTAGAGATCGGCGAAAGGATTGCAGGTGAATTCTTTTTTCTTCGCGGCGGCGAGCGGCTTGACGCGGACGCGGATGTCGAGCTTCGCCTTTGCCGGCGGCGCAGGCGGCGCGTCCACCTTCGGCTTCGCCGCCCTCTGCCTCTCGTAGTCGTCATACCCGCCAGGGAACTGCTTGACGGTTCCATCGCCCTCGAGCGCAAATGTCGAAGTCACGACATTGTTCAAGAACTCGCGGTCGTGACTCACCAAAAGCAGCGTGCCTGAATACGCGAGAAGCTGCTCCTCCAAAAGCTCCAGCGTCTCCACGTCGAGGTCATTCGTCGGCTCGTCCATCACAAGCAAATTTGCGGGCTTCAGGAAAAGCTTCGCGAGCATCAACCGCGCACGCTCACCGCCGGAAAGCGCCTTGACCGGAGTGCGCACGCGCTCTGGCGTGAAGAGGAAATCGGCAAGATAGGAATAGACGTGCTTCCTCACCCCTCCCACCACGACTTCGTCGCGATCGGAAGCAATGTTCTCGCCAACGGTAAGTTCTGGCTTCATCTCGCTGCGAAGCTGGTCGAAGAACGAAAGCTCCACGCTTGTGCCACGCACAACCTCGCCAGACGTCGGCTTGAGACGACCAGTGAGCAAGTTCAAAAGCGTCGTCTTGCCAACGCCGTTCGCGCCGAGAATGCCAATCCTCTCGCCACGCAGCACTGTCGCCGTGAAATCGGAAATCATAGGACGCTTCGAGCCGGGATAGGAAAAGGAAATGTTCTTTACTTTAAGAACGCCCATTCCGCCAGGCGCCGCGGTATCGAGCTTGAGCGTCGCAGAACCAACCGCGGCACGCCGCGCCGCGAATTCCTCGCGCAGCTTCATGAGCGCGGCGACTCGCCCTTCGTTACGCGTAGTCCGCGCCTTTACGCCGCGTCTGATCCACGCTTCCTCTTGCGCGAGCTTCTTTGACTTACGCTCCCAGTAGACCGCTTCGTCTGCCAAAAGCTCGGCCTTGCGCTTGAGGAAAGTCGGGTAGTCGCATTCCCAGCCGGAGAGTTCGCCGCGATCGAGGTCGAATATCTTCGTCGCGACGCGCCGCAGAAAACGCCTGTCGTGCGTGACGACGATAACGGCCATGTCACGCGAGCGGCGCAACATCGCCTCGAGCCAGTCGATCGTCTCCATGTCGAGATGGTTCGTCGGCTCGTCGAGAAGCAAGAGGTCGGGACGCGACAACAGCGCCGCTTCGAGTATACTCTTGCGGCGACGGCCACCGGAAAGTGCGTTGAAGCTGGGATCGTTCGGACGATCTGCCGGAACTTCTTGCGAGACATAGACGATCTTGAGCCCAGGCGCACGGACAATCTCGCCGGAATCTGGCTCGAGATTTCCGGCGATCACCTTAAGCAGAGTCGACTTTCCCTCGCCGTTCCGCCCCGTGAGCGCGGCACGGAGCCCCTTTGAAACAGAAAGCGACACGTGGTCCAAGACGCTCGGCCCGCCGAACGCAAGCGACACATCCTTAAGCGACAGCAGAAAATCGCTCATATCCCCTTCCCCGTCTGCAATTTGCAGTAGCCCATCGCCGCGCCCTTTCGTCAGAACCAGACTGAGAACCAGTTCTCGGGATCGTCCATGCAAGACACTGACCAGAAGTCGGCGACAGGTATCGTCTTCTTCTCCTCGCCTTTTTCAAGCGTCAGATCCCACGCGCCCCAAACGCCGATATTCTTCGTCGTTCTCTTTTGCGGCACAAGCGAAAGCTTCCAGCCGGGCTGCTTGTTAATCGTCTTGAACTCGAAAGTCTCGTCACGCGAAGTCCCGACAAGGCGCCCTTTCGCCAGCACGAGAGGACCGCGCATGATCTCGGCCGCCGCGGTCCTGCGCACGAGCCCCTTCATCTCCGGCGTGTACCAGCACATGAAAGTCTTCGTGAAGCCCTCTTGCCTCTGTGTGTCGAGCTCGGTCACCGTGTCGATGTCCTCGAAATCCGGCGCCTCGGAGTCGATTGCACGCGGCGGCATCTTGAGAACGAGGTTGAACGTCTGTTCGCCAGCCGAGACCGCAAGTTCTACCTTCCCCGCGGCGGGCTTCAGCGCCTTCCCGTCCACGCCAATTGCGCCGGCCCAATACGGCACGCGCAGACGCAGCTTGCCATCCTTTTCCGCGACCACGCGCAGGCGAAAGGTCTCGGAAACGGGATAGCCGCCGCGCAACTCCATCTTAGCCCCGGGGAGGACGATATCGGCGTCAGAGTAGAGATTCACCTCCCACGCGCCGTCCTTCGCAACATCTGCCACCGTGTCCGCCCAGTCGTAGAACGTGCGGAGCATGTTGTCGGGACAGCACTGGTGCATCGTCATGCCTGTCTGCGCTGGAGCCGTCACGTGGCGCGTACCGTGCGAGCGGATGATGTGCGCACCCCACGCGCCATCTGGTGTGACGCCCGCGAGGAATGCATTGTAGAACGCCTCTTCGATGCAATCGAGGTACTTCGTCTCACCTGTCAGCTTCCAGAGCTCGCGGTTAAGACGAATCCAGTGCGTGACGTCGCACAGTTCCGTCATGCCGTTCACGTGGCGCTTCGCGTAGAGAAAGTGGTCGAAGTAGCTTGCAGACCGCATCGGGTTGAGTTCCTCGCGAAAAAGATGCCCCCAGAACGCCTCGGTCGCCGCAAGCGCTCGAGCATCGCCCGTAAGGCGATGATAGGCGGCAACCCCCTCGAAGAAGTTCTGCAGTTCGTATGCCTTCGAGAGAAGCATGGGCTTGTAGAACCACGACACCACGGGACGGTCGGAGAGCGCGTCGTAGATGAGGTTCGCCGTCGGCTTCTGCCCTTCGCGCACGTCGGTAACCTTCACGATGTAGTCGGCAAGCGCCTTGTACTCCGGCTTCGGCACCTCAATGTACAGCTCGACCAGCGGACGGAGGATGGACATCGACGAAATGCCTGCCCACGAGCCCGTCTTGTCGATCGTCACGTTCATGCGCTTCATCTGGGAGATGAGCTGGTCCATCATCTTCTCGGCGGCTTTCAGGCACTTCTTGTCGCCCGTCGCGCGGTAAAGCTCCACGAGCGCCCACATCGTGTATTTCTGGCCCCAGATGTTGAAGCACCAGTGCTTCTCGTAGTCGGGCGAATCGGGATTTGCACGCAGCAAATCCTGGTTCGCGTACGTCGAGAGGTAGCCGTCTGGATGCTGGTAGGTGTCGATGAGATGGTGGGCCTTCTTCACGCACCAGGCGGCGAGCTTCGCGTCTCGCGTGTAGCGTATCGCCCCTGCGTAGCAGAGCATCGTCTTGCCCCAGTATTCGCCCTGCCAGCCGCAGTAGCCCCTGTCGGGATCAGAGTCGTCCCAATGCGTCGCGAAGGCGTTCTCCGCCTCGTCGTACACGGAACCCTGCGCGTATTCGGAGAACACACGGCGGTTCAGCGACGACTGGAAGAGCTCTCCTGGGCGTCCAAGCACCTTGACGTCGCCGGGCGCGGCAGGCGTCAGCGCATCGCCGAAAAGCGTCGCGCTTGCAAACGTCAGCGCAAGAAACAGCTTAACCCGCCCAATTCCGACACAGATCATGTGGTACGCTCCGTTCTGCATGTTGGCACATCATCCAAGAAAGACTTGTCAACGAAGTCGAGGTTGCTCGAGACCGTCTTGAGCGCATAGTACGACGGATCGAACGGAACGTGCGAAAGCCGCAGCACCGCGGCGATAAAAGACGAGAGCCGCCCGATACAAACCCCAAGCCACATCGGCAGGCACAGCGTGCGGAACTTGCGCCTTGGGAAAAGCCGCGCCGCCGTCTCGCGGTAAAACTCCTCAGCCGTTACCCTCCGCGAGTCGATTACCGTCACGCCGTCGCCGTCCCAGCGGCTCGTGGTCGCCGCGAGATACGCGGCCTCCGCCACGCGCCGGACGTCGGCAAGCGGCCAGCGGTTGCGTCCGCGCCACTTGCCGAAATGGACTATGAACGGCGAAGAGCGAAGGAAGTCGGCGACGCGCCGCTCAAGCGTCTCGTCGCCAGGCCCCCAAACCGCCGCAGGGCGCACGCACGCGAAGCGCTCTGGCGGGAGATTGCCCTTCAGCCATAGCTCCGCCTTTATCTTGTAGCGCGGGTACGGGTTGCGGAGGTTGTCGTCGAACCTGAGGGCCGAAACGTCCTCGCCCGAAAAATCGCGTATGCCGTAGACGTCGGCTGTCGAAATGAAGACGAACTTCCTCTTCGCCAGCGGCGCAAGCGTGACGACGGGCTCGTAGTTGAGCTTCCTGAAGAGGGAATCCGGCCCTACGTCGGAGGCAAGCGCCGCGGCGTGCACTATCACGTCGGGAGCAAGTGCCGCGACCAGCCGTCGTAGTCCGCCTAAGTCGGAGATATCGCCTGTCACATATTCCGCACCCGGAGTTGGATCCTTGGGCTGGCGGCGGTGCACAAGCCCCGTCACCTTCCATCCCGCGGCGGCAAAGCGACGCGCCACATGGCCGCCGATAAAGCCGCCAGCGCCAGTCACGAGAACGCGACCCGGGCACTCGCTCACGCGGGGAAGTCCTTCATTACGCCAGCGATTACGTCCATCGCCTCGTCAAGCTGCGTCTCCGTGTGGGAAGCCATGTAACTTGTGCGGAGCAAGGCCTCGCCTTCGGGAGTCGCGGGCGGAAGCACGGGGTTGACGTACACTCCGCGGTTGTACACCTCCCTGACAGCCACAAGCGTCGCCTCGGTCGTGTAGGTGTAAAGCGGAATTATCGGCGTCGGCAGCCCGAGCGCAGACTCCCTTATGCGGACGCCGCGCTCGGAGAACCCCTTGCGCGCGTATTCGGACAGCGAGCGCAGCCGTTCGGGGAGCTCCGGATGGGCCTCAAGGTGGCGGAGCGCGGCAAGCGCGACCGCCGCGTTTGCAGGCGGGATCGACGCCGAGAAGATGAACGGGCGCGAGTGGTGGCGCACATAGTCGACCACTTTTGCGTCGCCCGCGAGGTATCCGCCGAGGGACGCGAGCGACTTCGAGAAGGTGCCCATGAAGATATCCACCTCTTTTTCGAGCCCGTAGTGGAACGCCGTCCCCCGGCCGCCCTTCCCGAGCACGCCAAGCCCGTGCGCGTCGTCAACCATGACGCGGACACCACGCGCCTTGGCGAGCCGAACGACCTCCGGCAGGTTGATGACGTCGCCGCCCATCGAGAACACGCCGTCGACCACCACGAGAGCCCCGCACTCGTCCGGCACGCGGTCGAGGCACGCCTTGAGGTCGGCCATGTCGTTGTGCTTGAACCTCAGGAGCTTGCCGTAGCTCAACTGGCAACCCGCGTAGATGCTCGCGTGGTTTTCGCGGTCGCAGATCACATAGTCGTGCATGCCGACGAGCGCGCTGATTATGCCGGCGTTCGACTGGAATCCCGTGCCGAAGGTGAGCGCCGCCTCCCTGCCAAGGAACTTTGCGATTTCCTCTTCAAGCTCGATGTGCAGGTCGAGAGTGCCGTTCAGGAAGCGCGAACCGGAGCAGCCGGTGCCGTATTTCTCGATCGCCTTTATGCCGGCCTCCACCACTTCGTCGCATATCGTAAGGCCAAGATAGTTGTTGGATCCGAGCATTATGCGCCGACGGCCCTCCATCATGACTTCCGTGTCCTGGCGCGATTCCAGCCGGTGGAAATATGGGTAGAGATTTGCGGCGCGAACGTCGTCAGCTTCAGTCCAGTCGTAGCATTTCTTGAATATGTCCATGCAAATGGGGCTCCAGGTTTCTTCGTCACGGGAACTTACAGTCAGATATAGTATATCATATTGTTCCCGCCCCCAACATCATAATGGTGTAGCCGCCGGGGTCTTAGCGCCGTTTTTTGAGTTCTGCCTTCCAGGCCTTGATCTGCTCAAGGCGAGTCTTGATGCGCGCCTCGACACCCTCACTCGTGGGAACATAGTACTCGGCGTCCTTCAGCGAGTCGGGAAGACACTGGAGGTCTGCTATCTTGTTCTCCTCGTAGTGCGCGATGCGGTAGCCCTTCCCGTAGCCAAGCTCCTTCATAAGTTTTGTAGGGGCGTTGCGAATCGAGAGCGGGACCGGCTCCGCAGTTCGAGAGAGCGCGTCCTTCTTCGCCTTTTCGTAGGCGATGTAGGACGAATTGGACTTCGGCGCTATGGAGAGGTAGATGACTGCTTCTGCAAGATGGACGGAACACTCGGGCATGCCGATAAAATGGCAGGCATGCTGCGCGGCGACCGCGATCTCCAGCGCGCGCGGGTCAGCGAGCCCCACGTCTTCCGCCGCGAAGCGAGTGACGCGCCGGGCGACATAGAGCGGATCCTCTCCCCCTTCCAGCATCCGCGCAAGCCAGTAGACCGCCGCGTCCGGATCGGAGTTTCGCATCGACTTGTGAAGCGCCGAGATGATGTTGTAGTGCTCCTCCCCGTCCTTGTCGTAGAGAAGTGACTTGCGAGACGTGCACTGCTCCAGCACGCCGTCGTCGACGACAAGCTCGCCGCCCTCATCGCCGCAGTTCAGCACGACCATCTCGAGCGACGAAAGCGCCGCGCGTGCGTCGCCATTCGCGAAGACGGCGAGAACGCGGAGCTGGTCGTCGGATATGCGGACCTTCAACGAACCGAAGCCGCGAGTGTCGGTGACGGCGCGCCTGAGAAGCGTGACGAGATCGTCCTCGCCGAGCCCCTTCAGGACGAACACCTTGCAGCGCGAGAGGAGAGCTCCGTTTACCTCGAAAGAAGGATTCTCGGTCGTCGCGCCGATGAGGATGATGCTGCCGCGCTCGACGAACGGGAGAAACGCATCCTGCTGCGCCTTGTTGAAGCGGTGGATTTCGTCGACGAAGACAATCGTCTTGCGCCCGAAGGCACGGTCTTCGTCCGCCTGGTGCATTACTTCCTTGATTTCCTTGATGCCGCTCGTCACCGCCGAGAAAGTGATGAAGCGCGCGTTCGTCGTCCTGGCGATAACGTTCGCGAGCGTTGTCTTTCCTACGCCCGGCGGCCCCCAGAAAATCATCGAGGGGACGACATCGCGCTCGATCATGCCGCGCAATATCTTCCCCTCGCCTACGAGATGTCCCTGGCCTACGACCTCGTCAAGCGTACGCGGTCTCAGGCGTTCCGCAAGCGGGACGCTTTCGTCCGGCTCTCCATCCGTCCGGCCGGAGAAAAGGCTCTGCTCTACTGGCTTCACGCTCATTACGCCAACCCTAAGACGCAGGCCTCCGGCTCTTCAAAGAACTCAGGGCAGAACGTCCTCAAGCACGTGGAAAGACGACGAAGTGCGCATCGGGGCCACCGACGGGCCGAACTTCTTCATGTGAGGCGTTTGGAGGTGCGCCTGGAGTTCCCGAACCGAAAGCCACTTCTCGAGCATCCAGAGAGTGTTTTCGCCGAAGCGCTGGGGCTTGTCCCAATCCGTCTTGGCGTCGCCAAGGAGGCGATACTCGCAGCAGCCCGGCTCGGCGCGGACGGCCGCCAGCACTTCCTTGGTCTTCGCAAGGTAGTCGGCCTTGTCGGCGTCAGGCTTAAGGTCGAAGCGGCAAAGCACCCAGACCGGTTTCCAGTTCTCCCAGTCGAAGGAAGCGACACGATCCTCAGCCATGCCAAGCGCGCGCAGAACGCCGCGGGCCATCAGGCGGTTGCCTGCGGGGGCCATGTGCACTCCGTCGCGCGTGAGCTTCACAGACGGATCGTCGGCATGCGCCTTCCACATGTCGGCGTTGAGGTCCGCTACGGGATATCCGCGGCGCTTCGCCTCCTCGCGGAGCCACTCGTTGTACGGCGCGACCATCACGTTGTGCTTGAACTTCTCCATCTCGGGCTTCTCGAACATGGTCGCAGTCAGCACGACGACCTGGCAGTTCGACGCAGCGCACTTGTCGAATATCGCCGAGATGTTCTTCTTGTAGTCCTCGAGCGATACGCCCTTGTTCCAGTCGTGGTGCCACACGTCGTTGACGCCGCACGAGAGCGTCATCACCTTCGGCTTCCGGGAGAGGACGTCCCTGTCGAGCCGCGCCAGCATGTCGTTCGACTTGTTCCCGCCGATGCCGGCCTTCACAGGGTTGACGTACACCCCCTCGAGGGCGAGCGAGCGCAGTACGAGGTTGACGTATCCGTCGGGGCTTCCCTGCCCCTGCTGCGTAATCGAGTCTCCGAGAAAAGCGAGCGTGTCGCCGTCCTTGACGATAAGTTCTCCAAACGCCGTCGACGCAGCCACCATGACAGCGGCAATTGTAGCAACCTTCATATTAGCACCTTTCATTTCGAGTTTGTGATTTTCGCCTAACCGCAAATATTATACCAAAAAGCGAGGCCAACACCTTACTTCTCGTGGCGGCGAGTCGGCGAATATATGCAGCTGGCGCCGTTCGCCGTCGAGCCGCACCAGATGCACTTGTTAGCACCTGGGCCGTGCCGGTGTATCTTGTTGGGGGAGTATATGCAGCTATGGCCGTAGCTTGTGCTGCCACACCACTCGCAGTGCTTCTCGTCGTCGCGGTGCTCGTGGATCTTGTTGGGACTGTATATGCAGCTATGGCCGTAGCTCGAGCTGCCGCAATGCCTACATTTTGTCGCCATGTCAGTTTTCCTTTCGATGCATATTATAGCATATTACGCATCTCTATCATTCACAATTACGGCAGGGAGTAGTACACACTACAGACAATTGTTCTTGTGATAGCCTGACATCTCACCTGTATCCCGGTCGAGCACAAAGATGACTCGCCAACTGCCGCCGCAGGCCCCGCCGTCAAACGCATGGCTTTGAGTCAACGAGATGAACCGCTCTGGCAGCGGCCTCTCGCCGAAAACAAGCCGCTGCTGCGTTTCGGCGTCTTTTGCCATCTGTTCCTCCACATGCTGCAGGCTTCCCTGCTCCGGGATATGGTAGTCCAGCATCACGAACGAATTCGTCGCCAGCGGGTATGAGTGTTCGACGGCATACCTGACCAGATCCGCCTCGTCGCAGTAACAGGTCAGCCGCTCTTCTACCTGGCCGAACTTCGCCTCGCTTCGATAATGGATGTCTTTCGCGCCCGGCGGGAGCCATCTGGCAAACGCCCTGGGACGAAAACCGCCGCCATCCATTTCGCCCTGAGTCGCATACCGGCAGTCGATGACACGGAACTGCCAGGACATCCACATGGCGGAGACGGCCGCCGTCGCGAACAAGGCAAATCCAGCCGCCATGAGAATGCTAAAACAAGAATAAGCACCCCAGAGGATTCCGCGAAGCCACCTGTTTCCGGGCATCTTCAACCGCCAACCCGGCCAGAACACGATCATGCCGCATATCACAAGAAGCAGAAACAGCGCAGCACAGGCCAGCAAAAGCGATTCCCTGATCAGGGAAAAGAGGATCATGCTCAGCACCCATGCAAAACCGGAGAAACGGAACCCAGTGAAAGGATCGGGAAACACAAACAGCGGAATCATGCGGAACACCCATGTCATGACGCCAACATTGCGGCGCCTGCACCACGCCGGGATGCTCGCAACTATAAGCAGTAAAAATAGCATAATGACAATCATTTCGATTAGACCTTTCGGAACATGCGCATATTATAGCAAAATCCAATTTGCTCGCCGCGCACCAACCATCCGCAGCAAACCCCTTGAAAAATCAGCGTTTCGCGGGGCCTGTCCCCGCAGATTCCCGCCCCATTTGCTTCTCTTTTGCTTCTTTCTTTGCGACTTTAACCTTGAGCTTGCGAGCCCCCCAGGCCAAGGACTCTGCATGGGACGGAAACCATATGTCGATGTGGGCGCCCTTTATAGATCCACCGACATCCTGAACGATCCCCAAGCCATATCCGGGGATTCCGATTCTTGTTCCAAAGGGATAGACCGTCGGATCGGCGGCAATCGTCCCCTTCGCCGCGACCGCACCTGAAGCCGTGACGCCGACTTTCTTGGGCGTGCCTCTTAGATTGCCGTAGTCATAGACCGGCTCGCCGAAGAAGAACCACTTCTTGCGCCAGCCGCAACACTTCCCGCAGTTGCAGTATCCGGTAACCAGCAGCTCATGCTCGTCGCCAACAACTTCGCAATCTTCGCCTGCTATTTCCGGTGCCGGCGCGGTCTCATGCACACTGAAGCCATCCACCAGCACAAAGACCGCGGACACGACCAAAAACGGGCAAATCCACAGCAAGGGAGTCCATCTCCTCCAAGCTGGCTTTCGCCATCTGTTCTTCACAAGTCCCATGCGTTACTCCTGCGCAGATTGTACCAAATGCTATCTGAATTCTCAACGCAGAGGCGCAGAGACGCTGAGTACGCAGAGGATTTTAGAACTGGGGGCAAGCCCCCAGCCCCACTGACCCCTGACCCCTAACTACTGACCCCTAACTACCTGCCGTATGACCGAGGTGATTGCGGTATTTTCGACGAAGGCGCCGGGCGCGGAAAGCGCCGCCCACTTGGCCTTGACTGTCTCGTAGTCGTCGGACGCAAGCGCGTCTACATCGGGGGAGTGTGCTCGGTAGTTCCAAAGCCCCCAGTTGCCGTTGCCCTGCATGTTCTTGCCGGTCCAGAGCGTCCAGCTCCACCCTTCGTCCTCCATGAGCTGCAGGCAGTCCTTCCACGCCTCGTTCGCGAAGAAGGTGCACTCGCCCACGTAGACCGGCACGCCGTGGCCCGTCTCGCGCTCGCGGTCGCGGTGCATGCGGAGATTGTCGATGATGCCCTTGGGGTCCTTCTCCTGCCCCCAGGCGTAGAAGTGATACTCGTAGGCGACGTTCTGGCTGCCGGGCGCCGCGTGGAGGTCGAGTATCGTGTAGATTCCCTCACGCGCGGCGCAGTCGACGAACCAGTCGAGGAGCGCAAACCCCTCCGAAAGAATCTCGCCGTCCTCGGTGATGAGGTCGCGCCAGCCGAACGGCAGGCGAATCGCGTTGAGGCCGAGGCCTGCGAAGTTGCGGAAGTCCTGCTCGGTCCACCAGCCCTTCCGGTAGATGCGATAGAGCTCGTCCGCCTTCTCCTTCCCGAAACGCGCGGAGAAGCTTTCATACGTCTCGGTCTGTGTGCCGGCGACCTTGTTCGGGCACATCCAGTTCTCGGTCACGAGCCAGCCGCCCGCGTTGACGCCGCGCAGCACGATCGGGCGTCCGCCATCGGCCCGGTCGTAGAGCGTCTTGCCTACTGCCGTCACGTGGCCTGGGGGCTCGGCCACGCGCGAAGTCGTACAACCGGCGACGAGCGCCGCTGAAAGAACTGCAAGGGGAATGGTCTTTTTCATGGCGGCATTATATCAAACTTATGATATTTCCTATTCTCGGGCAATAGGTGCTTTGCACGGTAGCAACATGGCTCTGAGACAGTCAAGAACGCGGCAATTCCGCCGCGAGTAGTTGGCAAAGGAACTTTGTTGCCCTTTCCTGTATGCCAGGCGCACCGGATTCCCGAGGACCTGCGATGTTAAGGACAAACGGCCTCTCGATTGGTTGAAAAGACTGAAGCCATCGCATCGTCTCATCCATTGCGTTCGCAGTGCCAAGACAGGCAACGTGGTGCGGCCTCGGAAGTCGCTCCGCGGTTTGCAGCGTCAGCATGGTTCCGCCCGACAACGGCAAGCTCGGCACAATTATGAGGGTCGCGTCGGAATCCCTCACATTTGCCTTCGTCCTCACTGCGTAGTTGCTTGATGTATGCTCCTGCATTCCGACATACTTAAGCGGAACCACGCCATCCTCGGCAAGACGCCCCTTCGGAACCCATCCACCATAAGGCAGCCCAAGCGTAATCGCCGCCTCAAGCCCTGCACGATCCACGCCCGTCTGCCCTCCGCTAACTATCTTGAACTTCATAACTATTCCACCCTCATCATTTACGACCTCTACCCAAGAAGCCATTCCCGGGCAGTAACTACTTTGATTGTAACGCCGTCTTCCGAAATTGTGTCATGGTCGTGGTCGGTTATCAGCAGCAGGTCATTGCACCCTGTCTTCTTCGCGACAGAGAAAAGCGGATCAACCTCACGCTTCCGAGTCTTTACGCCATCTATGGTGTATGCAACCTGGACGAACTGGACTATCTTTCCATGCCTCACGCGGCAGAAGTCGATGTCGCTCGTCTGGTCCTTGTAATAATATATCTCCGCGTCGTCGTCCGCTCTCCGCCTCAGGAGCTCGAGATAGACGATGTTCTCAAGCCGCCAGCCAAGTTCCTCGTCCGAGCCGAGCACACCGGTGAAGTACGAGATGAACGCCGGGTCCGACACATACAGTTTCTCGTTGCGTATGCGCTCCGCCGGCTTCGTCGAATACCGACGGACGAGCGAAACGAGATACGATTCGACCAGGTACCCCATGTAAGTCTGCATCGTGTGCGCGCTCGATATTCCGGCCTTCCGCGCCAATCCGTCATACGACACCTCCCGCGAGAACTGCTGCATCAGCACGTATGCCGCGTCAATGAACCGCTGCGCGTTCCTCACCTTGCGGCGGCCGAGGATGTCCTTGGAGAGAATGGAATTGTACAATGCGGACACATACCCTCTTTGGTCGGACAGGGCGAACGTCTCGGGGAGCCCGCCGTTGAAAAAGTATTTCTTCCACGCCGCCTCCGAGTCGCCGCCGTTCCACGCGCAATACTCCGCGTACGAAAAAGGAAACACCGATATGGGGACATGTCGCCCCGTCAGATGCGTCGCAAGGTCACCTGTGAGAAGGCGGGCGTTCGAGCCGGTTATCACGACATGCTTGCCGACCCGCAGCAGCCTGTTCACAAACAGATGCCACCCCTCGACATTCTGTATCTCGTCAAAAAGGAAATGATCGACATTGCCATATACCTCGTAAACCGCCTGAAGAACGTCGTCCAGCTCAGAAGCGTCGATCTTGGCAAGCACTTCGTCGTCGAAGTCAACGTATCCGTATGCGACAGACGAATCCCTCATTGCCATTCGGCAGATAACGGATTTCCCAGATCGCCTCATGCCAACGACCGCCTGCGCCAACGGACTATTGGCGTCAATCATGCCCATAGGCGCCCGCTCAAGCATCTTCTCTGCCTGAAGACGCTCAAGTTCAAGTTTCTGCTCCTGTATGGCCTTTTTCAGACTTCTGCCCATGGCAATCCTCCTTGAAACGCCGCTATTATAGCATTTCCAGTCGCCTTATTGCAATAACCCATACAACTTAATGCAATAAGCACCTCTCTTTTGCAACAAACACTATTATAAGCTGATGACCTTCGATTGAGGAATACGCGGAAATTTAACCACGAAATACACGAAAAATGTGATGCCGCGAGAGTGGTGCTATTCCCGTCACTCTAGTTTGCACACGCAAGTCTTCGTAAATTCCAGAGCCCCGCATCCTACTTGGCGACGGGCTTTGTTCCGTCGGCGATTTTCTTCAGGTCGCCTGCCGTGAGTTCGATCTGCCTGAATTTTGGTTTGATGTAGTATATCGTCACAGCTGGGAACTTCTCCCCAAAATCGGCGTTGCTGCATTTCATGACGCCATTCTTGTCAAAGGAGAACAACTGGTATACCCAGTGATTGTGCTCGCTCTTTTCAAAATGCTCGAAGAATTTCGAATGCCGGAAATACGTCTTCCCCTTGACCTTGACAAAGTCGGACTTAGAGACACCATAGCCTTCAATGACGGTCTTCTTGCGGCCTTTTGCACCGTCAGAAACCATGAAATGCACATCATATCCTGACGCGCCCAACCCGTTCCCCATCCAGGGAATGATGAATACTTGGTCTTTGGTTCCGTCATCGTTCAAGTCAATGGCATACCCCTCGCTATACACACACTTGAACTCACCATCCTCTATGGCCGTGCAAACGTAATTGCTCACGGTTGTTTTGGACAGCGCATTGACATTCGCCGCATCTGCCTTGAATTCCGGAGCCCATTGATCCATCCATGCATTCGCCTCATAGGACAGCATCAGGACAAACACACTGGCAGCAAATTTAAGTGCGCAAAATTTAGTTTTCATGCCGACATTATACCAAATCCCCAGCTTCTCGTCTGCCCGCTCCGCGCGGCAAATCCGCCGCGGGAAACTGTTGTCAGAAAGCGGAGATTTCCTTCCCTACCATTTTACAAGGAAAGGAGTACCGCCATGAACAACAAGATCATAATGTCCTTTGCGATGACACTGGTCGTCGCTACCGTCTTCGCAGCCCCCATCGTGCATCACGACAGGGAAACGACTCGTCTTAGCGGTGGAACGCATGTCGTGTCTCGCGTAGTCACTCACGGCCACAGCACCTTCTCCAGCCCAGACGATTCGTTCCACGACACATACAAGCGCAATACCGGGCGCTTGAACGACGAAGCTCCGAAGCGCATCGCCAACCTGCACGCCAAGATATCGGCCGCACAGGCCGACGCCGAGAAGCGCGCCGCCCGCGCCGCGCGTGCAAACGAGCCGACGATCTCGGTCTACTCAAACTACGACGCGCTCTTCAAAAAGCCGCCGCCCGAAGAAAAGCCGACGGTCGTAGTCAACAAGCAGATCAACATCTCCAACTCCACCGTGGTAATCAACTGACCGCGGCAATTCCGCCGCGCACACGGGAATCATATACAGTAATCTTCTACAGAAGGGTCTGACCCTTTCTTCTAATTATTTACGCAATTTTCCGAATACAGCTGATCCCGATAGGCTTCCAAGAGCTTGGATTTACCCGCCCGACGAACGCCAGTGATAATTTTGATATCTGGCGTCCCACGCAGATTCGCCAGTCTTTCAATGTACTTCGCTCTTTTTATCAGTTTCATGCAAGCCGCTTTCAAAACTTTTCATTTTTCTCTTTTTTGAAACCGCCTATATGTTACCATAAACTCAGCAATTCCGCAACCATCCCTGCGTGATAATGCTGCCCGTATTGCCAATGCACAATCTCAATCCCCAATTGGAAACTGACAACATTGGAACTGGCAACACTTCCACATTGGCAACACTTCCGCCCCCGCCGTCAAGCGTATACAGTAAAACATATGCAGAAGTGTCAGACCCTTTTACCCTCAATTTCAGTCCGGCTGCTGTCCGTCGTGCGCCTTCCATGCGCATTCGGTGATCTTCATGGCGGTGAAGACAGCAGTGAACGAGGAGTCCTCGGGCGAGCAGGCGTAGATTCCGAAACGTATCTCGTCCGCCGCGGCGC
>JAFQYM010000042.1 GCA_017406465.1 Kiritimatiellia bacterium | reverse complement strand
GAGTTCGCGCGTTCGGCAGGACGAGCCGCCCGGACGAAGCCGACAACGCCAGATTGCCAACCTTAACAAAACGACAAGCCCCAACTTCCGGCTAAACTTTCGTTTAGCCTTTCTAAGTTTCGTTTACTTTGGCAAACAGCCGAAGATGTCACGCCACTACGGCCAGATCACGGTCAGGTCTTCCTCTCCATCAGGCAATGCCGACTCAAGCCGATGGACGAGCCCGGACCAGTCGTCGCCGGAATCCACGACCTCCCCTTCCGTGCCGAGTATCGAGTATCCCGTTCCGCGCTCGTCCGCCCATACGCTCGTTCGCAAACCTTCTTCCCCAGACTTTCCACTTTTCGACCTTTGACTTTCGACTGTCAGCAACAGGATCGCCATGCGGATTGCGGCGCCGATCTCGGCATCGTCCTCCTTCTGCGACTCTTCTTCAGCGAGAACACGCGCATAGGGCAGCCGGAAGTCGATTTCCAAAGCCGGCTCGTTCCATTGGAACTCGAAAAGACAGCTCATGAGGCCGTGCCCGCCGACGAAGCGCGAAAGCCCCTCGCCGCTTTCCAACTCCCCGAGCGCGGCCCTTAGTTCCGCGATCGCATCTTCTCTTGTGTTGATTTCCATGTCGACTGTTCGTTCCTTTTAGATTTCAAGACTCCTATCTCATCCCGTCCACCCACAACGCGGCAAAAGGTTACACTCTTTCTCACACTCCGCCAGGCTTCTTGGCTTTTGAAATATTTTACCAAATTTCCGATTTATCGTCTGCATCAGAAGGCAATCAACAGGTTAACTCTCGCAAAAAGCACAAAATGAAAGACCATGCAAATGATTTTGCGTTTATGGCGGAAGCTGGCCTATGCCTTGGCTTTGTCGACAAAGAGCAAGTTCATGTAATCGCGCTTGTAGTAGGACGGGCAGGTGCGAATCAGGAAGTCGGTCACGTACGGCGTATTGTCACCCAGCTTGGCGCTGCCACCGTCGGAGGCATAGACCGTGACCGTGGCCTTGATCCCGGTGAGGTGCTTGAGTTTGGCCGGCGTCTGCCAGGCGGTGTCGTCGAAGACCCTGCCATTGTCGTTGAGATACTTTGCGTACTCTATTGCGTCGTCCAGTCGCAACCGCGCGGCCTTGAGCGCCTCGCCAGAAAGGCGCGGCGCGACCGTGGCGAGATAATCTTCCTTGAGACCGGGTTTTTTGTCGAGTTCCATGAGCTTGTCGTAGAAGGCCTTGTCGATTGCGTCGGGGTGCGCAATCGTCTGCGAGCCGACGAGCGCCGAGAGCGCAATGCCTATTTCGCGGGTTGATCTATCCACCTTGGCCATGTCAACGGTGATAACGCCCGTGCGCCGGTCTTGCGTGATGGCCTTGGAGTTCATGCACTTGCTGTACTCCGCCTTCCAGCGGTTCTCGCCGTGGACTATCTGGCAGATTTTCTTCATTGCGTTCTTGAAGTTGCGGCTCTTGCTCACGGAGAACTTGAACTTCTGCACCCCGATGCGGTCATTCGAGAACGACGCGTCGTTGTCGATGGCCTTCAGCGTCACCTCATGGGTATTCTTGTCGATGCTCAGGAAGTAGTTGTTCCAGTGGCGGTCGCCCTGCCCGGTGATGACGTCGAGCCACTGCAGCCGGTTCAGCTTCTGGGCGATGCACCCCAGGACGCGATTCCTTTCCGCCGGGTCGGCGATTTCCGTCTTGATGTTCGCAGGCGACACCGAATCCGCGCTGTTTTTCTCCGCGTCTATGAACTCCTCGCCGGAAAAACCGGGCGCCATTTCCATGAAGAAGCCGAACTGCCCGTTGTGGCTGCCGACGGAATACTTCACGACCATGTCCTCGAAACCGAAGAACTTGGCCGTCTCGTACGTGGCGAAGTTGAGGTTCACTGCGGTCTGCGAGTAGCTGTAGGAACCGTTCTGCCCCAGAGCCATGCGGTTGAGCCCGACGCAGCTGTCAAGCTCGGGCTTGAAGACGAGTTTCTCTCCGCTTTTCGTCGTGAGCAGGTAGGTGCTGCCCGTAAGGCCGGTGCCAAGCGGCTTGCTGTCCACGATGTTGGCGTCGTCCGCCTTGGTGTTGACGTCGCTTGCCTTGAACCCGCGCGCACGCGCCTCGACGACGCTGGAGACACTCAGCTCGCCAAGCATCATCCTGCGGATGTCGCCCGCCGTCACCATGGGGTCTGGACCCCCGCTCGCGAATTGTGCGGTGCTCTTCATCAGCTGCAGGAACTGGGTCGCAAAGAGCTCGAGTCTGGTAATGGCATCCACCATCCTCGCCGCCACTTCCTTGCTGTAGCCGAGTAGCTGAAGCGTGCTGGCCTTCAGGCTGACTTTGCCGAGGTCGTTGTTGAGGCCGTCGACCTCATCATGCAAAGCCTGCTCCGTCAGCTTGCCGTCGGCATGGTCGCGGAGAAGCTCCGTGAAACGATTGACGACGTCAACGTATTTTCCGAACGGCGACTTGGCGTCATGTGCAGGCATCGGCACGCCCTTCGGCAGCAAAGTCTCCCTTGTGTCATCGATGAACGCGTCGCGCATGATCTTGACGCAGTGCTTCTTCGCGTCGGCGATCTTTGTCGAAACTTCGCCGAGCACGTTCTCCATCTCCTTCAGGATCGAATTGTCGACGCCAATCTTCGACCCGTCCACCTCGACGCCGTTGCTGCGAACGTTGGCAATCGCGCTCTTCATCGTCGCCAAGCTAGACTCAAGTTCGACGATATCGGCTGCGGTGAGGTTCTTGCTGTGGTCGGCGGCGAAGGCGTCGAGTTTCTCCGCGAGGGGGCGCATCTGCCCGTCGAGCGCCTTGCGCATCTGTGCGATCGAATCCGCCGTGCCGTGCATGAGAAGCGCCTCGCGCGGCATGAGGTCCAAGAACTTCGCGTTCAGGAGCGCCTTGGTCTTTGGGTCGTCTTTCGCGCCATCCACCACGTTTCCCTGTGCGATCTCGCGCATTCTGAGGACGATCGAGTTGATCTCGGTCTCACGCCGGTCGCACTGGAAGATGAGCTCGTTGAAACGGTCCATCATGTCGCAGTCCACCTTGTCGCTCTTGTAAAGGCGGTTCTTGAGCGCGTAGAGCGCCTGGGAGAGATCGCCCTGGGCGTCTATTGCCGCCTTGACCGTGTCCTTCGCGGCATCGCCTGCGATTTCCGCGCCAGTGAACTTGTCGAGCGCCGCAAGCATTCCCGACGCCACCTTCGAGAGCGTCGCGATGTTGTTGGCCTCCTCCTTCGTGATGACGCCAAGCTCCTGGAGCGTCTTGCCCATGGCCTTTGTCTTCTGCGCGGCATCCTCCGCGATTGACCGCTTGGCCGCGTTCAAGAGCAGCACGTCAAGCTGCTGCAGAACGCTCCGGCACTCGCCCTTCTTAGGCGGAAGCACCTCCTGCACCGACTCGACATTGGCGTTGATGATGTTGTCGTTGGCACCATTCTGGACTTTATCGGCGCCATTCATGGCCGTGGGGTTCTTGATTTCTGGACGATAGTCCAAGTCGACCTTGTTAAGTCCCACTATGGAATTAATTCCGCTCATTGGCCACCTTCTTTCTTTTCGAGATTCTACTTGCGATTTCACCCTGTATACACGCAACCCGGTAAAAGGTTACACACTTTCGCGTACCCGACAATATTTCCTGACTTTTGGCATATTTTGCCAAATTTCTGATTTGTCGACTCTAATTGCTGCCCCTAATCGACCCTATCACCGCAGGCAGATCGACTGCGGCAAATCTGTCGCGCTACACCTTCTCCACCAATTTCGTACTTGTCCGCCGACTTGTCCGCCATAGCGCAAAGCGCGCAGGCGGAAGCTCGTTAGAGCGAAGGAGGAAGCTCACTTTTGATACTTTTGTGCTGATCCGTGGTGGTTCTGTGCTGGTTTGCCTTCCAGTGTGCGGCTTTGTTTCGGGCAACCGTGCTCGCCCTTTGAGGCGGGCGCCTTGCCCGTCCTTCGACCCGCTCGGCGTATACATATACGCCGTCGGGGTCGAGTCCTGTGCAATCCGCCTCGCCTAAAAGGGTTCCGCCCGGCTTCGGCCCAAAACAAAGCCGCGCAGTGCACCCTCGGGAGCTGGGCAAACATCGCATGCGTTCGTCTCTCCCTTCGGGGAAAAGCGCGACTCCTCCCGCGCGCTGCATCCACCGTCCGCAGCGCGATACTTCGTCGGCGGGATACCGCCTTCTCGTCTCGCGCGCGTCCTGTGGCGCATCACGCGAACTGTCGTCGCGCCGTTCCCCTGCGCACCCCTCTAGCGACCGCTTCGCGGCTCACTTCGTTCGGGGGATACCGTTCCTCACACATGCGCCGTTAGCCCGACCTTCCGCTATGGCGCGTTTTTCTTCGTAGAATCTGCGCTAGCCGATGTTTCATCGGCTAGCTTAACTTCTTGTGACCGCGGCCACGCGTCTATCCGACGCTAATCGACTCCGTGTCATAAGACCCTGTTGAGACCAGCATGTTCTGCGGACGAAATTTTCGACCGCAAGCAGACCCTTATGTAGAAGCTATCAAACAAATTGGATGTCACAATTTGTGACATCCAATTTTCTACTTAGTTTCAGCAGAAGCTACACCTTCTCCACCAATTTCGCCAGCTCGGCGCGGAGGCGAGCGGCCTCGGCTTCGTCGCCATGCATGACGGCGTATTCAAGCAACGCATCCAGCCGCTTGATTTCCTCAATCGTTTCGTCTCTCTGTGGCATCGCCATAATGTTTTATACACTGTATCCGTCAGAAGGAACAAAAGCCTACACTTCGGCGTCCAATTCATGACCACGGCACAGGATTCTTGGCCTTAGTCCAATCAACTACATAATTTTCTTTATCAAACTTCAACCCTACTTCCGAAAGAACTGAACGCCACTTGCTATCTGGCGGGCAACGACGCTTCCTAGACAATGTCAGCAAAATATGTCCGTCAGACCCCTCATTCCCTCCATGTGAAGCAATCAACTTTGAAAGCTGAGTCTTATTTATCCAACGATATCTAGCCGCCGCAGTCCGTTTATGTACCACAACAGCATTGCTTTTCTTTCCCTTTTTCTCGCGCAACTCTGTCAGCAACTTACCATTGAACGTAAAATAAGCAGGCCCACGATAAGAATCTTTCCTATTGCGCTTACGATCAGGCATAAACTTCTTAACAAACCCAGACAGCGAATAGCTTACCCCTTCAAACACAACCTCGTTCTTGCCTTTTGCCATTACGCGCTGATTCCCCTCTGTAAATTTAAGCTCTGCCCCCTCGGGAACACCTGCCATTTCATAAGTGAAATTTGGGAGCGTCTTTCTCCGCGTAGACGGCTTGCTTGGCTTATTTGAGCCATCGCTTCCCTTTGTTGCACCCGTAGACACATCCCCCTGCTTTCGATCAATCGCATATCCCCACGGAATTCCTAGAAACCTGCAAACCGCAAGAATGTCTCGAATGCGATTTTCATATGGTAGGTCTTCTTGTTTGCCGGCGCTCGACAACACTTCATATTTTTTGTCAGCCGCACTACGTTCTTTGGCAATTTCAAAGAGTCGTCTTTCAAACCATTTGCGTATATCTTGCTCTTTAAACTCTTCATTCCTATCTTCAATGACCAACGCGCAATTCCAAAAGTTCTTCTGCCATTTATGCGTTTGGAATCGGTTTTGAACACCTCCCTTCTTAGATGGCCCTGTTTCTCCTATATAGAATTTTGTACGAAACTTATCCATTAGAATGTATACAGCCTCTTTAACCCCAATCGGCTTGACATCCCTATCGATGAGATAAAAACGCATCTGCGAATCTGGCCAGTAAATCTTAAATATCTCATCATTCGTATTCTCTCTTTTGAAATTCACCTTCATAGCTTATTCCTTTCGGTCATAATGTGCTATAGCATTTGAACCTGTTGACAGAAAATACCTACGCAGCAGTGGGCAGAAGTTTCTCAAGTCTCGTAATAACATCCAGCAAAATCGGCATCTTCTCGCCGAAGAGCTGCACGGGCTGCAGGAAGCGGAACGGATAGGAATTCACAAGGTCGCTGCGGGTGATTTCGCCGTTCTCGCGGACATAGTTGATGACCATCTTCACGAACTCCTGCTGGTTGGAGTTGAACACCGTGCCCGTCAGGTACTGGCCGAACTTCTCGTTGACCGCCGCCTGGTCGAGTCCGACGAGACTGCGCACAAATCCCGCAAGGCTTCCCGCGTAGTCTTCGCCGTCGTAGTCGGTCTTGCTGCCGAGCTTGTGCCAGAGAATGTCCTCAAGCTCATCCATGTCGTCTGCGGTAAGCGGCTCAAGCTTGTGAATCTTCTCGACTACCGGAAGGCTCCAGTTCTCCCGGAGGAAGTCAATGACCTTCTGCCTGTATGTCCTGAACTCTATACCGATGTCAACTGACTCGCCCGGCTTGATTTCGTCGCCGATGTTCACGAAGACCAACTCCTCGCCGTCGCCCCTTGCGTACTTCATGATGCCGCGAAGTTTCCTGCGCCATTTCTCCACCGCCTCCACGCTCGGCATCTTCCAGAAGATTGGATTGGCGATGGCCTCGATGTCTTCATGCCTTTCCTCAACCTCGGGAATGGAATACTTCGTCATGAGAATCTGCGCCATCGCCACGACTGCCTTCACGTCGTTCTCAACCTTGTCAGTTAGGCCGCCGTTCATCAATACTGCGAGCTCGATGCGGAGCATCCGAAGGTCGTACATCTTCGTGCGGATGTCGTCGCCATCGCCCCCGTCAACAAGCGGCGCTACATAGCGGCTGACCTCGGCCTTCTGCACCTCGGATATGCATTGCCACGACTCCGCTGCGCAATACCGGTCGATGTGCGGCAGCATCTCGCGCACCTGGATGCGGCAGGAATGCGTCTCGTCCTTCAGCTCCAGAACCTTCGCCAGCAGCTCCTTCTGCAATTCGCCGTGGTAGTCCTTGTTGAACTGATAAATCCTATTCTGAGCCTTCTGCAGCTCAACGAGAATCCCTACCCGCGCCGCGAAAGACTGCTGCGAGACGGAGAGCGTCTTGGACGCTTCGACATCTTCCTTGTGCTCGCCGAAATACCTGAAATTGTCGCAGTAGTCGAAAATGCGGAACTCTGTCTTGTCCTTTCCCGGCGCAAACACGTTCTTGCACGGCCTCGTGCCGCGTCCGATCATCTGTATGAACTTGATGCGCGACCTGACCGGCTTGAAGAAAACAAGGTTCAGGACCTCCGGCACGTCAATGCCCGTGTCGAGCATGTCGACCGAAACGGCGATCCTGAACTTGGGATCGTTCTTGAACTTCTTGACGAGCGAGTCGGCGTAGTTCACATAGTTGTCCACGAGCTGACACCAGTCGTCATTGTGAGGATACTTCTTATTAATACGATCAACGATCTGCTTAGCGTGTTCATGGTTGTACGCGAAAATGATTGTCTTGCCAATCGTCTCGCCACCATCCACTTTTAGGCTTCGCTCCATCACGTCGTCGATAACCTTGTCCACGGTACCCTTATTGAACACAGTGTTAAAGATGCGGCTTGCTTCGATCCTGTCCGGCGGCTCGTCGTTGAACGCCTCGTCAAGCTGCCGTCTCTCTTCATCCGAGCACTCCCTGTACGTAATCCCACGACTCAGCACGCATGTTGTGCGGGCAACCACCCTAAACGGCTTGAGGACGCCGTCCTTGAACCCCTGCTCCATCGAATAGTCGAAGTCCGGCACGTCGCTCTCGCATTGGAAGAGCGAATAGGTGTTCTTGTCGACCTCGCCGCGCGGCGTGGCGGTAAGCCCCACGAGAAGCGCATCGAAATACTTGAATATCGCGCCGTACTTGTTGAAGATGGATCGGTGCGCCTCGTCAACGACAACAAGATCGAAGCGTCCGGCGGTGAACTCCTTTTCCGCACCGTCGATCTTGTTGATCATCGTCTGATATGTCGAGAAAGAGATACGGGCATTGGGGCTGCCCTTCAGCGCGGAGTCCGATATGACAGAGCGCGGATAGTCCGGCAGAAGCTCCATGAACGCGTCGTGCGCCTGGGACACCAACGACGTGCGGTCGGCGAGGAAGAGTACGTTCGTGATCCAGTTCTGTCGCGCAAGCACGTCGACAAGCGATATGACCGTCCGCGTCTTGCCTGTTCCGGTTGCCATGACGAGGAGTCCCGCCCGCTTCCTGTCGCTCAGCTTCTCGCATATCTTCGTGACGGCTGTGATCTGGTAGTCGCGTCCAGCGATGTCGCGATTGATCTGGAGGTCGATGTCTCGGAGAGATTTGCGGCCCCGTCTCTGAATGAGCCGTTCCAGCTCTTCGAGCGTATGGAACGCCCGAACCTGCCGGGACGGATAGAACCCGTCGATGCACCATATCTGATATCCGTTGGTGTAGTAGAGGATGGGCGTGTAGCCGTATTTCCTTTCAAGGCACTCGCCGTAAAGCTTCACCTGCTGACGTCCCTTCTCCGGTCCGACCGAGGTCTTCTTCGCCTCGACGACGGCGAGCGGCTTCAGGTCGCGTCCGTAAAGAACATAGTCGCAGAATCCCTCGCCCGTGCCGTTCGGCATCCCCTCGACCTTGATCTCTACGCCGGCCTTTCCGGGAAGCATCGCGCCCTCTGTTTCAAGGACATCCCACCCCGCCTCTTCAAGATAGACGTCGATGTTGGCACGGCGAGTCTCCGCCTCCGTGATGCCGCCGGAGCGTGGCGGCGCGGACCGTCCATCAAGCTTCGCCGCGACCGTCTCAAGGAAGGACGTGCTGATGTCGGCCGCGAGCTGCGCATGGGTGCGCTTCACCTTGCGGCTGTGTTCGGCGTTCATACCGAGGACGCGCACGAACTCAAGATCGCGCAGCCGGTCGTCGTCTCCTATAAACTCGCGAAGCTGCGTGTCGGAAAGGAGTTCAAGCAGCGATGCCTTGGGCGGCATTTCCGCGCCCCTGCTCTGATAGATCGCGCCAACGCCGTCACGGACAGCGCTGCGACACGCCACAGCCGTCGCCGTCGGGTCTTTACCCCCTGCTGCTTCGGCGACCTTCCGTATGATGTCCTTTATAGTCACGTTGGCACTCCTTGCTTGAGTTTCTATGCTATAAATCGTTTATGCGAGTTTTTCACGTTGCTCTGGTTTACAAGGGCATACTGCATGGTCGTGTCGATCTTCGAGTGTCCAAGCAGACGCTGAACCTGCTCGACCGGCATCCCCTTGTCTATCGCCCGAGTCGCCATTGTCCTTCGGAACTTGTGCGGATGCACCCTGTTGATGCCGAGCCGTCGCCCAAGTCGCCGCAACCGTATTTCCACGCCGCTTATCTTCAGCCGCTCGTGTGGCGCGGCGAGGGACACAAACAAGGCGGGGTTATCGTCGCTGCGCGTTCCCAGGTAATTCTTCAAGTGTATCTTTGTCCGTGCGTCGAAGTATGCAGGGCGTTCCTTCCCGCCCTTGCCGAACACGACGCACTCGCGGTTTTCGAAATCAATGTCTGCGCGATTCAGTCCCACCAGTTCGCCGACGCGCATTCCCGTCGAGGAAAGAAGATCGATGATGGCAAGGTCACGAATGCTGCCGCAGTTGTCGCGCATCTGCTCCAGTGCCTCGTCCGTGTACGCCTCCTTGACGGGGCATTCCATGCGGATTTTGTGGATGCGCCGGACGGGGCTTTTCAGGATGTAGTTTTCATCCTCCAGCCACGAGAAGAAGCTGGAGAGAATGCGCCTGATGTTGTCCATGTTCAGCTTGCTGCACTTGCGTTCCTCCTGATAGTCGGAAAGATACTTGCGCAGATTCTCCGTCGTCATGTGGACAAGCGGCATGTCGAGCGTCGAAAGCATCTTGCAGATGGTGAGGCGGTAATAACGTATCGTGCGCTCGCTGCATCCCTCCAGACGCTTCGCCTCGTAGAACCGTTCGGCCACGGTGACGTTCGGAACCTCTGGTTCTGGTCGAACGGAAACGTCCCTGGCAACGGTCGTGCCGAAGAGCGCGTGCTCCAGCACCCGATGCAGTTGCGCCCGTTGCGCGTTATCAAGAACCTCAAGCATTCCCTGTTCTACCTCTCGTATTATTTCATCCTTCATTTTCGCGTTTCCTTTGTCGCCTTGTGGAACACGCAGCGTTCCCGGCGGCGGAGGATTCGCCGTGCTTTTGACTATCCGAAAAACTCCTGTATCTTCGCCCTGTACAATTGCCTCGCAACATCCCGCCTCCGACGCGCGGCAAACGCCAATTTGTCGACCTTCTC
>JAFQYM010000041.1 GCA_017406465.1 Kiritimatiellia bacterium | reverse complement strand
TGGCTCATTCCTTTGTAGGATTGGGCTTCTGCGCGTCGGTCGCCCTCTGCGCAGCCAATCTTCCTAACGGCACTTCGTTTTCTTTGCCGTACAGACTCCTTTCATTCTGTTAGCTCTGCCGAGCTTTGCTTGGCGCACCATTATCCGCTCTCCTTTAATTCGCGATTTGACTGATTCATACAAACCACTCATACAGACATTATAGCATTTCCGCTTTTCAAGGCGCAACGGCATTTCCTCTTTGGAGGTTCCCCAATTTTGTCGTATCGGCTTCACGCGCCTCTTTGTCCATTCGACATTTCAAATCGCCGATTCGATCGTTCCAGTCAAGATAGAACCGCTCGACTAGATTGGAAGTGTTTGGAGCAGTCTTACAGTCCAGCCCCCCTTGGCCAATCAGCTGCGTCCTGCTTTGCCGGCTCCACGACGGCATCCTTGAGTTTCAACGAGCTGTCGAAGTCTGATTTTCGTATTGTACCAGACAGGCGCAGGTTCTTCTCAACATCCACTTTAAACGAAAGGTCCTCTTCCCTCATGACTCCCTTTAGTCGCGCTGAAATGCGCAGAATCGGCATCTCGCGCGAACCCCGGATATTACGACTGGGATATGAGGCGCACAACTCCAAACCTCCGCTCTCACCATCCCACACCGGATTGTAGTAGCACCAAGAAGAGATCTGGCTGCCGTCCAGCGGCAGAGTTACACGGACGCCGTCAAGTTGCCGACCGAGCTCCTTGACCTGCTCGCCGGTCAGCGCGACGGTACGGGATTCCACAAGCTTCACAATGTCGTCGCCGGTAACCGTCTTGCGGTCAAACTTCGGGAGCGGCTCGGACTTGTCCGCCTGCACAAACTCCACATCCTCGAACGTCGAGAAGTCCGGCTGAAACGGTGTCCGGTGGAAGACAACAGTCCCAGTGAAGTCGACGAGCCGTGCGTTGTCCGAAAGCGTCTTCGCCTTGTCGCTGGGCATGAAGGCGTAGAACTCGAATTCCCCACCGTCCTTGCCCGCAGCACGAAGCGCGACCCTCGACACCGAAAGATCAAGATCAATCCGCACCGCGTGCGGCCACGACGGATTCTTATTCTTGTCTGCAGGAGTGGAAACATTCTGGACGACAACCTCTGGGAAGGTGAGTCTCCTTCCGTTCAGCCGTTCGAGAACGGTGTCCACCTTCGCTTTCGCGCCCCTGTCCGTAAACTTGGACACGAGCGATACAAGTTCCTCTCCAGTGATTGCCTGCGGGTCGAAGTCGGGCAGCTTCTCGCTTTGCCACGGCACGTCGAACTCAACGTTCTTGAGCGTGAACACTGGACGGAACCCGCAGCGCCGAAGAAGATTACCGTCAACCTGCTTGGACACCGTGCCCTTAAGCCGACTCAGTTCGTCGCCATAATTCCAGGGGGTGGCCCAGAGGTTCCACGGCAGTTCCGCAAGAGCCTTCCGCGGGATCACGGCCCCGGCGTCAAAGGCCTGGTCCCATTCCTTGCCGAACGAGACGCGGAAGAGAAGCCCAACCGTGTCGTCGTCGATGGTCGCGACCCCTGTCACCTGCGCGTTCGTGAACGTCAGCTCCCGACCGTCCAGCCGCGTCGCCAGATCCTCGCCGACGGCGTCGCTCATCCTCCCCTTCATGCCGCGCAGAACATCCACCAGCTGATCGCCGGTGATGGACGCGGCGTCGAACTTGGGAAGCTCCGCGAGCTCTATCGCCGGAACGAAGCGGTTCACCGTCACCGTGAAGTTAGTTCCAAAAGTGCAGTCTAGTTCCTTGACGACAGGATCCAACGAAAACTTCGTGTCCTTCGTCTTCCGCGCGAAATTACGAAGCTCCTCGGTCACGCCCGGTACGTCAAGCGTGAACCAGAAGAGCCTGACGTCGTCAGGACACAGCAGCATCCCTCCTGGGTCTCTCATGTCCATTTCTAAATGGTATTGATCCTTCCCGACGCGCCATGGCGCCCGTTTCAGATCGTGGAACGTGAAGCGATGCCCCTCCAGCTGGCTCGCCAAGTTCTGTCGCTGCCTGAAGCTTGGCACCTTCTCAACACCAGCCAGCAGCGCAACAAGCTCGTCGCCGCTTATATTCGCGGCATCGACCTCGGGCATCGTCGGCTCGCAAGTGAACATACGACATCCCGCAATCAGCAATGCAGCAACTGCGACAACCCTTGAAATCATTGATTCCATTTCGCTTTCTTAACTATTTTGTTTCAATCTTTAGACCAAATCCGCGGCGGATTCGCCGCGCTCTGCCAGTTGCCCGAAACTACTCCGCCTGCTCGGCAAGGGCTTTTTTCGCCTTCTTGCCGAGGATGGGCCCGAACTTCGAGACGATGCCCTGAAGCTTCAGTTTCCTTAGCTTCGGCTTGAGCGCGGCGTTCGACGTGATCTTCTCTGTTTCGGAGTCCGCGAGCGCGACCAGTTCGCCCCACTTGTCGTCCACTGCGGCGCATGTGCCGCGGAACGGCCCGAGCTTCTTCGCCGCGTCGGCATATCGCTTCGCCTTGACGGCCTTCGCGGCCTGCTCGCAGGCGGCGAAGGCATCGGCATGCAGCGAACGGTCCAGAAACGCAAACGCCTTTTCGATGTCGGCGGCAGGGGGCGTTGCGTGCCCAAGTCCGTCGGTCTCGTTGTAGAAGCAGTTGCGGAAACCATCCTTGCCGTAGCCGTAGTAGGCCTTGATGGTCCCGTCGCGGTTAAAGTCCTTTGAACCCGTGAGGAACACGTAATAGTGCTTCTTGGCAACGTCAAAGAGCTTTTTGTCCCGCTTCGGAAGAAAGCCAGGATAGCGGTGCCCGGGCTTCTCGGCAGGAAGATTGTCCCAGAAGTCGCATCCGATGACATAGAACCCGCCGCCCGTAAACACATCCGGATATGTTATCGAGACCATCGACGCGCAGCGTCCGCCACCCGAGTTCCCCGCGATGAAAATCTGCTTGGGGTCGATGTTGTACAGCTTCTTCAGGTTGAAGACGGCGTCGATGGCGGCGCGAAAGCGTATCGGCGGCCAGATTTCGTTTCCCGTGCCGTTTGCGCCCGCATAGATGAATCCGCGCTTCGCAAGCGACTCTCGCAGCTGACCCTGCATCCCGCCTCCATCCGTGGCGCTTATCCACACGAAGAGCGGAGCAGGTTTGCCCTTGTCGTAGGACTCAGGCACCTCGACGGAGTACGTGCGCTCCGAGACGCTGTAGGGCTTGTCCTTGCCTGCGTCGTCCTTGTCGTCGAAGGAGGAGGGAACCCTGCGCTTCATTTCGGCAAAGTCACCGACAGGGTCGCTCTCCTTGAATGTGAGGGTAAGGCGACCCTTCGCATGCGGCTCGTTGGCTGCCGCAATCCCGGCCACAAGGCCGACAAAGACGAGTATGGCGTTTTTCATGGCGTATATTTTCATGCGCAACATTATACCAAATCCGCGACAGATGCGCCGCGTGTCACTGAATATCCGCCGAGACGCCGTTCACCGTCACAAATACGAGCAAAGTCTTGTTTCCCGACTCCTTCTGCGAAAGTCCACCGCCGACAAACACCATCGTCCGACCTGGCTTGACAGTTGTCTTGACGTCAACACTTCTAACAGGGAAAAACGGCTGCTCCATTGGCAGGTCATACCGTGAAGGCGTCGCCAAAGGAGCCTTCACGCCGTAGTCCTTCCAGATCGGATCGGATACGAACTGCACAATGAGCTCAAGATCAACAAGTCGACAGTCTAGTGTAAATGTCGGCGTCATCTGGACGATGGAGCCGACCTCTCTCATCGTAAACTTTGTTGGCTCTACCGCAGACAGCACGCAGTTCTGAGAATGCAGACTGTTGGTATAAGCGGTTGATTGACTGTTTGTTGAGACAGGCGACTCGATTTTCAGATCAAAATCCGTTGGGTAAATGTATTCAGTCACGGCCTTCGTCACATATTCTGCACCCGAGCGCACAACGACGTGGGATGAATCAATGAGGTCAACGTCGTCACGATCCAAAAGTTTTTTGCAGAGAGCGGCCGCATCGGAGACATGGCTTGAATCCTCGAATCCGACCGCCTTGAGTGCTTCGCGTCCCGCACCGACCAGCCGCACGTTGCATTCGAGCAGATTTAGAACCTGCCCATTTTCCCACTCATTAAAATACTTGACGATCTTCACAAGATTATCAGGTGTATTGGTGACGCGCAGATAGTCCGTCAACCCGTCGCGGCGTCTCACAACGGAAGATCCCTCCGGCCATGTGAGCTTAAGCCCTTTTTCTGAAAACTGAGCCTTCCATTCTCGTTCCGTCTGTTTATCCCATTCCTTCTGCTCAGCTTCCTCCTCGGCCATACGTTTCGCCCTCTCCTCGTCCGTCTCGTCGTCATGATTTGCCGGGAAGATGCATTCAAATGTCATCAGAGGGAATGAAAGCGTGTCCATCCCTTCCGGTGGATTGTCCTGCCCAGGCAGCATCATTGATGCGCACAGCGCAAACGCCATCAGCATTTTCTTCATTCGTGATTTCTTTCCGTTCCTTGACTGATAGTTCACAAGTATATGCTTGATAATGATGACATTATACCAAATCCCGCGGCGCATCTGCCGCGCGATTTGGTATAATGTCAGCAACATGGACACACGCGAATCACAGACCGGCACGAGTTCCCTTTCGCCAGAGGAAGACGGAGAAGAACGTTGCTCGTACTGCGGCGCCGTCCTGTCGGGAAAGGATGTCGGCGACGAGGTCTGCTACTGCCCAAACTGCGGCGATTTCGTCGCACCCCTCGAAAAAGACGAAAAGCCATGGCTTGAGAAGCGCGCGGACATAATCGCGCATCCGCCGCGCGGCATTTCGCTCAGGAAGGATCCGTCGGGCAGCATCGTCGTGCGCGACAGCATTCCCCGGCGCTGGATCGCGGCGGCCATTGTCATGCCGTTCGTGCTGGCTGCGGGAGCCTTTGCGGTTAACAACGCCTTCAATTCGATGGACTATGGCGGCAAAAGCATCGCAGAAGGTTTTTTCGGCATCCTCGTCGGCAGCGTGGCGTTTCTTCTCTGGTCTATTGCGCTTTGCAGGCTGAATGCCCGCCGCCTTTCTCTGAACAAGGAGGCCGTCATCGTCGACACGCTCTGGCTCGGCTTTCTGAGAATTCGGCGCCGCCGCTTCATGCTACGCGAAAACGCAACCGCCGGCGTGACGAATATCTACGACAAAAAGGAACGCGTCAAGGCAACGTCTGTCGGATTTGCCCTTGGAGGGTATAGCCAGCTCCTGCAACAGATCATCTGGAGTGAACGAGGCCGGCACTGCGACGAACGCGCAACCTTCATCCACGCCGTGCTGGACGCGCATCTCGGCAGAGCGGAAGACGGGACGCCATATCTCTGCGCGAAATGCGGCGCGGCGATTCCGTCCGAGTGCATCGACGCGAAGTCCGAGCGCCTGACATGTCCCCGCTGCAAAACCGAATGGCCGGGACAGTATGCACACTACTACCGCGCACACGCCTATCAATCACAGCGCAAGTTCAGACCGCAAGGCGTGGAAGAGACGCAAAACGGATTCATCTACCGCCCATTCGCATGGTGGAACGGCGAAGCGACAGAAGCCTTACTCCACATGTCAATACTTTGGGCTTTTTGCGGACTTCTATTGAGGTTGTCCGAGAAACTGCCTGGCATCCCAAATGGCACCGTCGCATGCGCAACTGCAGCTCTCGCCGCCGCGTCAGTGCTTTATTTCATCGTCCGCATGCTCTGGGGACGGTTCGCCGTCCACCGCATCACCCTCGAAAATGGCGAGAGCACCTATACCTGTGGCATCGGGAAGTTCCAGAAGAAAATTGAATTTGCCTATTGCCGAGAGACCTGCATATCCATCCAGACGCGTCTCCTGAACAATCCGCCAGCCGAATTTCCCAGTGCAATTCTTATCTGGAATGACGCATCCGCCGAGAAACAGCCGAGACCGTGTGCGATCTTCCGTTGGCTTCCAGGGGACTTCTACCCCTGGGCACTCGGACACATCTTCTGCGCCGCCGCCGAAATCGACCCACCAAACAACGCCTAAAAAACATCGCGGCGCATCCGCCGCGCGATATGGAAACATGTGGGGACAGACCCCGCGAAACACGTAAAATGTGCCTTTCGCGGGGGCTGTTCCCATTACACCCACGAAAGTCAATAGCGTCCGACATCGTCCGCGAATTCATTTCGCAGAGCCCTTCGCCTCAGCTACGAGATCGAGGGTCGTCTGCCACCAGTCCCTCACAAGACGGCGCAGACCGTCGAGACGCCGGGATTCCGGAAGAAGTTCGCTGCTGGCAGCGCTTATCACGCCGACCGCGCGCTGATAGTCCCAGAGTTCTCGGATGTAGTCGAGCCGCGCCTCGGACGGAACGACGATCGGCGGAAGTCCGGCGTGGAGGACGGGCAGGTTGGCGACAAGACGCGCGATTCTGCCGTTGCCGTCGAAGAACGGATGTATGCGCACGAAAGAGACATGGGCGGCGAGATACGCCTCAAGCGCGGACGCCTCGTCCACTGCGTCCGCAAAAGACTTGTTGAATGCCTTGATCCACGACGACATCAGTGTCGGCGTGTCATCGGCCGACGCATACGGCATGTAGACCGTTTTCCCGCCTTCGGCCCCATACGTGCCGTTGTCCTCGCGCTTCCATGCGCCCACAGGTCTGTAGATGTCGCGGGTGTTTTCAGACATGACGACCCGGTGCAGCGACAGGAGGTCGGAAACCGCGATTTGCCCCTTGTCCAAAAGGGACTGCACGAAATCGACGCCCCTTGCATGCGAGACGACGTCCTCATGGTCTTTAAGCGGCTTGCCTTTCACCGTCAGGCCGTACTCGAGCACCGCCATCGTATCGCCGAGCGTCAGCGTGTTTCCCTCGATTGCCGTCGATCCATGAGTCCAGAGAGCCTTTATCGCCTTTACCAGTTCAATGCGCCTCGTCTCGGCAATGCCGTCCAGGAAGTTGCGCCGCCTGCCGCCATGCGTCCGCAGGAAGGACGCGACGGCATTATGCGACACCGTAAGACCATGCCGCGCAAGCATTTCGGCGGCAATCGCCCTCACGCTCGCACCATCCGCCTTAAGTCTCTTGACTTCCACCTCGTACGGCACCAGCTTGGACTGGAACGGCTTGCCGCCCTTTGTAACAACTTTTCCAACCATTACGCGCAGTATTGTAACAACTTATCCGCACCATGTCAACGCGGAAGTTGTTACAAAACACATGTTCGCGGTGGATGCGCCGCGTTAATTAGCGGGTTTGATGCCGCGGGCAGCGAACCAGGCTGTCAGCGCCTCCGCCGCCTCGGACGTGAGTTCGGCATCGCCGTGGAAACGCTTCCAGCGAAGCGCTTCGAGATGCTGGACCGCCGTGCGAGCAAGAAGCTTGTCGCCCTTCCACCAGTCGATGCCAGGATGCCCGCAGCACATGCACTCGGCGTTGCTGCCGCGATCCTCGAACCTGAAGATTCCCCGAAGTTCGGCTATATCCCTCGGATCCTTAAGCTCAAGCAGCACCGGATCGCGCTCGGGCTTCGTGCAGCATCCGAACCCGCCGTCGCGTATCACCACGCGGTCCGCTTCGGCGACCGCTGCCTGAAAGCGCTCCGTTTCGGAGAACAGGGAGATCATGTCGTACTCCGGCGATCCGTTTTCGTTCCGCGGCGCAAACTGCAGATAGTCAAGACTCTTCCAGCGCGCGCGAAGCGCCTCCTTGTCCGGCTGCGCCATCAGCGTGTCGGCGATGCGCATCTTCCTCAGACTTGGCAACGGACAGATGTCGTCGATCGACTTGATCGGGCAGCTGTAGATGTCGAGCGCCTCGATCGGACTCTGCTCAAGCCCGCAAATCGCGTCGACCGGACACCTGTTTAGATAAAGCCATGTTATCGGCACACGCCCCAGCATCGCAACATCCGTCAGATTTGTGCAGTCTTTGAGAATCAGGTCTACGGAAAGCTGACTGTTCGTCAAAGTCGCCAGCGTCTCAAGCGGACGCTCCGGCGCGTTGACGTCGGCAATCGAAAGCATCATAAACACTTTCTTGGGCTTTCTCTGCTCTCGCAGGACCGCGACGATATTGGCGAAATCCTGATATGATATCTGGCTCTTGTTCGTCGACGAGCGCGTCTCAGCAAGCGCGTAGTCAATGTCAATCGTGCGGCTGTCGAAATTGATGTCGCCCAACGAGAACACCTTGCCTCTGGCATCGTCGCAAGAATCGAAATCGCACGAATCATCGTCTTCGTCGTCCTCTTCGTCGCATTCCACACACGCCGGAACAGACATTTTTGCGCGAGACTGCATCAAATCGAGCTGGGCGACTGCACCGCCCGCAAAAGCGAGGAGAATCACAAGAATCCACCAATAGCTGCGGCAGTGCCGATAGTCCTTCAAGCCCGCCTTTTCGAGCGCTGCCTTTACCTCTTCGACATTCGCGCCGAGATCGGACAGGGACGGCAGAAGAAGCATCGGCATTTTTCTTTCCAGCACCGCAAGTCCGCCGTCGAGAAACAGATAGTATGATCCCAAGTTCCGCCAACCCACGCGCATGACATTGTCGCCGCTGCGGAATTCGTAGCAGGCGTCGGTCATGGTGATCGACCATTCATCCGAATCGCCCATGAACCTCCGGGTGACAAGGTCTATCGACTTCTGGTACCTGGCCCTGTTGAACTTCAGGCAGAAGAAGATCAAAGCCAATAAAAACACAAGATAATAGTCAAGATGTCCGCCGCGCAAATACGCCATCACCTCGGCCGCAAGTCCCACGACAATGAACGCGAATAGCACGATACGCGACGGACGCGCGATCCTGTCGTATACTTTCCCGGCGAAGCGGCGGGTCTTCTCTGCTTCGTGCAGCCGACCAGTATATCCAATGTTCATATTCAGCATTATACCAAATCCGCGGCGGATGCGCCGCGTACATTTTTGCTGTCAGATTTTCCGAGAATGGCCGCCTATCAGGACAGAAACACAAGAAGGAGGTGTATTATGGACAACCGGAAGACATTTCTCGCCGCAACTTTCGCGGCAATCGCAATCGCCGCATCTGCAATGCCCGGAGAGCGCGGCCCCACGCCGCGTGGAGAGGACGCCGGCGGACGTGGGCACCATGTCCAGCAAAGCGGGACCCAGCTCCCGCGTATGCAGCATTCTGGTCCGCGCAGAAGCGCATTCTCGTCCCCGAACGACTCGTTCCACGACACCTACAGAAAGAACACGGGCGAAATCCGCCGCGAAGCTCCGAAACCCGTGAACAACATCCACGCCAAGATAAGCGCGGCGCGCGCGGAGGCAATCAAGTTCGAGCTTGAGCGCGAGCGCGCGCACAAAAGCCCGATCAGCTGCTGGTCGAACTTCGGCACGCTCTCAACCGTAGCCGTCGCGCAGTCCGCGCCAGCGACAGTCGAGCAGAAGTCGATCACCATCGTCAACTCGAACGTGACGATCAACCAGTAGCGAAAAGGAATCACGCCTTATACCAAATCCGCGGCAGATGCGCCGCGGGTGTTGAAACCACGAAATACACAAAATACACGAAAAACGGGCCTGTCGCGGGGTCTGTCCCCGACTGTTTACTGTCGTAGGACTCCGGCACCGCGACAGCGTATGTGCATTCCGGCAAATCAGCCGAACGGTACGACAAGCTTCTTGGCGCCTTCGGGGAACTTGATCTTGATCACGATGTCGTCGCCGTCGGGCTTCTTGAAGGTATAGGACTTCTTTCCGTTCATCGAAAAGCTACCCGTGCTGTCGAGCTTCTTGTCCCCGCAGAAGACCTCCAGTTCGCAGTCGGACTTGCTTCCGGCCGGCGAAACCTCCAGCGACTTCTCGTCGCTCATCAAGTTGGAGGCGAGCTTGACCTTGTAGGAGTATTCGCCTTCGCCGATCTTGCCGGACGAAACCTTGCCGGGCAGCTCCTTCGTCGCCATCTTGTCGGCGACAGTGACCGTGACCTTGCCCTTTACCTTCGGGAGCGACTTCGCCCACGCATTGCCGCCGCCGCACAGCATGAACGTCGCGAATCCGCCTTCGCGGTTCACGGCCGAGCGAAACGGCTCAACCTCCCAGTTGGCGTCGCCGTTCTTCTTCTTGGTGTAGTCCTTGCCCGAACCGTCGGTTATCGATTCGACGACAAGATTCTCAAGGTCTATGTCTACGATGTTCTGCGCGAGGACAATGTACGTGGCCGCGAAATAGCCCTTGCGCCCATACTTGAACCTGTCGAACGTCGCGGAACTCGGCACGTTTGTGCCTATAGGCGGATAGACGCAGCACTCCTTGAGGACGACGGACGGCTTCCCGGTGTAGCTCTTCACGACGTTGCCAAAGCCGACGCCGTTGCCGCTAAAACTGCCGCCGAAACCACTCCCGCCAAAGGCCTTCTCTATGTCCGACATCGACATCTCCTTAATGGAGACGCTACTGTTCGAGGCATTAGAGCGCCCGACAACGGTCTTTCCGTATACAGTGGCAACGGCAAACGCCGCCAGAAGACACACAGCTGCAATTCGCTTCATGTTGGCTTCCCTTCCTTATTCAGTTGGTTTGCGAACATTATACCAAATCCGCGGCAGATGCGCTGCGGACTATCCGCGATAGCCCTCTATTACCGTCTGCCGCGGACGCTTCGACTGGCGCGGGTAGTCAAGTGTGAAGTGGAGCCCGCGGCTTTCGCGGCGCTTCTGCGCGCTCTTGACGATGAGCTCTGCGCACACGGCGAGGTTTCGGAGCTCAAGCGTGTCGGGCGTCACGAGATAGCGGAAGTA
Organism: Kiritimatiellia bacterium; assembly: GCA_017406465.1. Lineage (GTDB taxonomy): Bacteria > Verrucomicrobiota > Kiritimatiellia > RFP12 > UBA1067 > UBA1067. Next base: position 17,468 of record JAFQYM010000041.1, on the reverse strand, counting down.
GTAGTCACGTATCTCCTTCCTGAGCGTCTTGATGCGGTGCGCGGCGCGCGCGAGGCGCTTGTTCGTGCGCACGATGCCGACGTAGTCCCACATGAGTCGGCGGATTTCGTCCCACATGTGCGAGACGAGAACGGCCTCGTCTGGAGGAACGGCGTTGCCGATGCGCCATGCGGGGATCTCGGGCAGCTTCCTGCGCGACGCGAACTTCGTAGGGTTCGCCGCGAGCCGTGCCGCCGTGAGCCGGGCGCAGACGAGCGCTTCCATAAGCGAGTTGGACGCAAGGCGGTTCGCGCCGTGAAGACCGGTGCAGGCGCACTCCCCGACGGCGGAGAGTCCCGAGACGGAAGTCTCGCCCGCAGTCGTCGCCTGGATGCCGCCGCAAGTGTAGTGCGCCGCCGGGACGATTGGAATCAAGTCCTTCGCCATGTCGATGCCGAACTCCATGCACTTCTGGTAGATGTTCGGGAAGCGCGTCATCAGGTAGGCCCTGCCCTTCTTCCTGATGTCGAGGTACATGCAGTCGTCGCCGGTGCGCTTCATCTCGCTGTCAATCGAGCGCGCGACGATGTCGCGCGGCGCGAGCGACCCGCGCGGATCATACTTCTTCATGAACTCGCGGCCGTGCTTGTTCACGAGAACGGCACCTTCGCCGCGCACGGCCTCGGATATGAGGAAGCGCTTCGCCTGCGGATGGTAGAGACAAGTCGGATGGAACTGAATGAATTCCATGTTCTCGATCTTCGCGCCCGCGCGCCACGCAAGCGCGATGCCGTCGCCAGTCGCCGTGTCGGGATTGCAGGTATAGAGATAGACCTTGCCGCAGCCGCCAGTCGCAAGCACCGTATCAGGCGAGCGGACAGCGTATATCTCGCCCGTCTTCTTGTCGAGGACATACGCGCCGATACAGCGGTTGGGACCCTTGATCCCGACGCGCTTCGTCATCACGAGGTCAATTACTATCGTCTGCTCTCTGACGTCGACGGAAGAGCGGCGGATGGCGCGTATCATCGACGCCTCGCACTTCTCGCCAGTAATGTCGCCCGCGTGGAAGATGCGCCGCGCACTATGCCCGCCCTCGCGAGTAAGTTCCCACGAGCCGTCCTTCTTCTTCGCAAACTTTACGCCGCACTTGACGAGGTCCTGGATTCCCTCGGGCGCATGTTCGCATATCTCGTGCACGACGGCGGAGTTGCCAAGCCAAGCGCCGGCAATCATCGTGTCGCGAGCGTGCTTGTCGAAAGTGTCCGACGGATCGGCGACGCAGCAGATGCCGCCTTGCGCGAAATTCGTGTTGCAGTCCTGGAGCCGCCCCTTTGTCACGAGCACGACCTTGCCCTTGCCCGCGAGATGCAGGGCCGTCATCAGCCCGGCCATTCCGGACCCGACGACAAAGTAGTCGCAATCGACGATTTTCATTGTGGAGCGGCGTTCCTGCAGTGTATCAGCTGTAGAAATTGCCGTAGGCGCGAATCTTCTCGTAGCGCTTCTCTACAAGAACGTCCACCGGGATCTTCTTGAGCGCCTTGAGCGCGGCGAGAATCGCCTTCTTGACGGCGGACGCGGCGGCCTTGTGGTTCTTCTGCGCGCCGCCTGCCGGCTCCTTGACGACCTCGTCGATCGCGCCGAGCTTAAGGAGGTCGGGCGCGGTGATCTTGAGCGCCTCGGCGGCCTCTGGGGCCTTCGAGCCGTCGCGCCACAGAATGCCCGCGCACCCCTCGGGAGAAATGACGGAATAGATCGCGTTCTCCATCATGAGGATACGGTCGCCGACAGCGATTGCAAGCGCGCCGCCTGAACCGCCCTCTCCGGTGACAACTACGACGACTGGCGTCTTGAGCCGGGAGAAGAATTCAAGCGACTTAGCAATCGCCTCGGCCTGACCGCGCTCCTCTGCCTCGCGGCCTGGATACGCACCGGGAGTGTCGACGAACGTGACGACGGGAAGGTGGAACTTCTCCGCGAGCTTCGCAAGGCGCATCGCCTTGCGGTAGCCGTCGGGGTTCGCCATGCCGAAGTTGGCCTCCATGTTCTCCTCGACTGTTGCGCCCTTGTTGTGGCCGAGCAAAAGCACCTTCTCGCCACCGATCGTCGCGAAGCCGCCAACGAGACCGCGGTCGTCGTTGACGAGCCGGTCGCCGTGCAGCTCCTCGAAGTCGGAGCAAATCAGCTTGATGAAGTCCTTGAGATGCGGACGCTTCGGGTCGCGCGCAAGCTTCACGCAGTCCATTGCACTCTTTGCCATAAATCTCCTCTCCTAAATTACTGACTCCTGACTACTGACTCCTGACCCCTGACTACTGACTCCTCAAAAGCCCCAGTAGTTAAGCATCTTCGCGAGGAAGCCCTTGAGTTCGCTGCGCTCGACTATCTTGTCGATGAAGCCGTGCTTCTCAAGGTATTCCGCCGACTGGAAGTCGTCGGGAAGCTTCTGGTGGATCGTATTCTCGATGACGCGCCGTCCAGCGAAGCCGATGAGCGCCTTGGGCTCGGTCACGTTGATGTCGCCGAGCATCGCGTAGGACGCGCTCACGCCGCCAGTCGTTGGGTCGGTGAGGACTGAAATGTAGGGAAGCCCCGCTTCCTTGAGCTTTGCAATCGCGGCGGAAGTCTTCGCCATCTGCATAAGCGAGAGGATGCCTTCGTGCATACGCGCGCCGCCGGACGCGGAGAAGAGGACGAGCGGACGATTTTCGGCAATCGCCTGTTCGCATGCGCGGGCAATGCGCTCACCAGTGCCGGTGCCGAGGGAGCCGCCCATGAACGCAAAGTCCATGACGCCGAGCATCACGGGGTGACCGTCGATCTTCGCAGTTCCCATCACGATCGACTCGGTCTCGCCCGACTTCGCAATCGTCGCCTCGACCTTCGCCTTGTAGGGGCCGGTAGCGTCGTGGAACGAGAGGTGATCGGAATAGGAGACTGCGCGGAAGACCTCGGAGAAAGATCCCTCGTCCGCGACTTGCGCGATGCGCTCGCGCGCCGAGAGACGCCCGTGGTAGTTGCACTTCGGGCATATCGCGTTGTTCTTCTTCCAGACCGCCTTTTCAAAATGGCTGCCGCACTTCGGGCAGATGGCCCAAAGCGCCTTCGCCGGCGGGATCTTCGCCTTTTCAGTCTTTGCTTCAAACCAGCTCATGAGGTCTCCTTGCAACTGTTGCTGGGGCCTTGCGCCCCAGTTCGAATTATTATACCATAAAATCGCGTCACTGAAGCAGGATGTCGAGCATCCCGACGACAAGCTTGCCAGCGGTGAAAAGCGACTCCTCCGAAATCTTGTCGACCGTGTCCTTGTCGGTATGCCAGTAGTCGTTGAGCCCCGGTGCGCTGCCGTACTCGAAGTCTATGAGGTCGATTGCCTTGAAACCGGCTTCGAGAAAAGGCACGTGGTCGTCCTTGACGAGCAGGTCTACGCGCGACACCTTGTCGGCGACTCCTGCCTTCTTTGCGGCGGCAAGCGCGATCTTCGACAGCGCTGGACTGCTGTTTTTCGGGATTGACACATGAAGGTCCTTGTCGCCAAGCATGTCGAGGCATATCACGGCCTTAACCGTGACGCCGCTTTCCTTCAGCGACTTCGCCGCATGGCGAGACCCCCAGAGGCCGTCGTCCTCGACATACGCGTTCATGCACTCCTCGCCATCGGTCCATATCAGCATGACGTTGTCGTTCTGCGTTCGATGGTTGTAAAGAACGCCCGCAAGCGCGACGAGAAGCCCCGAGGTCGAGGCACCGTCGTTCGCGCCCGGGCAGTCGACGCCAGTCTTCGTGTCGTAATGAGAGACGAGGACTACCCAGGGCGCATCCGGGTTCCTCTTGAACGAGGCGACGAGATTCGTGAAGCGGCGCTCGCCCTTCGGCGTCTTCGCGACAAACATGTCGCGCCTGACGTCGGCTCCCGCCGCGCTCGCGGCGTCGAGGAGATAATTCGCGGCAAGCATGCTGCGTGTCGTGCCGGAATCGCGCGGAGTGTGATTCTCTACGAGGCCCGTGGCAGTCTTGAAGGCGAGGTTGGCGTCGGCCTGCGAAAAGACGAGCGACGCCGCGAGAAGCGCAGAAAACATCGTCAGTCGATCTCCACGCCGATCATGCGGATGACGCGGTCGAGGTCGTCGTTGTCGAAGAAGTCGATCTCGAGGACACCCTTCGTGTGCTTGCCGTTCGCGTGCGTGACGCCGCTCGTCACGCGCACGGCGCAGCCGAGATGGCGCTTGAGCTTGTCGGAAAGACTGCGCACATACGAATCGGGAAGGTCGGGCACGCCGGTGGAGCGCGCGGGAACGGGCGCGTGAAGACGCGCGACCTTCTTCTCGAGGGCGCGCACCGTAAGCTGGTCGTTCACGCAGTCGCGCGCAAGGAGGACGCGGTCTTTCTCGGAATCGACGGAAAGGAGGACCTTCGCATGGCCGACGGAGAGAAGACGAGACTGCACGAGCCCCTTCACCTCGTCGGGAAGCTCGAGAAGCCGCACGGAATTCGCGACCGTCGCGCGGCCCTTGCCGACCTTCTCGGCGACATCGGCCTGCGTGAGATTGAAACTGTCCTGGAGCGTCTTGTAGCTAAGCGCCTCCTCGATCGGATTCAGGTCCTCTCTCTGGAGATTTTCCGTCGCCGTCATGGCGGCGGCAGTGAGGTCGTCGGCCTCGACGAGCGTGACGCGAATCTTCTTCCAGCCGGCGATTTGCGCGGCGCGGAGACGGCGCTCGCCGGAGATGAGCTCGTATCGGCCGGCCGAGTTCTTCCTCACCGTCGGGGGCTGGACAAGGCCGCTGTTCTTGAGCGACTCAGCGAGCTCCTTCAGCTCCTCTTCCCTGAAGTCGCGGCGCGGCTGGTAGGGGCTGCGCTCGATGTCGAGTATGTTGAGCTCGAGCGGCGCACCTGGCTGGGTCTGCGCAAAGGCCTTTGCCTCGGGGCGCACCGCGGCGACTGCAGGCGGCGGCATGGACGAGGAAAGAAGGCCGTCGAGCCCGCGCCCGAGCCCGTGCTTGCGCTTCGCATCAACGGACGCGGGGGCCTTGCTGGCCCCCGTCGCCTTCTTCAGAAATGGATTACCCGGCCTACTCACTCTTCGCCGCCGCCGAAGTAACCGTTAACGAGCGGAAGGATCTTGATCTTGTTGTCAAGAATGATGTTGATGACACCAATCTGGAGACCCCAGGGGCACTCGTGCGCGATATTGATGACGCCGATCTGCACACCATGCAGCTCTTCGGCGCTGTTGATGGTGGCGGCCTGGAAGCCGGTCTCGACCTTCGCCATGTTGAGCGCGAGCGAGAAGCTGGCGCCAGTGCACTCGCCCTCGGTGAAGTTGCAGACGCAGGAAGTCTGCCAACCCACGAACTCCTTCTGATAGGAGGCGAGCAGGTTGACGTCCACGCCCTTCATGAGGTTGCGCATGCCGAACGTCGCCACGTCGATGCCGTAGACGTCGCCGAAGCAGAGGTTCGCGCCGAGCGTGATGCCGAGGCCGCGGACGTCAGCGTCGTTCCAGTTGCAAGCACCGGAAATGAGAAGCCCGTCCTGGCGGTCGCGAGTGCGCGAGGCGATGCCCGAGATGCCAAGACCCTGAAGCTTGACCGTCTCGATGTAGAAGAGATCAAGGTCAAAGCCCTTGACATCCCAATCGAAGCCCCACGGAATCGACACTGGAGCGAAAAGACCGATCTGAACAGGAGTCCAGCCGATCGCTCCGATTCCCTGACCTTCGACGTCCTTGTCGACAGCCGCGCCATCGGCGGCGAAGACGGTTGTGCATGCCGCGATCGCGGCGGTTGCAAGTGCAAGCTTCATGTTCTTCATTTGTGGACTTCTCCTTTGTTGTGAAAAGTATGTGGAAATTTTACACTTTCGCGGGCGTCGCGTCAAGTGCACGGGCGCGAACGCGAAGAAAAACGAGACCCGTCACCGGGACGGTCAGGACATAGAGGACCCCCATCACGCCGACCGTCATCCAGAAGTTGGATATGAGGAGCGCGACGACGAGCAGCAGCGCCGCCATCACCGGAAGCTGGTATCTGCGGCTAATGTGCAAGGACTTCAGCGAGATCGTCGGAAGCCGGGACGCCATCAGGGCTCCAACGAAAAGGAGCATGAACATGCCGAAGTACGGATTGCGCAAGACGTCCTGCAGCGCCGGATACTTGTCCTTCGCGTCGAGCGCGAGAGCGAGGATCGCAGGCGTGAGCACCATCCAGCACCCCCCTGGCGCGGGGACGCCAGTAAAGAAGTGCTTCCAGTAGGGAAGCGTCGGCTGCTCGAGCATCGTGTTGAACCGCGCGAGGCGGAAGCAGTCGCAGAGCGCGTAGAAGAGCGAACAGCCGAGGACGAGCCGCACCATCTGCGGCGAACAGCCATCGTGCGCCGGGCCCCCAGTAAGCCAGTAGAACATGAACATCGCAGGCGCTACGCCGAAATTCACAAAGTCGGCAAGAGAGTCGAGCTCGGCACCGAGCTTGGAGCTCGCCTTCAAGAGTCGCGCGATGCGCCCGTCCATGCCGTCGCACACGCACGCGACGAGAAGCGCAACGAGCGCGTGGAGAAAGCGCCCTTCGCTCGAAAGCGATATCGACGTTATGCCGGCGCACGCAGCCATGGAAGTGACGAGATTCGGCACGACCGTGCGGAGCGGAATCATCTCCGCGCGCGACCTCTGGTCGCGGCTGCGGCGCCTCCTGCCTCTCAAACGGAACCTTCCCATCTCGCCCTTCTCAGCTGACGGATATGCGGATTCCCCCCGGCTGCGCGGGAGCGGCCGGGCGCGGCTGGGGCTTCGGCCCGTTCTTGCGCGGCGGCCCGATCAGTGCGCCGAGGACGCGTCCGAGGGTCTTCGGGGCCTGCTCGACGAAGCACTCTTCCTTAAGCTCCTCGAGGACGCGGTTGATCACGTCTTCGCCAAGTTCGCGGTGCGCGTTCTCGCGGCCGCGGTACTGTAGGGTGAGCTTCACCTTGCAACCGTCCTTGAGAAAGCCCCGGATCTGGTTGAGCTTGTAGTTGAAGTCGTTCGTGTCGGTGCCGGGATGGAACTTGATTTCCTTCACCTTCTGCACCTTCTGGGCCTTCCTGGCCTGCTTCTCCCTGATGGACTCCTCGTACTTGAACTTTCCGTAGTCCATGATCTTGCAGACTGGCGGCTGCGCGTTGGGCGTGATCTCGACGAGATCGAGCCCTCTATGGTCCGCGAGGCGCTGGGCGTCGCGTGTCGGCATTACGCCGAGCATATTTCCCTGGGCATCAAGAACGCGAACCTGCGGAACGCGAATCTTGAAGTTGACACGAGTGAACTGTGCGATAACTCACCTCTTTTTTTGGTTTATGATGTTGTATTATACCACAATCAGGCGCGCGGGTGTGATGAAAAATACGCATCTTTCAGCCGCTCCACGGAAACATGCGTGTAGACCTGCGTCGTTGAGAGCGAGGAGTGCCCGAGCATCTCCTGGACGCTTCGCAGGTCCGCGCCCGCGTCGAGAAGGTGCGTGGCGAAACTATGCCGCAGCTTGTGAGGCGTAAGGTCCGCGGGGAGCCCCGCCTCGGCAAGATACCTCTTCATGCGCCGCTCGACGAGGCGCGGAGACACTGGCTTTCCGGCGGGCGACGCGAACACCGCGCCGTCCGCGTCCGAGGCAGATGCGCCGCGCAGTCTGCCTAACGCGTCGAGCGCCTTCGGCCCGAGTATGACGAGCCGGTCCTTGGAGCCCTTGCCCGTCACTATCGCGGTGCCGCGCGCGAAGTCCACGGCGCTCCACCTGAGCGGCACGACTTCTCCAATTCGGCAGCCCGTCGAGTAGAGCGTCTCGAAGAGGGCAGAGTCGCGCAGGAACTCGCGCTCGCCAATGCGGCCGGCGGCGTAGTCTTTGCCGGGCTGGGCGAGAAACGACTCGACGTCCCCGACCGAAAGCACCTTCGGCAGGGTCTTCGCCTTGCGCGGGCCCCTGAGCGAGGAAAACGGATTGTCCGCCACAGTCCCCTCCCTCTGGAGATGCCTGTAGAACGAACGGAGCGCCGCGAGCTTGCGCCTCACCGTTGTCGCGCGCGCACCGGCGGAGCCGAACGACGAGAGGAACGCCCTCGCCGCCGCGTCGCTCGCTTCGCCCCACGCGAACGGCGGCGCCGCGTCATGACCCCATGCGAACGACGCAAACTGCGCAAGATCGGAGAAATACCCGTCCCACGTGTTCTGCGAGACACCGCGCTCGGCGAGCAAGCTCGCCTTGAAGCGCTGTACGCACGGATCTTCCGCAGTACGCGGATTAGTCGGAGGGACCATCTATCACCTTGGCCTTCTTGTCGCGGCTCGAAGGGATGTCGTCGAGGCCAAGCGGCCCCGCGACCTCGTCATAGCCGGGGATCTTGTCCTTGTAGGCGACAATGACGCGCCTAAGGGCCATGACCTGCCGCGGCGAAAGCGACCTGCGGCGCTCGTACTGGTCGACGAGCGACTGAACGAACGCCTTGTCGTCGTACGTCTTGCGGCCCTTCTTCGAGGAAGGCCGCCACTCTGTCACCTTGCCGACGAGCGCGATAAGCCGAGGGATGACGGACTCTTCCTCGCGCTGGATCGGAGAGAAGCCGCCTGGGACGAATTCGGAGAGCTTCGCCCTGATCTCGTCGCAGTCCTCGAGCCCCGCGGCGTTTTCGCCGACCGCCTTCACGAGTATCGAGAACTGCTTCTGCGAGAGCCCGCGTCCGCGCTCCGTCTGGTCTCTGAGGCTCTTGAGGAACGGGTTCCTCATGAGCCCTATGATCCTGTCGGCCGTGTCAAAGCACCACTTCACAAGCTCGGCATCCACCGTCTCCGGCTTCTGCGCCTGGGAGCCGGCGAAGCCGTGCTCCCTCAGCGTCGCCTCGCAGTCCGGTATCTGCGGCGCGTACATGAGCGCCATCCGCACGAGGTATTCGAGCTGCTTTGCGGAAAGCGGCTTGCCAGAGTCGAACTGCGCGCGCACCGACTCTACGAACGCCTTGTCGTCGTACGTCCGCTTGCCGACTGTCTTCGGCTCCTTCCACTCGCGGACCTGGTCGAGGAGCGAGAAGACGAACTCGAACTTCTCCTTGTCGGGAGCGGGCTCCTTGCAGGATTCTACGGCCTTCATGAACTTCGCGTAGAACGCGCTGAGCATCGCGTTCATCGGCTCGCCGCCCCCCTCGACCTTGTCGAGCTCGGCCTCCATCTTCGCAGTGTACCCGACGCTGAAGAGCGAGTCGAGCTTCTTTACGAGCCAGTCGCACACGAGGATTCCGCGCTCGAGGGGGACGAGCTTCTTCTTCTCGGCCTTCGCGTATTCGCGCGCCTTCAGCGTCTCGATCGTCGCCGCATACGTCGAAGGGCGCCCGACGCCGTTCTCCTCGAGCGCCTTGATGAGCGACGCCTCGGAATAGTGCGCCGGGCCCTTCGTCTGCTTCTCGTCCGCGAGCCAGCGGACGGCGTCGAGCGTCTCGCCGCCGGAAAGCGGCGGAAGCGCCGCGACCTCGTCAGAGTCCTCGTCGTCCTCACCGTCCGGACGCTTCTTCTTGAGAGAGAGGTTCATGACCTTGAGAAAACCCTCGAAGTCGATCTCGGTCGCGCTCGCCGTAAAGAGGTAGTCATGCGCGAGCGCTGGCTTGCGGGCCGCAAGCGTCACGGTGCGGACGGTCGTCTTCGCGTCGGCCATCTGGCTCGCCACGAAGCGCTTCCACACGAGGGCATAGAGCTTGAGCTCCGCCGCGTCCATGCCGCTCTCGGCGGCGCGGTCGGGGGTAAGCGAGACGTCGGTCGGGCGTATCGCCTCGTGGGCGCCCTGCGCGTCGGCCTTGGACTTGAAGAAGTTGGGGCTTTCGGGGTAGAACTCCCCGCCAAAGGTCGCGGTCACGTAGTCCTTCGCCGCCGCGCGCGCCTGCTCGGACACGTTCACGGAGTCGGTTCGCATGTAGGTGATGCGCCCCTGCTCGTAGAGCGACTGCGCAAGCTTCATCGTCTTGCCGGGCGAGAACGAAAGGACGCTCGACGCCGCCTGCTGCATCGTCGAAGTGGTGAACGGCGGCAGCGCGTGGCGCGTCTTCGGCTGGGCTTTCAGGTCGACGACCTCGAGCTCGGCGCCGGAGAGGTCGAGAAGCGTGGTGTCAGCCGTCTGGCGGTCGCGCACGTTCGGCTTCTCGCCGTCGATTCGCGCAAGTTTCGCGACGAACTTGCCGTTCGCGGCGCCGCGCTTCTTCGCCTCGACGCCCATGAGGAAGTAGGTCTCGGGCTTGAACGCCTCTATCTCGCGCTGGCGCTCGACGAGGAGCCGCAGCGCGACAGACTGGACGCGGCCCGCCGAGAGCGAGCGGTTGTTTGCGCACGCGATGTTCTTCCAGAGGAGCGGCGACACTTTGTAGCCGACGATGCGGTCGAGGATCCTACGCGCCTGCTGCGCGTCGACGAGAGGCATGTCGATGTCGCGCGGCTCTGCGACGGCCTTGAGAACGGCGCCCTTCGTGATCTCGTTGTAGGTGACGCGGTGGAACGGCTTCTTGCCTGCAACAGGCCCAAGCACTTCCTTGAGGTGCCACGCGATCGCCTCCCCCTCGCGGTCGGGATCGCTTGCGAGATAGACTTCACTCGACGACTTCACGGCGGACTTGAGTTCCGAGACGACCTTCTCCTTGCCTTCGGAGATCTCGTACTTCGGCGTGAACGTCCAGCTCTCGTCGCCCGTCTTGTCGATCCTTATCGCGCCGTTCTCCTTCGGGAGGTCGCGGATGTGGCCGACGGAACTCCTGACCGTGAACTCCGGCCCGAGATACTTGCCTATCGTCTTCGCCTTCGCGGGAGACTCAACTATCAACAGCTTCTTGCCCATTGCACTTTCATTTTCCTTTTGCACTTTATACTACCATTATTGCAAAAGGCGCCGCGCCTTGTCAAGGGCGCACGGCAAAAACTCAGAGCGGGACGCTACGCCCCGTTATGGCACGGTCTTGCCGAAGATGTTGCCGTAGCGGCTGAGGTTCAGTGCCTCGACAAACGAAGATATCTTCGTCACCGTGGAGCACGGGTCGATGGAAGCGTCCATGCAATCGCCTTCAAGCGCGAGGAGCGGGCAACCGATCGAATCAAGCGTCTCGCGGAGGAGTTTCGAGAACGCGCGGTCAGCGAGCGAACAGCGGCCGAAGCCGTGCGTGTAGAGGACGACGCCGTTGAACTTGCCCTCGGGAATCGCCTTCTTCACGTATTCAACGCGCTGCGCGGGATCGAGGAAGCCCGACTGAAGGAGCTTGCGAGCAAGCGAGCGATAGGGATCTTTCGGATCAAGTGGCTCCCAGCCGACGAAATTCGTCTCTTCGAAAACAATCGGCGCGTTGCACGTCGTCTCGAGGAACGTGAGGTGCTTCGTGTCGTAGAAAGGCGGCAGGTGAAGCCAGAGAAGACGATGAGTATCGTCGATAGAGTAGCGCTTCTCGGCCCAAAGCTTCTTCTGTATGAGCTCGTCGCGATACGCCGTCTGGATGTCGACGAGATCCTGCGTGCCCCAGAGCTGCGAGAAGACGATTGCGTTGTAGATCGCCTCGCTGCCCCTGACGAGCGGCGGCGATGTAAAGCGGAGATGCGTGCACTGGCGCGCGAGCTCGGCGGCCTCGTTCGAAAGAACGCACGCCTCCTCGAGACGGCCCTGGTCGAGCTTGCGGCCAAACGCCTTCTCCATAAGCGCGACAGACTCGGCGAGGCCGTCGGCAATCGTCTCGATCGCGGCACGGCTCTGCCCGTTGATCGGAGTCTGAAGAGAGTAGAGGCGGTCTGGAATCTTGTATTCGCGCGCAAGGTCGGCGAACACACGCTCTGCCTGCTGGCACGGCTGCATCGTGGAGACGATGTAGTCCGGCTTTTCAAGCTCCATGCCCTCAAGCATGCGGAGGAACGAGCAAGTCTGGCCGTCGAAGCCCTTCTGCGCGGCCTTGCCGAGCGCCTCCTTTACCTTGTCGGCCTTGCGCCCGAAGAGCGCGGCGTACGTCTCGAGCGTGCGGACGCGGCAGTCCATCGCGTTAAGGATCTCGGTCGGGAAGAAGAGGTTGCGCCACACGAGCGGCTTCGACTTGTCGGTCGAGAAGAAGTCGCGCTTCGTCGACTTGATCCTGAGCAAAACGGACTTGCCGCGCGTCGGCTCGTATTCGACCTTCGCGAGGTCAAGCTTGCCCGCGTCGCGGAGGTCGTGGAGCTGGCGCGCAATCACCGCCGCGCCGAGCGCGCCCATCACTTCGTGGTACTGGGGGATGACGATCTCGCTGCCGGTGAGCTTTTTGAGGAAGAACGCAACTGCGCTGTTGAACGCGACGCCGCCCTGGAAGAGAATCTTGCGGCCAGGCGCGTTAAGGAGGAGCTGGCCGACGGAGTTTAGAATCGTGCGCGCCTGGGCCTTGCACGCACCCGCGAGGAGGTCGCCGATCGGAACGCGGTTCTTGAACTTGTTGATCGACGTCGCGGAAAGAACGGCGCAGACCGAGCTGAACTCGGTGTCGGAATCGTAGTTCACCTTCTCCGCGACGTCCTCGATCTTGACGCCGAGCTTCGCCGCGACTGAGTCGAGGAAGCTACCAGTGCCAGCGGCGCAAACGCCCGACATCATGCTCGTCCAGAGCTTCATCGTCGGGTTGTACACCATGCACTTCGAATCCTGCCCGCCGCAGTCGATGATAGCGTCGACATCGGGATGGAGGAACTTCGCGCCCGCAACGTGCGCCGTAACTTCGCTGACCTGGAAGTCGAACGGAATGAACTTGCGCGTGTCCTCGACGATCTGGCTGCCCGTCACGACAATTGCCGCGACGTCCTTGAAGGAAGTTATTCCCGCGACCTTGAGAAACTCGAGTGCGAGGCGCTTAGACGCACCGCCGCCACAAGCACCGCACCCCGAGCAATGCCCGGTGCAGGCAACCTTGCCCGAGTCGACGGGCTGGGTGCGCTTGTAGACCGTGCGCTCCACCTTGCCGTCTTCGCCGAGGAGGACGGCCTTGAAAGTCGTCGAGCCGATGTCGATGCCGAGGTAGCGTTTTCTCGTTTCTGCCATTGTTCTGTCACCTAAATTGCCCGAGCCGCCTGCTTCGTCCTGTTTTCGACGCCTCCAGATGCAATTCAGAGTATTATACCATAATTCCGTTCGCCCTGCGGACGCGAGAATTATGACCGGCCAAAATTAGATCTCTCCTAAAGCATCGCAAGCATCTTGCGGCGAAGCTCCGCGAACTCAGCGGCGGTCACAAGCCCTTGGCGGGAAAGGCGCTGAAGTCGTTTCAGCCGCGCCTCGATGGAAATCCCGGCTGACGGCACCGACGCGAAGAGTCCATGTTCCGTTTTTCTCCTGTTGGAGGTTTCCTGTTCCCCTTGTACGTGCCATCTGCAATCTCCTTTCGTATTGGTTTCATCTGGCGCTACCAGACATTCTACCAATACAAGGAAAATGCAAATTGCCATTAGTGGAAAACAGGTCAGACCTATTTTCCACTATTCTCTATAGGCGTCTTCGCGGTTTTCCCTGCTGCCATATCGCCTTTATATGCTTCGCTAAAAACACGTCCGACGCTGGCATAGTTTACAAACTCTACACCCTGCGAAGAGGCGGGTTGGCCTGAATACACAACTGTCTTCCTGCCCACGTTGTCCATGATGGATGCGAGACGGCTTATGTTGTCGGCAAACGAGCCGTGGAAACTTACGGACGACTTTATCTCATAGAGATCGACCTTGCGTCCGCTCTCTACGAGAAGATCGACCTCGAATCCCTTGTAGTCGCGCACAAAGTACATATCTGGCTCAAGCCCCCTGTTAAGTCTGGACTTGAGGATATCTGCCACTACCATGTTCTCGAAAAGTCCACCGAAGGCCGGATCGCGATTCACCTGCTCCACATCTCGGATGCCAAGCAGGTGACAGCATAGTCCCACATCTGTAAAATACACCTTGGGTGCCTTGACGAATCGCTTGCCGAAATTGCGGTAGTAGCATGGAAGCGTGAAGGTGATGTAGCTTGCCTCAAGTACAGACAGCCACGACTTGACTGTCGCCGCGCTTACCCCGACTTCAGAGGCGATTGATTCGTAGTTTACCAACTGGCCCACGCGTCCCGCCACAAGCCGCAGGAACGTCTCGAACTGCCGCCTGTCTTTCAATGCGAGAATGGCGTTGACGTCGCGCTCGACATAAGTCGCAAGGTAATTTGAGTAAAGAAAGCAGGGAGTCGCGCCCTCGCCGTAGATTCGGGGCATAAAGCCATTGAAAATGAGTTCCTCGCGCTCTGGGAGCGGACAGGAGTCGCTGACTTCTGAAATGGATAGCGGCATCAATGTTGCAATGGCAACGCGTCCGGCGAGAGACTGCGATATCCCCTCGCGCAAGGCCGGCTGATGAGAACCGGTCAGGATGTAGGCAGCCTTACGCGAGGGGTTCTCGTCGACCTTTACCTGTATGCGGCTCAAGAGTTCGGGGACTCGTTGCACCTCGTCGATGATGAGCGGTGCAGGATGCTTGGCCATGAAATCCGCTCCGTCCGCTTCCGCCGCCCTGCGCAGGTCGGGGTCTTCAAGATTGACGTATCCGTATTCGGGAAATAGCATCTTTGCCAAGGTAGTCTTGCCTGACTGCCTTGGTCCCATAATCGAGACAACGGCATACTCGCTTGCCATCGTCTTCAGCCATTTAGCCATCTGCCTTTGTATCATCCCTAGTCTCCGTCAAAAAGCTAAGTTCAACTTCGGATTTTTACCGCCGGTAGATATTGTACTCCATTCCGATGGGAAAATCAACCCGAAATAGCATACGCAGGCAACCTGCTGACTCGGATTTTGCGTCTGCACGCAATCATAGAGCCTTCGTGCGGTTCTACGAAGGTCAAAACAGCGCCGCAGCCTTATTTTTCAGCATTTCCGTGGGGTGTGTCCCCATCCCAATTCCTGACGTAGTCAAAAGGTAAAAATTTCTTTTACAATCAGACCAAGCAGCGGTTGACGATGCTGACTGAAATGTGGTACAATGTGCGGTGTGGTCAAAAAGTAAAATAAAATACATACTTTTGACATGAAGGCGTATGACGAGATATGGGGTGTTGCCGAGGACAACTACGGCGTGATAACCTCCGCGCAGGCGGAGGCGCTTGGCGTTTCTCGGCAGAATCTCGTTGCAATGGAGAAACAGGGAAATGTGATGCGCCTCTGTCACGGCGTTTATCAGGTCAAGCACCATGTCATAGGACCGAATGATACATACGCTGTCGGGGTGGCTATGGTCGGCGACACGGCGTACCTTCGCGGGGCGTCGGTGGTTGCCATGCTGAATCTTGCGCCGACGAACCCCGGGCTTCTCTACATAGGGTCTGAACGGCGGGTGAGGAAGAGACTTCCGCAGGGGTTTCGCATAAAGGACCGCTCTGTATGCGAGACGACAGAATTCGAGGGCTATGAGGGCATTCGATGCCAGCGACTGGTCGATGCGCTGAAGACTGCCCGCGACGAGGGTGCGATAGAAGCCGACAGGATTGCCGAAGCTGCGAAGGCGGCAAACGAGAAAGGACTGCTTACAGATGAAGAATGCTCCCAATTCCAAAACCAATCTTGATCGCGCGATACTGCGTTTCGCCGGAGACGTCGCAAGGTCGAACGATCTGCGCAACCTCATGGCAAATTCGATTGTCGCCCAGATGATCGGCGACGGAGTGGTCAAGGGCGGTACTGGTCTGAAGTTCCGGTACGGCGAGCAGATGTCGAGGGTCACGCTTGACCTTGACACGGCGTGGAAGACCGACCTTGACTCGTTTCTCAAGGGTCTCAAGTCGCGTCTTGCGGACGGCTGGAACGGTTTTTCAGGAGAGGTGCGCATTCTCCGCCAGGCAAGTCCGAGGGGAATCCCGTTTGATTACGTGATGCAGCCGTGCGACGTGAAGCTGAGCTATCTCGGAAAGCCCTGGTACACGGTGCAACTTGAGGTGGGGCACAACGAGATCGGCGATGCCGACGAATGTGAAATGATCGACGTCCCGGATTCGCTTGCAGAGCTATTCGCGTTTCTCGCGCTTCCGAAACCGTCTCCGATTCCAGCCATGCGTCTCGAGTACCAGATCGCCCAGAAGCTGCACGGCGCGAGTGCGCCATCGAGCAAGCGTGCGCACGACCTGATAGACCTTCAGCTCATAATGGCCAATGCCAAGATTGACCTGCATCGTGCATCGGAGCTCTGCCGCAAGCTCTTTAGGTACAGAAAGGTGCATGAGTGGCCTCCAAGAATCGCAAAGGGAGAAGCATGGGAATCGGCGTACAATGGACAGAAGGGTGATCTTCCCGTGCTTCCTACAGTCGACGAAGCTGTAGTATGGGCTAACGAACTCATAGAAAAAATAAACAAGGCCTGACGAGCGAAATAGCTGGCCTACTCCAGCGATTCGAGAGTAAGCGGTCGAATGCCAAGGTTGCGGAGCTTGTCGTTCTGCGACTCCCAGTAGTTGATGAGGGCATTTCCACTCATTGTCTCCTTGGCGCGCTCCAAATCTACCTTTGTGCGCTCGTATGCGGCGATCTCGGCGCACTTGCCGCGGAACTGGACGCCGTCGCCGCGCCTGTTCGTGAAGCGGCATAAGAAGATTTAGTACCTTTGGGCAAATTCCCAAACATCCTCAGGACCGATATCAACTTCACCAGGCCACACGAGAGTGCCATAGCCGACGAACACCTGCCGGAAGAAATCCTTGTCGTTGAGTCGCTTCCAGTATGGCTTGTCGAGATAGCGCGAACAGTCGAAAATGCCGCGCTCGCCGGTGTCGAAAGTGACATCGACCTTGTAGCCTTCAATCGGCTTTGCAGCCACAATATCGTGTAGCTTTTCCATCGTCAGTTAGTGCAGAGGTTCAATCTTGAAGAAAGTTCCCTGAGTAATCAGCTACAACTGTCTCCTTACGCTGAAAAGTTTACCATATTTAGTTGTTAGTGTCAAAAAGCCCGCCCGCGTGTTGCGGACCGTAATCTCGTTTTGAATCCAAGCGGACAGCGACTACTCTCCAGGATTTGGAATTGTGCGGAGCCCCAGCCTACGCAATGCGTCGTTCTTCTGTTCCCAGACCTCTTCGGAAGTTTCCTTTTCCAACTCGCGGCGGGTGCGCTCGTAGATCTGAATCTCCTGCGCTGTGCGTTCGTTGAGCCGCCGCCAAAACGAACGTGGCGTGCCGTTGCCGTTGGCGAGGTACTCGCGCATCTCCTCGCGCATCCCGTTCACGATCTGCTTCAGCTCCGTGACCTCCCGCGATTCGGCGGTGTCGATGGAGATGTCGTTTTCTACGGCAAGCTCTGCCTTGGCATACTGCTCAAACGCGGCAACAAGCTCCGGTGGAAGCCGCCTGGGATTCGCGCCCTTGGCGCACATCAGCTTGCCCGGCTGGGCGAAGACCGCGAGCATCTGGTCGCCGACGCGCGGCAGAACCGCCGCGAAGTCGCCGCGCTCCAAACCCTCCATGATCGCCGGGTCGCCGTAGATCTGGTGG
>JAFQYM010000040.1 GCA_017406465.1 Kiritimatiellia bacterium | reverse complement strand
GGCCGCGCTCGCCGGCGGAGCTTACCACCACCCGGCGGCCGTCGACGACGAGCCGCCAGTCGTAGGAGTGGAGCCAGCCGAAGCCGATGTGCCCGCCGGCCATGCGGCCGCTCGAGTAGTGGCGGAACATGACGAGGTCGAGGTCGGGGCAGGAGACGCGCAGGTCCTCGGCTGACTCGTAGGCGTTGCCGGTGAACACGCCCACCGGGTCGCCGGGGGTCGCCTCGCCCTGGCGGTTGTTGCCGCCGCCCGGTGGATTTCCGCCCCTGCCGCCGCCGCCGCCGGGGTTCTCGGGAGTGCCGCTCTCGGAGGCCTTGGCATTTGAGACAGGCTTCGCCGGGACCTCCTCCGCCGCCGGGCAGAGGCGGGTAGCCGCGACAAATGCGGCGAGGAGCAGGACAGAAATGGCGCGGGGCGCCCTCACTGCGCCACCTCCCTGCCGTCGAGGACGGCGAGCGCGTACCTGGCCGGGCGGCGAAGCATCTCGGGCGACGCCGGGTCGGCGGCAATCGCGGCGATGGCCTGTCGGGCGGAGGCGATGCGGCGCTCGCCGGAGAGCTGGATCGCCATGACGCGGACGGGCGTGGCGCATGAGGCGTCGGCGGCGCAGGAGGCGATGACGGCGTCCAGCCTCGCGGCGCCCACGCCCGGATCGAACGCGGCCATGTCCGCGAGCGCGCGGAGCGCGGCGGCGCCCACGCCGGAATCGCGTTCGCATGACGCGTCCCAGAGCGCGGCGCGGAGCGAGGATGATCCGCCTGGGTCGTACACTCCCCTTCTATTGAGCGCGACGGCGTAGAGGCCGATGTGCTGGACGGCGAAGCCGCGCTCAAGAACGCCACGCGAGCGGTCGCGGAAAATCGAGACCATCGTGCGCCCGTAGTCGGCTGGTATCTCAGGCTGGTCGAGTAGCGCATCCATCACCTGGTTCAGGTCGGACGCGCGACGCGCGGCGTCTGCATCCCTGTCGACTCTCGCCTCGGCCAAAACATCGCCGGATGAAACGAAGATCTCGGAGTCAGTCCTCGGCAGGTCTGCGAATCTGGCCCTTGGTCGCGACATGGCTCGCGAAAGTGCCGCTGTTCGGACAGACGTTGTTGCATCAGCACTGCCTGTAATGCTGGCTACATATTGAGTCAACACGTCTGAGGATGCCTCAACATCAATCTTATGTGATGTCTCGACAGAAAACGCGTGACGCTTCAATCGCGACTGCGCAAAAACAATTGCAAGCGCCAATGCGACGAGCACTCCAAATACACAAGCAATTCGTGTTCTCAAACAGTTGTTCATAATGCTTTGGGCATATCACAACTCCTGCATATCGATTCTTTTGACATCATAATCCGCTCTCTATTGAAAACTCCATCGAGCCTCCAATGCGCCGATAGAAATCCGCTACGAACGGCCCCAATCTAAGGCCGTCATTGTCGCGATATGTCACAAGCGACACCCTAATTCCATGATTAAAAGGAATAGGTGCCGCGCCAAGAATATCCTCAAGTTTGTTTGCCGTGCCGATGCTCTCTATGCAACATACACAGCCGTATGATCTCAATTTCCGCCAATAGTGCCATTCGCAAGGGATAGAAGACAGCTTCTTCTCCCAGAGCAATCTCTCTTCACGATTCAAACCTTCCATATGGAAAACAACCGTCGACTCAGCCTGTCCAGAAACTATATTGATCTCACGACGCTTCCTCCCCTTAAACCTCGCCCTCTTCCTCAACTTTCCGCTTATAACAGAAAAATCCACCGTGCCCCCAATAGAGCGATAGAATTCAGACACGAACGGGGCCAACCGCACCGTATCTCTGCCTCGGTCTGTCACTAGAGAGATACATACGCCATGCTCAAAATGAATTTGCATGTTATTAAGCAACTTTTCAAGTTTCGTTGCTACCTTTTTACTATCTATATCGCAAAGATAGACATAGTCATTCGTCTTTCTCAGAAACCATTTGCAAGGAACCGAGGCCAACATTTTATCCCAAAACAACTGCTCGGAATGATTCAATCCAATCATTCGAAACCTGACAATCGATTTAGCACAATCGGAAACAATATTGACCTCACGATTCTTTCTACGCATACCTACCGCCCTCCACTTTCCTTATATTCTCTTGCCAAGTCTTCAAGTTCCGGCCATGTAAAATTGTCCGCCCCGCCGCGACCAACACCATCCTTGCTTCCATGTATATACTCCCCAAATCTATTTCTATCAATACCAAACTTCTTAGCAATGTCATCAATCTGTTTGTTTGCCCGGCGGTTAGTGCTTTTTGCCGCTTTCCTCGCGCCCTTGTATAGCTTTCCGCCGCTCTTTGCAGCGTCTCCAAAACCTGGAATCCAGCCAACACAACACAGCCCCGCGCATCGTAAGCATACCCTTCCGCGAATACGCCGTTGGTCGCGACCGAGACGAGCTGATACTGGCTGTTCCATGTGAGGTCGAGCGTCGGTCTGCCGTCACGCTCGATGCGAGTGACGTTGCCAGCCGCGTCGTGGGTATATGCGCCTTCCGCAGATTGCGGCGCGCGCGGGGTGCCCGCCCTACCATACGAGGCCAGGCGGTCGCCGATGCCGAGCGTGTACGTTATTGTTTCGCCGTTCTCGGTGCGCGTCATGCGGTTGCCCGCCGCGTCGTAGGTGTACGTGACGCCGCCATCAGAAGAAAGCCGGTCGAGGTCGTCGTAGGCATAGACCCTGTCGAATGCATTAGAGCCTATGGCGTGGCTCCGCAACACGATGCGCCCCACGGCGTCGTACTCGTAGGCGAAGCCGCCGAGACGGGCGCCCGACGCAGTTCTCCAGGTGATGTTCGTCACGCAGTTCATAACATGTGATTTGGCAAATAAACAACAGGCGGAGATCCCATCATCAAAAGCAACCCTAAGACAAAATAAATCAACATCAACAAAATCGACAAGCGACGATTTGACCGAATAAACATTAGTAGCAGAAGCGCGCCATTCAACAAACATAACGACCGATACGCCCAAGACAACACCAACCACTCGCCCTTAACACTGAGCGTATTGGTCGTCACAACTATCGAACACACATGATCTATTACGCCATATCTTTCACATGAACGCCCCGCCAACACAATGACTCCCGACAAAATCAATGCGCCAAGCCAAGCAGATTCCAAACATTGCCCAGCGTTTTTTCCAAGTTGCGAAAAAAAAATCCCAATTCTTTTTTGCTAATGCCCCCATAACACGAGAAAGCAACAAAACAGAAACTATCGTCATAGGCAATTCATAGCCCTCGCGAACCAACCGCGCAAATACTGATGGCACAGTTTCTTCAGAAACTTTCACAGTCCAAAGAATATCACCACATAGAGCATAAAGCCCAAAAATAAAAACCAAAACAAGTGAAATTAATATACAAAATTTCATACACATTAATCGGCACACAATAAAATCAGAGCCAACAAGACCTGATTGCCACAGTAGGTTTTCCTTGTCATAGAGGCGCGACCCTTTCGATTCGCCGCTTACCCCATTCCAACGCGCGGTGGGCGACACGGCTAATCAGGTGATAGCAACGATTAGGAAGATTTATCCTGCAACGTCTCATGCCGAACAGTATATCATAAACTCCCGCTACTGTGGTAACCACGCATACTTGACCCTTAATTCCACCTGTTGGCTTCATACAAGAGCGTTTTTCACCAAATAAACAATGTCATTGACATCTGAGATGCGTACCATGACATACCCTTTGTCGCCGTACTCTAAAGTAGGTATCGTCCCTGTATCTTCACCTGGTCATACTTAATGCGCAGACATATCGACGCGCCTCCGCTTGTGGAGAAATTGATCCGGATGTCCTTCTTGCACGCACTCTCACTGGACGCTTCACAAGACAATGTGCGGCCTATCGCTCCTCTGCCAGGCATTTTGTCCATACTGAACCAACTAACGCCGGTGAAAAAAAATTCCATCGCAAAATCTGGCGAAACACTGTCGTCAGGTCGTATTCCCATTTCCCTGCAAAACAAATCATGGGCTTGACGGTCTGTGACCTTAAAGCAGAGGTTTCCAGAACCCTTCATGTCGAAAAACATGCGAATACCATCATTGCCAAGTAGCGAAAACTCACTATCGTTAAATGTCTGCATAAAGCCGTCGTTGCCCTCAGTCAATTTTCATCCCCCTGTACAACTCTGGAATCCACCCCGCATATTTGGCACGCAACCGGGGCAGAATGTCTTCCACTTGCAAATCGTCGAAGCGAAATGACAGTCTCACATCCTCTCCAAGGCCAGCGGTGAAATACATCGCAATGTTGAGCCGGCCATTGGAAGGCAAAATGGTATTGTAGTGATAGTCAAAGTAATGACAGCAGCCATCGTACCTCTGTCTGTCAAACTCAACCTCGTCCACGCCTCGAAATGTGACATTCGTGTAAAAATCTTCAGCATCCCACCCTGCCTCATGCAGAAATTCATCGAAGTGCAACTCCCATTCATAAGACTGATCCCAGTCCAATGGCCTGTCGCCATTTGTCTCGACAAATTGTTTTCTATACCAGTCCATACATCGTTGATTCGCGTATTCGTTACGCAGCTCAAGCCGAATAAAGGTCTCGCCCGCCTTATCGAATCCGAAGGAGATTATCGCTTTCCGAAACACAGTGCTGAAAAACACATCGTCTACAAAATACCGCCACAGGTCTGATGACTCCGATATTCCCGCCGAGCCAAGAAGTTTCCAATAGCCATTCCAGACGTCTTGACGAACTTCTACTGGAATATCGCCGGAAAACCGCGATTCAAAGTATTCAAAAGCACCTTGCATCATAATCCCTTCATCATTACAGAAGATATGGTGACAAAAACTGGCCATATCCACCGCCAAAACCACCGCCAGAGCCACCCCGTGCGGGTCCACTGCCACCGCGTACGGGTCCACTGCCACCGCGTACGGGTCCACTGCCACATCTCCCGCTACCTTTAATGGGCGGACGCGACTGAGGAGGCAACGCGCCAGCTTGTTTGCGAATCTTTGGCCCAGCCCATCTTTTCACTGCCTCTAAATCACCTTTTGCAATGTCCGACACACTATAACCCTCTCTCTTTCCCACATAATTTCCGAAGCCATCAAATTTCCCAGACCAGACTTTTGCTCCTTTACTGTTATGAACATCTACATGCCAAAGTTTTGAAACCATTTGATTTGAGTTCCGATTCTCTGCCTGCAATTCGACTCTTCCATTATAATCTGTTCCGGGAATTGGAACATTGGATACTTGACCATACGGATCGACATTATTAACAACTTCGCTTCCACAAAACGCATACAGATTCAACCCACCGCTTAACCCTATCGGGTCTTTCGAGAGCCACCTTCCTGTCTCCGAGTCGTACCAGCGCAAGCGAAAGTTGATGAGGCCTGTTGCCGCCGACCACTCGCGGCATTGGAAGCGGTAACGGAGCGAGGTGAGCGCGGTGGCAGAGGGTGCGACCTCCTCGCCGACGACATTTCCCCAGGCGTCATACTGCCAGCGGGCGACGACATTGTTCTGCGAATCGACATAGCCCCAGACCGTGCCCTGGATGTCGGTTAGCGCGTAGTATGTCGCTCCGCCGACCGTGACCGCTAACAACTTGTCAATGCCTTCACCCCACGTGTACGACGCGACGACGTTTCCATTCTCGTCTATGTCCGCAATTACCTGCCAGTTGTCGTCATAGACGTGCCGCGTCGTTCCTTCCAGCGTCGTAGTCGAAACGCGACGGCTCAGAGCATCGTATGTGTAGCCTTCCGCGAATACGCCGTTGGTGGCGACAGACACAAGCTGATACTGGCTGTTCCACGTGAGGTCGAGTGTCGGCTTTCCGTCGCGCTCGATGCGCGTGACATTGCCCGCGATGTCATGGATGTATGCGCCTTCCGCAGATTGCGGCGCGCGGGGGGCGCCCGCCCTACCATACGAGGCCAGGCGGTCGCCGATGCCGAGCGTGTACGTTATTGTTTCGCCGTTCTCGGTGCGCGTCATGCGGTTGCCCGCCGCGTCGTAGGCGTAGGCCGTGCCGCCGTCGGAGGCGAGGCGGTCCATGTCGTCGTAGGCGTAGTCGCGGTCGAAGGACGCGCCGCCGAGGTCGTGCGCGCGAGAGACGATGCGGCCGAGCGCATCGTACCGATACGCAAAGCCGCCGATCCGGGTGCCCGACGCAGTTCTCCAGGCGATGTTCGTCACGCGGTTCATTATATCATATTCGTACGCGGTGACGATGCCGTTCGCGTTCGTGACCGCCGAGATGAGCCCGTTCCACAGGCAGTGTCCGAAGCGCACCGTCCCTGCTGGAGAGTCGGTGCGGACGCGCCGACCCGCGACGTCGAGGACGTGCCGCACCATGCCCGCCGCGGACACGACGCCCGTCACGCTGCCGCCGTCGGAGTGCAGGTAGGAAACCACAGAGCCATCCGCGCCGACGGACCGGTCAAGCCAGCCCGTCGCCGCGTCGTAGCGATTCGAGACCGTGCCGGACGAGTTCGCCGCCGAGAGCATCAGCCCGTCGCCGTCGTAGGAGAACGAAAGCGCCTCGCCAGGGTAGGCTACGGAGGCGAGGTTGCCGTCGCGGTCATAGCCGTATTGAACCGCCGTACCGTCGAAGCGGGTCTCGGACACGACTATCTCCCCGAGCGCGTATGTCCGCGTCATCACCTGTCCTTCGAGGTTCGTGACCGCGACGACCCGCTCGTTCTCATCGAGGACGTACGTCTCCGCCGCGCGTCCGAGGGGATCCGTTATCGCGACGACGTTCAGCTGTTTGTCGTGCTCCACGCCGAAGAGCGAGTTGGTGACTCCGCCGATGACGCGCCCCGCGTGGACGGGCAGGCCCAGCGTCCACCTGTACACATCCTCGCGCCCGAGCGCGTCGACGTGCCGCGTGACGCGCCGTCCGTTGCCGTCGTACTCGTACGTCTCGGCCGTGCCGTCGAAGCGGGTCACGGCAAGCGGCCTCCCGCGCCGGTTGCGAACAAGCGACGCCGTGCGCGTCGTGCCGCCGGGGCCGGGCATGGACACGGAGCTTACGCGGCCGAGCGCGTCGTAGGCGAGCGAGACCGCAGGATGCCCCGTTTCTTCGACGCGAACCACGTATCCCGCCGCGTTCCGCACGAAGTCCACATGTCCGCCGTCGGGGTCGAACACCGTCGCGGGGCGCTCGTTTTCGTCCAGCACAATGCGCGATATGTTTCTGGGGTCTGAGAAGCCTGTGCCGTAGACGACGATCTCGTTTCCGTTCGTCGTCCATTCGCAGACTCGGCCACCGGGCGTGGCGACGCGGCTCGGGATTCCACGCCGGTCGTCCCACGCGAGCGCCGTGAAGCGCCGGGGCGCGGCATTGAGCCCCTCGCCCACAGAGACGACGCGGCGCCGGGAGTCGTATGCCGCGCGGGCTTCGACGAACGCACCGGCCGAAGAGTCGGAAAGCCGCTCGCGCACGATATTGCCCGCCGCGTCGTACGTCTTCGAAAGGGTCTCCGCCCCGGTCGTGCGCGACGTCTCGCGCAGGAGCTGGTCGTAAGTGTAGCGGGTACGCCTGACGCCGCAGGCCATCGGGGCCTCGACGTCGGTGAACCCGCTCCCGAAGGAAAGCGACACGTCGAAAAGGCCGCCGGAGAGGAAGGACCTCGCGCAGCGGACGTGCGCCGAGTCGTCCGGGCGGATGTACGCGAAAGAGCCCTCGACGCCGTTCGCGTCCATCTTCCACGAGAGGACGGGGCGGCGGGTCTGCGCGCGGGGCGAAGCCCGCTGCGGGACAGGCGAAGAGCCTGGCGGAGGAAGCGAGCGGACGCCGGGGCGGGGAGATGAGGAATAGGCGTAGAGGTTCGTCGAGGCGCGTGCACCATCGTGCCGGATGGCAGACGAGAGGACGGCGTATGTCCCGTGCAATCCATGTCTGTACTCGACCCACACCGCCTGATCGGGCGTCGAAACGCGGGAGAGAAGACCATTGGCGCCGTATGCGAAGGCGAGCGACTTCCCGCAGGAATGCAAGGCTCTGGCAACGCGTCCCGACTCGTCGCGGGATATCGTCACGCGAGTCCCGTTCCATGTCGTCATGGACGAAAGGCGGCCGGACGCGTCGAATGAATAGGCAAGCGCGTCCGGCGT
>JAFQYM010000039.1 GCA_017406465.1 Kiritimatiellia bacterium | reverse complement strand
CGCTGCCGTTGCTCCGGCCGACGAATACCTCGATCCCAAGGGTCTTGGCTTCGATCCGTTCGTCCCGTTTGACGCTCTTCCAAAGGGCGAGCTCTATCCGCAGAACGCGGCGTTCTCCGTCTCGAAGGAAGGGCATCTTCTTGTAAATGGTCAGCCGCACTACTTCCCGGCGACGATCTGGTACGGTGCGACGGAACTCGAGTGCAACGAGGACACTCCCGGATACGTTCCGGAGCTGAAGTGGCTCTACCAGGAGATGCCGGGCTACGACAACCTGCAGCGGCTCGGGCTCGACGGCATTGGCTACGAGGCGCCGATGGAGTGGATGCTGAAACTGAACCCAAAACAGCGCATGCGTAGACGCGACGACAAGAAGTATGCGGCGGCGATAGCGAGCACTCTTCCTGTCTACGTGGATTTCACGGCGGCGAACTGGGGCCACGGGTGCCTTTCGTGCGACGAGAAGGCGCGCGCGCCTGGCGGGCACCACTTTATGCCGTATTCAATTCTGACGGACGAAGGACGCAAGGTGTGGCTCACGATGTGGGAGGAAGGCGCGCGCCTCACGCGCGAGATTGGCTGGAAGCCGTGGTGCTACGAGCTCCTCAACGAGCCGGCGTGCTCCGAGGAGGGACGTGTCGACCAGTCGCTCAAGGGCGCGGACCGTATCAAGGCGATAGAGGAGAAGTTCGCATCTCTCTTGGCCGAGGGCCAGGAGGCGATTAGGAGGGTCGACCCGAACGCGCTCGCGTGCTTCCAGCCGACTACCATGCGTACGCGCGGCATCGACCTCTATACGGCTAACAAGCCGCTCGGCGTCGTATGCGCGCCGACGGGCGGGCACGGCGGGTCCGTTGAGGCGCATCTTTTAAGGGCGCTTGCGGACGGGAAGCCAATCGTCGACAGCGAGATGTACGTCGGCTCTTCCACGAACTCAATCCGCCAGAGCTTCCTCGACCAGTACCAGCGCGGATACAACGTCTCCTACATGTTCAAGTGGTCGCGCCGTCCGAGCGACTGGCGTGTGGCGCACGAAGTAGTCGAGACCGAGGGCAAGTGGAAGGGCACGAAGTTCTGGCGGATGTGGCCCGAGGAGTCGCTAAAAAAAGTCGGCAAAGTGAGCGCCTATAACTTCCTTTGCCCCTACAAGGTCAACACCGACCAGCTGCTCGGAATACGCCTCGCCAAGCGCGAGATACAGGACGTGAACGAGTTCTTCACGCCGCGCGACCGCGGCGTTCCGCGCAAGGTGGCCGTTCTTTTCTCGCAGACGAACGAGCGCCACGCGTTCGCGAACGGCGGCGGCAACCATCGTCTTTTCGACGCGCTCTTGCAGGCGCTTGAATACGCGCATCTCCCGATAGACGTCATCTTCGAGCCGCAGATCAACGAGACGGACCGCCTCAACCGCTACGACGTGCTGACGTTTGCCGGAATTGCGGCGATGGATCCCGTCACGCGCAGCCGCATCGACGAATGGGCTGCGAAGGGCGGTTCGCTCGTCGAGTTCAAGGAGAAGGTGCCGACGGCTGAAATGGTTTCCGCCGTTCTCGCGGCGGCCGCGAAGAAGGGCGTGAAGCCGTGCTGCGAAATGCTGGACGCGATCAAGGACGACGGAAGCGCCGCGGCCTCGATCGAAGTGACGCCCGCCCGCCGCGGCAAACTTGATGCGTACATGATCACTTCGCGTGCGCCGACGCTGCCGGTCGTGCGCTTTAAGCCCGCGCCTCTTCCTGGTGGCGCGAAGAAGCCGATACTTGTGCGCCTCTTCACGCGCCCCGACGACAAGTCGGTCGCTGGCGCGGATCCGCGTGTCCGCAATCTCGTCTCCCATCGCCAGCCGCTAAGGCCCGACGCAAACGGCTACTACACGCTCGTTCTTTCGGGCGGCTCGCATTTCTACGTGTACGGCGATGTTTCCGATGTCCTTGCGAAATATCCGCGCTCGTCGGATGTCGTGTGGGATCAGGGGCTTACCGCGGAGAAGGCGCTTGAGCTCGGCAAGGCGGAAATCGCCCGCGAGAAAGCGGAGCGCGCGGCTCGCCAGCCCGTTTTCGACGTCGACCCGAACCGCATGGTCTTCGTGCGGCTCAACGAA
Organism: Kiritimatiellia bacterium; assembly: GCA_017406465.1. GTDB lineage: Bacteria > Verrucomicrobiota > Kiritimatiellia > RFP12 > UBA1067 > UBA1067. Next base: position 40,781 of record JAFQYM010000039.1, on the reverse strand, counting down.
TTTGCCAACGTCCAGAACCCGGATTTCAAGATTCCGTGGGGCGTGACCGACTGGCGCGGCATGCGCTTCGACTTCATCCGTTTCGACCAGAATCAGTTTAAGGACGTGATCAAGGTCGAGAAGCCCGTGAAGGGGATTGCAGTCGATTCGCGCGCGGCATTCCTCTACTTCGCACATACTGCCGCGCCTGTATACCGCGTAGTCTACGATGACAAGACATCCGTAGAAGTGGACGCGAAGAGCGGGCAGGAAGTTGTCGGCTGGAAGGACGGCGAAGGACACAAGTACATGATCCGTCAGTGGCCGAACCCGAAGCCCGAGAAGAAGATTGCGTCCGTCGAGATTGCGCCGCGGCGCGGCACGACGTCTTACGTTGCGGCGATTACCGTGCAGAAACCGGAGCCGAAGGTGGTGGAGTTCCCGAAGTTCGGCCACACCGGCGGCGGGAAGGGCGTCCATGCGAGTTACGACGAGGCAACAAGGACTTGGAACGTGGCGCTTGACGAGACGGCCGGGAGCTGGTGCTGCGGGAACGCCGATCTTGCCGAGGGCATCCCTGTCGAGCCCGGCAAGTACTGCCGCCTCTACTTCGAGATGAACCGCCTCCCCGACGCGGACGGAAACTACCACGACCACGCGACGCCCCAGCTCAAGCTGAACGGACGCGACGAGAACGGCAAGCTCGCCTTCGGCGGCTGGCGTGTTCCGATGCACAAGCGCGGCGGCTGGGCGTATCGCGCCGACAACGCCCCCGAGACATGGGAGACCGTCTGGATCGGCATCGACAAGGGGACTGTCCCGGAGCATTTCCGCAAGATCATCTCGATTGCCGTGCAGTTCCAGATGATGCCGGCCGAGCACTCGGGTCTTGCCTTCCGCAATTTCCGTTTGGAGGAGGCGGAATAGAATGAAGCGAATTCTCATACCGTTCCTTTTCGCGGCGCTTACCGCGTCCGCCGAGCGTGAGAACCTCTGGCCGGAGGGCAAGATGCCCGACGCCCAGCCGCATCAGGTCGCCAAAATGACAAACGAGAAAGGGGACAATGCCGCACCCTACATCGACTGGCTTCCCGCGCCCGAGAAGCCGAACGGCTGCTGCATGATCCTGATCTCGGGCGGCGCCTACAAAAACTGCTGCGACGTCGGGCTTGTGGACATGTGGGGGAAGAAGTTCACCGCGGCCGGCTTCCAGTGCGTGAACCTCGTCTACCGCACGCCGCGCCCGAAGGGCCTCCCGTTCTACCAGAGCGCGTGGGAGGACGGTCAGCGCGCGGTGCGGCTCGTCCGCTCGCAGGCGGTGAAGCGCGGGTTTCACGCCGATCGGATCGGCACGATCTCGATGTCCGCCGGCTCCCACCTTGCGACGCTCCTCGCGACGAGCGCACTGACGCCCGCCTACGAAAAGGTCGACAAGATCGACGACATTCCCTGCCACCTCAACTGGGCGATCACTGGCGCGATCGGCTACGCGCTCGACGACGGGCTTGGGGTCGCGAACGCGCGTGGCGGCGAGGGCGCGAAGCTCGACCCCGTCTTCCAGTTCGACAAGAAGACCGCCCCCATGTGCATGTTCCACGGCAGCGCCGACCCGTATTCGCCGCTCGCCTCGACGCAGGTCTACCGCGAGCTGCGCAAGCGGCGGATCCCGGCCGAGCTGCACCTCTTCGCCGACAGGCCGCACGGCTTCTGGGGCCGGGACGGCCGGGGCGACAAGGCCTGCGCCTACGACAACTGGTTCGACCGCGCGATGGAGTTCCTCCGGCAGCTGGGCTGGTTCCTGGGGCCGCTCCCGCACGAGGAGTCGCTGATGGCCCGCTACCCGGCGGACTTCCACGACCCGGCCAAGTACGCCCGGGAGAACCTCTGGCCGGAGGGGAAGACGCCCGACTTCCAGAACTATCAGTGCGTCCCGTACCTCGAGTGGTACATCCCCTCCAACCTGACGACTCGGACGATCCAGATCGTCTACTCCGGCGGCGCGTACCAGTTCAACGACGTGGGCGGCTTCGAGGTCGCGCCGGCGCGGCGGTTCCTCAACGAGAAGGGCATGGCGGTCGTGACGATGAAGTACCGCACGCCGCGCCCGAAGGGCCTCGCGAAGCACGTCACGGCCTGGCAGGACCTGCAGCGCTGCATCCGCCTGGTCCGCTCGGAGGCCGCGTCGAAGGGACTCGACCCGGACCGGATCGGCATCATGGGCTCGTCCGCCGGCGGTCACCTCACGCTCCTGGGCGTCACTAGCTCGCAGACCCCCGCCTACGAGCCGGTCGACGACATCGACAAGGTCCCGTGCAACGTGCAGTGGGGCGTCGCGATCTATCCCGCCTACTCGCTCACCGACGGCGTCGACCGGGAGAACGCGACGGGCGGCAACGACGACTCCGCAGTGCCCGTCCCCGAGTTTGCGTTCGATTCCGCCACGTGCCCGACGCTCTTCATCCACGGCGACTCGGACGGCTGGGCCGCGATGAACTCCGTGAAGGCGTGGGAGAAGATGCGCGCGATGGGCGTCGCGGGCGACCTGCACACGCTCTGCCGCCGCGGGCACTGCTTCCAGGCCAAGGCCGCGCCGGGCACGGGCAGCTACACCTGGCTCGGCCGCATCTGGGAGTTCATGAACCACAAGGGGTTCAACAAGTAGCCCTCCGGGCGGCCTTGCGCGGCGCGGCAAATGTGCCGCGTCTCCTTGAGTTCTGTCTTGCGTCTTTATTGTTGCGGAATTGTTTCAAAGTGGCATTTTGTAGTTGCGGAATTGTTCTGCAACCACGATTTCTGGGTTGCGGAATTGTAGTCGGGTATGGTATAATATGCGCAACTAGAGGAGAAAACCATGCTTAAACGGAAAATATGGTCAAAATTGGAAGATTTCAAGGCCAATGCAAACAAGAAGACACTTCTGCTTACAGGTGCGCGTCAGGTTGGCAAGACATATATAGTCGAGCAGTTTGCCAAGGCAAGGTATAAGTCGTTTGTTGAAATCAACTTCGTGGAAGATGCAGCTGCCAAGGCCATCTTTCACGATGTTGCCGATGAAAAGGATGTTCTACGTCGCATCACGGCATATGCACAAGGCAAGGTGATCCCTGGCGAGACTCTTGTTCTCTTTGACGAAGTTCAGGAATGCCCAGAAGCCGTTACCTATGCGAAGTTCCTTGTCGATAAAGGTGGATGCCATTACATCTACAGTGGATCGTTGCTTGGTGTTGAACTTAAGAATGTCAGATCTGTTCCCGTGGGCTACATGGACGAAGAGGAGATGTATCCGCTCGATTTCGAGGAGTTCCTGATGGCGAATGGAGAGAGTGCGGACGTTGTTTCGGAGGCGAAGGCGGCATTTGAAGAGAGGCGCGCCGTGGACGCTTTCATCCACGATCGCCTTATGCGCTATTTCAAGCTGTATCTGGTCGTAGGTGGAATGCCCGCAGCCGTGCAGAAATATGTCGACACAAACGACCTTGCCGCAGTCGCCGCCGAGCAGCGATTTGTCATTCGCGCCTACAGACGCGACATATCGAAATATGATCCAGACCATGCCCTGCGCATTCGAGAGATATACGATCTCCTGCCATCCGAACTCGCTTCGGAAAACAAGCGCTTCAAAATGACCGGGGTTGTTCCTGACAGCCGGTTTTCGCGTGTCGAGGATGGATTTCTGTGGCTCAAGAACGCGGGGGTCGCGATTCCCGCTTATTGCGTGGAAGAGCCCAAGTCGCCGCTCCGGCTTTCCGAGAAGCGCAACCTCTTCAAGCTCTTCTCCAACGACGTCGGACTCCTCGCGGCGATGTATGCGGAGGGTATACAGCTCAGGATTATCGCGGGGGAAAGCGCGCTCAACATCGGCGCGGTGTACGAGAATGCCGTTGCGCAAGAACTCGTCGCACACGGCTTCAGTCCGTACTACTATCACTCCAAGAAAAGGGGCGAGCTTGATTTTGTCGTCGAGAATGCGGGCCATGCCATGCCGATAGAGGTCAAAAGCGGCAAGGACTACAAGCGCCACAACGCGCTTGGGAACGTGCTTGCGGACACGAACTATCGAATAGGCGAGGCGTTTGTTCTGAACAACGAGAATCTTGAACGCGACGGCAAGATAACATACATGCCAGTCTATATGTCGATGTTCATTGTGCCTGACGCGCTTCCAGACAAGCTGATCTACCGGATCTGACAATCACTCTGTGAAACACATGTCGCTATTGGCCGTGGCACGTACGGAATTTAAAATATAATTTCTGCCGCCGAGAGGTAATCCTCATCAAGACATGAACGACGAGAAGATGAAATGACAGTTTTTCGTACATTGATTGCAGCACTTGCAGTGATTGTTTTCGGTATGTCAGCAGCGCTTGCGGCGGGTGCTCCAACCTACGACGCCTCGGCGTGGTATATGGGCGAGCTCGGCGTCACGAACCTCCTCAACGCTGGCATCACCGGGAAGGGCGTCAAGGTCGGCATGGTCGACACGGGCATCCGTCCGATCGTTTCCGGCAGCGTCACAAACATGGCGATCGATGTCTGGGGCGGCGACACGTCGCAGAATGCGCCGCACGGCATCGGCGTCGCCTCGATCATCAAGTCCGACAAGTTCGGCATCGCGCCCGAGTGCGCGCTCTACGCCTACAACGGTAGCGGATTCGTCGATGACATCAACGGGCTTTGGTGGTGTTTCACGAACGGCTGCCGCGTCGTCAACTTCAGCGGCGGCTACACGCCGTTCGACTACACGACGGAGCAGCTTGCCTGGGCGACGGAGCAGATCCGCACGATGCTCGCGCAGGGTCTGATCCTCGTGGCGGCCGGCGGCAACGCACCGAACGAGACGCTGTCCTTCCCGCAGGACATCGACGGCGTGATCGACATCGCCGGCATCACGCGGGACCGCACGTCCGCCGGGCTCAACGACAACTGGGCGAAGGACTTCGCGGCGTTCGGCGCCGACATCCCGCTCTACACGAGCGCCACGGGCGCGACGGGCATGAATAGCGGCTCCTCCTTCGCCGCGCCGATGGCGACGGCGATCTGCGCGCTCTACCTGCAGCAAAACCCGGCCCTCACGCGCGACGAGCTCTACGAGATTCTCAAGGCGAGCTGTGTAAAGCTTTCCGACGGACCCTCGAAGGTCTGGGGCCACGGCCTCCTCCAAGCGGGCCATGTTCCCGCGGACTACAAGACGCAGGCGCAGATCGACGCGGAGAAGGCAAGTTATGTCAAGACGACTTCCGCGACGCTCTCGAACAAGGGGCTCACATGGAACGACCAGTACAGTCGCTACGAAATCAAGATGTATCCGGGCGAGACACGCAAGCTCAAGTACACGCTTGTCCCCGTGAATGTCTCTGACACCAACCTCTATTGGTATTGCGGCAACATGCCGACGTTCAATCCCATCGGGCTAGATCAGGTGCTGACAGTTCCGACAACGACTGCGACTGGGCGCTTCCTTGTCTATGAAGCGCGCAACCGCGAGCGCGAGACGATTTGCCGACTCCGCGTTGATGTTGTCTCGAAGGGCAGCGAGAGCGACCCCGACAAAGAGGCCATTATTGGATTCGTTGTTGTCATCGCTTCGTCCGCGCCAATCGCCGTCGGCACACCTTTGGATTGAACTTAGAAACGTGTAGCTGCCCTTATCCCTGTAATAGATTGTAATGGTTGCCGACTTGCGTGGTAATCATCATAATATAGGGCTGAAGATTGAATATTACCACCGAAATGTGGTATAATGTTGGAAAAATATTTCCAGAAAAGAGCGGAGAGGCAGCCATGTTGGAAAAAAATCTTCAATCACTTAATGAAGTCATAATCGGATCATCGCGTTCCGATGTGGCAAAATTGTTGCTGCGTTTGAAGCATGAAGGTCGGGTAAAACGCCTTGCACCCCGTATCTATACGACAAACCTCACGGATTCCGCCGAAAATATCATACGTCGCAATCTGTGGACGATAGCGGGCAATCTATGGCCTGGGGCTCGGCTGAGCCATAGGACGGCATTCGAGTACGCCCCGCACAATGGACATGTGTTTCTCGCCTACAAGTACACACGCAAGATTTGTCTTCCCGGAGTGACGGTTCATTTCCTCTCCACGCCGGCGTCGTTGGAGTCTGATTATCCGTTTCTCGGAAATCTCGGCGTCTCGTCGCTTGCTCGCGCCATGCTTGAGAATCTTGAGCCAGACAAGACTCAAGGTGGTGTCGCCAAGTGTCAGGACGCGGAGTCGCTGGAGTCGCGGCTTGAGGCCGAGTTTGCGGCAGGGGGCGAGACGGCGCTCAATAAACTGCGGGACGATGCAAGGGTTGTTGCGTCGCAGACAGGACATCGGCGGGAATTTGACCGCCTTGACAGAATGATAGGCGCACTCCTGTCCACTCGTCCTGCGGATGTGCTTACGTCCAAGATTGCGCTGGCACGAGCCGCAGGGGAGCCGTTCGACAGCGCTCGGATTGAGCTTTTCGGAGCGCTTCTTGCGAAACTAAACTCGACTGCATTCCCCGACTTCCCCGATCCGAATGTGTTGCAGACCTCGTTTTCGACGTTTGCCTTCTTTGAGAGCTATTTCTCGAACTACATAGAGGGCACAGTGTTTGAGTTGGATGAGGCAAGGCGGATTGTCGAGGCCGGAGTAAGCATCCCTTCGCGTGATGCGGACAGCCATGACATACTTGGCACTTTCGCCATCGCGTCAAACCGCGCCGAGATGTCCCGCACGGCGAAAGACGCGGAAGGTTTCTTGGAACTTCTACGTGAGCGCCATCGTGTCGTAATGTCCGGTCGTCCCGCGAGCCGTCCGGGGATGTTCAAGACGCACGACAACAGGGCTGGCGAAACGCACTTTGTTTCGGTGGACTGTGTTCGCGGCACATTGAAAAGGGGGTTTGACATGGCGAGAGCGCTCCGTCATCCTTTTGCCCGTGCGCTTTTCATGCTGTTCATGACGAGCGAGGTGCATCCATTCGAGGATGGCAACGGACGAATTTCACGGCTTGTGATGAATGCGGAGCTTGTCTCGGCGGGACAAGCAAAGGTTATCGTGCCGACGGTGTTCCGACAGGACTACATCGGGGCGCTGAGGCGGCTGTCGAGAAATGGAGATCCCGACGTGCTGATTGCCGCCATGAACCGTCTGCGCGATTTCAGCCGCCGCCTCTCCTGCGACAGTTTCGATACGGCAAGACGCCAGCTTGAGGCATCAAGTGCATTCAGCGACGACGACGGGGACATCCTGCGGTTTTGAATGGTGATGATGATCCGCATGGCTGTCGGACGTGGAAACTGTGTTTTTCGCCCGTCCGTAAAATGACAATAATTTGTGGACGTTGTAACCCGTGCCACATCGTGCGGAGATTTGACCGTCCCGCGAGGGTTGTAGTATAATATCCGCCATGGAGAACGATAGAACGATAAAGCTTCCGACAACCAGCATATTCGACTTCGAGAGGCTGATTCTCGATGGCGAGGCGAAGTATGTCGACAAAACGGCGCTTCTCTACGAACTTGCGAAATCGAAGACGGATTCGCAGCTCTTCATCTCGCGTCCGCGTCGCTTCGGCAAGTCGCTTATGCTCTCCACCTTGAAGGCGATGTTCGAGGGCAAGCGCGAACTTTTCAAGGGGCTCGCCATCGACTCGCTGCCGTGGGAGGCTTGGAACCAGCCAACACCCGTCTACAGTTTCACGATGTCCAGCGCTAACGGCGAGACATACGAGGAGTTCCGCATGGCCCTCGAAGGCCTTGTCAGGAACTTGTGCCGGGAATGCGGAATTGAATACGATGACTGTAGGACAACCGCCGCCAATTTCGACGACTTCCTCAAGTCCGCCGCTGAAAAGTCTCCCACGAAGCAGATCGTCGTCCTGATCGACGAATACGACGAGCCGGTCGCGAAGTTCCTTGACGACTTGCCGACATTGAACAGGGTCCGGTCGGTTCTACACGACTTCTACGAGAAGCTGAAGGTCAATTCGGGATCGATCCGGTTCCTTATGCTGACGGGCGTGACGAAGCTCACGAAGCTGTCGATTTTCTCGGGACTCAACCATTTGAAGGACCGGACGATGGACCCGCGTTTCGCGACGCTTCTCGGCTACACTCCGGAAGAGCTGGACGGCCCCTTGCGCGAGAACATCGAGGTGTTCGCCGAGAAGAACGGCATTGATTTCGCGGAGGCGAAGAAGTCGCTTCTCGCGTGGTATGACGGCTATCGCTTCTCGCCCGATTCCGAGGCGAAGGTCTGCAATCCCGTCTCGCTTGGCAATGCGCTTGAGTCGGGTCGTCTCGCCAACTTCTGGGAGGCGACCGGGCATGCGACGATTGTTGTCAACCGCATTAAGGCGGCGAAGGAGATCCCGGCGGACCTGAACGGAATGGCGGCGACGTGGACGCAACTCGATGTCTGCGCGGCGGAGACGATGCCACTTCCGGCGCTCCTCTACCAAGGCGGATACCTGACGATTTCCGAGGTGATCGACACGAATACGTTTCGCCTTGGAATCCCAAACATGGAAATATCGAACTCCCTTGCGGAGGGCTATGTGTCGTCGATTTTGGACATTGGTATGTCCGACTGGACCGAACAGCTTGCCGATGCGAGAGAGGGACTGCTAAGGCGCGGCGTGGAGGCGCTGCTCAAGAAGAACCTGAAGGCCGCCTTCGCGGCGGTTCCGCACGAATGGAAGATAGAGGACGAGAAGGAGGCGAAACGCTATTTTCTCCTCTTCATGAAGCTGGTCGGCGCGGACATCTCCGGCGAGCGTCAGAGCGCGCGCGGAAGGGCGGACGCGGTTTTGCAGGACAAGACAGGAACCTACGTCTTCGAGTTCAAGTACGGCAAGACGCCGCGCGAGGCGCTCGGTCAGGCGCGCACGAAGGAATACGGCAATCCGTGGCTCGATACGTCGCTTCCGGTCTTCTACGTTGGCGTCAACTACGATCCCGCAAAGCGCGGCATCGACGATCCGCTCGTCGAGCCGGCGTGATGTTTACGCGTCTCCTTGTGCTACGCGTTTCCTTGGATTGGGCACTATCCTTGGTCACAACAGCGGGCGGTTCTTTCGGAATTCTGACATCGTAGAGCCCGTCTTTTTCTTGAAGAGCTCGTAGAGTCCCGACGCGGACTTGAAGCCCATCTCTTCGGTTATGATCGAGATCGGAATGTCCGTATCGGTCAAGAGTCGCTTTGTTTCGTCCACCACCCTTTCGTGGATTGCGTCCAGTATCGTAAGTCCCGTCTCTTTCTTGAAGTTTGTCGCGAGGTACGTGTGGGACGCATTTGCCGCCTTTGTCACGCTATTGACCGAGAGTTCGCGCACGTTCGCCGTGCGGATGAAGTCCAGCGCGGCCGAAACCCTCGGATTCGAAGGCGCGAGACGGCGCGTGGACTCGCGCTCCACGACGCGCAGGGCGGGGCAAAGTATGGTCTTGTCGTGATGGCTGCCGCCTTGGAGCATCCGCAGCATCAGCGTCATTGCGGTGCGCCCGAGCCGCCTGTGCTCGATCCTTATCGACGAGATCTTCACTGCGGCCGTCTCGCACAGTTCCCGGTCGTCGTCCACGCCGAGGACGGCCGCTTCCAACGGCATGCGGACCGAATCCATGTCGAGGAACCCGACGACGCTCTTCGCCACGATGTCGTTGCACGCGAAGACCGCGATCGGACGCGGAAGGTCCGTGATTGCCTCGAAGAAGCGCTTCGCGTCCTCGTCGGGGGTTGAAAGGGGAAGGTAGACTGGAACCCTGCGGACTTCGCCGATGTGTCCGTGTTCGGCGAGCGTGTCGGAGAACGCCTTGTATCGGCGCATGCTCCACCAGTCCCAATGCTCGTCGCGCGAGTTGTCCGCAAACACGTAGCTTCTGAATCTGCGCTGCCCGTAGAGATAGTCGGCCGCAAGCCGTCCGATGTCCTCGTTGTCCACGGAGCAGACCGCTACGGCTCCTCCGGCGGCCTTGCGCCATTCGGGGGCGGACTCTTCGCCGAGCAGGACGATCGGTATTCCCGACTTGGCCGCGAACTTCAGCGCGGCGATGTCCACGGCATGGCAGATGATTCCGGCGTTGCCCGACTTGAAAAGGTCTTTTCTTAAGTAGGCCTTGTCCATGATCAAGTCGTCTTTCCGCCTCTGCATGTTGTGGAAACCGCGTTCGTGTGCGAGTTCCACCGCGCCCGCGCGAATCTCCGAGTCGAAGATGTTCGTGCCGTCGGTGATGATCACCCATTTGGAATGAATGTCGTTCTTGTCCATGTTGAAAAGTATATCGAATTTTCAGGCGGGCATCAAGAACGAATCCGAATATTGTTGTGAATGAAAATAAATGTCACGACGCTTAAATTTGATACACTTTATTGCGAAGGCATGAACAGCAGAAGGGAAACCTGCCATGACAACAACAGTGAAACAAGTTTTCGGCGCTCTTGCGGCGCTTGTCCTCTCATCAACAGCTGCGCTGGCCGCGACGACCGGATCGGCGACCAAGCCGATCGGCGCCTCCGACGACCTCACCACGTCGAACTCCGGCGCGGTCGATTCCTATTCGGGCGCCTACACCATCTCCGCCGGGTGGTACGAGCCTTACAAGGCATTCGACGGGAACCTTCCCGTCGACCAAAACAGCGCCAACACGAAGGCGCTGATCGCTTCCGCCGAGGGCAAGTCGGACAGAAGCCAGACATCGCCGCGCTGGATCGTCTACAAATTCAACGTTGCCACGGCGGTGAACGCGATCGGTGTGTATCCCAACGGATACTGGGGCAACGGATCGCGGTGCCCCATGAACTGGACGTTCGACGCCTCGAACGACGGATCTACCTGGACGACGCTCGACACGCGAACGGGCGAAACGGGCTGGACGCAGTTCGCCTATCGCTATTTCGAGTTCCAGAACGACACCCCGTACCAATACTACCGCTTCTACTGCACGTCGCTCTGCGGGGTTCCGAACAACGATACCGGGTCGCACCTCGAACTGGGCGAGCTTGAATTCTACCGGGTCGACGCGGTGGCCGCCCCGATCGTGATGGACGGCGGGGCCGTCGTGTCGGACACCACCGCCACGATCACCGGCTCGCTCGAAGCCCTCGGCGCGGGCGCCACGTCCGCGACCGTGACGCTCGAATACGGCACGACCGCCGCGCTCGGCTCGTCCGCGACGGTCGGCACCTACGCCGACGCGACCGATCCGATCTCGGCGACGCTCACGGGGCTCTCCTACGGCACAACCTACTACTACGCCTTCAAGGCCGTCAACAACGCTCCGACGCCGCAGACGGGCTGGTCCGAAACCAACTCCTTCGTCGTCGAAGCCTCGACGCGTTTCTCCGACACGCTCGGGATCGCAACGAGCAACTGCCGGACGACCGTGACGGGCGCGATCGAGAGCTGGGGCCTCGGCACGACGGAGGCCTCGCTTCTCGTCGGCGCGTCGGCGAACGACCTCGCCGTCGTCCAGACGGTGCCCCTCTCCGCAGAGCCCGCCAACGACGAGGTCGCGTTCGACTCCTTCACGCGCGCGGCCGGCACCTGGTACGTCGCCATCCGCGCGGTCACGACCTACAACGGCGGCGTCTGGACCAACGACACGGCGGCCACGGCGGTGACGCTCGCCGACGCCGCCACCTACACCTGGAAGGGCGGCGCGGGCGCGTGGGGCGATCCCGCGATGTGGACCACGACGGACGCGGACGCGGGCGGCGCGCCGAGCGCGGCGTCGAGCGTCGTCATCGGCGACGCCGACTCATCCATCGAGCTTTCGTCGAACGTCACGGTCGCGAACCTCACGGTCGGCTCCGCCGGCAGGCACGAGTTCCGCTCGAACTGGATGTCGTCCAAGCGGACGCTCTCCGTCGGCGGGACGTTCGCGATCACGGGCGCGGGCGGCGGAACCCTGGTCCTCGACTCGGTCGAAACCACGAAGGACTTCGTCGATCTCGGCGGCATCAAGCATCTCGTGATCGAAAACCAGGGAAGCCTCGCCGTGCTGCATTCGACCGCCGGCGCGGACGGCGACTTCTCCGGCACGGCCGTCACGCTCGTCGACGGCGGCACGCTCACGATCAAGGGATACGACAACAAGGCGTTCTCCTTCGGCAAACTGACGGCGATCGGCGGCCCCAGCGTGATCGACCTCGCGCAGAACTACGCCGTCACGGCGACCTTCGCCTCGTTCGAGGCCAGGGACGGTTCGGGCCTTCCGGTCGTGAACGTCCGCGACGGCATCGTCTCCTTCGCGGACACGACGGGCATCGAGATGGTCGGCGGCACGCAGACGCTCGCGGACCCCGGCCCGCAGATCCCCGTCTGCACGCAGTTCCAGCTTTCGGAGAACTCCATCAAGAAGGCGTGGGGATGCGGCGCCTGCACGCTCGACGGGGGCACGATCCGCGCCATCCCGGATTCGACGATGCTCGATTCGTTCGCCGGCGCGACCGCCCTGGACAATGTCTGCATCACGAACGCGACCGCGGTTTCCGCCGACGTCACGGTGAACGCGGTCCTCCTCGGGCGCGCGAACCTGGACCTGGGCGGCCATACGGTCACGGTGCAGAGCGGCGTCTGCCGCGAACGGACCGCGGGCGCCCTCTGGAGCGTCACCGTCGCGAACGGGACGTTCCGGCTTGCGCGGCCGAGCGCCTTCTGCGATGGAACCGGCAACGGCGACGTCCGCCTGCAAACGGACTACGCGACCTCGGGCAACACGGAACCGACGAAGCCGATGCTCGCCCTCAACGCCTCGGGGCCAGGGTATCCCTCGCGCGCCAACTACGCCGATTTCACCGGCCTCTTCTCCATGATTCCCGGAGGCGCCTTCACGCTGAAGGGCGGGGTCGCCGCCACGAACGCGGTCCTCGAGATGCGCGGCGGCACGCTCAGCGCGGCCGACCACAACATCCGGCTCGCCTACCGCGGGCTCGCGGGCGTGTCCACGTGGACCCACCAGAAGCAGACTCCCTTCCTCTACCTGGGCGTTCCGGACGGGGACGAGTTCTGGACGGACACGACCAAGAAGGCGATGGTCGTCGTGGGCGACAAGGGCATCCTCGCGCCGGGCGTCGTGGACTACGACGGCGGGCGCCGCGGTTGCATCAAGTTCTCCTACCACGCCTACCTCACGGACCTTGTCTTCCGGGACGGCGGCGAGCTGCAGGTTGCCCTCCATGATGACGGCACCTCGTCCTACGTGGACCTGACCGAAACGTCGAGCGCCGGCAGCCACATCGGCGTCACGCTCGCCGGCACGCTGTCCGTTACGACGGCGGGCAGGGTGGCGAACGGCGTTCCGTATCCGATCATCAAGTACCACGAGGGGCAGCTTTCTGGCAGGTTTGCCAATGTAACGCAAGGTTTCAAGGTCCAATACGATGTCCTTCAGCCCGACGGTGCCTATGCCGTGACGGTTGAGAGGAAAAACGTCGGAACGTTTATCATCATCAGGTAAGGCGATTTCGACGCTGCGGTTTTCCCTTCAGATATTCCCGGCGTCGCGCGGCTGGCGTTGTTCCGCCCGCCGCGTTTTTCAATGCGCGTCAACGGCGGCTTTGATCTCTGCAAGCGTCCTTGGTGTGGTGCCGAGCCCATAGCGCTCGCCGACGGCAAGAAAGTCTTTGTCGCTTGTCCCTGAAAACTTGCCGTTGACGGAAAGCGCATGTCGGTTTGTCCAGTCGTTCCATTTTGGACCTACGGCGGAGAAGTGGCATCCCGTGAGATCGTAGGACATGTGTTCGTGTCGCCTGTCCGTAAAATGACAATAATTTGTGGACGAAATCACAAGCGCGAATGCTGGAATTTGATACAATCTGTGGCGAAGGGAAAAACCACACCGGGAATATCAACATGAAAACACTCATGAAAACAACCATGAAGACTATCATGAAATCCTCGCTTTGCGCCCTCGCGGCGCTGTTCATTGCGTCGCCCGCGCTTGCGGACGTGTTAGACACGACACTCTTCTCGAAGAAGAGCGTGCTGACGATCTCCGGCTATGCCGGCTCGACAACGCTCGCGAACTTCCCCGTCCTCGTGCGGCTCTCCGCCGGCAGCCCGAGCGGGTTCGCCTACGCGGACGTGACGAACGGCGACATCCGCTTCGCCGACTCGAACGGCAACTCGCTTCCCTTCGAGATCGAGAAGTGGGACGCCTCGGGCGAGTCGCACGTCTGGGTGAGTGTTCCGTCGCTCTCCGGGCAGGCCACGACGATCACGATGTACTACGGCGCGATCACCGGAAAGCTCCCGCCCGTCGATGCGACCGGTGTCTGGAGGCTCGCCGGCTACCAGAACGTCCACCACTTCTCCGACGCGAGCGGATACATGGACATTGAATCCTCTGCGAATAACCTTACCGTGACACGGCAGGGAGCCAACACCGTCGATGCGGCTGGCGTTCTCGGCAGCTCCCTGGCGACCGACGACGGTTCCTACAAAGGCCTGAAGGTCGAAACGGACAGCAGTTGGATGTGGGGAGCGGGCGGAACGGTCACCTTCTCCGTCTGGGGCAAGCGCGAGTCCGATACCAACAACACCAGATTTCTCTTTGGCACTGCTGACCTGTCCGGCAGGGCGAGTGCATCGACATTCATCGTGAATGTCAACGGGACGACGGCCTCAGGAACGATTCCCTCGGTCGGGGGCTGGACCCTCTACACGGTCGTCATTGACGGCACCTCGCTTTCCCTCTACATTGACGGTGCGCTCGCCGACTCGAAGACATGCTCGCTGCCGGCCGCCTCCGCGGCCCTCTATTGGGGTTCCAATGGCTCCAGCCGCTGGAAGGGCTCTACGGACGAAGCGCGTCTCCGCAATGTCGCCGACTCGGCGGATTGGGTCAAGGCGTGCTATGACACGATTCACGACCCCGGATTCGTCGCAGCGGCGGCGGTCGAGACGCAGTCCACCACGGCGCCGACCTTCACGAACGGCGCGACGGGCACGCCGGTCGAGGCGACTAAGTTCGCTTCGCGCATCCCGCTCACGATCTCCGGCTACGACGGCTCCGACGCGATCGAGAACCTGCCGGTGCTGGTCCGTCTCGGATCCATCTCGGCCCAGGGTTTTAGCGTCTCCGCGCTTGCCTCCGACGGCAGCAACTTCCGCTTCGGCGACGCCAAGGGCAACAACCTTCCGTTTGAAATTGACACGTGGGACACGACGAGCGGCAAGAACGTGTGGGTGACCGTGCCGTATGTCGAAGGAACGGGCACGACGATCTACCTCTATTTCGACACCTCCGCGACGCTCGCAGCCAACGACTCGGCAGCAGTTTGGACGAATGCCTGCTACAAGAACGTGATGCACTACCAGAGCACCATGGACGCGAGCGGCGGCTATGACTCAACGACCATCAACACGGGGCTTACGACGGCCAACACGACCATCGGAACAGCCTACGGCAAGATTGGCGACGGAGCCGATACCACCTCCGGCAGCAGCACGGGCTACAAGTTCACCCTTGGCGACGCGGCGTGGGGCAAGGGCGATCCGATCACGTTCTCGACCTGGGCCAACACGGACACCAGTAGTGGCAGTCGCACTCTTTTCGGCGATTATAACGGTACTGGCGCTTATTACGTCTATCCAACTACCAGCGCATCGGTTCAGATTGGCAGAAGAGGTAGTGTCAATACGGTCTCCCTTGCTCATGGCGACTCCAAGGGCCAGTGGTGCTACTTCACGTTCGTGTGCGACGGCTCGGTCACCAAGGTCTATGCCAACGGCGCCTATGAGGGCATGGTCGCGACGCCGCTGCCCGTGATGAGCGCCTTTGCCTGGGGCTACGGCAATGGCGGTCGTCACAAGGGCTATTGCGACGAATCGCGCATCCATGCGGTCGCAGAATCCGCCGACTTCATCGCGGCGAGCTACAAGGCGATGACGGACGCCTCGTTCATCGTCGCGGGTGACGTCGAGCCAGCGCAGACGAGCTACAAGCCGGAGATCCTCTCGGCCGATCCCGCGCTCAATTTTATCGAGGTCAAAACGCGCCTCACGGCGTTTGAAGCAGGCGCCTCCTCGGTGTCGCTGACCTTGCTCTACGGGAAGTCGTCAGACGCGCTGACGTCGGAGTACTCCCTTGGGACCTTGACGCAGCCGGGAACCGTGACCCGGACGCTGTCGGGGCTGGACTTCTCCTCCACGTACTACCTCAAGGTCAAGGCGGTTGACAATCTCAACAACGAGGCCATGTCTGAGGTCGTTGAGGTGGCGACGGGCGCGGACACCCGCATGGACACCACCCCATTCTCCTACAAGAGCACGGGAACCGTCGGCGGGTACGCCGGCTCGACGCGCCTTGAGAACTTCCCCGTTCTCGTGCGCATCGCGGCGAATTCGCCCACCGATTTCTCCTACGAGGACTGCGCGGAGGACGGCTCGGACATCCGGTTCACGGACGTGAACGGCATTATGATTCCGCACGAAATCGACACCTGGGATACGAACGGCACGTCGCTCGTCTGGGTGCAGGTCCCGCGGCTTTCCGGTACGACGACGGAGCTTACGATGTACTTTGGCGCCGACGATCCTCCGTCGCTCCCCGCCGTCACGGCCGCCGACGTGTGGACAGACGCGAACTACAACGCCGTCTGGCACTTCTCCGGCAGCGCGAAGGAGTCGGCGAATGGCCTGACGGATTCGGGTTCAAGCGGCACCCCGGACTACACAGCCGCGACCTTCGGCGTCGGCACGTGCTTCAAGGCCGCCGACAACGCGACGCTCGGCTACGATGTTGATTCCAAGTGGACGACGCTTGGCGAGGGCAGCACGCTCACCGTCTCCACCTGGTCGAAGTACGACGGCTCCTCTGCCAGCTGTGCCCGCATGCTTTCCTGCATGTCGGACTGGCAGAAAACGGCCGGTTGGGAACTGACAATCCAAAACGCCGTCGACGAAATTACGGTTGGCTCGTCATCCAAGAGCCAATATCAGTACACAGCAAGCGGCGTTGGCCCGGGTTCGGGCAACGTCTATCTGACCGTCGTCTACAATGCGGATGGGAATGCGCAGCTCTACGTCAACGGCGCCCTGGCGTATAGCAAAACGCTCAACAATGTCGTTACGCCAACGGAAAAGCTTTGGATCGGCTCTCTCAAAGGGAGCGAAAGAAAGTGGAACGGCTCGCTCGACGAAATCCGTATTCATCGCGACGCCGAGTCCGCCGACTGGGTCAAGGCCTGCTACGACACGATGGCGTCCACCTCGTTCGTCACGATGGACGACGTCACGGCCGTGGGTGGCGTGCAGCCGCTCGCGATCCGCTCGAACGGCGCGACGCTCTCCGGCACGACGGCGACGATCACGGGGCGCCTTGCCAACCTCGGCACCGGCGCCACGTCCGCCGACGTCACGCTCTACTATGGCACGTCGGCGAACGTCGAGGGCGGTACAGCCGTCGGCCCGGCGGCCTTCATGGACAAGGCGGATCTCTCGGACACGCTTAACAACCTCACCCCCGGCGCGACCTACTACTACGCCTACAAGGCCGTCAACAATCTATCGGCAACGGCGTGGTCCGCGACCAACTCCTTCACCGTCGAGGCCTCGACGCGCTTCTCCGATACGCTCTCCATCGCAGTCCAGAACTGCCAGATGACGGTGACCGGCTCGATCACCGAATGGGGCATCGGCACCACGAAGGTCGAGCTTCTCGTCGGCACGTCTGCTGACAACCTCGCTGTGGTACAGACCGTCAATCTCACGGAAAAGCCTGTCGGCGACCAGGCCGTGTTCGATCCGATTACGAATCCAGTCGGCTCCTACTTCGTCGCGATCCGCGCAACGACGACCTACAACGACATCGAGTGGGTCCGTGTAACGACGTCGACCGCCCAGACACTCGCCGACACTTCCACCTACACCTGGAAGGGCGGCAAGGGCGCCTGGACGGATTCCGCGATGTGGACGAGCGCCGATACGGGCGCGGGCGGCTATCCGACGGCCGGCTGCTCGGTCGTATTCCCGGCGTATGGCAGGACCGAAAACGTGGTGTCGCTCGACGCAGGCCCGGGTGCCCTCGCCGCGATTACCATTGATTCGGCGAGCCGTTACACCTTCCGCTCCACGAGCCTTTCCTCCGTCCGCGGCATGACGGCTCCGACATTGACAATGTCCGGCGCGGGCAATGGAACGCTTGTGCTTGACGCTGTGTCCATCAAGGGAACGGCAGACGACGTGTGCTTCAACACGCTTGCCGGACTCAAGTGCCTGGTGCTCGAGAATTCGGCCGGGTTCGCCTATCCACGCGAGGCGGACAACTCGCAGCTTGAACTCTCGCTCGTGACCGGCGGTAAGCTCACCCCCTACTTTACGACGGGCATCCAGATAGGCAAGCTCAAAGTCGGGCGCAGCATCAACAACATTGCGCCGGCCGGAGCGAACCTGATTACCTTTGGCGGGTTTGAGAACATCGGCGACCTCGGATACTGCCAGCTTTCCTCCGACGGTCTCGTCGCCTTCACCGACGTCTCCGGCATCACCCAAATCGGCGGCGAGGGCACATACGAGAACAATCCCTCGCAGATAAAGGTGGCGCCCGAGTTCTCGTTTGGGAACGCAAGCGGCAACAGGGGCATCGCGACGATCTCGAACAATGTCGTCGTCGTGCTCGCGCCCGAGACGATGAAGCAGGGCTTCGACGGCGCCACATCGCTCGACAACGTCTATGTAGACTCGGCCACGACGCTGACGGCGGACGCGACCGTCAACGCCGTTCTGCTCAATGGCGATCTTGATCTCGACGGCCATACGCTCACAGTCGTGTCGGGCGTCGTCCGCATGAAAATTGGCGGCAACGGTTCGGTGAAGAACGGCACGCTCCGAGTCCACCGTCCCTTGTTGGTCACAGACAACACAAACAACACGAACGAGCGCTTCACGGCGGAGATTGAAACGGTGGGCAACGACGATCCTTGGGCGCCTATGCTCGACGTGTGGGCGATGGGCGGCTCCAAGCCGACGGCCGCGCTATCGAACTTCACGGGTCGCATCGTCTGGCCGTTCAACACCTTCTCGTTCAAGTCGGCGCGCACGGCGACGAACTACGTCATAGACATGAAGACCGGCGAAGTCAGCACGGGTAGCCACAATGCGGACTACGTCGTACGCGGCATTGGCGGCAACTGCCAGCTCAAGACAGGCATGTTCAACAACACCGTCTGGGTCGGCGACTGCAACGACGACCAGTTCGCCAAGATGGGCGCTAACGAGATCGCCAACTGGGGCTACGTAGTATCGACGAACGGCGTTCTGGCACCTGGCTACCTCTCCTATGACGGCGGCCGCCGCGGCAGAATGATAATGGTCAGCACGAAGGAGCGCGTGGTCAACTTCCTGATGGACGAGGGCGGAACGCTGCAAATCGCGATCCACGCCGACGGCGACAACACATATCTCAAGATGTCGGATATCGACACGAGCTATGGCTGGAACCAGTATCTCAACGTCACGCTCGCCGGCACGCTGGACATCCGCGAATCCGGCAAGATCAATCCTGGCGTCGCCTATCCCGTCGTCTTCTACCATCCGGGCAAGCGTCTCAATGACAGCAAGTTCGATTACTTGAAGGTTAACGGCGAAGCGTCGACGGGCTACAAGGTCGAATATGACGTCGAGCAGCCTGACGGTAGCTACGCCGTCACTGTCACGAAGAAGGGCAATGCTGGCACTGTCATCATAGTCAGATAACGGCGATTTGCGCACCGGGAGTCCCCCCTTATTATCTCCCTGTGTTGGTGCGGCGGCGTTGGCCTTTGTCCAGCGCCGCCGCGTTTTTCTCCTGAGACGTGCTCTTGCACCCTTGTGCGTGATATGATACAATATCGTTGTTTTAAAACCACGATAATTGCGAAATTACGTGGTTTGCAAACTACACATTGGAGAGCAATGCCATGACTGAAGAGAGCGTTCAAATGATTTATGACATGTCCGCTGATCGCATTCGCGAGACCGAAACGTCGTTTCATCGCTATCTTTTTGATGAGATTGATTGGGATTCAAGGGTGGTCGCCCTTGACGGCCCTCGCGGAGTTGGAAAGACGACGATGCTTCTTCAGCATTTGAGAGAGAATCGAAATGAATCGGATTCAGCGCTCTATGTTTCCGTTGACAACGTGTGGCTGAACGCTCAGGAGTTATACGAACTAGCCCAGCATCATGTAAGACACGGCGGTGAAAGCATCTACATCGACGAAATACACTATCTCGCAGATTGGCAGAATCTGATCAAGACCTTGTATGACAATTTCAAGACCTTGAAGATTGCCTATACGGGATCTTCGATTCTGCGCCTTGCGCAAGGGAAAGCGGATCTTTCGCGCCGCCAGGTGGAATATTCACTTGCCGGAATGTCCTTCAGGGAATTTCTGGAGTTTGAGGGGTGTGGTAGATTCCCAGTTCAGAAACTGGGCGACATCCTGAAAAATCATGTGTCCATTGCAGAGGCGGTTGTCTCAACTGTAAAAGTCGTGCCAAAGTTCGAACAGTATCTTGAGCATGGTTACTATCCGTTCTATCGCGAGGACCTTCGGCATTTCCATCGAAAACTTCTTCAGGTGGTGAACCAGGTTCTGGATGTCGATTTGCCCAAGGTCGAGGACGTCACGCCGGAAACCATTCGCAAAGCGAGGAGGATGCTGACGATACTTGCAGAATCAACCCCTCAGACGCCGAACAATTCCAAGTTGTGCCAGGGCCTTGAAATGGATCGCAAGCAGGGGCTCAAGGTCTTGCATGCACTCCGCCGGGCAGGATTAGTCGGAATGTTGGCGGAAGACGCCGATGCCTTGAAGCGCCTTTGTTCGCCGAGCAAGCTATTTTGCGACAACACAAACTTGATGTGCGCGCTTACGCCCGATCCAGACAAGGGAACGCTCCGCGAAGTGTTTTTCAACAACCAGCTTTCGGTTCGCAATACGACAGCCTTCCCTTCGCGCGGTGACAGCATTGTCGACGGACGACATCTTTTCGAAATAGGAGGGGAAAGAAAAACGTTCGAGCAGATCAAGGACTTGCCGGACAGCTATCTCGCATTGGACGGCATCGAAGTCGGGCGGGGATGCAGAATCCCCTTGTGGCTCTTCGGGTTCTTGTACTAGTCTTTGCTGCCTGATATCGACTGTCTTGTCCTTTCCGCCGTTCAGTAAATGATATAATATCGCCATGTTCGGCAAATGCGAGATCAAGGTGAGAGGTGGCTTCGAGGAGACGCTTAAGGTCGTTCTGCCGCTTGCCCTTATGCAGCTTGTCTACGCGGCGAACAGCATTTGGGACCGCTTTCTCCTTTCCCAGCGTGGCTGTGCCCCGCTTCAGGCGTCGCTTTCGGCTACAATGGTCTCCGTCATGTTCGTCTGCCTCATCTCCGCGACTGTCGGCTACACGTCGGTCTATGTCGCGCAGCTGCACGGCGCGGGAAAGGGGCGCGATGCGGTGCGTGCGTTTGCACAGGGAGTGTGGCTTTCCATCTTCTCGATTCCGGTTCTGGTGGCGCTCGTGTTTGCCGCGTTCGCGCTTGTCGATTTTGCCGCGCACGCTCCTGATGTCGCGGCTGGCGAGAAGGCGTACATCGCAATCTATGTTCCAGGCGGCTTTTTCATGATACTGAATGGTGTCCTTGGCGGACTTCTCACCGGGCAAGGACGCACGGGCTGGGTTTCGGCCTGCGGAATAGTTGGCGTTCTCGTAAATATCGCCGTGAACCCAGTGTTTATTGGCGGCTGTGGTCCGATCCCCGCGATGGGTAACGCGGGCGCCGCGATCGCGGGTGTCATTTCACTCGCGTCGGTGACGGTGCTTCAAGGCGCGGCTGTCTGCCGCGATGCGCTCGTTCGCGCACATTGGCGCGATGGTGCGCTTAAGGCCGATCTTCCGCTGATGGGCAAGATTCTTCGCACTGGCTCTTTCAACGGAGTGACTTCGTTTGCCGCCTGCGTCGCGTTTACTGTCTTTACGCTTGTCCTCGGGCGATATAATGCACTTGGCGCGGGGTCTGCGAACGTGGTGTTTGCCGTCAACAACGTCTTCTACTGCACGATGTGCGCCGTTTCCGACGGCATGAGCATCGTAGGCGGGCGCAATCACGGAGCGGACGATGCGGCGGCCGTCAGGCGGACTGTTCGCACGGGGCTCTTTCTTTGCATCGTGATATTGACTGCGGTATATTCCGTGCTTCTTCCGTTTGCAGGTCCCATAGCGTCGCTTTTCTATCCTACGGACGCGGCGTTTTCAATGGACGCATGGTGCGCTTCCGTGCGCACGCTGTTCTTCATAATGCTCTTGCGCGAGATTGGAGAGGGCGTGGGGTTGGTGTTCGAGGGGGCGTTGCGCGGCGTCGGCGACGTGAAGTTCGTCATGTGCGCGAAGCTCGGTTGCGACATCTGCCTATGGATGCCTGCGGTGATTGCCATCGCCATGTGCCACAAGTCGCTCATAGCGCTTTGGTGGACAATGCCCGCGTTTTTCGCCGTGCTCGCCACGATTCTCGCGCTTCGTTTCCACGGCGGTGCGTGGTGTCGCAGCCACCTCTCCGCCTGAGGGCGGTTTTTCATTTTTTACCTGTTCCACTTTTTGCCTGCTTTTGGTATAATGTCCGCAGCAAGACGGGAATATACCAATACAGCATGGCAAGGAGCAGATGAAAAATCCAAGAATCTTGATTGTCACTCCGGAGATCACTTATCTTCCGGAGGGAATGGGCAACCTCGCGGGCAAGATGTCTGCGAAGGCCGGTGGCATGGCGGACGTGTCGGCGTCACTCGTCCAGGCGCTGCATAGTCTTGGCGCAGACGTCCATGTCGCGCTACCGCATTACAGGCGCATGTTCCACGTCGAGACGGCGCAACTCGTCGCGGATGAGCTGAGGAAGTACAAGAGCCACCTCCCCGACGAGCGCATCCACCTCGCCGAGGACCGCTGCTTCTACTACCGCGACACCGTGTATTCGCGCGGCGACGGCAATATCAAACTTGCGCTCGCGTTCCAGCGCGAGGTGATAAACAACATCATCCCGCGCGTCCAGCCAGACCTCATCCACTGCAACGACTGGATGACGGGGCTCGTTCCCGCGGCGGCGCGGCGCGAGGGGATTCCATGCCTTTTCACCGTCCACAACATCCACACGCAGAAACTGACGCTCGCGCAGATCGAGGACGCCGGCATCGACGCGGCAGAGTTCTGGATGCATCTCTACTACGGCTATCCGCCCTACAACTACGAGGAGAGCCGCAACAACAACATGATCGACCTCCAGGCGTCGGGCTGCTTTGCCGCGCACTTCATCAACACGGTGTCGCCCACGTTCCTGAAGGAGATCGTCAACGGCTGGCACTCGTTCATACCTGATTCGATCAGGAGCGAAATAAGGAACAAGTACAACGCCGGCTGCGCGGCGGGCATTTTGAACGCGCCCGACTCTGCCGACAACCCGCAGACGGACGCGAAGATTCCGTTTAGGTATGGCCCTGAGAACCATGCGGAGATGAAGCGCAAGAACAAGCTCGCGCTCCAGCATGCGCTTGGGCTTGAAGAGAACGCGGATAGGGCGCTCTTCTTCTGGCCGAGCCGCCTCGACCCAGTGCAGAAGGGCCCGCAGCTCCTCACCGACATCACGTATCGTTTCCTCGAGAAGCATCCGGACGCGCAGCTCGCGATCATTGCGAACGGCCCGTACCAGCAGCCGTTCTGGGACATACAGAACTTCCACGACATCCATACCCGCCTCGGTGTCCACAATTTCGACGCGCGTCTCTCGGCGCTCGGCTTTGCGGCGTCCGACTTCACGCTCATGCCGTCGCTCTTCGAGCCATGCGGTCTTCCGCAGATGCAGGCGCCGATCTACGGCTCGCTCGCGGTCGCGCACAACACCGGCGGTCTCCATGACACAGTCGAGATGCTCGACGCGGCGGCTTCGACCGGCAACGGCTTCGTCTTCGACACCTACGACTCGAACGGGCTTTTCTGGGCGATGGACCAGGCGATGGACTTCTTCCACCAAAGCGCCGAGCTTCGCGCGAGGGAGATTTCCCGCATTATGACCGAGTCTCGCCGCCGCTTCAACCACGAGGCCTGCGCAAAGGAGTACATCAAGCTCTACGAGCAGATGCTCGACCGCCCGCTCGTCAAGAAGGAGGCATAGGAGTAATCGAGGCGAGACGATATGGCAAGACTTCTCGACGATCCATACCTGAAGCCGTTCGAGGCGGCGATACGCGGGCGCTCGCAGCATGCGTTCGACCGCGCGGGCGAACTTACGGCGGGCAAATGCTCTCTTGCCGACTGGGCCTCTGCGCACGAATATTACGGGCTTCACCGCACGAAGCGCGGGTGGGTGTTCCGCGAATGGGCGCCGAACGCGACGAGCATGTGGCTCGTGGGCGACTTCTCCAAGTGGAAGATCGACCCTCGCTTCGAGTGCTTCAGGTTGCCGAACACCGACGTCTGGCAGTGCAAGGTAGCCGCAGGGCTTATCAAGAATGGCGACAACTACCGTCTTGAAATGCGCTGGGAAGGGGGGCACGGCGAGCGAATCCCCGCGTATGCGCGCTACGTCGTGCAGGATCCCGAGACCAACCTCTTCTGCGCCCAGGTCTACGAGTCGAAGTACAAGTGGCGCAACCCGTCTCCAACGACCAGGCTCAAGACGCCATTCATCTACGAGGCGCATGTCGGCATGGGCGGCGAGGAAGAAAGAGTCCACACCTACGCCGAGTTCCGCGACAATGTGCTTCCACGCGTCAAGAAGGCCGGCTACAACGTCGTCCAGCTCATGGCGATCATGGAGCATCCCTATTACGGCTCCTTTGGCTACCATGTCAGCTCCTTCTTCGCCGCGTCTTCGCGCTTCGGCACGCCCGACGACCTCAAGTCGCTCGTCGACACCGCGCATGGCATGGGGCTTCGCGTCATCATGGACCTCGTCCACTCTCATGCAGTGAAGAACGAGCGCGACGGGCTTTCGCTATTCGACGGAACCGACTACCAGTATTTCCATTCTGGGGCGAAGGGCTGGCACCGCGCCTGGGACAGTCGTTGCTTTGACTACGGCAAGACCGACGTCATCCACTTCCTCCTCTCGAACTGCCGCTTCTGGCTCGACGAGTACCGTTTCGACGGCTACCGCTTCGACGGCGTTACCTCGATGCTTTTCTGGAACCACGGTCTGGGCGATGCGTTCACGAACTACGGCATGTACTTCAACGGTTCGGTCGACGACGATGCATGGGCGTATCTCCAGATGGCGAACCGCGTCATCCACGAGTCACACCCAGGCGCGATCACGATCGCCGAGGATGTCTCTGGGATGCCGGGCGTCGCGGCGAGCGCGAAGGACTGCGGCATCGGCTTCGACTACCGCATGGCTATGGGCGAGCCAGACTTCTGGTTCCGCCTTGCCGAGAAGGTGCGCGACGACGACTGGCCGATGGAGGGGATATTCTGGGAACTCACGAACAAGCGCGCCGAGGAGAAGGTCGTCTCCTACGTCGAGTCGCACGACCAGGCGCTTGTCGGTGGCAAGACGTTTTTCTTCCAGCTTGCCGACGCCGCTGTCTACTTTGGCATGGCCAAGGACCAGCACTGCATCGAGACCGACCGCGCTGTCGCGCTCCACAAGATGGCGCGTCTCGCGACAGCCGCGCTCAACGGCGGCGCGTACCTCAACTTCATGGGCAACGAGTTCGGCCACCCCGAGTGGATCGACTTCCCGCGCGCTGAGAACGGTTGGAGCTACCATCACGCCAGGCGCCTGTGGTCGCTAAGGGACGATCCTAACTTGCGTTTCAAGGGGCTCGCCGACTTCGACGAGACGATGCTCGCGGTACTGAAGAAGTCTCGTGCGCTCTTCGGTGGCGGCGCGAGCGCGATCCCGACAAAGCTCGTGGCAAACGAGCCTGACAAGGTGCTTGCGTTCGTGCGTGGCGACCTGCTCTTCGTCTTCAACTTCAATCCGGTGAAGTCGTTCGAGGACTACGGCGTGATAGTGCCGCCGGCGTCCGACTGGAAGCACGTCTTCGACACCGACGAGCCGAGGTTCGAAGGCCAGGGCCGCATCATGCCGGGGATGACTTATTCCCCGTCCCTCGTCCTCGACCGCGGCGAGCTCATCCAGCAGATAAAGCTCTATCTCCCTGCAAGGACCGCGATTGTCTTACGACGGACAATTTGATATAATACGCCCCACTTCAGACCTCGGACTGTAGCTCAGTTGGTAGAGCACGACACTTTTAATGTTGGGGTCGCGGGTCCGATCCCCGCCAGTCCGACCACCTCCGAAAGTTGACGGTTGATAGGTGCGCTTCCGTCGCGTGGTTTAGCCGTGTAGAGGTGTAGAGGGGGAGAGTTTGTAACGCAGAAGCGCGTGCGCGGAGGGGATGTTTCGGCTTAAGGCTAAAAATCGCCGCGCCGCCCGATGGCTCGCGTGGCTCTCGTTCGGCTACAGGGTCGCGACGGCTCTCACACATCAGACAATGAACCGAGTTTAGTCTGCCGTGCCTCGGCGCATATCACTGGTTGCGTACGCAAGTCACTCTTACGCCTGCGACCTTCCGCCTGCCTCACCCGCGACCATCGGCTCGGCTTGGCGATAGCCATGCGGCAGAAAACGCATTGCGCCAAAACACGCCCCACCGCGCACGCGCCTTAACTTTCCACGCCGCTACGCCGACTCTGATCTGCCCCTAATCGACCCTAAACATCACTAATCCGACCTTGCCGCTCGTGCGCGGCAAATCTGCCGAGATTTATATTTTGCAAAATCTTGCCACTCTACCATGAGTGGTTTTGTGGTATAATAAGAATGTTCTACAGCTGTTGAATAAATTGAGGGATTACATGGAACGCAAACATTATATAATTGTTGGCATCTCGATTGCGTTTGCATTATGTCCTATTTTCTCCTTGGAGTTACTTAGTGTCGCAATCTTCGGGGCCCTCTTGGGGATGGTCGCGTTGTTTTGGACTATGAGAAGCGTGGATTCTGAGGATAGACGATTAAAGTCCGAGATTGAACGTGTAAACAGGGAGATTGTTGCTGCGCAGGAAGCGCAGAAAGCCGCAGAGGCGCATGCAGGGGAATTAGACAAGTTTTTCAATGAAAATGGCTATGCGGAACTTACGGAGGTTCGGCAGCAGATAGAAATGGAACGTGCCGATTTTGACAGGCAGTTAGAAGCCAAGCGAATTGAATTCGAGCAGACGATGGAGCGAGAGTGGGCCGCCTATGAGAAGGAAGTCGTTGATCGCAATGCGCAGCAGGAACAGATTCTCCAAGAAAAAACAGCGCTTGAAATGAAGCTCCAGAAAGAGATTGCCGAATTGACAGCTCGACGTGATGGCGCGTTGGAATTTGTCCAGAAGTATGATGTGGCGCAGGGCAAGTATGCGACGCTCATTGAAAAGTTTTCAAGGGCAAAGAAGAATCTTGATGCCATCGAATACTGTATAGCGAATTGGCTTCATCTTGATGAAACGCCAATCGAGGTGATTCATGCAGAAGCAGCGCTGGCAGACCAAAACCTTCTTGATCCTGTCGGCGAAACGGATTTGAAGGCAATGTCCATTCCTGATCTGCGGAAGGAGGCGAAGCAGATCGCCCGGCGTATAGATGCACTTTGCGAAGAGTTCTCGTCGCGCTATCAGGCGAAGTCCACAAAATCACTTCTTGCCGTTACAGTGCTTTATTTGAAACTGGAACTTAGGGTTATTCTGGGCGAGCTTAGATACAAGGCACAAGAAGATGCTATCAGCAAGATTGGGAAGCTGATGTATAAAGTGCAACAAATGTACAGTGAAGAAGGGGACAAGAAGATACGACCGACGATCTCGGCTTTTCTTGGGGAAATGGAGAAACTTTGTATAGATGCTGTCAAGGTTGAGTATCTTTGGTATCTTCGCAAGGAACAGCAACGGCAAGAGCAGATGGCGCTTCGCGAAAAAATGCGGGAGGAGCGTGAGGAACGACTGCGGCTTGAGGAGGAACGTCAGAGGGTGGCAGAGGAGGAGGCGAAGTTTGCTGTCGAACAAGAGCGGCTTCGTGTACTGCGCGAGGAAGCTGCGGAGAAAGCTGCAGAGGAGATTGCGAAGAGTGGCGAACAGTCTGCTGAGACAACAGAGGCCTTGGCAGCTATAGATGCACAGATCCTTAAGGTGGAGTCCAGCCTTGGCGAAGTTGCCGTGCAACGTGAAGAAATAGCAAAGCGGCAAAACGGGAAAGCAGGGACTGTTTATGTAATTAGCAACCTGGGTTCTTTTGGCCCCGATGTATTCAAGGTGGGCATGACGCGTCGCCTTGAGCCGCAAGAGCGTGTAGATGAACTTGGCGATGCAAGTGTGCCGTTCCAGTTTGATGTCCATAGCTTTATATTCTCAGAGGATGCTGTCGGGTTGGAGTCGGCGTTGCACAAACGATTGGAGAATTGCCGTGTCAACAAGATAAATCCGCGGAAGGAGTTCTTCCGTGTCTCACTTGATGACATTGAGCGTGTGGTGCAGGAAACGGACCCAACGGCTACATTCAATAGGACTATGGTCGCAGAAGAATATAGAGCGTCTCAGAGTGGCATTCAACTTGAAGGTGAAGCCATTGACCAGACGGGCGAGGCTGAAGACGAGGAAGACGAATGACGCCTGTACGGAAGATAGAACTCTTGCTATTGTGCTTGTGTGCAGCTGTTGTGGCTGGCATTTATGTGGCAAAATACAATCGCGCCACGAGGCATTATCATCATTTGACTTTCGCGTCGCGAAACAGTTGTCACGAGCAGGTTATATCTGAATATCATCGGCTGCCGCGTTCTTTGCAGGAAAAGCCTGCGGTTCGAGATATGTATGAGAAGGCGGCAAAAGAAGTGAAAGACAAAGTCTATTTTGATAGATTTCCTTCGCTTGAGAAGGCCGATGTTATTGCGCTTGTGCTATTTGCGCTTTTCTTTTGCGGCTTTATTTTGGTTACAAGGAGAAAAAGCCCGAAGAAGTGCTCAGTTGAAACTGAGGCCGTTATCGCCGATACACCTTCCGAGAGCCAGTTGCGATTCATTCGCCGTATAAACAATGGCATTGTTCCATCTGGTCTTACAAAGGAGACTGCGGCTTCATTCATCAGAAATCGCCTTTCAAGAATTAGTGAATATACACGGCGGCAGAGAATAGAAATTTCGCCGATTGATGTTATGGCGGGTTCACAATTAAGGAAAGAGCGGGCGAGGCTTGATCGCGAGCGTAAGCGCGCACAGGAGAAGATTCTTAGGCAGCAAAAGGAAGAGCGTCGCCGTCAGGAACGGGAAGAGTCGCGGGCAAAAAGAGAGGAACTGCGTCAGTATGAAAAGAGACTGGCGGAAGAGGCTAAGCTGATCAAGGCGCGTGAAGATTCAAGTGCGGGGTTGGTGCGGCGGGCGAAATCGGAAAAGGCGCGTACAATTCAGGATTTCCAGGGCTTAGTGAATGATATTCTGGCTGACAATAAGATTGAACCGCAGGAGGTCAGGCGCTTAAAAGCATGGCTTTTGTCCAATCAGCAGTCGCAGAATGATTTTGCCGCAATGTTGAAGTTGATTGATGATTCTCTTGTTGACGGCGTTATCGATGAAGAGGAGACACAGGCGCTTTATGAGGGCATAATGGATTGCCTTGTTACGCTTCGCGAGAGGCCTGGCATATAGAGGAGACTTATGGTAAAGCGCAAGATATTTGAGATTATTCAGCCTGATTGCGGCAGTTCGCCAATGAGCCGCGCGTTTGACCTGCTTATCACAGGACTTATTCTTGTTAGTGTCATTGCCGTGTTCGCTGGGACGTTTGAACTTTCAGCGGGAACATCCCAGACATTTGAGGCGATCGAAAAGATTGCTTCAGTGGCCTTTACGATTGAATATGCGCTTCGAATCTTTACTGCAGATCTCCTAAGTCCTGGATTGTCACCATGGAAAAGCAGAGCGAAATATATTACGTCGCCTATGGCTGCAATAGACCTTGTGGCGATTCTGCCGTTTTGGTTGCCGATGATTCTGCCAGGGTCTTTGCTTGGAATGAGGGCGCTGCGTCTTGTCAGGCTTCTCCGAATCTTTAAGCTGAATCGCTATTTTGATGCGATGAAGGCAATTGGTGCGGTCATTGTCGAAAAGAAACGCGAGCTTGTAGGGTCGTTGTTTTTCGTTGTGCTATTGATGCTTGTCACATCGCTTTTGATGTATTCTGTCGAGCATGATGCTCAGCCCGAGGCTTTTCGTAACGCCTTTTCAGGACTGTGGTGGGCTGTGGCAACGGTGACTACTGTCGGGTATGGAGATATATATCCCATAACTCCGCTTGGGCGGTTGCTCGGAGCCCTTATAGCGTTTTCTGGGATTGCAGCAGTTGCAGTTCCAACGGGCATTATAACTGCTGGGTTGTCAAGCGTCATGGAAGGGACAAAAGGATCTGCAAAGGACAGCGAAGAGACTACATGCCGGCACGACAAAGTTGAAGAACTATGTCGCGTTCTTTCAGAAAACAAGGAGATGTTAGAGGATATTCTTGAGATTGTATCCAAGCGCCAAGACAAAGAGCATTAGCAGGAACCATCAACAATTTCTGATAAAGTCGTCGAGCTGGGCTCGTGTCCTCCATGCACTTGTGCGATTATCTACTGTGCGTCCTTTCTTCTGTTGAGTTTTGCAGTTGGGTATAATACCGAACGGCAGAGAGAAAGGATAGTGTCTGTGTTCTCGGCTTTGGCATTCCGGCGCAGGCCGGGAGTCGCCTCGGCGACGTTATGAGCGACCTAGGCGCGGTCTGCACCGCGACGCGGCCCGGCGAGTGTCGCGAATACCGAGCGGCGAGAGCTCGAAGAGCGGAGTCGACGCGTTCGCCCGAGGCGAGCTGCCCGGCCGGAGCCGGACTTGCAGGCGGCAATCGGCGAAGGAGAGTTTCGGCGCGACGATTGGAGGGCGCAAGAATCGCGCCACAAGAAGGCAAATCGCGCGCGTCCGCTTAGCTCGGCACGAGCACAGGCGAAAAATCGTGAAACTCCAGCGCCTATGTCGCCTATGTCGGTGACCGATTGGGGATTTTGTGGTATAATAGTGCGCATGAACACGAAAATACTCTCTACGTTGGCGGCGGGGCTTGCCCTCGCCGGGTGCTGCACATGCGACTTCGGCGTCGATCCCAAGGATCCGGTCGTCGGCAACTGGGGCCTCAAGCTCGGCTACGAGAGCATGAACGCCGGCCACATGATCGTCTCGCGCGACGCGGACGGCAAGGCGCAGGCGCTTGTCCTCTGGCGCTGGGCTTCTCCGATACCGATGAACAACGTCGTCGTTGACGGCGGCAAGATCACGTTCGACCATCCGTGGGGCTTCAAGTTCGAGGGTGCTGTCAACGGCAACGAGCTCGTCGCGACGACCGTCAAGAAGGATGGCAAGCCCGAGACGACTGTCGAGGGCTGGCGCAATCCCGTCATCAAGCCTGCGTCGACGAAGGACGCTAAACTTGGTGAGCCAATCGACCTCCTTGCCGACGGTCTCGACGGCTGGAAGCTTATGAACGAGAAGGCCAAGAACGGCTGGAAGTTCAAGGATGGAGTGCTTTCCAACGAGCTCGGCCTCAAGCCCGACGGCTCCTGGGCGGGCGGTGGCGCAAACCTCATGTCCAAGCGCGCCGACTTCTACGACTTCAACCTCGAGTACGACGTGCGCGTGCCGAAGAAGTCCAACTCGGGCGTGTATCTTCGCGGCCGCTACGAGTGCCAGGTGCTCGACAGCTACGGCCAGCCCGTGAACGAGCACAACATGGCCGCCTACTACGGCCGCGTCGTGCCGAAGGTCGCCGCCGAGAAGCCCGCGGGCGAGTGGCAGCATGTCTCCGTCACGCTCTACAAGCGCCATCTCACCGTCGTCCTCAACGGCGTTACGATCATCGAAGACGCGCCTGTCGTCGGCATTACCGGCGGCGCGATCGACGCGAACGAGTTCGTGCCGGGGCCTATCTATCTCCAAGGCGACCACTCCGACGCGGACTTCAAGAACATGATCCTTCGCCCCGCGAAGTAACTCATGAATGCGCTTTTCGCCATTGTCGCGCTCGTCGCGGCCGCGGCGGTGACGAACAAGTCGCCGGAATGTCCGTCTTCCGTCCCGCCCGGCACGTGGCCGGACGGGAAGAAGGCGGCGTTCTACCTCTCGTTCGACGACGGCTGCCCTACGCAGACGAAGAACGTCTTTCCGCTTCTCGAGAAGTACCGCATTCCAGGCACGTTCTATGTGTGCCCTGAATGGGATCTTTTCAAGAAATACGAGGCAGCGTGGTCGAACGCCAACGAGTACGTCTTCCTCGGCAACCACACGATGACCCACGGCAAGATTCCCGACAAGGCGGCACTTGACAAGGAACTTGCGGGGTGCAACGCTGCGATAGCGCGACTGCGCCCAGGCCAGAAGGGGCCAATCTCCTTCGCGATTCCATCTGCGGAGTCTATGCACAGTGTACTCGAGATAACCGACGAGGAAATCGCCGAGACATACAAGCGTCACAACCTCGTGGAGCGCTGGCTCTGGCACGGATATCCCGTCCAGTGCAAGACCATCCCCGAGATGGAGGCGTATGTCGACGCCGTCATCGAGTCGGGCGGCGTCGGGCATATGGACTTCCACGGCGTCGGCGGCGACTGGCTCGATCCGGGTCTCGAGTATTTCGAGGCACTTATGAAGAAACTGGATTCACGGCGCGGCGAAATTTGGTTCGCTACGCATATCCAGATCTACGAGCGGCTCAAGAACCGCAAGTAAGGATGGATGCCGCTTCCTTCCCCTCGGGAATGACGAAGAGAAGGACGAGGTTTGTCAGGTTGAAGAGGGCGTGATTTAGCATCGGGCACCAGATGCGGTCGGTCTTCCTGTACAGCCAGCACTGCGCGAGGCCGAAGAAGAAAAGCGCGATGAACGCCGCGTCCGGGAAGGGCTGTGCGATATAGTGCGCAGCGGAGAATAGAACCGAGGAAATCACGAGAATTGCGATTCTCGCCGTTCGCCTTTCAATCCGGCGAGCGGGCAGCATGAACAGGAGCCATCTAAACACGAACTCTTCGATTGCCGGTAGAAGTACGAGCACCTGCGCGAGCAGAAAGGCGCATGTCATGAAGTGCTTTGCCGAGTCGAAGGCATGAGTCAGCCACGAGCGAACGACCTCGATGTTTTGCTGGTCGGGGAGATCGATGCCGAAGAGCTTTGCGACGCCTTGCGTAAGAAAGCACAAACCGATGGTCGCAGCTGCGATCACCGGCCATGCCTTGAACGTGAACTTGAGCTTGTCGTTCATTTGCCGCATATTATACCATAAACCGCCTGAGCTTAGTGTTTGTTTGGCTTGTGGATTGTACAACTTCCGATGATGTGGGGCTCGTTGATACGGCTTGGTTTATTTGCTATACTACAAGCATGAAATCTGTGGATCGAATCAACTTTGCGGTCGTCGCCGTCACGGCGGCGCTGTTCCTCTCCATTGCGGTTTTTGTCGCGATCAGCACTTCGAGGATGATGGTGAGCGAGGCGCGC
The DNA here is from genome assembly GCA_017406465.1 of Kiritimatiellia bacterium. Taxonomy (GTDB): domain Bacteria; phylum Verrucomicrobiota; class Kiritimatiellia; order RFP12; family UBA1067; genus UBA1067. The sequence goes on along the minus strand of JAFQYM010000039.1, from coordinate 7,283 downwards.
AGCACGGTCGAGAACGTAGTGAAGGCGGCGGTTGGTCGCATCGATCGCCAGATGGCGTCGGTCGAGAGCGCCGTGGAGAACTCGGCCTGGATCGTGGGAGAAAGGCTTGCTGATTCCGACTACATGTTCAGGATCACGGGTGAGCTCGTGCAGAACAACCCGTTCATAGTCGGCAGTACGATCGCCTTCGAGCCGAACTTCTTCCCGTCGAAGGGATACTACTACTCCGCCTTTTCCTACAAGGACGAGAAAGGCAAGATAAAGCGCATCCAGCAGGGCGGCGAGACGTTCAAGTACCATGGGATGGACTGGTACCGCATTCCGAAGGAGACGAAGAAATCCTCGTGGTGCGAACCGTATTTCGACGAGGGTGGCGCGGAGGTGATGATGTGCACCTATTCCGTTCCGCTCATGGACAAGGACGGAAAGGTCTACGCCGTGCTCACCTCCGACGTTTCGCTCGAAGACTTGACGCGCTACGTGGCGACGATCAAGCCGTATCCAAACTCCTACACCGTTCTTTCCTCGCAGGAGGGCATGCCGCTTGTCGCCGCTCCCGCAGACACTGCGACGGCGCGCGACACGGTGATAATAGCCGGAAAGGCCAGTAACGGCTGGACTGTTGAGCTCGTTTGCCCGCTGGCCAACATACTGCAGAGCGCGCATAGCCTCGTCCTGCGGATAGCGGTGTTCTCGGTCGTAGGGCTTGGCCTCATCTTCTTCGTCTCGTGGTCGTTCTCGACGCGGCTGCAGCGCGTGACCATGGCCAATGAGCGTCTCAGCAGCGAGCTCGGAATCGCGCGGAAGATTCAGTCGAGCGTGCTGACGCGCAAGACGCCGCCGTACCTCGGGACGATCCTGCGGCCTGCGCGGGAGGTAGGTGGTGACTTCTACGACTTCCATGAGAAGGACGGTCTGCTCTATTTCGCAGTGGGCGACGCGTCTGGCAAGGGCATACCAGCGGCGCTGTTCACCTTCCTGGCGGATGCGGGTTTCCGCATGGCGGCTGACATGGGTCTGCCGCCGGACGAGATTGTCGCTCGCATTAATGCGCTTCTCTGCAGGGACAACCATGCATGCATGTTCGTTACTCTTTTCGTTGGCCGCCTGGACCTCTCTTCCGGGCGGCTGGAGTACTGCAACGCGGGGCACATGCCGCTCGTCGTCGTGCGGCCAGGCGGCGGCGCGGAGTTCCTGCCGGCGAAGAGCAATGTCGCCGCCGGGATCTTGGGCGGATATAGGTATGCGATGCAGGAGGCTGCGTTTGAGCCTGGAACGATGTTGCTGGCCTACACGGACGGCGTCACCGAGGCCGAACGGTCAGACCACGAGCAGTATGGCGAGAATCGGCTGCTGGCGTTCGCTTCCGCGCACGCAAAGGATACGCCGGTCGGCTTTGTCGAGAACATGGAGCGGGATCTGGACGCCTTCACGGCCGGCGCGGAGCAGTTCGACGACATAACGGCTCTCGCCGTCCTCGTAGGGTCGGGCGCTGTATAAGACCCGCGTGAATTTTAGACGGCTTATGCCTTCTGCTCGACTTCCGAGCCCGTTCCGCGGATCTTGATGTGGAGCTCGCGGAGCTGCTGCTCGGTCACGTAGTTTGGCGCGCCCATGAGGAGGTCCTGCGCCTTCTGGTTCATCGGGAACGCAATGACCTCGCGGATGTTGGGCGTGTCGGTGAGGAGCATCACCATGCGGTCAACGCCGGGGGCGATGCCGCCGTGCGGCGGTGCGCCGAACTGGAACGCGCGGTGAAGGGCGCCGAACTTCTTGACGACGTCGTCCTTCGTGTAGCCCGCGATCTCGAACGCCTTGTACATCACCTCGACCTGGTGGTTGCGGATCGCGCCCGAGGAGAGCTCGATGCCGTTGCAGACGACGTCGTACTGGTACGCCTCGATGGAAAGCGGGTCCTTGGTGTTCAGCGCCTCGAGTCCGCCCTGCGGCATCGAGAAGGGGTTGTGCGAGAAGATGATCTTGCCGGTCTCGGGATCCTTCTCGAAGAACGGGAAGTCGACGATCCAGCAGAAGCGGTAGACGTTGTGCTCGCGGATGTCGTTCGTCATGTGGTCGGCGATGTCGGTCCTGACGAGCCCTGAGAGGCGGTTGCACTCGTCGACGTCGGCGGCCATGAAGAACAGCGCGTCGGTCGGCTCCATGCCGGAGATCTTCTTCATCTCCTCGAGCTGGTCGGCCGAGAGGAACTTCGCGATCGGACCTTTAAGCTCGCCTTCCTTCGTCCAGCTGATGTAGCCGAGACCCTTGCCGCCGTTCTCCTTGACGAACGCCTCGCGCTTGTCGAACCAGGTCCTCGTCTCGACGCCGACGATGCCCTTGACGAGAAGTCCCTTGACGAGACCGCCGTTCTTTACGCACGCCGCGAACGCCTTGAAGTCGGCCTTCGCGAAGAAGTCGGACATGTCGATCCACTTGAGCGGATTGCGGAGGTCGGGCTTGTCGGAGCCGTACGTCATCATCGCGTCGCGGTACTTGATGCGCGGCCACGGCGCCTCGGTGCACTCCCACGTCGAGAACTTCTTGAAGGTCTTCCCGACGACATCCTCGACGACGGCGAAGATCTCGTCCTGCGTCGCATAGGACATCTCGATGTCCATCTGGTAGAACTCGCCGGGGCTGCGGTCGGCGCGCGCGGCCTCGTCGCGGAAGCACGGCGCGATCTGGAAGTACTTGTCGAAGCCCGAGACCATGAGGAGCTGCTTGAACATCTGCGGCGCCTGCGGAAGGGCGTAGAACATGCCGCGGTGGATGCGGCTCGGCACGAGGTAGTCGCGCGCGCCCTCTGGCGAGGAGGCGGTCAGGATCGGCGTCTGGAATTCGTGGAATCCCTTCTCCCACATCTGCTCGCGGAGGAAGCGGATGACTTCCGAACGGAGAATGATGTTCTTGTGGAGCTTCTCGCGGCGAAGGTCGAGGAAGCGGTACTGGAGTCGGACGTCCTCCGACTCGTCGGCCTTTTCGTCGGGAATGTAGAGAGGGGTCACCTGCGAGGCGGATTCCATCACGAGCTCGTTCGCCTCGATTTCGATTTCGCCTGTCGGGAGCTCGGGGTTGATCGTGTCGGGAGTCCTGAGCTTAACCTCGCCCGTCACTGTGATGACGGATTCGAGGTGCGCCTTCTCGACGAGGCCGAAGAAGCTGCGCGAGGGATGGACGACGATCTGCGTGAGCCCGTAGTGGTCGCGGAGGTCCACGAAGAGGATGCCGCCGTGGTCGCGGAGGCGGAACATCCAGCCGGAAAGTCTGACAGTCTTGCCCGCGTCGGAGGCGCGGAGCTCGTTGCATGTGTGTGTACGATAGGGATGCATCAATTTTCTCCTGAAAAATTGCCGTATTATACCATAAATCGGCGCATCGTGCCGAGACGACTACGCAATTTTTCGGAGCGAAGGCCCGTTTTGACAATGCGTTGATACAGGCAGTGCAAAATATGGTATAATTCACGTCATCAGCAAGTGGCATGGTAGAATGGATCTGGCACCCGGACAGTTGATCGGAACTTATCGAATCATTCGCCTTCTCGGTCAAGGCGGAATGGGTGCCGTTTACGAGGTCGAGCACACGCAGCTCGGCGTTCACTACGCGCTGAAGACCTTCACGCTTGAGGGCGGACACGTCGATCTGCTGAAAAACAAGTTCCTAACCGAAGGCAAGGTGCTTGCGCGCCTTCATGACCCGCATCTCGTGCGGGTCTTCGACCTCAACTTCGACGAAGCGACTGGCATGCCGTATTTCGTGATGGATCTTGTTTTGTCCGAGGACGGCAGCCCGCGCACGCTCTTGGACGTCAAGACGGAGGAACTCGACGAGGACTGTGTCTTTGAATGGTTCGCGGATCTTGCCTCCGCCATCGACTACATTCACGCGCAGGGCATCGTCCATCGCGATATCAAGCTGGGTAATGTCCTCCTTTCTTCGAATGGGCATGTCGTTCTTTCTGATTTCGGCATTTCACGCATTTTCTCGGAACGTCTTCGCTCCGACGTCAATGCCGTCAACACAATGGTGTCGGAGGCTGTGACGGGCGCTCGCCTCGTGATGGGGACGCAGGGCTATATGGCGCCCGAAGTCGTCTGGGGCGGAGAGGCGACGCCTGCGTCGGACTCGTATTCGCTGGGTGTCATGTTCGTCTATTTGTTGACGGGAATCTGGTATACGCCTGCTTCCAAGGCGTTCAAGCTGCTGGAGGCGCTTGAATATCGTTGGATCGACGTTCTGCCGCGCCTCCTGTCCGTAAATCCGGCGGAGCGTCCGACGAACCTCTTGGAGCTCGTCGAAACGCTGCGGAGCGCTCCTGTCGCCGAGCCGGAGAGGGTGGCGGATATGAAAGCGCCACCGCGGCGGAAGCGCCGCGTTCTTTTCGCGCTCGCGGGGGCTGCCGCTGTCGTTGCCGCAGCCATCGGCTATTTTGTGTTCTCCCAACGATCTGCACCTGCCGCAATCGATGATTTTGACGCGGCGTTCAGCGCCAACGGCATTTACGAGGGGGCTCGGCGGTGAGTTTCTTTCCTCCGACGTCTCTGACCTTGCTTCAGAAACTGGCCGTCGAGGTGACGGGCGGGAACGAGGCATCGTGGGTGCGCTTCTTCAATCTCTACACGCCCGCCATCCGCAGGTTTGTGGAGTGGAACGACCATGTGCACGACCCAGACGACGTTGTTCAGGAAGTATACCTCAAACTTGTCGAGATCATCAGGTCGGGGAAGTACGATGCCGACAAGGCGCGGTTTCGGACATTTCTCTCGCTCCTGATACGCCGTCAGCTGATTACGCTTTACCGTCAGGACCAGGCGCGGCATGCCGCCGACCGCTGCTCGATCGACGATCTGACGGAAGAACTATCCGTTCCTTCCGAACAACAGGACCAGGTCGACTTGAGCTGGGCTAAGGCCAAGCACGAGGCGGCGGTGGAACATGTCCTCACAAAAGTGGCGATGAAGCAGCAGTCGCGGGAGATTTACCGCGCTTATGTGCTTGAAAATCGTCCGATAGACGAAGTCTCTGCGGCTTTCGGCGTTACGCCCGACATCATCTACAAGGTCAAGAACCGTGTAAACAAGATGATCGAAGCTGTCGAAATGGAATACGCAGAATAAAATCTTGTTTTTCTCGCGGGAGATTTTCCATAGCTGTGCGTATAGTGCTTGTGAACGCAACAATCATTCACAAGGAGTAAACACATGAAAATGGCACTGATATCCGTTAAAAGTTCCTGGCTTTTCGCCACTGGCGTGGCCGTAATCGCAAGCTATTGCATCCTTACCCATAATGGCACGGTAAACGGCCAGAGTAAGGCGGAACAAGTTGCTTCCCGCATTTCCAAGGATGGGACGAACTCTAAGTACAAGTCCAAGAACAGGCATTCGTCCGCCGTCAAGAAGACGACGACTGAAAAGGTGGTGAAAGAGATCAAGATTCCGAAGTATGTTCCGAATCCGATTTACACTCCGTTCACAAACGCGCTGGACAAACTTACGAAAGATGTGGCAGAGATTGCGAAAGACAAGGAGGTTAAGTTCGAGGACGGATTCATACTGGTGAACAAGGACGGTAAGCCGACCTTGAAGTTCCCCGAGGCGTACACAAATGTCACCGTCGGCGGTGTGGCGATTGGCGATGAGTTTAAGGGAGCCCGCTTCTCGTCGAGCAGGAAGATAAACGACGACACTGGCGTGTACGAGATTGATGAAGTAGCCCCAAGCGGGCGTAAGCGCCTTGGCGAGCCTGAGTTCTACTGCACGGAGGTGACGTACTCGGTGCTCCCCGCGACCAAACAGGTCGATGCCATTCGGATGCATGGAGACCTGTATGTCGAAAGGGAGTCGAAGGCGAACAGGATGGTCAGGGAGATTACGCAATGGATGAAAGAGGACTACGGCGCGGTCGATCTGCATGCCGATGTCCCTGAAGGAACGCTCGCCTTTAAGAAGTTCAGGATCGGGAAGGGGATGGACGTTGAGGTCGCAGTGAACTGGAAACCCCGGCTGACGGACGATGGATGCGATGCCCACATCGACATCAGCTTTACGGCAAGCGAGCTTGTAGAGGAGAATCTGTCTGAGCGCCAGGAGCTGGGGGATGCCGCTGACGAGGCGAGAATCGATGAATATAGCAAGACTGGCGTCAACTACTTTACCGTCCAGCCCATGGTCAAGGAGGATGATGTCAAGCGGAAGGTGGTGCGCTAATCGAGCATGTGGAATGCAGCTTGTTATTGCCGCCGCGCTCATTGTGGGCGCGGCGATTTTCTGCACTTGGAGACGAGTAGAAGAGGGGAAAGCGTTTCGCCATGAACTGACGGATAGGATTTCGTCCGCACCGTAATTTCATTTCTCCTGCCTCCTTGTTGCTATGTCAATATATTGATATGGTACACACTTATCCCGAAAAAACGGGATAAGCTTGAAATGTGGTGTATTGATTGACAATCAGCGAGTTTATATGCTATACTATCCGCAAATTCAACAACAACTGTTGAATGTGCAGAGGTAAAAGCGATGAAAGAACTGATCAAACGGCATATTTACGGCGAATTGCGCGAAAGTTTGGAGGATAGTCCTGCCGTTGCGCTTATTGGCCCCAGACAATGCGGCAAATCGACTTTGGCCAAGATGATTCAGGCGGAGTTCCCTACCTCGCTTTATCTTGATCTGGAGAATCCATTTGACCTTGAGAAGCTGGCGCATCCTGAATTCTTCCTTTCGAGGAACAGAGACCGACTTGTGTGCATCGACGAGGTGCAGCGGCGTCCTGAACTGTTCCCCCTTTTGAGAAGCCTTTGTGACGAATGGGGCGACAATGGCCATTTCCTGATTTTGGGGTCTGCCTCGCGCGACTTGCTTCGGCAAAGTTCGGAATCGCTGGCCGGACGCATCGCGTATTTCCGGCTCACGCCATTCCTGTTCTGCGAGCTGGCGGACGCGGACTGGACGCGATGTCTTTGGCGCGGCGGATTCCCGCGCGCCTATCTGGCCAGAAGCGACAAGGCTGCGCAGAACTGGCTTGAGTCCTTCGTCACGACATTCCTTGAGCGAGACCTCTCCTTCTGGCGGGAATTTGTACCGGAGACGATGCGTCGGCTGTGGAGGATGCTGGCGCACGAGAACGGGCAGACGGTCAACTTCTCGCGGCTGGCGTCATCGCTCGGCGTATCCGACATGACGGTAAGGCGCTACATTGATCTCTTGAAGGAGACGTTCATGGTTGATGTCGTGCCGCCGTATGAGGCGAACCTGAAGAAGCGGCTGGTAAAAAGCCCCAAG